>CAIVGN010000018.1 GCA_903905455.1 uncultured Archangium sp.
CGCGCAGGTCTACGACGACGTCACCGCGTGGTGCCGCCAACAGCTGGCGCGCGGCGTGCGGCCCATCCTCCTCGCGTACTCCCTGGGCAAGTCGCAGGAGGCCGTGCGCCAGCTCGCCGCCCGGGGCCTCAAGGTCTGCGCCCACCCCACCATCCACGCCGTGGGCCGCATCTTCGAAGAACTGGGCATGCCCGTCGGCGCGCGCTGCTTCGACGGTACCTTCCAGGATGACGAGGTCGGGCTCTTTCCTCCCTTCCGGCGGGGGGACTCGCTGGCCGGCGTCAAAGACCGCGCGCTCGCGGTGCTCACCGGCTGGGCCCTCGAGCCCTGGGGCGCCCGCCGCAGCGGCGCCGACATCGCCTTCCCGGTGTCGGACCACGCCGACTTCCCTGCGTTGCTCTCGTACGCCGAGCGCAGCAGGGCCCGGGAGATCATCACCCTGCACGGGTTCGCCACGGAGCTCGCCGACGCCCTGCGAAAGCGCGGCCTCTTCGCCCGCGCGGTCCACGAGCAGGTGCAGATGACGCTCGGCCTGCGCTGAGCGGGGCTACAGTTCGGGGGCGATGACTGATGCCACCAAGGCCATGCGTTTGATGCTGCTGGGCGCGATCGAGCGCGCGGTCGTCACCTCCATCGAGCTCGAGGGCCCCGATGGGCTCCACCTCGACGCCGCCCTCGCCGAGGCCGCCGGCTTCTTCGAACACGAGAAGCTCGACGTGCTCGACGTCACCACCGGCAACCGCTTCGCCTGCCAGGTGCGCTTCGCCAAGCCCGAGTCGGGCGACGTGGGGTTCACCGGCGCCTCCGCCCACCTCGTGAAGCCCGGCGAGCTGGTCAGCCTCGCGAGCTTCGGGTGGATGAAGGCCAAGGCCGCCGCGAAGCACCAACCGCGCATCGTGACCGTCGACGACGAGAACCACGCGTGATTTCGCTGCGCTGCGCCGACCAGCTCATTCGGGTCGACCCGTCGATCTGCACCATGTCCACCGAGCGCGTGCACTGGGGACGGTTCGTCGTGCCCGAGAGCGACGAGGTGCCCGCGCTGACGGTGCGGAGGCACGCGTCGCTCGAGGGGACGCTCATCGAGGCGCCGCTGGGGAAGTGTACTTTCCGGCTCGACGGTGACGTGCTCGACGTGGCCCTCGAGGACGGCCCGTTTCGCGGGGAGTTGGTGCTCCGGCTCGCGTGGTACCTCGTGGGGACCCGGCGCGGCGCGGTGCTCATTCACGCCTGTGCCTTGCGCGAGGGTGAGGTGGCCCTGGTCGCCGCGGGGAAGAGCGGGGACGGGAAGTCGACCCTCGCGCGCCTGGGCAAGGCCGCGGGTTTGGAGTTGCTCACCGATGAGGTGGTGATGCTCTTCCCTGACGGGCGGGTGAGCGGCACTCCTTTTCGCTCGGACTTCGACAACGCCGGGCAGCCGGGGATGGTCCGGGCGAAGTACTTCTTCGCGCTCGAGAAGGCCTCGGGTGAGGCGATGAAGCCGTTGGGGGCGCTGGCCGCCGCTCAGCTGGCGATGGCCCAGTGCTTTGACGTCGCCGAGGTCGCGCTGCCCAAGGGCGAGGTGCGACGGCGGTTGCTCGAGTTCTTGAGCAACGTCGAGGTGCGCACTCTCGCGTTCCGGAAGGATCCCGCAGCGGGGGTGTTTGTGCGGGGGGCGTTGGGGAGAGACTGAGCTTCGTGGCGAGAGATTGGCCCCTCACCCCAACCCTCTCCCCGCTTGCGGGGAGAGGGAGCGCGCACGAGTTTCAGGCCGCGGGCGCCGGGCCGGCCATCGCCTCGACGTGCGCGGTGGCCTCGGCCAGGTACGCCAGGCGACGCAGGCGCACTTCGTCCGGCAGCTCGGCGAAGGCCTTGAAGGCGTCGATCAGCACCGCCCGGTTGCCGTTGCTGGCGATGTGCGCGAGGTCCTGGCTGGGCTCGGCGGAGTCCACCGCCTCCTCCCAGTTGTTGTCGGGCATGAAGCCCGCTTCCATCAGGGCGCTGAAGAGCTGCGCGGCCGCGAGCTTCATGCGCAGCTCGCCGAGCAGGTCCAGGGCTTCCGACGAGGCCTTGAGCTCGAGCAGCGCGCCGGTGATGCGGGGGTCGACGTCGCTGGTCGCGTCTTCCACTTCGACCGCTTCGCGCAGGTCGGTGTTGAGACCGTCGATGGCCGCCTCGCTGGGGATGACTTCTTCGCCGACCTCGCGCAGGTACATGACCGCCACCGCGGCGTCGCCGCCACCGGTCGCGATGACTTCCTTCGCCTTGGCCACGGCCTGCATGTCAGGCACCGGGCGCCGGCCCTCGAGGCGCGTCTTCACGGCCTCGCGGTACTGGTGCTCGAGGCTCGCGCCGGGCGGCATGCGCACGGGCAGGGGGGGGCGCAGGCCGGGCACGTCGAGCACCCACGGCGGCGGGTTGGCGATCTGCTTGAGGCCACGGAAGAGGATGGTGCCGGCCGCGTCGCCGGGGCGGAACGGGGGCAGGTCGCTCTCGGGCGCCGAGGTGGCCATGCCCATCACGGCCGCGCGCTGCTCGCGGGTGAAGCTGGTGACGCCGACCGCGGGGGGCGGAGGGGGCGGCGGCGCGTCTTCGCCGTCGAGGCCGGTCACCCGGTCCATGTCGCAGTCGTCGAACTCGAGCTCCTCGAGGCCGGTGGCGTTGGTGAAGTCACAGCGCAGGAGCTTCAACTTCTCGAAGGTCGCCCCCGCCATGTTCGCCCCGCGGAAGTCGCAGTCTTGCAGGCGGCCCCCGTGGAAGTACGCGTTCGAGAGGTCGGCTTCCTTGAAGCTGACCTTCGAGAGGTCGCACTTTTCCCACTCGGTGCCGATCAACGTCAGCCCCGAGAGGTCGGCATTGGCCGAGAACAGCTGGGGGAACGTGGCTCCCGTGTGGTCGAGGGGAACCTTGTTGTCCTTGCGCAGCTGGTTCCACTGCTTGGAGCCCGCCTTGAGCAAGTCTTCGATGTTGAGCTGCTTTGCCATGGTGGCGGCTTCTACCGTCCCGCTGCGGCACCTTCCACAACTGCGTTCCGCTGGGCTACAGGCTCCCCCGTGCTCGAGTACCGCGTCACCGAGGATCATGCCGGCGTCCGTCTGGACAAGTACCTGAAGAAGACGCTTGCCAGCGTGCCCTTCAGCCACCTGTTCAAGATGATCCGGGTGAAGAAAATCCGTGTGAACGGCAAGCGGGCGACCCCCGAACAGCCGCTGGTGGCCGGGGACGTCATCACCGTGCGGGGCACCGACGCCCAGCTGCTGGGGGACCGGGAGCGCAAGCCGCCGCCGCCGCCCGAGGTCGACCTCTCGGAGCTCAAGGTGCTCCACGAGGACGACTGGATCGTCATCATCGACAAGCCCTCGGGCATGGCCGCGCACACCGGCAGCGGCATCACCGGGGGCACGGTGGTCGACGTCATCCGTGCGTATTTAGGCAACAAGGCCGAGCGCAACGGCTTCTCGGCGAGCCCGGCGCACCGGCTGGACCGGGAGACCTCGGGGGTGATCGTCATCGCCAAGCGGCGCCCGGCGATGGTGCATTTCACCGAGGTCTTCACCGAGCACAAGGCGAAGAAGCGCTACCTGGTGATGGTCAAGGGCAAGCTCCAGCAGCAGGCGGGGCTCATCGACACCCCCTTGCCCGAGCACCAGCAGACCGCCGAGTCGCGCGAGCGCCGCGGGGTCAACATGCAGGAGGCCCGCACCCGCTACCAGGTGGTGTGCCAGACGGCCGAGGCCGCCTACGTCCAGTGCACGATTGAAACTGGCCGGACGCACCAGATTCGGCGACATTTCGCCTCGATCGGCCACCCGGTGGCGGGGGACCCGAAGCATGGGGACTTCGCGTTCAACCGGGAGGCCAAGTCAAAGTGGGGCCTCACGCGGCTGTTTCTGCACTCCACGCGCCTGGAATTCCCCCACCCGGAAGACGGGCGGAAGATGGTGGTTGAAGCGAAGCTCCCGGAGGAGCTCGTCGATGTCCTCAAGCGAGCAGGTCTCGAGGCGAAGCCGGCCGCCGGAGCGCGTTTAAATGACTGAAGGGAAACTGCTGTTGGTCAACGTTCCGCAGAAGCGATGGTGGAAGGCGCCGTTCAAGCTGCTCGGCTTCTTCCTGATGACCGGGGTGACCGCGGCGGTGGTGGTCTACGCCTTCGTGTCCTGGAAGTACTCGGCGGGGCTGCCCGACATCCCCAAGGTGGACGAGTACCGGCCGCCGATCCTCACCGAGGTGTACACGGTGGACGGGGTGCTCGCCGGCGAGTTCTACAACGAGCGCCGCAAGGTCGTGCCCTACGAGCGCATTCCCAAGCGACTGGTGCAGGCCTTCATCGCCGCCGAAGACGCCGACTTCTTCGACCACTTCGGGGTGGACCTGGTGGGCACCGCCCGCGCCGCCTTCAAGACGATCCTCAAGAAGGTCGCCGGCAAGGGCAAGGTGCAGGGCGGCTCGACGCTCACCCAGCAGACCGCCAAGGCGGTGCTGATCAGCGCCGAGGGCTACAAGGAATCCACGGCCAAGACCATCAAGCGGAAGATCCGCGAGGCCCTGCTCGCGCGGCGGCTCGAGAGCGAGCTGACCAAGGAGGAGATCCTCTACCTCTACCTGAACAACGTCTACCTCGGGCACCACAGCTACGGGGTGCAGTCGGCGGCCGAGAACTACTACCGCAAGGACGTGAAGGACCTGACCCTGGCCGAGATGGCGCTGCTGGCCGGGTTGCCCCAGGCCCCCTCGAACTACTCGCCCTTCAAGGACGCCGAGAAGGCGAAGAAGCGGCGCCAGTACGTGCTGGGGCAGATGAAGGAGAAGGGGATGATCACCCTGGCCGAGTTCGACGAGGCGTCGAAGGCCGAGGTGAGCGTGTACCCGGTGGAGGACATCTTCCACCAGTTCTCGCCGTACTTCACCGAGGAGACCCGCCGCGACGTGGTCAACCGCTACGGCAACAGCGCGTTGCTCAACGACGGCCTCAAGGTCTTCACCACCATGGACAGCGAGAAGCAGCGCGCCGCGCAGGAGGCGGTGCTCTGGGGCCTGCTCGCGGTCGACAAGCGCCAAGGCTACCGCGGCCCGGTGATGCAGCTCTCCGCCAAGGCCGAGCAGGACAAGTTCATCGAGAAGTCGAAGAAGGTGATGGGGGCCAGCGAGATCGAGCCCGGCCGCTATTACGTGGGCCTGGTCTCGGCGATCTCCAAGGACGCGCTGACGGCCGACGTGACCATCGGTAGCAAGGTGGCGAAGCTGCCCGCCCTGGGCATGCGCTGGGCCCGCGAGGTGAACGGCGAGCGCTACTACCCCACGGTGCTCATCAACAACGTCAAGCCGCTGAAGCTGGGCGACGTGATCATCGTGCGCGCGGTGAAGGACAAGAAGGGGCTGACCGACGACAAGGAAGCCTGGAGCGACTCGCTGGCCGCCGAGGTGCCCGAGGGCGTGGCGCTGGTGCGGCTCGAGCAGGAGCCCGAGCCGCAGGCGGCCATCGTGAGCATCGACCCGCACCGCCAGTACCTCTCGGCGATGGTGGGCGGCTACGACTTCGACGCCAACGAGTTCAACCGCGCCTTCCAGGCGTGCCGGCAGCCGGGCTCGAGCTTCAAGCCCATCGTCTACTCGGGCGCGATCGAGAAGATGGGGTGGACCGAGGGCACCGTGCTCGTCGACTCGCCCATCGTCTACGACGACCCGGAGAACCAGAACCGGTGGAAGCCGGCGAACTACGACGAGAACTTCAAGGGCGAGGTGCTGCTCAAGGAGGCCCTGGTCAACTCGATGAACATCCCCGCGGTGAAGACCTTCATCGAGCTGGCGCGCTTCCTCGGGAAGAAGAACGAGGTCATCGGCATCGCGGCGATCAACGACTACGCGCACTCGCTGGGCTTCTCCACGCCGCTCAACCCCGACTACTCGGCGGCCCTGGGCAGCTCCTGCGTGTACCCCTACGAGCTGGTGCAGGTGTACGCGACCATCAACCGCCTGGGCCTCAAGAAGCCGACGTACTTCGTGCGGAAGATCGAAGACCGCTTCGGGCGCATGGTGGAGGACCACACCGCCTACGACGACGCCTGGGCCTCGCTGCAGGACCGGGTGGCCTCGGGCTACGCGCGGCTCTTCGAGCCCGGCGAGCAGGTGATGGCCCCGGAGACGGCGTTCATCGTCACCGACCTCATGCGCGGCGTGGTGCAGGGCGGCACGGGCGCGGCGGCCCAGCGCCTGGGCAAGCCGGCGGCGGGCAAGACGGGCACCACCAACGACAGCTTCGACGCGTGGTTCACCGCCTTCACCCGCGACCTCGTGACCAGCGCGTGGGTGGGCTACGACCTGAACCCGCATCCCCTGGGCAAGTACGAGACCGGTGGTCGCGCCGCGCTGCCCATCTGGCTGGCCTACATGACCCGCGCGCTCGAGGGCCGCAGCCAGCCCGAGTTCGCGCCGCCTCCCTCGCTCGACCTGGTGCAGCGGCGCATCGACCGGAAGACCGGGCGCCTGGCCTCGAGCGGGAAGAACTCGATGACCCTGTGGTTCAAGCGCGGCACCGAGCCCGAGGACAGCGAGCCGGAGAAGGGCGCGGCCGACGCCAACACCTTCCTCCAGGTGCCGTGAGGGCAGATTGCCTGCATTGCATGCAGTGCAGGCACTGCCTACACTGCGCGCATGGCCAGCCTGACCATCCGCAACCTCGATGACGACGTGAAGGAGCAGCTCCGGGTGCGGGCCGCGAAGAACCAACGGTCGATGGAGGCCGAGGTTCGGGCGGTGCTCACCCAGGCGGTGCGCGGTACGGCCGACAGCGCGTCCTTCGTCGCGCGCTTTCGCAAGGCGCTCAAGGGCCACGAGGTCGAGCTGCAGTTGCCTTCGCGCGCTTCGGCGCGCAAGCCGCCTTCCCTGGGCTGACCCGTGCTGCTCGACACCAACGTCATCTCCGAGTTGATGCGGCCCGAGCCGGACCCCAGCGTGTTGCTGTGGTTCCAGGTTCGCCCCCGGGAGTCCGTGTCGCTCTGCTCGGTGACCCGCTTCGAGCTCTTCGCCGGGGTGATGGCGCTGCCGGTCGGCAGGCGCCGGACCTCGCTCCTCAAGTCGCTGGGCGACATTCTCGACGCCGAGTTCCGCACGCCATGCCTCCCGTTCGACCGCAACGCCGCAGAGGTGTGCGCGGAGATCGTGACCCATCGCCAGCGAATGGGCGCGCCGATGGACCTCGGCGACGCGCAGATCGCGGCCATCGCCCTGGTCAACGGGTTGCCCCTGGTGAGCCGGAACGTGAAGGACTTCGCCCGGGTGCCCGGCCTCGAGGTCATCAACCCCTGGGACGCCTGACTTCGCTGGCGAACGCCGGGCCAACCTTGTACCCGTCGCGCCGCGATGGCGGCCCCCGGTGAACCCAACGAGCTGAGGGCCCTGTGGAAGCTGGCGCTGCCGCTCGCGCTGGCGCAGGCGGGTCAGGCGTTGATGGGCATCGTGGACACCGGGGTGCTCGGCCGGCTCAGCGCCGCGGCGCAGGCGGGCGCGGGCCTCGGCAACTCGTTGACCTTCACCTGCAGCTTCTTCGGCATGGGCGTGCTGCTGGCGCTCGACCCGCTGGTCTCGCAGGCCATCGGCTCGGGGCAGCTGGCGCGGGCGCGCACCCACTACTGGCAGGGCGTGTGGCTGGCGCTGATGACCAGCGTGGTGGTGATGATCCCCATCGCGGGGCTGCCCTTCCTGCTGGAGCCCTTCGGCGTCGCGCCCACGGTGGCCGAGGCGGCGCGCACGTACATGTGGTGGCGGCTGCCGGGCGTGGCGGGGCTGATGCTCTTCGTCACCGCGCGCAGCTACCTCACGGGCACCGGGCGGGTGGCCATCACCTTCTGGGCGATGGTGGTGGCGAACATCGCCAACTTCGCGCTCGACGTGGGCCTGGTGTTCGGCGCCGGCCTGGGGGTGATGGGCGCGTCGCTGGCCACCGTGCTGTGCACGTGGCTGCAGCTGGGCGTGCTGTTCTTCGGCTTTGGCCCGGCGCCGGAGGGCACGCGGCGGCGCTTCGATCGCGTCGAGGTGCTGCGCGCGTTTCGCATCGGAGCGCCCATCGGCCTGCACTTCATCGCCGAGTCGGGCGTCTTCTCGCTCACCGGGTTGCTCTCGGGGCGGCTGGGCGAGACGGCGGCGGCGGCGCACCAGGTGGCGCTCAACTGGGCGAGCCTCACCTTCTGCGTGGCCTCGGGCATCGGCAGCGCGGCGGCGACGCGGGTGGGCTGGGCCATCGGCCGGGGCGATTCCCCGGGGGCGCGGCGCGCGGGGCTGACCGCGTTCTCCAGCGTGGCGGTGTTCATGGCGCTGGCCTCGCTGGTGTTCGTGGTCTTCCCGCACACCATGGCGGGGTTGATGTCGAGCGACCCCGCGGTCATCCAGACGGTCATCGCGCTCTTCGTGGTGGTGGCGGTGTTCCAGGTCTCCGACGGGGTGCAGGCCGTGGGCGCGGGCGCGCTGCGCGGCACCGGGGACACGACCTTCACCTTCTGGGCGAACATCGTGGGGCACTGGTGCATCGGCTTGCCCATCGCGTACTGGCTGGGCGTGCGCGGGCCGTACGGGGTGGTGGGCCTGTGGTGGGGCCTGTCGGCCGGGCTCACGGTGGTGGCGGTGACCCTCGTCACGAGGTTCAACCGCTCGACGCGCGGGGAGATCGCGCGGTTGGCGTAGGTCTCAGCGGAGCCGGCGCAACACGGCGGTGCGCAGCGGGCGCGGCAGGGCCTGGGCCGAGGCGATGAGCGAGCTGAGCTGCCAGGGGAAGGCGTAGACCTTCGCGCGGCGCAGCATCGCCCGGCCCATGCGCTCGACGGCGTCGTCGGTCTCGAGGAGAAAGGGCATCGCCTCGGGCTTGTTCTTCGCGGTCATCTCGCTCTTCACGAAGCCGGGGTGGATCGAGGTCACCGACAGGCCGTAGCGCTCGACGTCGAGGCGCAGCCCTTCGAGGAACATCGCCAGGTACGCCTTGGTCGCGCAGTACACCGAGCTCGAGGGCAGGGCCACGAGGCCGGCCAGCGAGCTGATGCCCACCAGGTGGCCGCGCTTGCGCTCGACCATGCCCGGCAGCGCGCCGCACAGCGTGGCCGTGGCGCCGGCGACGTTGACCTGCACCATGCGCGAGGTCGACTCCCAGTCGAGCCGCTTGACCCGCGTGTCGTCACCCACGCCGGCGTTGGCGATGACCAGGTCGAGGCCGCCGCACTCCGCGTCGAGTCGTCGCACGGTGGCGAAGGTGGCGTCCGAGTCGCTCACGTCGAGCTTCAGGGGGACGATGTTGGGGCCCGCTTCGGCGCGCAGGGCCTCGAGCTGGTCGAGCCTGCGGGCGGCGGCGTAGACCTTCACGTCGCGCTTCGCGAGCCAGGTGGCGAGGCCCCGGCCCAGGCCGCTCGAGGCGCCGGTCAGCAGGGCGGTCTTCCAGGGGGCGGTGCTCATGGCGCGGGGATCTTCCCGCACGAGACGTAGAGGCCGATGTCGCGGGTGTCGTGCACGTTGATGATCCACGCGCCCGACTTGAAGGTGTCGAAGGGCGTGCCCATGGTGATCTCCGTGGTGCTCCCGTAGCGGTCGGCCTGGGAGGGCAGCGCCTCGAGCATGTCGAGTCCCACGCGCACCGCGCCGACCTCGCCGCAGCTCCCCGCGTGAATGTGGGCCACCTGCGGGCCGGGGAAGGCCGGGGCGGAGGTCTCGACGGTGACGGTGATGCCCTTGCCGCCGCGATCGAGGATCACCGCGAAGCCCGACTGGCCGCTGTTGTTGTCGGGGTTCATGGCCACGCGCAGCTCGCGGGGGCCACAACCGAGGGACACGAGGGAGAGCAACACCGACCACGGCAGCAGGCGTTTCATGGGGGGCGATGTACTCCAGGTGGGGTGGGAATGAGCGGGGCGCGTCACCGCCAGGCCTGCACGACGACCGGGGTGTAGCGCAGCGAGGCGTGCGGGGTGTGGAGCAGCGCGCGGATCTCGGCCGCGGCCCGGGCGATGAGCGGCGCGAGGTCGGCGCCCAGCGACTCGTCGAGGCCCTCGTAGATCTCCGCGAACTCGTCCACGAAGGCCTGAAAGAAGCGCGGCTCGGCGGCCGAGCCGACCAGTTGCTGGCGCTCGACGCGCAGGCGCTCGAACCCGGCCGCCGCGAAGACCTGTTCGACGCGGGCGCCGATGAACGGGTCACCGCCCCCTCGCACCTGGGCGTCGTTGAGCAGTCGCGTGAGGGTGGTCACCGCTTCGCTGGGCGGGGTGAGCTGCAGCGTGGCGTTGTCCACCTCGACGAATTGACAGCAGGCGCCAGGCTTGAGCACCCGGCGCACCTCGCGCAGCACCGCCACGGGGTCGCTGACGTGCTCCAGCAGCCAGCTGCAGTGCACGCGGTCGAAGGTGGCGTCGGCGAAGGGCAGGCCGGTGGCGTCGCCGCGAAGCACAGGCAGGGTGGGGTGGTTCTTCCGCGCGGCCCCCAGCTGGGTCGCCGAGAGATCGACGCCGACGACGTGGAGCCCGGGGCGTTGCAGGCGCGCGCCCATGGCCCCCACGCCGGTGGCGAGGTCGAGCACCCGCTGGCCCGCCTCGAGGCCGAGGGTGGAGAAGGTGAAGCCCGCGGTGAAGTCGGCCTGCTTCTCCAGCCGCGCCACCTCGCGCTCGTCGGTGCTCCCGTGGACGTAGCCCGCCTGGCTCATGAGGTGCTCCGGTGCGCCGCGAGGGTGTCGGCGATGGCCTGCTGCACGCGCGGGCCCGCGCCCTTGGGAAACTCGTCGCGTCTTTGCCCGGCGAGCACCTCGGCGCAGGCGTGCACCGACTGCGAGAGCCCATCGAGATCGTAGCCACCCTCGAGCAACAGCACGAGCTTGCCCCCGCACGTCTCCTCCGCGAGCGACTTCACCGCGCTGCACATGGCCGCGAAGCCGCGCTCGGTCACGTCCATGCCGCCCAGGGGGTCGTCGCGGTGCGGGTCGAAGCCGGCGGACACGAGGACCAGGTCGGGCCGGTAGCGCTGCGCCAGGGGCAGGAACACGTCGTGGAACACCGCGCCGTAGTCGGCGTCGCCCAGGCCTCCGGGGAGCGCCACGTTCACCGTGTAGCCCGCGCCTGCGCCTTGACCGATCTCCCGGGGCGCGCCGCTGCCCGGATAGAAGGGGAACTGGTGGCTCGAGCAGAAGAGCACGTCGCGCCGGGCGAAGAACGTCGACTGGGTGCCGTTGCCGTGGTGCACGTCCCAGTCGAGGATCAACACGCGCTGCGCCCCGGCGGCGAGCACGGCCTCGGCGGCCACCGCGACGTTGTTGAAGAGGCAGAAGCCCATGGCGTGGTCGGCCACCGCGTGGTGCCCCGGGGGCCGCACCAGGGCGAAGCCGTTGGTCACCTCGCCGCGCCACACGTCGAGGGCGAGCTGGGCGGCGCCGCCGGCAGCGAGCATCGCGGCGTTCGCGCTCCCCGGGCTCATCGCGGTGTCGGGGTCGAGCTGGGCGTCTTTTCCCGCGAGCGAGAGCACGTGCTCGACGTGGGTCAGGGCGTGCACCCGGGTGAGCTCTGCTTTGGTCGCGGCCCGGGGCACGCCGTGCTCGGTGCCGGAGATGGGGGCGCGCGCCAGCACCTCGTGAATCGCGCGCAGCCGCCCCGGGGATTCGGGGTGCATGGGCCCGGCGACGTGCTCGAGCCAGGCGGGGTCGGTGAGGAGCCTGGTGGTCATGGGCAGGTCAGCCAGGTGCGCAGGAAGTCGCCGCTGCCGGTGTGGTCGGACTGGGTCAGCACCTGCAGCGCGGCGAGCTTCTCCCGGCAGTCGCCGCGGCCGGTCCCTCCACCGGTGCAGAACACCGAGCCATCCAGGCGGTGGAACGTGAACTCGGGCTGCACCAGGTAGCGGCAGTCAGGGCAGTGGGACTCGAGGGAGTAGAGCCACACGTCGCCCTTCGCCCGGAGGAGGGAGAGCGAGAGGGACCGTTCCCCGAGCGTCGAAAGGCGCGCGCACAAAGGCCCGCGGAACTGCGCCAACAGGCCCGCTTCGTTCTCGGTCGCAATCTGCGCCTCGAGCTTTCGTTTGACCGCGAGCTGTTCGGCTTCCTGCCGTTGCTGGGCTTCGAGGCGGGACTGATCCGCGTACAGCTCCCGCTCGCGCGCGGCCTGCGCCAACCTCTCGCGCTCCTCCTCCGCCGCCTTCTGCTGGAGCCGGTTCATGGTCACGAGGCAGTCCCACGCGGAGCTGCGGCCCAGCGCGGCGTCGTGGCTGCGCTGGCCGGTGCGTTCTTCGTAGAGCTGCGCGCAGGTCTCCTCGTCGAGGGGCACCAGCACCAGCAGCGCGAACCCGGCCAGCAGCACCACGCCACCGAGGATCAGGAGGGCGCGGATCATCGGGGCAGGAGCAGTTCGGCCGAGCCGTCGACGGGCAAGGAGAGCTCGACCTCTTCGAGGCCCAGGGGGCGCTGTTGCACGGCGCAGTCGAAGCGCAGGTCCTTGAGCTGCACCCCGGCGGCGTCGCCCGCGAGGCTGCGCACGCGCTCGTGGAGGCGCTTGACCAGGGCGTCGCGGTGCACTTCGGGCTCGGCGACGACGAACACCGGCAGGTCGCGACGCACCTCGAGGGCCGGTTTCTGCTTCTTGCCTTCGACCACCAGGGCGCGCAGCAGGTCGTCGACCTGGGCGAGCTTCTGCACCCGGTCCCAGAAGGGGGCGTCCTTGCCCAGGGGCACCACCAGGGTGGCGTGGAGCCGGGAGGGCGCGTTGGACAGCTTCCCCGGCTCCTGGGGGAGCGAGAAGTCGGTGGTGGTGAGGTGGGCGCCGAGCGGGGGCAGCAGCTCCTCGAGGCGGGCGGCGGCGCGGCGCAGCAGTGGCACGGCGGCCGCGGCCGATTCGCTCTCGACCGAGACCACCAGGTGGAAGTGGGCCTGGTCGGGCCGGGCGAGCATGGTCACCGGAGGCAGGGGCGTGTGCGCGCGGTGGTCGCCGTAGAGTTTGCTGTTCATGGGCCGATGATGCCTCACGTTTCTTGAAGGCGCTGCCCTGCGCTGCCACAGTCGTCGGCCACGTGGCTGCGCGCTCTCAACGACCCGGGCTCACCGGCGCCATCATCGGCGTCCTTCTCGTCGCGCTCATCGTGCTGGTCGCGGTGCTCTTCGTGGTGGTGCCCAGCCAGGCCGACACCTACCTGACCGACACCCTGTGGGAGCGCGGCAAGGCCGTGGCCAAGGAGATCGAGCGCAAGGTGCCCATCGTGCCGCGCGAGTCGGTCGACGCGGAGGCCTCGGCGGAGATCAACAACATCGTCGGCGGCGAGCGCGCCATCCGCAACGTGTGGGTGCTCGCCTGCTCGGGCGAGTGCCGGCCCCGGGACGTCATCGCCCAGAGCTCGGACAACGATCTCAAGACCACCGAGGAGATGCTCAAGCAGTTCAACGACCAGGCGCAGCGGGTGCAGATCCAGCTCGACTCCGGTGACCTGCTCGTCGCGGACCCGGTGCAGGTCAAGGGCGGCATGAAGGGCTTCGTGCTCGTGTCGCTCGACCGGGCGCGCATCGACGAGGGCCTGGGCTCGCTGCGCAAGACGCTGCTCATCGCGCTCATCGTCAGCGTGCTCATCTTCATGGCCCTGGTGGGCGTGCTCTCGCGGCTGTTGATCATCGGCCCCATCGCCACCATGCGCGCCATGGCCATCCGTCTCGCGGAGGCCGACCTCTCGGGCCGGGTGGAGGGCGCGCCCACGCGCGAACTCGACGAGCTCGCCGAGTCGCTCAACAGCATCGGCCAGGGGCTGCGCGACACCCTGGGCCGGGTGCGCGGCGTGGCCGAGAGCGTGGCCCAGGTCATCGACCAGATCTCCCGCAGCGCCTCGACCACCACCAGCGGCGCCTCCACGGTGCTCACCCGCGTCGAGGAGACCTCGAGCGCGATGGTGGAGATGCTCAGCTCGCTCAAGGGCATCGCCGAGAACGTCGAGGTGCTCTACCAGTCGGCCGAAGAGTCGAGCTCCAGCATCATGGAGATGTCGACCACCAACGACGAGGTCGCCGCCAACGTGCAGAAGATGGCCGCCTCGGTGGACGAGACCACCAGCGCCATCGAGCAGACCACGTACTCCATCAAGGAAGTCGCGCGGAACGTCGAGGACCTGCTCAAGAACACCGAGACCACCAGCAGCTCGATCCGCGAGATGGACATCGCCATCGGCCAGGTCGAGACCAACGCCTACGAGACGGCGCGGCTCTCGGAGCAGGTGTCGAAGGACGCCGAGACCGGCATGGAGTCGATCCAGAAGACCATCGTGGGCATCGACCGCATCAAGGACTCGAGCAAGCAGGCCTCGTCGGTCATCGAGCAGCTGGGCCGGCGCATCGGGGAGATCGGCAACATCGTGGACGTCATCGACGACGTCGCCGAGCAGACCAACCTCCTCGCGCTCAACGCCGCGATCATCGCCGCCCAGGCCGGGGATCACGGCAAGGGCTTCGCCGTGGTCGCCGACGAGATCAAGGACCTCTCGGAGCGCACCGCCGCGAGCACCAAGGAGATCGCCGACCTGATCCGCGCGGTGCAGGCCGAGTCGCGCAACGCCGCCGCCGCGATGAACACCGGCGTGCGCAGCGTCGAAGAGGGCGTGGTGCTCGGCCGCGAAGCCGAGAACGCGCTCAAGAAGATCCAGGACTCCGCGAAGAACTCGACCCAGATGGTCAAGGCCATCGCAAGGGCCACGGTGGAGCAGGCTCGCGGCAGCAAGGACGTCACCGCCGCCGTCGAGCGCGTCCGCGCCACCATCGAGCAGATCAACAAGGCCACCAACGAGCAGGCCCGCGGCGGCGAGCAGGTGATGAAGGCCGCCGAGCAGATGAAGCTGCTGACCCAGCACGTCAAGCGCTCGGTCGAAGAGCAGAGCCACGGCGGCAAGCAGATCAGCCGCAGCATCGAGAACATCAACGAGATGGTCACCCACTTGAACCGCGCGCAGAAAGAGCAGACCCGCGGCACCGAGCAGGTGCTCAAGGCCATCGAGACCATCCGCTCCGTGGCCGACCAGCAGAACCGCTCGGTGAAGCAGCTCGAAGAGGCCATCGACACGCTGCGCAACCAGGCCGACGTGCTGCGCGGCGAAGTGCGCCGCTTCCGGGTCTGACGCTCAGGCCGAGAGGCGCTCGAGCACCCACTCGTTGCCGCCGATCATGAAGGCCCGGGCCGGGTGCGCCTCGGCCGCGGTCTTCCACTTCGTGAGCGCGGGCCGCCAGTCCTCCCCGCGGGCCCGCGCGATGCACGCGGTGAGCAGCTCGCAGTACCAGGGGGTGGACTGGGTGAGCTTGACCTCCGCGAGGCAGGCCTCGGCGTGTACCGCGTCTCCGTCGAGGGCCGAGAGGCACCCCAGCTGGTTGTAGACGTCGGTGTGCAGCCAGTCGGGTGACGCGTCGTCGAGCCGCTCGACCATCGAGCGCAGGCGGGGCCGGGCCAGCTCGGGCCTCCCGGCGTCGAGGCACGCGAAGCACCAGCCCAGCTCGAGCGCCTCCACTTCCCCCTCGGGCTCCGGGAGCAGCGCCTGGGCCGTGCGGAGGTCCAGCGACTGCGACAGGCGCTGGCCCTTCGAGAGGCCCTGCAGCGCGGCGGCGTTGAGCCAGTAGCCCAGCACCGCGCGCGGTTGGAGCAACTGGTCGAGATCGGTGCCGCTGGCCGGGCGCGTGGGCAGCATCACCCCCGGCAAGAGCGAGGTCACCAGGGTGAAGGCGCCCATCACCACGAAGATGCCCAGGGGCGTGGCCAGCGAGGCGTCTGCGCCGGCGCGCCACGCGAGCGCGCCTGCGCCCGTGGCCACGAAGGTCATCAAGGGCCCGGCCATCGCCGCGCGCCGCAGCCGGGGCCCGAGGCGCTGTGCCCCGCGCGGGAGGGAGGAGACGCCGCCGCCGAGGTCGAGGCCCCGGTACACGCGCACCCGGGGGCCGGTGAAGTCGAGGGCCAGGGGCCCGAAGCGCACCCCGCGCACCTCGAAGTCCTGGCTGACGGCGGCGGCCCAGTGCGCGAGCTCGTGGAGCACGAGGTGCACCAGCCACGCGGCGAGGGAGGCGAGGGTCACCACCACCGTGGCCCGGGCGACGAGGGCGAAGCCGCGTTCCTGGCCGAGCACGAAGAGCCGCGAGAGCACCGCGCCGGCGGTGACGATGAACAGCACTCTGCGCAGGCGACGATTCATGTCCGGGAGGAGCCCTCGGCGCACTGTCCCATGGCGGAGCGACGCATTTTCACTTAACCCCACGCTTCGATGAAGCCGCCGTCCGACGCACCGCAGATGACCCGTGGGCAGTGGATCATCGTCCTGCTCATCGGCGCGGTGCAGTTCGTCAACATCCTCGACTTCGTGATCGTCATGCCGCTGGGCCCCGACTTCGCCAAGGCGCTGGGGGTGCCCGAGTCGAACTTAGGCTACGTGGGCGGCGCCTACACCGGCGCGGCCGCCATCTCCGGCCTGCTGGGCAGCCTGTTCCTCGACTTCTTCGACCGGCGCAAGGCGCTGGCGGCGGCGATGTTCGGCCTGGTGGTGGGCACGGCGTCCGCGGGCCTGGCCTACGATCTCCCCACGCTCCTCGCGGCCCGCGTGGTGGCCGGCGCCTTCGGGGGCCCGGCGACCTCCATCGCCTTCTCGATCATCGCCGACGCCATTCCTTCTTCGTTGCGCGGGCGGGCCATGGGCACGGTGATGGGCGCGTTCTCCATCGCCTCGGTCTTCGGGGTGCCGCTGGGCCTGTGGGCCGCGGAGCACTTCGGCTGGCGCGCGCCGTTCATGGGCGTGGCCGCGGTGGGCCTGGTGGTGTGCGCGATGGCCATCTTCGCCCTGCCGCCGATGACCGGGCACCTCGAGCGCGCGAAGCAGAAGGTCGACGTGGGGGCGATGCTGCGCGACCCGCTGGTGCAGCTGAGCTACCTGATGACCGGGGTGGTGATGATGGCGGGCTTCGTGCTCATCCCCAACATCGCGGCCTACCTGCAGATGAACCTCGGCCTGCCGCGCGACGCGCTCAAGTACGCCTACGGCGGCGGGGGCATCGCCAGCCTCATCACCACCCAGCTGGGCGGCCGCGCGGTCGATCGCTTCGGCAGCTTCCGCGTGGGCACGGTGGGCGCGTTCTCGGTCATCGGGGTGGTGTTCGCCTTCTTCTACCTGCCGCACGAGGGGGTGCAGGTGTGGGTGGCCACCCTGGTGTTCGTGGGCTTCATGATCGCCAACGGCCTGCGCAACGTCTCGTACAACACGCTGACCACCAAGGTGCCGCCCCCGGAGCTGCGCGCCCGGTTCCAGTCGCTGCAGTCGGCGGTGCAGCACGGGGCCTCGGCCTTCGCCGCCGTGCTGTCGGCGCAGCTGCTGACCACCGTCGAGGTGACCCCGGGCCTCAAGCGCCTCGGGGGCATGGACCACGTGGCCCTGGTGAGCATGAGCTTGAGCCTGGTCATTCCCGGGCTGCTCTTCATCGTCGAGCGGGGGGTCCAGCGCCGGGCCGCCGCCGCCGAGGTGCGCCACGCGCAGGAAGCGCGCGGCTGACGGGTCTGGTTGATCAGCCTTGGCCGCGTGGGCTACAGGCGGCCCCATGAAGAATCGTTTCCTCGCCCTGTCCGTCGCCGCCGCCCTCGCCGCCCCCACCGCGCTCGCGCAGGAAGAGGTCGGCGACGTCGCCGGCCCCAAGTCGGCGGCCGGTGGTGAGGAGACCGCGGGTGGCCGCCGCAAGCCCATCACGCGCGACGACCGCACCCAGGCCCTCAAGGCCGAGGAAGAGCGCAAGAAGCGCGAGATCGAAGAGGGCAAGCGCCTCGAGGCCGAGAAGAAGCTCGCCGAGGCCGAGGCGAAGATGAAGGCCGCCGAAGAGGCCACCGCCAAGATGAAGGCCGACGGCGAAGCGAAGGAGAAGGCCGCCGCCGAGGCCAAGAAGGCGAAGGACGCCCAGGACCTGGTCGACAAGAAGAAGGCCCAGGACGCCGAAGCCAAGCGCCTCGCGGAAGACGACAAGAAGCGCAAGGAAGACGAGAAGCGCCTCGGCGAAGAGAAGAAGAAGTTCGACGCCGAAGAGAAGAAGCGCCTCGCCGAAGAAGACAAGGTCAAGAAGGCCGAAGACAAGAAGCTCGCCGACGAGAAGAAGCGCGACGAGGACCTCGAGAAGCAGAAGAAGGTGGCCGAGGCGCGCGACGCCTCGCTGGCAGCGCAGAAGGCAGAGCTCGAGAAGAAGAAGGCCGAGCTCGAAGAGAAGAAGAAGCTCGCCGAAGAAGAGCGGGTGAAGAAGGCCGAAGAGGCGAAGCTCTCCGCCGACGAGCGAAAGAAGAAGGGCGAGACCGAGGCCTCCGAGAAGAAGGCCAAGGCAGAAGCCGACGCCGCCGAGGCGAAGGTGAAGGCCGAGTCCGTCGCCCTCGACGCGAAGTCGAAGGCCGACGAAGCCAAGGCGAAGAAGGACGCGGAGGCCGCCGAGAAGAAGTCGAAGGCCGACGCGGCGGTCGCCGACGCGAAGGCGAAGGCCGACGAAGCGAAGGCCAGGAAGGACGCGGAGCTCGCCGAGAAGAAGGCCAAGGTCGAGGCAGATCGCCTCGCGAAGGAAGAAGAGAAGAAGCGCGCCGCCGAAGAGAAGCAGCGGCTCGCCGACGAGGCCCGCGCGAAGAAGGACTCGGTGTTCGCCGAGAAGAAGGCCAAGGCCGACGAAGAGAAGCGCCGCAAGGACGAGGAGAAGGCCGCCGCCGAGGAGGCCAAGCGCCTCGAGGTCGAGGGCAAGAAGCTCGACGAGCAGCAGAAGAAGGAAGCCGCCCGCCTCGCCGCCGAGGCCGCGAAGAACCAGCAGTCGGAGCTCTCCAGCCGCCGCGTGGTGAAGCCCGGCGAGACCCCGCCCCCCGCGCAGCCCGTCGCCACCACCACGGCCACCTCGGCCAACGCCTACCTCGGCGGCAAGGCGGCCGGCGGCCTGATGCCCGCGGCCACCGCAGATGAGGCCAAAAAGGACCCCCGCTTCGTCCCCGGCGCGATGGTCGAAGACGCCCGCGTGAAGGTGGTCTCGGTGGCCGAGAAGTTCCCGTACTACGGCATCGCCAACAACGGCTGCAGCTCGGGCCGCAGCTTCGTCACCGCCGAGCTGGTCTCGCCCTTCGACGGGCTGCCCACGGGCCTGCCGGTGGTGCTGCGCATCGAAGACGCGAACCTCGGGCCTGCCCGTGCAGGCAGCTTCCTGGCGTTCTCGGGGCTGCGTCGCGCCGGCAAGGCGCCCGACGGCACGTTCGTCTATTGCGGCAAGGGCACTGCGTTCCCCGTTCGCCGCTGAAGGCCGGGTGCGCTACAAGCCGGGGCCAGATGTTCAACATCGGCTCCGGCGAAATTGCCCTCATCGCGATCGTGGCCCTGCTGGTGCTGGGCCCCCAGCGCTTGCCTGAACTGGCCCGCGGCATCGGCAAGTTCATGCGCGAATTCCGCCGCCAGACGGACGAGGTGCGCGGCGTGGTGGAGCGCGAGTTCTACCGCATGGACGCCGAGCCCCCGAAGACGCACGCGCTGGTCAAGCCGTCGCCGGAGTCGGTGGCCCTGGGCGCGAACGTCGACCCCGAGATCCTGCCGGCGCCGGCCGAGCACGTCGAATCGCAGCTCACGAAGGGCATGCCCCAGGGTGAGCCGGTCGCCGTGGTGCCTCCGCCCGAAGACCCGACCCCCAAGAGCTGACGCGTGGCCACCGCCGACTCGACCGACGAATTCCGCATGAGCTTGATGGAGCACCTGGGCGAGCTGCGCACCCGGCTGCTGCGCTTCACCATCGCCGTGCTGGTGCTGGGCTCGGCGTCGCTGATGTTCGCCCGCGAGATCTACGGCATCTTGATGCGGCCGGTGCTGCTCTCGCTGCCCAGCGACGCGGCCTCGCTCGTCTACACGTCGGCGATCGAAGAGATCAACGTGCTGATGAAGATCGGCCTCTACGCCGGGGTCTTCCTGAGCACGCCGGTGTTGCTGTGGCAGATCTGGGGCTTCGTCGCGCCGGGCCTGTACCAAAACGAGCGCAAGCTGGCCGGGCCCTTCATCATCTTCGGCACGCTCGCCTTCGTGGCCGGCGCGCTGTTCTGCTACTTCCTGCTGCTGCCGCAGATGTTCACCTTCCTGCTGCAGAAGGAAGACTCCGCGGCCATCACCCGGCGGCTCTCCACGGCCAAGCTCACCGAGCAGGACGCGGTGCGCTACCTGCGCCTGGGTGACTTCACCCGCGCCGCGGCCTGGGCCCGCACCGCCACCGGCTCGCTGACCGCGCCCGGCGAAGGGCAGACCACCGAGGGCGCGTTCGGGTTGACCCTCATTCCCAAGGCCGACGTCGACGTCCTGGCGCGCCTCGACGGGTTGGGGCGCCTCATCGACGCCCTGTCGCTGGCGCGGGGCCCGGAGCTCTCGCAAAAGCTCATCGACGTCACCGACAAGCGCGGCGCCGCGGTGAAGGCCTTCGGCGAGCAGGAGTACGGCAAGGCCAGCACGCTGCTCGACGAGGCCGCCACGCTGTTGGTGGCCGCGGCGAACGACAAGGGCGACGACGTCGCCGCGCTCTGGGAGCTCGAGAAGCTGCTGGGCGTGGGCCAGGCCCGCATCGATTCCATCAACTGGACCAAGCCCATGCTCTCGATGACCGAGCAGCTGACGCTGGTGCTGGTGCTGGAGCTGGCCTTCGGGGTCATCTTCGAGCTGCCCCTGGTGATGGCGGTCTTAGGCCTCGTGGGGCTGGTCTCGTCGGCCTTCCTCTTCAAGTACCAGCGGCACGCCTTCGTGCTGTGCCTGGTGGCCGCGGCGATCATCACCCCCACCGGCGACGCGGTGAACCTGGCGCTGATGGCCGGCCCGATGCTGCTTTGTTACGAGCTGGGCGTGGTGCTGGTGTGGCTCGTGGAGAAACGCCGCGCCCGCCAGGTGCCGCCTCCGCCGGCCTGAATAATCGGCCGGGAATATTCGCCGGGCAATGGCCCGGGACAGGTCTCGTAGTGAGCGGCAGCACACGGCGCTGGTCGCACCACGGCGCCTCACCCCTCAGGGACCACACCTCGAAAGCATCGCAGCGTGAGCGTTGGCGCCAATGGGGGCGCCCGCGAGCGCCACCGGTGTGCCCCGCCCAGGAGCACCTCATGTTCGCCAATCAAACGCGTGGTTTCGCCAGCATCGCCGCGGTCTCGCTCGTGATGAGCGGCTGGCTGGTCTCCGCCGGGTTCCTGGCGCAGGCCTGGCGGGCGAGTGATCACTTTTCCTGCGCTTGCGACACTCAGCGCCCGGAAATGAAGCTGGAAAGGGCCTCGAAATAGGTCCGTGGCCAGCGGGTTATAGAAACAGTCTGCAGCTCTGGACGGGTGGAAGCGTCGGAACTCCCAGGAATTTCCAGGACCCTGTGCGGGGGTGGTCTCCGCCACTGGAAACGAATCGCACCTCCGGCACCAACACCCGTCCAGAGTCCGTAGTTCTTCGCTTCAGGCAGGGCGGGGGCCGAGACCGGCCTTCTTGCGCGCCTCGAGCAACTTCGCCACGTCCGCGGCGGGCAGGGGCTGCACCGTGCCCAGGGCCTTCGCGTGGGTGAGGATCTTCGCGTAGTGCTCGACCAGCTCCATGCGCAGCAGCGCCTGGCCCAGGTCGGCGCCCAGGGTCAGCGCCCCGTTGCCTGAGAGCAGCATGGCGTCGGCCAGGGCCGCGGCGGCTTCCACGCCCTTGAGCAGCTCCGGCGACTTCGGCATCGCGCGGGCCACGGTGGGGATGCGATCGCCCAGCGAGACGACGATCTCCGGCATGGCGATGGGCGACAGCTCGAGGCCCACCAGGCCGAAGGCCGTGGCGCAGGGCGGGTGGGCGTGAATCACCACCTCCACCTCGGGGCGCGCGCGGTAGGCGGCGAGGTGCAGCTCGAGTTCCGAGAAGGGCTTCTTGCGGCCCTCGAGCACCTTGCCGTCGAGGTCGACGATGAGCAGCGAGCCCTCGTCGACGTCGAGCTTGGAGAACGCGGTGGGGGTGATCAGCAGGCGGTCGCCGTGCAGCCGCACCGAGAGGTTGCCGTCGTGGTTGGCCACCCAGCCCATCTGGTGCAGCCGCCGCGAGGTGGCGACGAGCTGGGCGCGGACCTTCGGGAGCGGGGCGACGGGCATGGGCGCTTCGGGTCACGCCTGGCGAGGGACGTCGATGGCGTCCACCACCCCGACGATCAACGCGCGGATGGGGGCGGTCTTGTCTTGCAGCACCTGGCGCACGCCACCGCCTTCGTTCATCACCAGCACCAGGTCGCCCTTGCCGGCCGAGGAGCTGTTGTCGATGGCGAGGTAGCTCTTTCCCAGCGGCTGCGAGCGCTCGTCCAGGGGCTGCACCACGAGGATCTTGCGGCCCCGGAAGACCTCGAGCTTCTCGGACGCCACCACGGTGCCCAGCACGCGGCAGAGGTTCACGTGTCCACCTCGTCCACCAGGCCCACGATGGCGGCGTCCACCGGGACGAAGGTGAAATCGCAGGCGAGCGCGGCTTCGCGGCTGCCCTCGAGCATCACCAGGGAGCCGGGGCTGGCCGAGGCGAGATCCACGGCGACCTCCACCGGGCCCGAGGGCTGCTGGTGGTGATCGACGGGCTGCACCACGAGGAAGCGCGCGCCTTCGAGGCCGCTCACGCGACGGGTTGCGACGACGGAGCCGATGACACGACCTAAGTACATGGGGGACCGGAGAATCGGAGGGAACGCCCCCCGATGCAAACCCTAAGGCATCACCGCGACGCCCACCTTGAAGGGCAGCTCGACCTGGGTCTCGCCATCGGACCCCGGAAAGACGATGCGCTTGCCGGTGTTCATCATGCATTGGCCCCAGTCGGTGATCTCGTGCTTCTTGGGGTCCACCGAGGCGCTCTTGACCGTGCCCGAGGGCCCGACGGTGAGCACCACCGTCACGTTGCCCACGCCTAAGTTCGGGTTGCGGCGCAGCGCGGTGTCGATGCAGGTCTGGAAGGCCTTCGACTTGTCGGCCACCACCTTGCCCACCGCTTCGGGGGTGAGGCCCGACTGGTTGACCGCGTTGCCGCTGTTACCCGGGTCGTCGTCGTTCTTGCGCACCTTGGGCACCGTCGTCTTGCGGTCGTCTTCGCCGTAGAAGGCCGCGAGGCCGGGGTCCTGCACCTTGGGGACGACCACCTCGGGCTCGTCTTGCTTGCCGGGCTTCACGGTGGCCCCGACGGGGACCTTGAGGCGGGCGGCGGCCAGCGCCTCCTTCTCGCGGCGCTGGCGCTCGAGCTCGGCCTTGCGCTTCTTGGAGTCGCCGGTGAGCAGGTCCTTGAGGCCCGCGGCGCCGGCGGCGGAGAAGAAGCTCTCCTGCACCTCTTCACCGTTCTCGTCGGTGCGGGTGACCATGGGCAGCTTGACGATCTCGAAGGTGTTGAGGATGTAGACCAGCGCCAGGGGGCCGACGACGAAGGCCATCACGCCCAGGGCGATCTTCCACGGGGGGTTGCGCTTGTTGACGCCGGCCTGGGCGATGAAGAAGCGCGTCGCCTCGCCGGGGGGCGGGGCGACCATGCCGTCGTCCTGCGAGAGCGCGGCGAAGGGGTCGAGGGTCGGGTCGGGCTCGGCCGCCGCCGCGGGCTCGGGCTGCGGTTCGCCCAGCTGGGGCTCGCGCCGGGGCACTTCATTGAGGCCGCTGACGTCGCCGAAGAGATCGTTGAGCGGCTGGTGCGCGCGCTGCACCACCGCGCCGGCGCCGGTCTGCGCCTCGGGGCGGCTGGTGAGGCCGGGGCTGGGCACCTCGTTGGCCACCGCCACGTCGCGCTGCACGGCCGCGACCTGCTTCGAGGGGGGCCGGGCTGCCGGGGCTGGGCCGCCGGCGAACACCGCGCTGACCTCGGGCACGTCGGCGGCGCGCTTCCAGTCGCCCATGCCCGCCTTCCACAGGTAGGTGCGCAGCGTCACCTCGCCGCCGTTCACCCGGCGCTGCAGTTCGGCGAGATCGAAGGGGCCCTGCTGCTTGCCGCTGAGCATGGCGAACCACTGGGCGGTGGTGTCCAGCGGCGGCATGGCGCGCGTCGACTCGTCTTCCCACGGGCTGCGTTGGGGGGCCACGACCCCGGCGCCCGGGGCCGCCTCCGCGCTGGCCGGGACGGAGACCGAGATCAGGTTCTGGCACTGCTTGCAGCGAATCTTGACGGACGCCTTCCCCACGACCTTGTCGTCGGAGATGACGTACCGCTTGCCGCACTTGTCACAGGTGACGTTCACGAAACTGCCGGCCCTTCGCTGGCGCCCCTGCGGGGGCACCGGTGGAAACTGTTTCTGACACTACCCTTGGAAGCGTTGACTTGGAAACACGCGGCCACTAAGTCGCGCGACCCATGCCCGCTAAGGATCTCGGCTCCAAGCACGTCTGCTTCAAGTGCAACGCGAAGTTCTACGATCTGAAGAAGCCCGACCCGCTCTGCCCGAAGTGTGGGGCTGATCAGCGCGAGGCGGCAGCCAAGCCCGAAGGCCGGCGCAGCCGCCTCTCGGCCACCCCGAAGATCGTCGAGCCGGTGGAGGCCGTGGAGAAGGACGAGACGGACGACGAAGACGAGGACGAGGACGAAGACGAGGACGAAGAGCCGTAGTCTCCAGCTCCTGCAGCCCCGCTCCAGGCACGCCGTCCCCGGCCCTCATCGAGGCTGGGGCGGCGTTTGTCGTTTCAGGCCGGCCGGGGCGGCGGGGTCAGATCGCGGATGGCCTTGACGATCTGCGCCCAGGCGCTCTGGCTCAGTTGCTGCTCGCCCTGCGGCTTGCCCACCGCGGGGCGAGGTCGAAGTGGCTTGTTCCGTCCCATGAAATTCTCCCGTGATGCCGTGAGACAAAGCCTCAGCAAGCGGCTTGCCACGCGACCTTGGTGACAACGCACCGCGCATTCATTCGATTTCCCCACTGCCCCGGCGGGTCAACGGCCACGGGTGATGTCGCCGTCGAGCCACGACCCTGACGCCGCTGTCAGCCGCCAGCGGTGATTCGTGGCCTGCGGCGTAAGTCGTGGATCGCCAAGAGCGTTTCAGCTATGGCCCGTTTCCGTCTTTCACGTTGGAGGAAGTTTGCGGGACAAATTGCTGGCTCTCGCGGCGCTGCAGAAGGTCGATCTCGACATCGCGGCGCTGAAGAAAAACGCCGAGGCGTACCCCCGAGAGATGGCCGAACTCGAGAAGCAACTGAACGCGGCGAAGGCCGCGGTCGATGCCGAGCGAACCAAGCTCGAGCAACTCGAGACCCAGAAGCGCACGCTCGAGCAGAACGTGAGCGAAGACAAAGACAAGGTGCGCAAGTGGGAAGGGCGCCTGTCCGAACAGCGCTCCACTCGTGAGTACTCCGCGCTCGCGCGCGAAATCGACATCGCCAAGAAGGGCCAGGTGACCATGACCGAAGAGGGTCAGGAGCTCGGCCGCCAGGCGCTGGTGCAGCGCGAGATGGTCAAGGCGAAGGAAACCGACTTCACCGCCCGCACCAAGAACCTCGTGGACCGCATCGACGCCCTCAAGGCGAAGCTCGCCGAGGTCGAGGCGGAAGTCCGCAGCGTGGACCTCAAGCGCGCCGAGGCCGCCAAGGACGTCGAGGCCTCGCTGCTGCGTCAGTACGACGTGATCCGCAAGAAGCGCATGCCTGCCTTCGTTCCTGTCTCGCACCCCGGCACGTGCTCGGGCTGCCGCATGAACATTCCTCCCCAGCGCTTCAACACGCTGGTGGCGACCCGGGGCATCGACACCTGCCCCTCATGTACGCGCATGATCTACGCGGCCGAGACGCTCGAGGCGCCGTCGGCGAAGTAACGCCGACCCGGCATGGCCACGAAGAGTTCCAAAGCGTTGTCCGGCCGTGCTCTCCAGGCGGCCGTCCTGCGTTTCATCGCCCGTGAAGAGCCGCTGGTGGCGACCCTCGGGGCGTTCCCGCAGATCGATCGCGTCAAGCTCCAGCGCGCCCTCGAAAAGGCCGCCGGGTTGCTCGAGGGCAACTCGGGTGAAGAGGTCGAGCTCCCGCCTTCCTACATTCGCCTGCGCCTCTATTCGGACGGCGCGGCGCGGGGAAATCCGGGGCCCGCGGGCGCCGGCGCGGTGCTCGTCGAGCCCAACGGCCAGGTGGTCGACAAGCTGGGCAAGTTCCTGGGGCATCAGACCAACAACTACGCCGAGTACCAGGGCCTTCTGCTCGGCCTCAAGCGCGCCCGCGAGCTGGGCGTGCGCGAGGTCGAAGTGTTCGCCGACTCGGAGCTGATGATTCGCCAGCTCGGGGGGCGCTACCAGGTGAAGTCGCCCAGCCTGCGCCCGCTGTACGAGGAGGCGCTCAAGGTGCTCAACGAGTTCGAGCGCGTGAAGCTGGTGCACGTGCCGCGCGAGATGAACCGCGCCGCCGACGAGATGTCCAACAAGGCCATCGAAGAGCGCATGTAACTCCCTTGACCAGTGTGTTACGCCCGACCCCGGTCAGAGTAGTCCGGGTGAACGCCGGTCACTGCAGGTCGGGGTGACGGGAGGAAAGTCCGGGCTCCATAGGGCAGGGTGCTGGTTAATGGCCAGTCGGCGTGAGCTGCAGGAAAGTGCCACAGAAAACAAACCGCCTCTGGCAACAGAGGTAAGGGTGAAATGGTGCGGTAAGAGCGCACCGCGTCCCTGGTGACAGGGATGGCAGGGCAAACCCCACCCGGAGCAAGAGCCAATAGGGGAGCGTCTCCTTTCCGCAAGGGATTGAGGCATGGGCGGCCCGTCCAACGCTCCCGGGTCTGCTCGCTAAAAGAAGTACGAGGGCGCCAGCAATGGCGACCCTGGATGAATGTTCATCGCCCGGGGCAACCCGGGGACAGAACCCGGCTTACAGGGCTACTCTGACCGTTTTTGTTCCCTCTCCCCGTTCCACGGGGAGAGGGCCAGGGTGAGGGGCCTTCGAAGTCTCCACGCTTGCATCGCGCGGCCACCCCACTAGAAGCCGCCCGCATGCGTCCCTTGCTCGCGCTCCTGTTCCTGTCGCTGACCGGTTGCATCGTCGAGGCCCCGACGAAGGAAGGCACCCAGGCCACGGCGTTGAAGACGGCGTTGCCGCCGGCGCCTCCTGCGGAGATCAAGAGCGGGGCGAACTTCGGTGACGCCCTCGAGCTGACCTCGGTGATCCTGAACCCCAGCCGGGGCGAGGTCGGCCAGCCGGTGCGGGTGACGGCGAACTACAAGGTGCTCAAGCAGCTGGACCGCGACTACCTCATCTTCGTGCACGTGGAAGACGTGGACGGCCGGCTGGATCGGCTCAACGTGGATCACCCGCCGCGGGCGAAGCCGACCTCGCAGTGGCAGGTCGGCGAAATCGTCCAGGACGTGTTCGACATCCCCATTCCGGCGACCATGCAGGTGCGGGGGTTGTCGTTGGTGATGGGCTTCTGGGATCCCAAGAGCGATCAGCGGCTGACCATCGTGAACAAGGACCAGGTGCCCACCGACGGGCGCGATCGCCTGTTCGTGGCCAAGTTCCCGGTCGTGTCGGCGGCGCCGTGATGGTGACGCTGCTCGCCGACGTGGCGCCTTCCGCGTCTGACCCCTCGACGTTGATCACCGTGGGCGTGGTGCTCGTGCTGGTCGCGTTGATGGTCTTCGCGCTGCGCAAGGTGATGCGCCGCGGCCGGCCCCCGGAAGCGCCGAAGCTCCAGTCGCAGACGCAAGTCCCCCCGGAGCTGACGCCGAAGGTCGAAGCGCCGGCGCTGCCGAAGGTGACCTTGCCCCCCTCGGAGGCCGAGGCTGCGCGGCGGGCCGAGGCCGAGCAGGCGCGCGCGAAGGCGGCGGAGCTCGCGGCGCTCAAGGCGAAGGTGGGCACCGAGGCGCAGCAGCACCAGCTGCGCGACGATCTCGAGGCGGCCAAGCGCGAGGCCTACCGGGCCGAGAAGGCGCTGGAGGTCGAAGAGCGCGAGCGCAAGAAGCGGGAGCGTGAAGCGGCCGAGCGGCAGGCGGCCGAAGAGGCGCAGCGCTCGGTGGCCGAAGCGGCCCGCGTGGCGCAGGAGAAGAAGGACGCCACGCAGCGGAAAGTGGACGCCGAAGGTGGGCAGACCCTGTCGGCGGGCCTGGCGAAGACCAAGCGTGAAGGCTTCATGGCGCGGCTGGCCGGGCTGTTCGGCGGCGCGCCCCGGCAGGTCGACGAGAGCGTGCTGGCGGAGCTCGAAGAGGTGCTCTTCACCGCGGACATCGGGGTGAAGACGGCCTCGGCGCTGGTGGACCACGCGCGGGCGGCCTCGAAGTCGAAGGCCCTGGGCTCGGCGGAGTTGAAGGGCGTCATCCGTGAAGAAGTGCAGCGCATCGTCACCCTGAAGGCGAACCACGCGCTCAAGGGCGGCGGGCCTCCGCACGTGATCATGGTGGTGGGCGTCAACGGCGCGGGCAAGACCACGACCATCGGCAAGCTGGCGGCGAAGGCGCAGGCCTCGGGGCTGAAGGTGTTGCTGGCGGCGGGGGACACCTTCCGCGCGGCGGCGGCCGAGCAGCTCGACGTGTGGGCGGTGCGCGCGGGCGCGGAGCTGGTGAAGGGCAAGGACGAGGCGGACCCGGCATCGGTCATCTTCGAGGCGGTGAAGCAGGGCATCGAGAAGAAGGTGGACCTGGTCATCGCCGACACGGCGGGCCGACTGCACACCAAGGCCAACCTCATGGAGGAGCTCAAGAAGGTCAAGCGCGTGATCGACAAGGCGCTGCCCGGGGCTCCGCACGAGGTGTTGTTGGTGCTGGACGCGACCAACGGTCAGAACGCGATCATGCAGGCCCGGCAGTTCCACGACGCGGTGGGCATCACCAGCATCGCGCTCACCAAGCTCGACGGCACGGCCAAGGGCGGGGTGATCATCGGCATCTGCGACGAGCTCAAGGTGCCGGTGGCCTGGGCGGGCGTGGGCGAGAAGGTGTCCGACCTCAAGGCGTTCGACCCGAAGGAATTCGTCGCGGCGCTGTTCGACGACTGACGGTCACCAGATGGTGCGGACCGCAGGTGACGCGCGCAGGCGCTCGTCGGCGGTGATGAGCGGCACGTCGAGCTCGATGGCCGTCGCCGCGATGAGTTGATCGGCTGGATCTGCGTGAAAGTTCTGCGCGACGCGCACCGACCGGGCGGCGATGCGCGCGTCGATGGGAACGAGTTCGATCTCGAACTCGGCGAGGGCACTCTCGAGCCACCGGGCGACGTCGCCGAAGTCGACGGCGCGTAGCGACATCGCGGCGACCTCTCGCAGCGAGATGTCGGCGAGCAGCCTTCGATGGGCGTTCGACAACGCCTTTCGTGCAGGCTTCGACAGCTTCGAGGGCGCGCCGTCGAGCCAGACCAGGACGTGCGTGTCGAGAAGGACTACCGGATCCACTCGGGTTCTCCGAAGTGCACGATGTCGCCGACGATTCTCGCGCGCTGGCGCACCGACTTCTTGCGCTCGAGCGGCACGACCCGGGCCACCGGCCGGCCGCGCTTGGTGACGACGAGCTCGGCGCGGCTGCGCTCGACCTCGTCGAGCAGGCTCAGGCAGTCGGCCTTGAACTTCGCGGCAGCGATGGTTCGGGGTTTCATGACCACTTCAGTTGGCCACATTGGCGGGTCTCCCTGCAACTCAGTGGGCGGCAGTGGTGGCCAGGTCCCGGGGCTCGAGCACGTAGGGCAGCGGCTCGCGCAGCGACTCGACGAGGGCGGGCTTGATGAGCCCCAGCGCCCCGGCAGTGACCAGCAGGCTGTCAGCGAGCGTCAAGGTGCGTTGGAGCGCGTCAAAGTCCTCCGCGCGCAGCAGCGCCACGGCCGCGTTCTTGAGTAGCTCGCGCAGCCCGGGGTCTTCGATCAGCTCCGCGGCCCGGTAGAGGCGCGTGACGACGGCATCGAGGAAAGGGTCGCTCAAGGACATGCGCGACGGTGTCGCATGCGGGTCTGACAAGTGACCCGAGGCGGCCCGCAAGCCGTTGATCTCCCTACCGCCCCGCGGCGCGCAGCAGCAGCTCGGTCAGCGGCTGACTCCAGCGCGCGATGGAGTAGCGGTCGATGACGGTCTGTCGCCCGGCCGCGCCCACCCGTCGCCGCAGGTCGGCGTCTTCGATGAGCGCGGACAGTTGCTCGACCCAATGCTCGTCGCTACCGGCGAGGAACCCATCGACGCCGGGGGTGACGATCTCCGTGTTCACCCCCACCGGGCTCATCACCGTGGCCGCGCCCATGGACATGGAGACCAGGCCCTTGAGGCCGCACTTGCCGCGGGTCCACTCGTCGTCGGGCAGGGGCATGAGGCCGATGTCCATCTGCCGCAGCAGGGCCAGCTCGGTCGGCGCGGTCCACGCTTCGCCCACGAGGCCCAAGGGGGCGTGGCGGAACGAGGGGTCGCCCATCACGCGGTAGGTGATGCGCTCGCCGTAGCGGGCCTTGAGGCGCTCCAGCACCGGGAGCAGGGGCTTCAGGTGCGCGAAGGTGGACGGGCTACCGCTCCAGCCGATGGTCACCGGGCCCGCCGAGGCCTTGTCGGGCGACGGCGCGAAGTGCGCGGTGTCCACGCAGGTGGGGATGACGTGGACGTTCTGCGAGTGCTGCCGGGCCCAGTCGGCGAGGTACGCGTTGCCGGCCAGCACGGTGTGCGCGAGCCCGACGATGCGGGGGATCTTGTCGACGTTCTTGAGCCAGGCGAAGCGGCGGTTGGCGTCGGAGACGGCGTGGATCCAGATCGAGTCGTCGAAGTCGAAGACCACCGGGGCGCGGAGGTGGGCGAGCCACTCGCTCCACTCGTTGAGCATGAAGAAGGCTTCGCGCTGCACGAAGACCACGTCGGTCGGGCGCGTGAGGCTCAGGGCGCGGCGGGCGAAGGCGCGGGCGGCGATGCGGGCCTTCTTCACCGCCGAGACCGGGCCGTAGAAGTCGGCGGCCTCGGAGACGCTCAGGGCCCCGGCGTAGTCGACCTCGATGCCGGCGCGGCGCAGGGCCGGCTCGAAGGCCTCGAAGCGGTAGCGCTGGCTGGGGGAGCGGTCTCGCCCATGGACTCCGAGGAAGAGGAGCCGCATGTCAGCGCCGGTGCAGCTTGCGGATCTGCTCCACGACCTGGTCGCGGTCGGCAGGCTGCATGCTCGAGCCGGAGGGCAGGCACAGGCCGACCTCGAACGCCTTCTCCGCGACCGGGCCACCGATCATCCGGCAGTCCTTGAACACCGGCTGCAGGTGCATGGGCTTCCACACCGGGCGCGACTCGATGTTCTGCGCCTCGAGGGCGAGCCGGAGCTCCTCGCGCGAGGCGCCGAAGGCCTTCGGGTCGACGGTGATCACCGTGAGCCAGCCGTTCCATTCGCCCAGGGGCGAGAGCGGCATGAAGCCGATGCCGGGCAGCGCGCCGAGCTCTTTCTCGTAGAACGCGCGGTGGGCGCGGCGGGCGCGAACCCGCTCGTCGAGCACGCGCAGCTGCCCCCGGCCGACGGCGGCGAGGAGGTTCGAGAGCCGGTAGTTCTGGCCGATGTGCGAGTGCTGGTAGTGCGGCGCCGGGTCGCGGGCCTGGGTGGCGAGGAAGCGCGCCTTCTCGATCAGCTTCGCGTCGCGGCTGACCAGCATGCCGCCGCCCGAGGTGGTGATGATCTTGTTCCCGTTGAAGGAGAACGCGGCCATCGTCCCGAAGCTGCCGGCGGGCTTGCCCTTCCACGTCGCCCCGAGCGCCTCGGCGGCGTCTTCGATGAGCGGCACCTCGTACTCGGCGCAGAGCCGCTCGATGACGTCGAGCTGCGCGCACTGGCCGTAGAGGTCGACGACGATGACCGCCTTGGGCTTCTGGCCCCGCTTGGTCGCGGCCTTGAGCTCCTGCTCGAGCAGCGCGGGGTCGAGGTTCCAGGTCTCGTTCTCCGAGTCGAGGAACACCGGCGTGGCGCCCTGGTACACGATGGGGTTCGCGGAGGCGGCGAAGGTGAGCGACGAGACGAGCACCTCGTCCCCGCGGCCGACCCCGAGCAACTGCAGCGCGAGGTGGAGCGCGGCGGTGCCGCTGGAGAGCGCGGCGGCGTGAGGCACCTGCACGCGGGCGGCGAACTCCTTCTCGAAGCCGTCGACGTGCGGGCCCAGCGGGGCGATCCAGTTCGAGTCGAAGGCCTCGAGGAGCAGACCGCGCTCGTCGGGACCCATGTGCGGAGGAGAGAGGTAGACGCGCGCGCCCATGGAAGTGGCCATAGCAGAGGGAAGTCAGCGGCGCGCGAGTGGCCGCGCAGGCACGCCGACGGCGGTGATGCCGCGGCCGATCTCCTTCAACACCACGGCGCCGCCCCCGATGACGCAGTCGTCACCGACGCGGGCGAGGTGGAGCAGGGTGGCCCCGATGCCGACGTGGGTGCGCTGCCCGACGTGGGCGCCGCCGCCGAGGGTCGCCGCCGGGGAAAGATGTGCGAAGTCGCCCACGCGGCATTCGTGCTCGACGATGCAGCCGGTATTCAAGATGACGCCCCGGCCCACGACGGCCTCGGCGTTGACCACCACGCGGGCCATGGCCACGGTCCCGACGCCCAGCCGCGCGCTCGGGGAGATCCACGCCGTGGCGTGAACGAAGGTGCCCACCGCGTGGCCGCTTCCCTCGACCTGCCCGGCCACCAGCTCTCGGCGGCGGTTGTCGCCGACAGCCAGGGCGATGAGCCGAGGGGGCTGGCCCCGCAGCCATTCCATGCCTCCCAACACAGGCAGGCCCAGCACCATGGTGCCGGGGTCGAGGCCATCATCGATGAACCCATCGACGTGGTGCCCGGACGATTGGACGGTCTCGGCGACGACGCGGCCGTGGCCTCCGGCACCGAAGACGAGAACAGGAGAGGAGGTCACGCTCGCAGTATACGGAGGGGGTGAACCGGGACCAGCAACTGCGCATCAAGCGGCTCGTCGACGTGGTGGGCGCCGCCACGGGGTTGGTGATGGCCGCGCCGGCGATGGCCGCAGCCGCGCTCGCGGTGCGCGCGTCGATGGGCTCGCCCGTCTTCTTCCGCCAGGAACGCCCGGGGTTGGGTGGCCGGGCCTTCCGGCTCTTCAAGTTCCGCACGATGTCCGACGCGCGGGGCCCAGGCGGCGAACTGCTGCCCGACGAGCAGCGCCTCACGGCCGTCGGGAACTTCATTCGCAGCACCAGCCTCGATGAGCTGCCGCAGTTGCTCAACGTCCTCAAGGGCGAGATGAGCCTCGTGGGCCCGCGGCCGCTGTTGATGCGCTACCTGCCGCGGTACAGCGAACGCCAGGCGCGGCGGCACGACATGAAGCCGGGCATCACCGGGCTCACCGCGGTGCGCGGGCGCAATGCGCTCTCGTGGGCCGACAAGTTCGAGTTCGACGTGCGCTACGTGGAGGACTGGTCGTTGGCCCTCGATGCCCGGATTCTCCTCGAGACCGTGGGCCGGGTGCTGCGCCGGGGCGGCGTCTCGTCGAGTGGCCACGTGACGATGCCGGAGTTCCTGGGGAACGAGACCGAATGAGCCCGCGGTTGGTGCACGTGCTCACCGTCGCCGACTCGCTGGTCTTCATCGACACGGTGGTGCGGCGGGCGACCGAGCGGGGCTTCGAGGTGACGGTCATCACCTCCCCCGACGAGCGGCTCGAGGCGTTTGGCCGTCGCCTGGGGGTGCGCACCGTGCCCCTCGAGATGCCGCGGCGGGTGTCGCCCCTGCGCGATGGGCTGGCGTTGTCCGCGCTCCATCGTCAACTCGTGAGGCTGCAGCCGGACGTGGTGCACGCGGGGACGCCCAAGGGTGGCCTGCTGGGCATGCTCGCGGCCAGGGCGTGCGAGGTGCCGGTGCGCCTCTACCAGATGCGGGGCCTCGCCTACGTCACCGCGCGGGGGCCGCTGCGGACGGTGCTGCAGGCCACTGAGCGCCTGAGCTGCGGCGCGGCGACGCGAATCATCTGCCAGAGCCGGTCCTTGCACGCCCAGGCGCTCTCCGAGGGCCTCGTGAGCCCCGCGCGTTCCGAGGTGGTGTTGGAAGGCAGCAACGGGGTCGACGCCCTCGGCCGCTTCGAGCCCACCCAGCACCGTGAGGCAGGACGCGCGTTGCGCCGCCGCTTCGGCATCGGTGACGACGAGGTGGTCTTCGGGTTCGTGGGGCGCCTGGTTCGCGACAAGGGGGTCCCCGAGTTGATGGAGGCCTTCGAACGCCTCTGCGGGCTCCCCGGGCCGAAGCCGCGGTTGCTCATCGCCGGGCCCTTCGAGCCGCGCGATCCCGTGTCCGCCGACGTCAAGGCCAGGCTGGAGCAGCACCCCCAGGTGCACCTGCTGGGAGCGGTCTCCGAGGCGGCGCCGGTCTACGCGGCCAGCGACGTGGTGGTCTTGCCCTCACACCGCGAGGGCTTCCCCAACGTGCCCCTCGAGGCGGCGGCGATGGGGCTGCCGGTGATCACCACCCGGGTGCCGGGCTGCGTGGACGCGGTGGTCGAGGGCGTGACGGGCACCCTCGTCGGGGTGGACGACCCGGCGGCGCTCTGTGCGGCGATGGACAGGCTTCGCAGCGACCTGGGCTTGCGCGCGAGGCTCGGCGAGGCCGGGCTCCTGCGAGCGCGTGCCTCGTTCTCCCGCGAGCGCGTGGCCGACGCCATGGTCGACCTCTATGTGCGCGAGATGACTTCGAATTGACGTAGCCGCGGCAGGGGCCTACGTGGGCATGAACTCCGACCGTTCGGTGGGGCACGAAGGGAGTTGATGATGCAGGAGTCCACTCAGTGGCTGTTGCGGTACCGCCGCGTGGTCGCCGTGGCCGTGCACTTGCTGCTCTTCGTGCTCGCCCAGGCTGGCGCCTTCGGCTTGCGCTTCGAGTTCAGCATCCCCGGCGAGTACTTTCCGATCGCGTGGCTGTGGCTGGCTGCGAACGTGGCCATTCATCTCGCCGTCTTCGGCTCGTCGGGCATGTTCTCCGGGCTGTGGCGGTACACCGGGGCCCGCGACCTCGTCGCCCTGAGCCGATCCTCTGCGCTCTCGGCCCTCATCTTCTCGGTGTTCATCGTGCTCGGCGGATATCGGAACTACCCGCGCTCGATCCTGATCATCGATTTCCTGCTGACCATCATCCTCGTGGGCGGGTTGCGCTTCGGTGCGCGGTCCCTGTGGCAGCTCGCACAGTCGGTCGGTCAGAAGAAGCTCGGCGGTGAGCTCAAGCGGGTGCTGATCGTCGGCGCCGGGAACGCCGGCGAGATGATCGTTCGCGAGATGCAGAAGACGCACCGGGGCCGTTACTTCCCCGTGGGCTTCGTGGACGACAACCCCAACAAGCAGGGGGTCTCGATTCACGGCGTCACCGTCATCGGCCTGCTCGCCGATGCCGTGGCGCTGGTCGAGCGGGAGCGGGTCGACGAAGTGGTGATCGCCATCCCCTCCGCCCCCGGCAAGGAGATGCGGCGCATCGTCGACACCGTGACCCGCGCGGGCGTGCCCATTCGCACCATGCCGGGCATCGACCAGTTGATCAGCGGGCAGGTGACGCTCAACCAACTGCGCAGCGTGAACATCGAAGACCTCCTGGGCCGGGAGCCCGTGTCGCTCGACACCGAGTCCCTCAAGGCGCTCCTCGAAGGTCACGTGGTGCTGGTGACGGGCGCGGGTGGCTCGATCGGCTCGGAGCTGTGCCGCCAGGTGGCGCGCTTCGGGCCGAAGCAGTTGCTGCTGGTCGACCGCTCGGAGCCAGCCCTCTTCGAGATTCACCGCGAGCTGCGTGGCCGCCACCAGGGCCTCGACGTGGTGCCCTGCATCGCCGACATCTGTGACGCCGAGCGGGTGCGCGCGCTGTTCGCCCGGCATCGCCCCACGGTGGTGGTGCACGCGGCGGCGCACAAGCACGTGCCGATGATGGAGTGGAACCCCGGCGAGGCCATCAAGAACAACGTGGGGGGCACGAAGGTCGTCTCCGACGCGGCCAACGAGTTCGGGGTGCAGCAGTTCGTGATGGTGTCCACCGACAAGGCGGTCAACCCCACCTCGGTCATGGGCGCCACCAAGCGGGTCGCCGAGCTCTACGTGCAGGCGCTCAACCAGAAGAGCAAGACGCGCTTCGTCGCGGTGCGCTTCGGCAACGTGCTCGGTTCCGCGGGGAGCGTCATCCCCATCTTCAAGGAGCAGATCGCCGCGGGCGGTCCGGTGACGGTGACCGACCCGGAGATGCGTCGGTATTTCATGACCATCCCCGAGGCGAGCCAGCTCGTGCTCCAGGCGGCGACCATCGGCCGGGGCGGCGAGATTTTCGTGCTCGACATGGGCGAGCCGGTGAAGATCGTCGACCTCGCGCGTGACCTCATCACCCTCTCGGGCCTCGTCCCCGACAAGGACATCGAGATCCGCTTCACCGGGCTGCGGCCGGGCGAGAAGTTGTTCGAGGAGTTGTCGACGGTCGACGAGAAGGCCGAGAAGACCCGGCACCCGAAGATCTTCATTGGCCGGTTGCCTTCGCGTTCGCTGGAAGAGGTCACCCGCCAGGTGATGACGCTGCTCTCAGGTGTGAACGACCTCGACATCGACGCCGCGGTGCGGCGCATTCGCGACGTAGTGCCGGAGCTTCAGCGGGACATCACGCCGACCGCGCAGATCATTGCGTTGCGCCAGCGGGGATGAGCGCGATGGCGGCGCGGCGAGTGGCTTCCTTCTCGTAGCGGAGCACCAGCAGCAGGATGAAGAAGAAGGGCATCATCGGCGCGCGGTAGCGGGACAGCGTGCCCATGTTGGTGGTGGCGAGTCCCGTGCCCAAGGCCAGGGCGAGCGTGAACACCGCGCAGAAGAGCATGGTCGGCGAGCCGCGGATCGCGCGGAAGATGCCGCCCAGCCCCCGTTCGCGGAGGATCTGCGCGAAGAGCAGGAGCAGAAAGCTCGCCTCGATGGCGTTGGCCAACTGCACTGCGTTGCGCGCCTCGAAGATCAAAGGGCGAAAGAGGGCGGTGAAAAGCGCGTAGGGGGCCAGGAGCAATTCGCCCGTGATGCCTCGGTCGACAACCTCGTCCGTGGGGCCCGTCGGACCTTCGATGGAGAAGTTCGAGCCACCTTCGATACCGACGCCGGCGTGGCGCTGGCGCGCGAATGAGGCGGTGGCGCTGTCGTTGTCGGCCTTGACGAAGAACCGATTGCCCAACACGAAGCCGCCGCTGCCGACGGCGAGGGCGGTGACGAGGGCGAAGGGCTTGAGCGCGGCCGAGTCGTTCGAGAAAAGCCGCGACCAGAAGTAGAAGAGCCCCGCGGAGATGCTCAGGGCCATCAGCACGTAGGGCTTGATGACCGAGATGACCACTGCGGATACCACGACGAGGGCCACGGCCGCGCCTCGGCGATGCCCGCGGGAGAGCCACCGCAGACCGAGTACCGCAGGCCCAATCATGGTCATGACCACGGGTTCCTTGAGCAGCCCACACGACCAGAAGGCGGCAGTGGGCAGGAGCGTCGCGCCGATGAGGACGTAGGGCCGGAGCGGCGGCGAGAAGTCCTCGGACATCGCCCTGTAGAGCATCACCTTGGAAAGGTAGGACGTCACGGACAGCGAGAGCACGGCTGCGTAGAGGCTGTTGCCCACGAAGAAGAGCAGCAAGATGGCGATCGCCGACATCGACTGGGTGCTGCCGCCACCGGGCATGAACTCGATGGGCGCCGACAGTTCCAGCGAGCGAAAGAACCCCTCTACCAGTCCGGGAAAGAAGGTCCCGAAGTCGGAGCGCAGGGCATCGGCCATGGGGACCCCGGTCTCGAAGTAGCCCATCATGTCGCCGCCGCCGAAGTAGTACTTCACGAGCAGCACCTGGCCGAATCCCGACGCGATGTGGAGCGCGAAGGCCGCCGTCAGGATCTTTCCCTCCTGCGCCGAATGCCGGCGCAACACCAGGGCATGAACGCCGAGGCCGACCATGAGCACGATGGGTGCGAAGATGAAGTCTTCCATGGTCTCCGGCGCTGAGTCTCCCGACAGGGCACCCCTATTCGAAGTGCTGGCGTCTGTTCCAGCACAGCCACCGGGGTTGCGGGAAAGTCTCGCCTCGGTGGACGCCGCCGTGATGGTGGCCCACGCCGCGCGCCACGGGCTCTCGGGGGTGGTGGCCGAAGCCGTGGTCGCCCAGGGTGTCGCCTCGGCGCTGCCCCCGGCGGACTGGGCTCAGTTGCAGGCGGATGCGCGGGCCCAGTTCGCGCGGGGCATGAAGATCAAGCGCCTGACCTTGGCCGTCATCGACGCGCTGGCGGCGGAAGGCATCCGCCCCCTGTTGCTCAAGGGCTACGGACTGGCGTGCCGCCTGTACCCGGAGCAACCCCTGGCCCGGCCCTCGACCGACGTGGACGTGCTGGTGGCCCCCGACGAAATCCCTCGGACCCGCGCGGCGATGGCTCGCCTGAAGCTCACCGAGCAGCACGATGACTCGCTGGCTGACGTCTTCGAAGAGCACCACCACCTCTCCTTCGTCGGCCCAGGGGCGCTGGTGGAGATCCACTTCCGGCTCTTCTCGGGCTTCGGCGGCAACGTCTTCGACGATGCGGCGCTGCGGTCCAGGTTCCGTCCGGCCGAGTGCGAAGGGCGGGCCATCTCGCTGCTCGGCGCCGAAGACGAGTTTCTCTACCTCGCGACCCACGCGGCGAATCACTCCTTCCTGCGCATCTCGTGGCTGGTCGATCTCCAGCGCTACCTGGTCCTCGAGCCGACGCTCGACTGGGCCCGCATGGGGCGTGACGCACGCGAGGCTCGTTTTTCAGCCGCGGTGGGCGCGGCGCTGTGGTTGCTCGAGTCGGCGCTGGGTGTCTCGCTCCCGGGTGCGGCGGTGCGCGCCTTTGGCCTGCGGCGGTGGCGGCGCCTGGGTCATTCCCGGCTCTTCTCGCCGGGCCGGGTCGAGTCAGCCGAGTGGTCGGCGCACCGGCTGGGGGGCTTCGCGTTGCGGCTCTGGCTCGTGGACTCGCCTCGTGCTGGACTGCGCCACGCCTTCGACGGAGCGCTCCGCTTCGCCCGGCAACTCCGCGCGCGCGATTGAATGGCGAAATCAGACGTCAGCAGGTGGTGGATCGCCGCGGAGGTGCTGCTGGGCTTGTCGCTTGTCGCGCTGCCGTGGAGCTTCGGCGGGGCCCCGGAGTGGACCTCGTGGCTGCTGGTGTCGCTCGCGTCGGCGGCGGTGCTCGCCTGGAGCGTCGGGGCCTCGAAGAACCACCGTCGCTGGGGGTGGCACCCCGTGCTCTTCCTGCCCGCGCTCGTCGGGCTGGTGGCCGTGGTGCAACTCGTGCCGTTGCCGCCGGGATTGCTCTCTCTGGTGAGCCCACCGGCCGCTGAGCTGCGCGACTTCAACCTCGTCCCCCTGGGCCTGACGCGCTGGCGCCCGGTGTCGATGGACGTGCCGTCCACGCTGCGCGGCTTCTCGCGGGCGGTGTCGCTGGGCATGCTGCTCTTCGTGGCCCTCGAGTTGGGGCGGGTCTCCGGGGTGCGGCGGCGGCTGTTCGCCACGCTGGCGATGAGCGCCACGGCGACGGCGGTGTGCGGCTTCGTGCACCTCCTGGCCGGCCTCGATGAGCTCTTCGGGGTCGTGCAGTTCGGCGGCAACGTGCCCTTTCTCACGCCCTTCGGGAACACCAACCACCTCTCGGCGTGGCTGCTGCTGGGAGGGACGCTGGGCCTGGGGCTGTCGCTCGACAGCAAGACGCGCGACGAAGCGTTGGGGTGGGGGCTGTGCGCCTTTACCTGCGGCGTCGCGGTGTTCTTGTCGTACTCGCGCGGCGGCTCGGCGAGCTTCGTGCTCACCTGGTTGCTGGTGGGCGCCGCGCTGCTCGCATCGCGCGCCGGCAGCGTGCGGCAGGTGCTGCCCTGGGTGCTCATCGGCGCCACCATCATCGGCGCCGGCCTGTTGGCCTTCGACCAGCTCGTCGAGCGCGCTGACTCGCTGGCCTCGGTGGACAAGTTCAAGGCGACCAAGATTGCCCTGTGGCCGATGTTGGCCCACGGCGTCAGCCAGTACCCGTGGCTGGGCATGGGCCTGGGGGCCTTCGAACTCGGCTTCTCGCGCTTTCACGATCACGATCTGACCGTCACCTTCACGCACCCGGAGACCCTGCCGCTGCAACTGGTGGCCGACCTCGGCGTGCCCGGTGCGCTGCTGCTGGCGTGCCTGGGCTTGTGGGTCGGCGGTCGCCTCTGGCCGCGGGTGCGCAAGTCGGCGCTCGATCGGACTGCGTTCCTCGCCCTGGTGGGCCTGTTGGTGCACGACGTGTTCGACTTCTCGCTCGAGCTCAACGCCGTGCCGGCCGCGGCGGCGGTGGTGCTCGGCCTGTTGGCTTCGCTCGATGACTCGAAGGATCGCTGGGCCGTGCGCGCCCGTGGCCTGACGCTGGCGGGGGCGACCTGTGCGGTGGCGATTCTCCCGCTCGCATGGGGGCTCCCGAGCCACCTCGCGGCGGAGCGGCAACTCGCGGGCGCGGTGCGCGAACGGCGGGCCCCGCCCGAGGTGCGCGCGCTGGGGCTCTCCCTCATTGATCGCCACCCTGCCGACTGGGTCCTGTACGCGAACCTGGCCGCCGACGTCGCGAGCCGGTCCGACCCGCACGAGGCCCTGGCCTGGGTCAACCGGGTGGTCTTCCTTCGACCTCGCGACACGCGGGCCCACGTGGACGCCGCCCGCGCGTTGCTGCGGCTCGAGCGGCCGATGCAGGCGCTCGCCGAGCTCAAGCTGGCGTGGTCGTACGGCGACCCTCGAACGCTCGAGCTGGGCCTCTCGCTCGCGGAGAAAGAGGGCGATTGGTCGCGCGTCTTGCTCGACCAGCCAGGGCACCTCGAGCTGGTGTGGAACACGCTGCTCAGCCGAGCTCGACCGGCCGATGCGCGCGCGGTGCTGCAAGCGGCCCTCGACTTTCCCCCCAGCGAAGCGGTGCGCGCCGAGGCCGCCTTGCTGGTGGTGCGCCACGACGCCGAACGGGGCAACCCCGCCGAGGCCCTCGCCGCCCTCGAGGCCCTGCCCCAGGACGTGCGCGAGCGCGCCGAACTCTCGACCGCGCGGGCGCAGCTGCTCTCGAAGCTGGCGCGCCCTGACGAGGCCGTCGCCGAACTCGAGCACCTCTTGAACCGGGAGCCGCAGAACGTGGTGGTGGGCTTTGCGCTCTCCGACCTGCTGGCCTCGCTGCGGCAGCACACCGCGTCGCGCGAGGTGCTGCAGCGGGTGCGACCCTTCGCCGGCACGCCGGCCCTGCGCTCCCTGGTGTTCCAGCGGGAGGCCGGACTGTGGCTGCTCGAGGAGAAGTGGCCCCGGGCGGCCGAGGCGCTACAGACGGCCTCGCGGATCGAGCCGGCGCGCCCCGACCTGCACTACCGCGCCGCGGACGTCTTCGAGCGCATGGGCAGCCTGCGTTCGGCCTTGGACGAGCTGCAGCGGGGCCTGGAGCTCGACAGCCCGGAAGGGGCCAAGGCCCGAGCGCCCCAGGTGCAGCGACTGGAAGCGGCCTTGGGGACCCCTCCCCTGTAGCATTCGCGTCAAATTGAACTCGGGGGCTCGCTGGTGGTACTCACCTCGGCGTGTCCGTGAGCCCCACATCAGCTGACGTCGTCTCTGGCGGTGGGATCGACCCGCGGTTCTACCTGCGCGTCCTACTGCGTCGGAAGTGGCTGATTCTGCTGGTCTTCGCCGTCGTGCTGGGCGGCGCCACGCTCTACACCACGCGCCAGCCGCGGGTGTACGCGGCGCAGATCAGCCTGATCATCGACTCGAAGGAGCCCCGGTTCCTCGACACGCAGATCCAGGACGTCAACAGCGACACCGGCTCGTACTACTGGGCGAACAAGGAATACCTCGAGACCCAGTACCGCATCATCCAGAGCCGGGCGGTCTCGCAGCGGGTGGTCGAGCGCCTGGGCCTCGCCAGCGACCCCGACTTCCTCGGCCTCACGAAGGTCACCGACGAGAAGCGTCGCGCCGAGCTGATGGAGCACCGGGACCCGGTGGCCATGCTGCAGGCCAAGATCAAGGTCGAGCCCGTGAAGGACTCCCGGGTCTCGCTCATCAAGATCGAAGACAGCGAGCCCAACCGCGCTGCCCTGTTGGCCAACGAGGTGGCGCAGGCCTACGCCGACGAGGTGATGTCGCAGAAGTTGAAGCTCACCGAGAACGCCTCGAAGTGGCTCGACGAGCGTCGCGACAGCCTCTCCGACGCCGCGCGCACCAGCGAGATGGCGCTCTACACGTTCCGCAAACAGCAAGACATCCTGGCCCTCGACGATCGCTCGAGCATGGTGTCGCTCAAGCTGCAGGAAACGAACAAGGCCCTCACCGAGTCGCAGCTGCGCATCGCGGGACTCCGGGCGCGCGTCGCCGCCATCCGCAGCGTGCAGGCCAACCAGGGCGTGGAAGACCGCCTCTGGGCCGAGGCCCTGCCGGCGGCGCGCGAGAACCTCACGCTGGGTAAGCTGAAGGATCGAGTCTTCTTGCTGCGCAACGAAGTCACTGACCTGCAGTCGCGCTACCTCGACGATCACCCCAAGCTTCTCGAGGCGCGCGAGAAGCTCGCGGCCGGCGAAAAGGAGTTCGCGCGCGAGCTCTCGAACATCGTCATCTCGTCCGAGGCCGAGCTCAAGGAGGCCACCGAGAAGGAGCGGATTCTCGGTGGCATGTTCGAAGTGGCGAAGGGCGAGGCCTTCGAGCTCGAGAAGAAGAAGGTCGAACTCGACAAGTACAAGCAGGACACCGACAACGCCAAGCGCCAGTACGACTCGGTCTACAAGCGCCTCAAGGACATCGAGCTCTCGGGCCTGCTGCGCACCTCCAACGTGCGGGTGCTCGATTCGGCGCGGCCGATGATGGCGCCCATTCGACCGAACGTGCCGCAGGGCGTGCTCATGGGCCTGGTCGGCGGGCTGGTGATGGGCCTCGCGCTGGCGCTGCTGCTGGAGTTCCTCGACTCGTCGATCTCCAGCCAGTCCGACATCGAGGAGCGCCTCGGCCTCACCTTCCTCGGCTTCGTACCGACCATTCCCGAGACCGCGGGCAGCAGCCCCGACCTGCACATTCACCGCGAGCCCAAGTCGCTCATCGCCGAGTGCATGCGCGCCATTCGCACCAACGTGCTCTTCATGTCGCCCGACAAGCCCTTCAAGCGCATGTTGGTGACGTCGAGCGGGCCGCAAGAAGGCAAGTCGACCACCACGATCAACCTCGGCATCGCCATGGCCCAGAGCGGCAACCGCGTGCTGATCGTCGACACCGACATGCGGCGCCCGCGCGTCCACAAGGCGTTCGGCGTGCCCAACGACGTCGGGGTCTCGTCGCTGATCCTCGGCGAGCAGAGCATCGACGACGCGATCAAGTCGACGGAGGTGCCCGGGCTGTTCGTGATGCCCTGCGGCCCCATCCCTCCGAACCCCGCCGAGCTGCTGCACACCAAGGCCTTCGCCGAGCTGCTCACCAAGCTGGGCGAGCGCTTCGATCGCATCATCCTCGACAGCCCGCCGGTGGGCGCCGTGGCCGACGCAGTGGTGCTGGCCACCCAGGTCGACGGCGTGGTGGTGGTGCTCAAGGCCGGCAAGACGAACCGCGACGTGGCGTTGCGCACGGTGCGCGCGCTGCGCGACGTGAAGGCCCCGCTCTACGGCGCGGTGCTCAACGACGTCGACCTCGAGCGCAGCAAGTACGGCGACTACTACTACGGCTACTCGTACCGCTATTACGGCGAAGGCGAGAAGAAGGGCGCCTGACTCAGGCCCGCGGCGCGAGCTTCTGGAATACCTCGACGTAGCGCTCCACCACCGAGGTCACCGAGTAGTTCGCGGCGGCGTGCGCGCGGCCCCGGGCACCCATCGCCGTCAGGGACTCGCCCGAGCTGAGCAGCCGCGTGAGCGCCGCGCCCCAGTCTTCGCCCGGCTTCACCAGGGCCCCGCCGCGACTGCCCTCGAAGATGTCGGGGTTGGCCCCCACCGCGCTCGCCAGCACCGGCACGCCGACCGCCATGTACTGGATCATCTTGAAGCCGCACTTGCCGCGGGTGAGCTCGGTGTCTTCCAGCGGCATCAGGCCCACGTCGAAGCTCTGCAGGGCACGCAGCTCACCCACCTCGTTCCAGCGCCATTGCTCCACGCGCGGGTGGCCCACGTACTCGGGCACCACGGTGTTGCTGACGATGCGCAGGCGCGCGCGCGGGAGCCGCTCGAGGGCCGCGACCAGCGAAGGCAGCGCCACGCGCAGGGAAGGCAGGTTCGAGGCGGTGCCGATCCACCCCACGATGAGCTCGTCGGTGGCCCGGGGACCGGACGCCGGAGCGTAGCGTTCGGTGTCCACCACGGAGGGGATGTAAGTCGTCTTCTCGGGGTGCCCGGCCATCTCCACGAGGTGCCGGTTTCCCGCGATGAGGTGGTCGGCGACGGAGGCCACGCGCTCGAAGGTGCGGCGGCGCCGCGCGTCGGCCGTGCCCCCCGGGCCGAGGTAGATGGCGTCATCGAAGTCGAAGACCATCGGGGTGCGCCGAAACGAGCGCAGCCACTCTGGCAGCCCGGAGACGGCCAGCGACGTCTTGTGCAGGAAGATGAGGTCTGCGCCCCCATCGGTCAGGAGGTGGCCGACCCGCTTGAGCCGGCCCGCGAGCTTGTAGGCCGGGGCCCAGCGCCGCTCGAACACGTCGTTGTAGCGGGCGTCGTAGGCGAACCGCGCCTCGCAGTGAATTCCCCGCCCCTCGAGGTGGGGGAAGAACTGCAGGCATCGGAAGCGACTTCCGGGGCTCTCAGGCCCATCGGTGAAGAAGAGGACGCGCACGAGGGCTGCCCTCCTATTAGCTCAAACGATTGGCGGAGATCCACGCCTGGAACATGAGGATGTCCCACAGGTGGAATTCCCACGGCCTGCGTCCCTCGAGGTGCTCGGCCCACCGCGCGCGGACGACCTTCGCGTCGAAGAACCCTTCCTGCCGCAGCCGCCGCTCGTCGAGCAGCGACTCGGCCCAGGCGCGCAGGGGGCCGCGGAGCCAGTCTCCGAGCGGAATGCCGAATCCCATCTTCGGCCCGGACACGAGCGCGGGCGGGACGTAGCGCGCGAGCAGCTGGCGCAGCAGCCACTTCCCGGTCGACCCGCGGACCTTGAGCTTGAGGGGGAGTCGCCAGGCGAACTCGACCAGCCGGTGGTCGAGCAACGGCTCGCGGGCCTCGAGGCTCACGGCCATCGAGGCGCGATCGACCTTGGTAAGGATGTCGTCGGGCAGGTAGCCCACGAGGTCGCGGATCATGAACTCGTGGGCCACGCCGCCGCGGCCCTGCAGCAACGGCGCGAGCTCGGGCGGGGGCGCGGAGACCTGCTGCAGCACCGAGTCTCCGGGCAGCCAGTGCGACGCAAACACGTGGTGCATCGCCTCCGGGCTGGCCACGCCGAGGGCCGCGGCGAGCTTGTGCATGCGGATGCCGGCGATGCGCGTCTCGGGCAGCAGGGGGCGGCCGCGCTCGAAGGTGCGGTCCCACTGGTCGGCGGAGCGCGAGGTGATGCGCTGGGCCAACGCCGCGCGCACCTTTCCCGGGAGCAGGTTCTCGGCCTTCCACAGCCGCGGGCCCCACACGTGGCGGGTGTAGCCGCCGAAGAGCTCGTCTCCACCGTCGCCGGACAGGGCCACGGTGACGTCGCGGCGCGCGAGCTTAGAGACGAGGAAGGTGGGGATCTGCGACGAGTCGGCGAACGGCTCGTCATACATGGTGGGCAGCAGCGGGATGACGTCGAGGGCGTCACGCGCGGTGACGGTGAGCGCGGTGTGGTACGTGTTGAGGTGGCGCGACACGGCGCGCGCGGCGGGACCTTCGTCGTAGCTGCTGAGTTCGTTCTGGATCGAGAAGGTGTGCACCGGCCGGCTGCTCTGGGCCTGCATCAGCGCCACCACGGTGGTGGAGTCGATGCCCCCCGAGAGGAAGGCCCCCAGCGGCACGTCGGCCACCATGCGCAGGCGCACCGCGTCGCGCAGCAGGGTGTCGAGGGCGTCGAGGGCCTCGGCTTCCGTGCCCACGAACGGTCGTTCGATGCCCTCACGCGCGACGGCCACCGCGTCCCAGTAGCGGGTGACGTGCGGCGTGGCGTGGGCTGCCGAGAAGGTGGCGATGGTGCCCGGCTCGAGCCGGTGGGTGCCCACGAAGATCGACTGGTCGCCCACCACGCAGTTCGCGCGCAGGTAGCCGGCCAGCGCGGTGCGCTCGATGGTGCGGTCGAAACCCGGGAAGTGGTGCAGCGCCTTGAGCTCGGAGCCGAAGGCGAGGCCATGAGGCGTGCGGGTGAAGTACAGCGGCTTGATCCCCAGGCGGTCGCGCACCAGGTGGAGCTGGCGCTTCTCCAGGTCCCACAGGGCGAAGGCGAACATCCCGATGAAGCGGCCCACGGCGGCTTCCAGGCCCCAGGCCTCGATGGCCGCGAGCATCACCTCGGTGTCGGAGCTCCCGCGCCAGGCCGGCGCGCGACCCTCTTGCTCCAGCGTGCGGCGCAGCTCGACGAAGTTGTAGACCTCGCCGTTGAAGGTGATGACGAAGCGGCCCGAGGCCGAGTGCATCGGCTGCACGCCGGTGGGCGAGAGGTCGACGATGGCGAGGCGGCGGTGGCCGAAGTGGACGCCCGGCTCGGTGCTCCACGTCTCACCGCCGTCGGGGCCGCGGTGGCGCAGCGCCGTGTTCATTTGGGTGAGGACGACCTGGGGGTCGGTAGGGAGCCCGCGGGGGCTCCAGAAGCCGGTGATGCCACACATGGAGTGGCATCTTCCTATGCCATGACTCCCCTTGCGGCGAGTCGGCTGTTGATTGAACGCCGTCGCCGTGACGGGGCACAAAGGGGCCTGTGGTAGGAGCGGAACCCCGTGCGCGTCGGTCTCTACATTCCCCTCCTGGATGAGCGCCCAGCCGGTGTGGGGGTCTACATCGAAGAAGTGTGCAGCCGCCTCGTGGCGTTGCACCCCGACGTGATGATCTACACCGGGAGCCCCAACGCGAAACGCGCCTGGATCGACCCTTCCCGGGTCCGCGAGTTCGGTCGCAGTGCGTTGCCGGTGGTGCCGCGCCTCGAGGGCCTCCGCCGTCGCGCTCGTCGGCTGCGCTGGCTTGGCAGTACGGCCAAGCATGACCTGCAGCGAGATGGGGTGGACGTCCTCTTCTCCCCGGTGCAGGAGGGCCCCTTGCTGGGTGAGGTACCAACGGTGATGGTGATGCACGACCTCACCGCGCTGAAGGTTCCCGAGGCGTATTCGCGAGCGACGGTGTGGCAGACCCGCTGGGTGGTGCCGCGGATGCTGGCGAGGTGCGCCCGGGTGGTCGCTGTCTCGCAGAACACGCGGAGCGACCTCCTCGAGGCGTTCAAGCTGGATCCGGCGCGCATCGAAGTGATCGGCGAGGGGTGTGACCGTGCGATCTTCCGTCCTCGAAGTGCGGCGGACATCGCCGGCGTGAGGACCAGGCTCGGCATCAGTGGTCGGTACCTGCTGTACGCGGGCACCTTCAGCCGCCACAAGAACCTGAGCTCAGTAGCGACCGCCCTCCTCCAACTTCCGAGCGACGTTTCGTTGGTCTTGGTCGGGCGGAAGGACGCCGGGGCGTACGCCGAGTTCGAGGCACTGGTCCGCCAGCTCGGGCTTACCTCACGCGTTCACACGCCGGGCTACGTCACGCGCGATGAACTCGCCGTGCTCATGAGCGGGGCCTCGGTGTTCGTGTACCCGAGCCGCTACGAGGGCTTCGGCCTGGCGCCGCTGGAGGCGATGGCCTGCGGAGCTCCGGTTGTCGCTTCGCGAGTCGCTTCATTGCCTGAGGTCGTGGGCGAGGGGGGGCGGCTCCTCACTGAAGGCGAGGCGTGGGGTCCGGCCCTGCAGGCTGTTCTGGAATCCGCGCGCGCGGAGTGGTCCGCGCGCGCTGTCTCTCAGTCGAATCGCTTCCACTGGCACGACGCTGTCGCGAGGGTGTTGGCCTTGCTCCATGACGTGGTATCCCGGGGCGTTACGTGAGCCCGCGCCTCCCAGTGTCAGTCGTCATCAACACGCTCAACGAAGAGCGCAACCTGCCTTACGCGCTGCGCTCGGTGTGTGAGTGGGCCGATGAGATCGTGGTTTGCGACATGCACAGCGACGATCGCACGGTCGAGATTGCCCGATCTCACGGTGCGACCGTCTGCTTCCATGAGCGTGTTGGCTTTGCTGACCCGGCACGTGCCTTCGCGATCAGCCAGGCCCGTCACGATTGGATCCTGGTTCTCGACGCCGACGAACTGATTCCTCGGCGGCTGAGCGAAGTGATCGCGGGCCTGATTCGGGGCGACACCGCAGATGTGTTCCGGCTCCCACGGCTCAACTACCTGCTCGGCGCTCCGCTCCGACACCTGGGGTGGGGGCCTGACCAAGACGCGCAACTGCGTCTCTTCAAGAAGAGCGCGATCAACGTCACCCCCGACATTCACAACTTCTTCCACGTCCGGCCGGGCGCTCGACAGGTGCAGCTCCGCTACGCCGAGGGCGAGGCGATCGTTCACTTCAACTACATCGACCTGTCCCACTTCATCGAGAAGCTGAATCGCTACGCTTCGATCGAGGCGAAGCAGGCCCATGGCCGTGGCGAGAAGGCCAGCTTCGGGCGTGCAGTGTGGGGTTCGATGCGGGAGTGGGCGTCGCGGTACGTTCGCAACGGGGGCCCGCAAGAAGGTTGGAGAGGCCTGTACCTGACGGCCATGATGTCGATGTATCGCTTTGCCATTCAGGGAAAGCTCACCGAACTCGAGACCGGCAATGATGAGGTCTCGGTGCGCCGCCGCTACGAGGCCGAGGCGGAGAAGTACCTCGCTGAATACCGCTAAGAAACACCAGGAGACCAGATGAACATCAAGTCACGACTGACTCACGCCATCATGCCTCCGCCTGTCGCCGTTCGGCACGCCGAATACTCCATGCTGCTGTCCGCGGACGACGAGCCGATGCGGCCCACTGAGCGACTGCTCGACGTCGCGCTCTCTGCCGTGCAGCACGCCCGCAAGGTCGACGTCAGCTCGCTGGCGGCTCGTGTGCCGACGGGAATCAACTACGCGGAGGTCTGGCCAGGTGAGCACTACAAGCTGCTCGCAGGCTTGGTGAAGGCGCTCAAGGCGAAGTCGGTAGTGGAGATTGGAACTGCAACCGGGCTGTCGGCGCTGACGTTGCTGCTCGAACTCCCCGCTGGCGGCAAGGTGACGACGTTCGACGTGGTTCGCTGGCCCAACTACGTCGATGGCACCGTGCTGAACGAGCGCGACTTCTCCGATGGCCGCTTGGTTCAGGTCATTGACGACCTGCAGCAGCCCAGTGTGGTCGAGCGCCACCGCGAACTGCTTGAGAACGCCGACTTCATCTTCATCGACGCGGCGAAAGACGGCGTGATGGAGCAACGGTTCATCGACAACCTGAAGCCGCTGCGCTTCAAGAACTCGCCGATCGTGATGTTCGATGACATTCGAGTTTGGAACATGCTCGCGATTTGGCGACACCTTGACCGACCGAAGCTCGACCTCACGTCATTTGGTCATTGGTCTGGCACGGGCCTTGTGGACTGGGCTCCAGCTCGGTGACCACGCGAGTCGCGGTTGTCATTCTCAACTGGAATGGGTGGCGAGACACAGTCGCTTGTGTTGCGTCGGTTCGGAATCAGACCCCTCGTCCCGAGTGGATCGTCGTGGTCGACAACGCATCGAGCGATGAGTCCGAGGCTCAGCTGCGTGCCTTGGGTCCAGACATCACTGTGCTGCAAAGTGGCGCGAACCTCGGGTTCGCTGGCGGCAACAACGTGGGTATCCGTTGGGCGCTGGCTCGCGGAGCCGAGTCCGTATGGTTGCTCAACAACGACGCCACGGCCGAGGAAGGTGCCCTCGCTGCCCTGGTAGCGGTACAGCGGGCGCGCCCGCGAGCAGGTGTCATCGGCACGCGGATCTACGAGATGGCACGACCGACCGTGTTGCAGTGCTGGGGTGGCGGCTGGATCAATCTCTGGACAGGCCGGGCGCGCGAGTACGACGCGCAGGTCGCGGAATCCAAACTCGACTACATCAGCGGCTGCAGCGCGTACCTGACGCGCAGCGCCCTCGAGCAAGCCGGCCTGCTCGATGAGGGCTTCTTCATGTACTTCGAGGATGCCGAGCTCTCGCTGCGCTACCGGGCTCGAGGGTTCGAACTGGCTGTGGCGGACGACGCCAGGGTGCTGCACAAGGGCGGGGCCAGTTCGAGCCCGGGTCGTCGCCAACTCGGGTGGCGCACGCAATCGTTGCTCCGCATCCTGAAGCTCCACGCCCCGTCATTCGCCGCTTCGGTCGCGATTAGCACCGCGCTGAGAGGTGCCAGCATGCTGGCGCGGCGTGAGTTCGACCAAGCCCGCGCCCTTGCCGCCGACGTAAGCCACGGCGTCTCCCACGCAGACTGGCGACCGCGTCAGCGGTAGCGCGCCTGGATGAGCTGGGCCTTGAGGCCCAGCAGCAGCTTGAGGATGAACGGCGGGGTGTGGGGCCGTAGCGCGTTGACCCACGCATAGCTGATGAAGCCGCGAGAGCATGAACGCAAGAGGAGCGCCCGCTCGGTCGGGAACGCGTCCCAGCACTGGCGAATCCCATCGGCCACCTTTTCCCACGCGCCCATGGCCATGGCATTCCTGATCACCACTGACGCATGGATCACGCCCACTCGGTCGAACGGAATGTCGGCAGGACAGACTTCTCGCAGCACGTCGATACCTAGTTCCTTCATGGAAAAAGTCTTTTTCTTCCGATGTGACGTGAAGCTCACGCTCGTGGCGTGAACGCGGCGAAAAACCAACTGTTCGTTTACGTGGGCGATCGATCCTCGCTTTGCGAGTCTGAGCGCTGACTGCCAGTCTTCGACAGGAAGAGACTCGTCAAAGGCTCCGACCTCCACCAATGCAGAGCGGCGAAACATCATGGTCATCGAGCGAATGTCACCTTCCAACAGGACGAGTTTTCGAAGCGCGTCGCCGTGAACGGGAGGCAGGTCAGTAGACGAGTCGTAGGCTGTCGGCCGGCCTTCCGGGTCGACGGAGACGTATTCCGAGTGCACCAGCACGTCCGAGGGGCCAGCGGCAGCGACTTGCTTGCTGACACGATCAGCACGGGCCCAGTCGTCCGCGTGCAGCATGCAGAGCCATTCGCCCTTGGCGTGCTTGAGTGCGAGGTTCATCGCCGCAGAAACCCCCTTGTGGTCACCCTTCACCACCTCCATGGGAATGGGCGATTCACTCTTGAGGCGAGTGAGCACGGCCAAGGTGTCGTCGGTCGATCCGTCGTCGACGACGACCAAGTCGAGGGGCCGGTAGTCCTGCGCGAATGCGCTGCGGACTGCTTGCTCGATGAAGTGCCCGTAGTTGTAGGCGGGCATGCAAATGGTGACGAGCGGTCGTGGATTCACGGCATCCTCTGTAGTCGTGTGGCCGGACATGATCTTTGCTTCATGCATTCCCCCTGAGCGGGGACCGTTCTCGACAACTCGAACGGCTCCAATAGCCTGATTTTAGACGGAAGCACCTCCACCGAGTAGATAGAACCACGATGAATTCACCCTCTCCGGATCGCGCGGTAGCAGCAACTTCGCGGTGGACCCAAAATCCTACGCTGGGCGATCGGCTCGGGGGTGTCCTTCCGGTGAGCGTGCTTGGCGATCGCCACCGAGTCGGACAGCAGGCCGCTCAGAGCTGAGGCGCGGGCACGGCCACGGGCCGTAGCGCCGCGAGGGTCGCCTGGTAGCTCCACGGCATCC
>CAIVGN010000019.1 GCA_903905455.1 uncultured Archangium sp.
GTACTTCGCCCGGGCGACGCAGGCCGACTGGTGGGCGTTGATCGAGGGGGGGCTGGACCCCATCGCGGCCATCGTGCAGAAGCGGCTCGTCATTCGGGGCGATCTCACGCAGGTGATCGCCCGGTTGCAGTACCGCGGGCTGGCAGAACGCTGGCTCGAACGGATCAGAAGTGGGGGCTGACCATGGGCATCACCAGCAGACTCAAGCAGCGCGCGATGGGCTATTCGCAGAAGGCGATGGAGCGGCTCTTCGCCGACGAGAAGCGCGCCCAGAAGGTCGTCGAGGTGCTCGGCAAGGCGCAGCAGGCCAAGAAGAGCCTCGACTCGACGCAGCGGGTGGTGCTCCACCAGCTCAACTTCGCCACCCGGCAGGACTTCAAGGACCTCGGGCGCCAGCTCTCGGGTCTCAAGAAGCGCCTGCGCTCGTTGGACGAGAAGATCGCCTCACTCTGAGCCCGTCAGGCAAAACGATGCTGCTTCGTCCTTGACGGCCTCGGGCACGCGTGGCACTTACGGCCCCGCTCTGGGCACATAGCTCAGCGGTAGAGCATCGCCTTCACACGGCGGGGGTCCCAGGTTCGAAACCTGGTGTGCCCACAGAGTAAGGCCGGGGTCGCGCAAGCGGTCCCGGCCTTCGACTTTTTCAGGGCCTGGTCGCTACACTTCGGGCCGTGACCCCGCTCCTCCTCCTGCTGATCGTCCAGGCCCAGGTCTATTCCTGGACCGACAGCGCGGGCGTCGAGCACTTCACCGACGATCCGGCCTCCGTGCCGCGCGGGGTGAAGGTGCGCACCACCGAGGGCGCGGAGATCTCCCGCATCGACGGCCCCGTGAAGAAGCCGGTGATCGCCGCCGTGGCCCCGCCCCCCAGCGAACCGGCCGCGCCCAGCACCTCCGAGGAGACCTGGCGGCGCCTCTTCAAGGAGGCGCGGACCCGCGTGGTGGTGCTCGAGGAGGACATCGAGGCCGACCGCAAGAAGGTCGAGGAGGTCAACGGCCTGCCGATTCACGCCCAGTTCAACTGCCAGGGCGGGTGGTGGGCCGGCCCGCAGGTGGTGATCGTCAACCAGGGCGCCGTGGGGCTCACCGCGGCAGGCCAGGTGGCGCCCGGCCTCACCGTCACAGGCCAGGTGACCGGGACCACCGTCGTTCGCCAGCACCCCGTGGGCTTCGCGCCGTGCGTCTTCACCACCAACCCCGAGGTCGAGCGGGTGCGCGAGCGCCTCGAGAAGAACCGCCGGGAAGTGGTGCGTGCCCGGGAAGACCTCGCCGACCTCGAACGCAGGGCTTCGTTCGAGGCTGTTCCGCTGCACTGGCGTCGCTGATAGACGGCCAGTCGTTACTTGTCGGTCCCGTAGCTCAGTTGGATAGAGCGTTGGTTTCCTAAACCGAAGGCCGTGCGTTCGATTCGCACCGGGATCACTTTGCAGCGTCGCGCACCCGGTTCGAGGGGTCGCGCTCGCGCACCACCTCGAGGATCAGGGGGAGCTCCTTCGGGGGCTTGCCCTTGAGGGCGGTGAGCGCGGCGACGCGACGCCCTTCCCCCTCGGTGAGCCGCTCGCTGACCGCCGCGTCGCCACACCGGCGCGCGTTGGGGTCGAGGGTCAAGAGCTGCAGCTCGGCGTCGCGGAGCTTGGCCTCGGTCAGCTTCCGGGCCTCGTGCCCGCGCACCAGGAACGCGTCGACGTCGTCGGGGAACTCGGTCTTCTGCTTCGCGGCGTTCTCCAGCACCGCCTCGGCGAAGCGCGCCATCTCCAGGGCAGCGCACAGCTCCCGGCTCGACGACAGCGCCGACAAGGGGCCGGGGTCGACCGAGGCCTCGGCCACCCCCTTGGCCCAGGCCGCGAGCTGCCGGGCCACGACCGCCGACGAAAAGAACTGGCGCCGCTCGCGCCGGATGTCCGCCCAGCGCCGCAGCACGATGGGGTCCGGGTTGTTGGCGTCCCACATGCGCTGGTACTCGCTGGAGGCCCGATCGAGCTGGCCGGTGAGATCCAGCAGCACCGCCAGGGTCAGCACCAGCTGCGCGTCGCTGGCCTGGCCCTGCAGCGCCTCGAGGCGCGTCGCGACCTCGTACTCGGCGATGGCGCGCGGCAACGAGCGGAGCACCCGGCCCAGGCTCTCGAAGGCGCGCTGCCGCACCAGCACCGACCGCGCGCTGCGCACCTGCTCGAGCAACGGGTCGATGGAGAGCACCGAGACGTGCGCCCCCACCTCCTCCGCGGCCTGCCAGCGATCCAGCGGATCGCGCGACGACAACGACTTGAGGAGATCGGGCATCCCGCGCAGCGACTGGCCGGCGAACACCTGGGCCACGCGCTGGTCCTTCGAGCCCTGCAGCGCCGCCACCTGCTCTGCCCGCGCGAGCCGGGACGGGAGCGTGGGCAACTCCTTCGCCAGCGGGGCCCTCGCCATCACCGCGCGGGCCTCGTCGAGGGCGCCCGAGAGCAACAACCCCTCGAGCTGCAGCGAGAGCAGCTTCTTGCGCGCGTCGTCGCGGTGCTGACCTGCGGGGAACTCGCGGAGGTAGGCGTAGAGCCCCAGCGCCGTCGTGGCGTCGGCCCACGCGGCCTCGTCGATCTTGGCGGTGGCCTGCTCCACGCGGGGATCTTCGGGGTGCTTCTTGACCAGCGCCTCGAGCTTCTTCGGGTCTTCCGAGTTCACCAGCTCTTCCAGCTCGAGCTTCGAGAGCCGGGCGTCCACGTCCTCGCGGTGCGCGCCGTCGGGGTGATCGCGCAGGAACTGGCGAAAGGCATGGGCGGTGTTGCGCTCGATGGCGGCGTTGTAGCGCAGTGCCTCGAGCAGCTTGCGGGCCGCGGGGGCCTTCTCGCTGTCGGGGAACTCCTCGAGGTAGCGCTTGTAGGCCACCGCCGAGTGCACCTGCTGCACCTCGGCGAAGGCGAGTTCCTCGAGGCGCTGCTGGGCGGCGTCGAGCTCGTCGTCTTTCGGGTTCTCGGCGATGAAGCGCCGCCACCCGTCCATGGTGTTCGTCTTCGACGCGGCCATGAAGGCGCTGTCACGGCAGCCCGACAGCAGCAGGAGTCCAACGCTCAGCGCAAAGGGCAGACGCACCGCTCGCTCTTACCAGAGGCGGAAGGGGAATTTGACGGCGACTCCCCGTGGGCGAGGCTGGCCCCATGCGCAGCACGGTCCTCATCGCGTTGGTGTGGTTCGCGGCGACCGGCTGCGCCACCGGAGCGCCCGTCGGAGGCCGGCAGTTCTACGTCGAGCGCTACGAGCCCTTCTCCCGGCCCGCCGAGTCTCGGGAGATCCCCCCGGCGTCGTCCGACGAGGCCACCCCGCTGGCGATCACCTCGGGCTCCCGGGAGAGCGCCGTGGCCACCGCGCGGGGCCTCGTGGGCCGCACCAAGCTGGTGGTCAACGGCAAGCGCTACGGCGATGACTGCACCGGCCTGGTGCGCGCGGTCTTCGAGCCGCTGGGCGTCGACCTGCTCACCGAGGCCGCGCCGGGCGACAACGGGGTGACTGCCATGTGGCGCTTCGCGGCCAGGCACGGGCGCATCTTCGAGGGCGGCCGCCCCCTGCCCGGCGACCTGGTCTTCTTCAAGGAAACCTACGATCTCAACCGCGACGGCCACACCAACGACGGCCTGACCCACGTCGGGCTGGTGGAAGACGTCGAGGCCGATGGCACCGTGTCGGTCATTCACCGGGTGGCGCGCGGCGTGGTGCGTTACCGCATGAACCTCGCCAACCCCACGCAGCTGCGCACCGAAGACGGGCGCCGGCTCAACGACTGGCTGCGCACCGAGGCCCCGGGCTCGAAGCCGAGGCTCACCGCCGAGCTCTTCGCAGGCTACGCGACGCTGCTGCCCGTCGAGAGCCACGGTGCGCGCAAGCCGACCCGGGTGTGCACCGGGCCCTGCTGATCAGCTGAGCCGGGCGACCGACTCGACGATCAGCGACGACGTGCCCGCGGCGGACTGGCCGAGCAACTGCGACCCGAAGAGCCGGTACACCAGCACCCCGAGCAGGATGAGCGCGATGATCGCGAGCACGATCACCACCAGGCGCCCTGCACCGCCGGAACGAACCGCGCGCAACGCCGCCGCGTCGTCCTGGTCCACCGACTCCATGGCCTGGGGTGACCGCAGGTCCTCGGGCGACCCCATGGGCTCGGGCGCGTACTCCACCTCGAGCGGCGAGAAGGGCCGGTTGCCCGCCATCGGCAGGTTCGGGAGCGTGGTCGCGACCGGGCTCTCCACCGGCGCGGCGGCGGCCTCGGGCGGCGTCAGGTTCGCGGGGTCGTGCAGCACCGAGACGCCTTCCGGGTCACGGCGCGGGGTCAGCGCCAGCAGCGGCGCGTCGGGGGGCAAGGTGGCCGCGAGATCGAACGTCGCCGTGGGGCGCTTGGAGCCCTCGAAGGGTGACAGGTCACCGGACAGCGTCGCCATGTTGTCGCCCAGGACCGTCGCCTCGCCGACCACCACGGAACTCGCCGGGTCTTCCGCGGCTTCGACCAGCGGGTTGGGAGCCTGGGCGTTCGACATCGCGAAGAGCTGGGTGCGGTTGTGCCGATCTTGAACCGGCTCGCGCCCCTCGGAGGGCGTGGCGCCACCAACGTCGCTCATGGCGAAGCGCTGGGTACGATCGTGGCGCGGCGCCTCGGCGGGCTCCGGCGGGCTGCTCTCCTGCTCGTGCTCCTCGATGACCTGCTGCACGTCGACGCGCACGGTGCTCTCGTTGGGCGCCTCTTCGTCCGCGGCGATGCCGGCGAGTTCGACCGTGCCCGCGGTGACCTTGGGGATCGCGACCGGCGGCCGACCGAACATCATCGTCTGGTTCTTGTTCACCGGCGCGGGGGGCACGGGCGCCGGAGCCGGCTCACTCGGAGCCAGCGGCGTGCCGAACATCATGGTGCGGGCGGACTGGCCGGGCTGCTCGAGGACGGTCTCCTCGAGGGGCGCCTCGGGCAGCGCGTTCGACGCCGGGGTCCCAAACATCATCGTCTGGTTCTTCGCCGGGGCCAGGGCGGCCGGCGGCGCCGTACCGAAGACCTGCGTCTGCCGCGGGATGGCCGTCGGCGCGGTCGCCGGGGGCGGCGCGGCGTTCGAGGCCGGAGTCCCGAACATCATCGTCTGGTTCTTGGCCGGGGGAGGCGCGGCGAGCGGGGGCACCACGGGCGACGGCGGCGCACTCGAGCCACCCCCGAACATGATCGTGGTGCGGCCCACCGGCGCCGGCGGCGGCGGCACGATGGTGGCGGCGTTCGAGGCCGGAGTGCCGAACATCATCGTCTGGTTCTTGTTCACCGGCGCCGCGGGAACGGGAGCAGCGCCGAACACCATGGTGGCCTTCGACGAGGGCGGCGGCGCGGCGGCCGCCTGGGCCGCGGCGGCGTTCGAAGACGCGGTGCCGAACGTCACGGGCGCCTTGGGGGCCGCGGGCGTGCCGAACATCATCGTCTGGTTCTTGTTCACCGGCGCGGCAGGAGGCGGCGGGGCCGGCACGGTCGCAGCCGCGGGTGGGACCCCGAACATCATCGTGCTGTTGCCGGCTGGGGAGCGGACCTGCACAGGGGGCGTCGGCTCCGCCGGCGTGGCTCGCGCCGTGAACACGTGCCCACACTTCGTGCACTGGACTGGAGCCCCCTGGGGAGGGATCAGCGCATCTTCGAGCACGTACGTCGTGGAGCACTTCTCACAAGAGATGAGCACACGAGGCTTCTACCACACCCCTGCGTCGCTCAAACGGATGTCACACGCGGCCTGCAGCGCCAGCAGGCGGGCGGCGCCGACCCCCGGGACCGCGTCGACCTCGTCCCAGCTGCGAAAGCCCCCGTCCCGGGCGGCGACCAAGGCCTCGGCGAGCGAGGGGCCGATGCCCGGCACGAGGGCGAGGTCCTGGGCGGTGGCCGCGTTGCAGTCGAACCTCTGGCCCAGCGTCAGCGCCTGGCCCGCGGGCAGCTTCGCCCCCGGCGCACAACTGGCGACCCCGTCGGGACCCAACTGCACCACCCCGCCGTCAGGGCAGGCCAGCGAGGGGCTCGGCACCGGCGCGCGCCGCCAGGCGACGAGACCGATGGCCAGCGAGGCCAGCAACACCACCACGATGGCCTGCGGGCGGTTCATGCCCGGGTGTCGAGACCGAACTCCGAGTGCAACGCGCGCACGGCCAGTTCGGCGTACTTCGCGGCGATGAGGCACGAGACGCGGATCTCCGAGGTGGAGATGGCGAGGATGTTCACCCCCTCGGTGGAGAGCGTCTTGAACATGCGCGCCGCGACGCCCGAGTGGGTGCGCATGCCCACGCCGACGATCGAGACCTTGGCCACCTGGTCGTCGAACTCGACGGGCCCGGCCTTGAGGGTCCTGGCGACCTTCTTCATCACGTCCTGCGTCTTCACCAGGTCGGCCTTGCCGATGGTGAAGGTGAGGTTCGTCTTGCCGTTGACCGGCGAGTTCTGGACGATGAGGTCGACGCTGATCGCCTTGGCGTCGAGGGCGCCGAAGATCTTCGCGGCCATGCCGGGCTGGTCGGGCACGTCGCGCACCGTCACGCGGGCCTCGTTGCGATCCAGCGCCACTCCACTGACGAGAATGTCTTCCATGGCCTTGTCCTCCTCACAGACGAGCGTGCCGGGGTCGTCGCTGAACGACGACTTCACCCACAGGGGCACGCGGTATTTCATGGCGATCTCGACGGAGCGGATCTGCAGCACCTTCGCGCCGAGCGAGGCGAGCTCCATCATCTCTTCGTAGCTGACGCGGTCGAGCTTCCGGGCGCGCGGGCAGACGTTGGGATCGGTGGTGTAGACCCCGTCGACGTCGGTGTAGATCTCGCAGGCGTCGGCCTTGATCGCCGCGGCGATGGCCACGGCAGTGGTGTCGCTCCCGCCGCGCCCCAGGGTGGTGACGTTGCCTTCTTCGTCGACGCCCTGGAAGCCGGCGATCACCGCGATCTCGCCCTTCTTCAGCGAGGCGAAGATGCCCTCGGCGTCGATGTGCTTGATGCGCGCCTTGCTGAAGGTGCTGTCGGTGACGATGCGGCACTGGTGGCCCATGAAGCTGCGGGCCCGGGCGCCCTGCGCGGCGATGGCGATCGACACCAGGCCGATGGTCACCTGCTCGCCGGTGGCGATCACCACGTCCTGCTCGCGCTCGTTGGGTCGATCGCTGATGCCGTTGACCAGCTTGAGCAGCCGGTTGGTCTCGCCGCTCATGGCCGAGACCACGACCACCACCTGGTGCCCGGCCTTCTTCGCCGCGATCGCGCGCCGCGCGACGTTCTTGATGCGGTCGACGTCTCCGACCGAGGTGCCGCCGTACTTCTGAACGATCAACGCCATGGAGCGAGGACTCATAGCGGACGGCCCGCGACCTCCGAAGTAATTTGTCGCGACGCGTCACACGCGAGCGACTTGCGCGCGCCGTTTTCGTGGTGAATAGCCGCGCCCATGACGACGCCGCTCGAACTCGATGGCAACACGCTGACGCTCTCCGACATTCGTGACGTGGCCGCGCGCAACCGGCCGGTCAACCTCACCGCGGCCTCGCTCGAGCGGGTGACCCGGGCGCGCGCGCTCGTCGATCGCGTCGCCGCCGGTGACGAGGCGGCCTACGGCATCAACACCGGCTTCGGCACCCTGGCCGAGGTGCGCATCGAGAAGAAGGACCTGCAGCAACTGCAGCGCAACCTCATCGTCAGCCACGCGGCCGGCGTGGGCCAGCCCCTGTCGATCCCCGAGGCGCGCGCGCTGTTGCTCCTGCGCTGCAACGTGCTGGCGAAGGGCTTCTCGGGCGTGCGCCCGTCGACGCTGCGCCTGGGTCTCGAGATGTTGAACCGCGGCGTGACCCCGGTGGTGCCGGAGCGTGGCTCGGTGGGCGCCTCGGGCGATCTCGCCCCGCTGGCGCACCTGGCCCTGGTGATCATCGGCGAGGGCGAGGCCTTCTTCGACGGCGTGCGCATGCACGGGCGGGACGCGCTGCGGAAGGCGGGGCTCGAGCCGGTGGTGCTCGAGGCGAAGGAAGGACTCACGCTGGTCAACGGCACCCAGGCGATGTGCGCGGTGGGCGTGCCGGCGCTGCTCGCGGCCGAAGAGCTCGCCGAGTTGTTCGACGTCGCAGGCGCCATCACCATCGAGGGCATGCTCGGCTCGCACATGCCGTTCCGCGCGGACGTCCACGCGGTGCGCCCGCATGTCGGCCACGGCACGGTGGCGGAGCACATGCGCTCGCTGCTCCAGGGCTCGGCGCTGGTGGACAGCCACAAGGACTGCGCCAAGGTGCAGGACCCCTATTCGATGCGCTGCATCCCCCAGGTGCACGGCACGGCCCGCGAAGGGCTCTCGTTCGCCCGGCGCATCCTCGAGGTGGAGATCAACGCGGGCACCGACAACCCGCTGGTCTTCGCCGACACCGAGGAGATCATCTCGGCGGGCAACTTCCACGGCCAGCCCATCAGCCTCGCGCTCGACGTGGTGGCCATGGCGCTGACCCAGCTCTCGTCGATCAGCGAGCGGCGCGTGGAGCAGATGGTGAACCCGGCGCTCTCGGGACTCCCGCCGTTCCTCGCGCGGAACTCGGGCCTCAACTCGGGCTTCATGATCGCCCAGGTGACCGCCGCCGCGCTGGTGGCCGAAGCCCGCATCCTCTGTCACCCGGCCTCCGTCGATTCCATCCCCTCCTCGGCCGGCCGTGAAGACCACGTGTCCATGGGCATGACCGCGGCGCTCAAGGCCCGCCAGGTCGTGGAACACGCCCGTCACGTGGTGGCCATCGAACTGTTGGTCGCGGCCCAGGCGCTCGACTTCCGCGAGCCTTCGAAGACGGCGCCGGGACGGGGCGTGCTGGCGGCGCACCAGCTGATTCGTTCGCGCGTGCCGCACATGGACGTCGATCGCGAATTGCACAAGGACATCGCGGCAGTGGCGGCCCTCGTCGACACGGGGGAACTCCTCGCGACGGTGCGACGTGCGTGCTAAATCGCGCGCATGAGTGAGCAGCGGAACGAGTTTCCGAGAACGCTTTCCACCGCGATCCCTGCCATCCCGCTTCCCACCGAAAGTAACGAGCCCGCGACCGCGTCTGAAGAAGAAGCCCGCGGTCGCATCGCCGCTCTTGAGAAGGAAGCGCGGGCCATGGGCGGGGTGCCTGCCGCCGCCCTGCTCTTCCACGAGATGGGGCTGCTGTGGGAAGCGCCGCTGCGCCACCCGCGCAACGCCGCCGTGGCCTACCAGCAGGCCTTCAAGCTCTCGCCGCGGTTCCTGGCGAACATTCGCGCCGCGCGTCGCCTCTTCGCCGAGGTCGGCAACTGGGTGATGGTCGTCACGCTGATCGACGCCGAGCTGGGCGCCAGCGATGCCCGCCGGGCCCGCGCCGCGCTGCTGTTCGAAAAGGGCCAGGTGCTCGAGCAGCGCCTCTCGCGCGAAGCCGACGCCGCCGTGGCCATCGCCCAGTGCCTCGAGCTCGAGCCCGAGGACGTGACCCTGCTGGTGCAGCTCGAGCAGGTCTACGCCGAGAAGAGCGACTACGCGGCGCTGGTGAAGGTGTACCGCCTGCTGTCCAGCGGGGTGCACGAGCCGGTGGCGCGCGCGGTGTACCTGACCTCCGCCGGCCTGCTGCTCGAGGATCGCCTCAAGGACCCGGCCGGTGCCGCAGCGATGTTCCGCGAGGCGTTCTCCATCGATCGCCGCGATCCCCAGCTGTTGGCGGCCATGAAGCGCGTCGCCCAGCGGGAAGGCACCGTGGACGAAGAGCTCGCCGCGCTGGCCTCCGAGGCCGAGAGCCAGGGCCCCGCCGCGGCGCCCACCTTCCTGCAGATCAGCAAGGCCTACGAGCGCCTGGGTCGTCCTGAAGACGCGCTCTCCGCCCTGCTCGCCGCGCGTCGCGTGAGCCCGGGCGATCCGCTGATCCTCTCCGAGCTGGCGCGCATCTACGAAGGCCAGAGCCGCTTCGACGAGCTGGCCGACGTGCTGCTGGCGTGGGTGGGCTCGAACACCGACGAGAGCGAGTACGTGGCGATCAACCAGCGCCTGGCCGCCCTCTACGAGCAGCAGCAGCGCGAGGTCGACGCCGTCGGCCGCTACCACGCCATCCTCGCGCGCGTGCCCGGCCACGCCGGCGCGCTGGCGGGCCTGGGCAAGCTCTACTACCGCGGCCAGAACTGGCAGGGGCTGCTCGACACCTACGACGCCGAGGCCGCCGCCACCGACGATCCGCGCCAGAAGGCCGGGCGCATCTACAAGGCCGCCGAGACCCTCGAAGAGCGCCTGGGCCGCATCGACGACGCCATCGCCCGCTACAACACCTGCCTCCAGCTCTCGGCCGGGTACCTGCCGGCGCAGAAGGCGCTCATCCGCCTCTACGAGAAGCTCGGCCGCTGGCAGGAGCTGGTGGCGATGTACGAGCAGGATCTCCTGCAGACCAGCGATCTCGAGCAGCAGATCTCCACGCTCAACAAGATCGCCGCGCTCTTCGAAGACCGGCTCAACGACGTCGATCACGCCATCGACTGCCTCAAGCGCGTGATGGAGCTGTCGCCCGATCACCTGCCCACCATGCGCAACCTGGCGCGGCTCTACGAGCGCGGCGGCAAGTGGACCGAGCTGCTCGAGCTCAACGACGCCGAGACCCGGCTGGCGAGCGACACCAAGCAGATCGTCTCGCTGGCGCACCGCAACGCGGAGATCCTCGAGGAGCAGCTCAAGGACCGTCCGGCCGCCATCCAGGCCTGGGAGCGCGTGCTGCAGCTCTCGCCGGCCTACCTCCCTGCCCTGCGCGCGTTGGGGCGGCTCTACGGCCAGGACGGCCGCTGGGACGCGCTGATCAAGATGTACCGGACCGAGGCGGAGATCGCCCCGAGCACCGAGCAGGCCGCCGCGCTGATCCAGAAGGTCGGCGAGCTCTACGAGCAGAAGGTGCGCGACCTCAACGAGGCCGTCAGCTCGTACCGCGAGGTGCTGACGCTGGCGCCCAACCACGTGCCCGCGCTGCGCGCGCTGGCCCGCATCTACCGGTCCCAGGGTGACTGGGAGTCGTTGATCGAGATCCTGCGCGCCGAGGCCGCCAACCGCAGCGATCCCACCGAGCGGGCCAACGCCATCTTCCAGTCGGCGGCCATCTGGGAAGACCAGCTGCAGAAGCCCGAGGCGGCCATCGACGCGTACCAGGAGGTGTTGCGCCTGGCGCCCAACCACACCACCGCGCTCAACCAGCTCGAGCGGCTGCTCACCAACAAGGACGACGTGAAGGAGCTCATCGTGCTCCTCGATCGCCAGACCCAGGTGGGCACCGAGGCGGCACGCGTGGGCGCGTGGCTCAAGCTCGCGCGGCTGTACCTCGATCGCATCAACGAGCCGGCCCGCGCGGCCACCTGCTGCGAGAACGCGCTGGCCGTGGAGGTCTCGAACCTCACCGCCCTGCGCCTGCTCGAGCGCATTCGCGCCAACGACAAGCCCCGCCGGGCCGAGCTGCGGGCGCGCATCGCCGAGGCCATCGGGGACACCAAGCTCGCCGCGGCGATCAAGCTCTCGAACGTCGAAGCGAAGGACCCCAACGCCGCGCCCTCGGTCGAGGTGCTCGACCAGCTCAAGGCGGCCTACCTCGCCGACCCCACCGACGAAGCGCTGGGCCTGGTGCTCGAGCGCGCGCTGCAGAAGGTCGGCGACGCCCGCGGCCTCATCGATCTCTACGAGCGCCGCCGTGTCACGGCGACCGACTCGGCCGACCTGCTGCAGTTGCTGCTGCGCATCGGCGATCTCTACGAGACCCGGGTGCGCGACGTGATCTCCGCCCTCAAGGCCTTCGAGTCTGCGCTGCAGTCCGCGCCCGATCTCTACCCCGCGCTCCAGGGCCGGCTGCGCTGCTACCAGAAGCTCGGCGACTACATTCGCGCCCGCCAGACCTACGAGGCCATCGCGCAGACCGCCAAGGAACCGAGCACCGCGATGCAGGCGCTGCTCGACGCGGCGAAGCTCGCCCGTGACGTCGAGCGCAACTTCGAGGCCGCCGAGGCGCTCTACCAGCAGGTGTTGGCGCGCGACCCGCTGCACCCCGAAGCCGGCCCGGCGCTCGAGGATCTCCTGGCCCGCCAGGGTGGAGCCACGGAACTGGCGAAGCTCCACGAGAAGCGAGGCGAGGCGAAGCTGGCCCAGAAGGACCTGCTGGCAGCCGCCGGCGAGTTCCTCGAGGCGGCCCGCATCGCGCTCGACCCGCTCAAGGACCGCGATCAGGCCTCGGCGATGCTCGACCGCGCGCTGATGGTGATGCCCACGCTGGCCGAGGCGCTGGAGCTCAAGGGCACCCTCGCCCTCGAGAACCAGGACTACGCCGAGGCCGCCGCGGCCTTCGCCGTGCGCGTGCAGCAGGGGGGAGACCCGCGCCTGCTGGCCCGCCTCAACCTGAAGCTGGGCGCGCTGTACCACGACCACCTGAACGACATGACCCGGGCGGCGGCGCACCTCCAGACCGCGCTCTCGGCCGAGCCGACGTCACTCGAGGCCCTCGAGCGGCTGGCCAACATCCACACCCACAGCCGCAACTGGACCGGCGCCGCGGACTGCATGCGCCGGCTGCTGGAGCTCGACCCCAGCCCCCAGGTGCGCGCGAAGCACACGCTGACCCTTGCGAAGATCACCGACGAGGGCTTCGGCGACATCGGCCAGGCGATCACCTTGTACCGCAAGGCCCTCGAGCTCATGCCCGGCGACGCGGCGACGCTCGATCGCCTCGCGACCCTCTACGAGCGCACCGGCTCGTTGCCCGAGCTGGCGACGATGCTCGAGCAGCAGGCGCAGCAGGCGTCCGACGTGAAGAAGGTGGTGGCCCTCAAGCTGCGCATCGCCTCGCTCTACGCGCGCTCGCTCAACGATGCCCCCCGCGGCGTCGCCACGTTGCGCCAGGTGCTCGAGCTCGACCCCACGCAGTTGCCCGCGTGGACGGCGATCGCCGAGCTCTACAGCCGTGACAGCGCCTCGACCGCGCTGGCCATCGAGGCCCACCGCAACATCATCCGCCTCGATCCCACCCGCGCCGACAGCCTGCACGCGCTGTTCCGCCTGTGGGAGTCGCTGCGGCAGATCGACAAGGCCTTCTGCGCGGCGGCGCTGCTGGTGTTCCTCAAGCAGGCCAACGACACCGAGGCCGCGTACTTCGCCGAGGGTCGCAACCGCCTGAGCAACGATCTCAAGGGGTCGCTGCAGGCCGCGGATCTCCTGGCGATGCACCCCGTGCCCGCGCGGAACGCGATGGTCGACGTGCTGCGCGCGGTCGGCGATCAATTCGTCAAGCTGTACCCGCCGCAGTTCGAGCTGCTGGGCATCGACCGCAAGGCCGACAAGCTCAAGAACGACCACGCGGTCTTCAAGGCGCTGCAGACGGTCACCTCGCTCTTCGGGGTCGAGGAGTTCGAGGTCTACCAGGCCAAGCGCGGGCTCATCTTCCTCGAGACCACCGAGCCGCTGGCGGTGTGCCTGGGGCCTGACGTGGTGCGGCGCTTCAACATCCGCGAGCAGCGCTTCCTCTACGGGCGTGCGGCCATGGGGCTGTCGGACAAGACGGCGATCCTGCGCAAGCTGGCCCCTGGCGAGTTGGCGGACGTGCTGGGCAGTTCGGTGCGCATTCACCAGCCCACCTTCGAGGGCATGGGGCGCAAGAACGAGGAGCAGTCGAAGCAGCTGCGGCGCGCCTACTCGCGCAAGTCGCTGCGGGTGCTCGAGGAGCCGGCCCTGGCCGTGCTGAACCAGCCCAAGGCGCAGATCGAGACCATGGTGCAGGCGCTGATGTTCGCGGCCGATCGCGCGGGGCTCGTGGTGAGCGCCGACCCCACGGCGGGCCTGAACCTGATCTTGAAGGAAGAGATGCCGTCGAACCAGCCGAAGCCCGAGTCGGCCGAGGCCATCTCTCACGCGATCCACGCGCGGACCGATCTGAAGGAGCTGATGACCTTCGCGATCACCGACGACTTCTTCCGCCTGCGCCAGCGCGTGGGCGTCTCCCTGGGCTAACCCAGGGTGAGGGGCCAATCCGGTTCTCCCTCGCCCTGCGAAGCGGGGAGAGGGCCGGGGTGAGGGGCCAATCAGCCCCTTCACTCCTCGCGAACGATCACCGCACCGCCGAGCGCCACCTTGAGCGCCTCGAGCGTCTCCGCGGTCTCCACCGCAGACTCGTGCTCAATGGTGATCCGCACCCGGTGATCGGCGCCCTCGCCCCACGTGGGGTACGAGCCGAGCGCGACATGGGGCCGCGCGAGCGCGACGCCATCGAGCACCGCGGCGATGTCCGATTCCCCGACATTCAAGAACAGCTGTCGCATGGACCCGGGCTTGCCCGGCAACTGCCGCAACACCACCTCGAGGTGCACGCGGAACAGCTGCGGCACGCCGGGTAGCATGAAGACCCCGTCACACTCGAGCACCGGGAACCGCACGTCTTCACTCGGGATCAACGTCGCGCCGGCGGGAGCCTCGGCCATGCGCAGGGCCTCTGCAGGCACAGGCCGGTCGCCGTAATACCCGCGAATGTTGGCCTCCATCTCCGCCAACCGGATCACCGGCCGTTGCAGCGTCAGCGCCACGGCCCGCACGGTCACGTCATCATGCGTAGGCCCGACCCCGCCGCTGGTGATCACATACCGGGTATGACGACGGCACTGGGCGAGCTGCTCGACGATGTCATCGACCTCGTCCCGCACGAGGTGCACCGACTGCAGCTCGATCCCGCGCTCCCGGCACCTTCGGATCAACAAGGACCCATTGGCCTCGGTCACCTTGGCCGTGAGCACCTCGTTCCCGATGATGACCGCGGAGACGGCGCGGGGGTTCATGAAACGCGAGCGAGCGAAGCCGGCGCGTCGACGCCGAGCGTCTTGCGAAGATCGAGCAGCCGCGTGAGCTGGACCCGCTCCTTGCCGTACATGCGCGCGCCGAGGGCAAACCGCACCACGCAGTACCCGAGCACCATCGCGCCGAGCGCACCGGCCGCCGCGGACCACTCGGGGTTCTCGGTCGAGTAGTCCCACCAGAGCTTCCCGGAGGTGCCCAGGAGGATGAGCGCGAGGAAGAGCGTCACCGCGCCGTGGGCGAAGTGCTTGGTGCTGGCGCGGGTCGAGAGGGTCGAGAGGACGGCATCGTGTTCGGCTCGGAGGGCGTCGGTCGACATGACCAGTCCCTTAGCCGAGCCACTCGCTGCGCATCAAGCGTCGGGAAAGGGTACGTCTCGACCGCAGTCCCCACAGCGCGCCCCGCCCTTGGCAGGTGCGCCACAGGAACGGCAGCGGGTCTTGAGGTCGTCGTTGCTCAGGAGCTTGCCGGTGATGGTGCCGACCTCGGCGGCGACGGTGATCACCGGCAGCTTCATGCCGCAGCGCTCGCAGAGGCTCCCGGAGGCCTGCACGTTGCGGCAGTACCGGCAGGTGACGGGGCCGACCTGGAGGGCGGTGCGCTGGCCGTCATCGGGCACGCGGTCCTCGGAGAGATCGGGGACGCGCTCCACGGCGACCTCCCCGACCGGGCCGGAGCCGTTGTGTTCGACGTCGGGCGTCTGGTCCGGGGCGACGTTCACCGCGGCAAAGCGGGTCACCTCGAGCTCCCCAAAGCGCTCCACGGCCACCTCGCCCACTTCGTCCTGGCGGGTGACTTCGAGGCCCTCGAGGCGCTGCTGCATCACCGGAGGAGGACCGAGGCCGTCGAGGTCGCCGATGGCCTTGCCGCAGACGTCGCACTCCATACCGAAGTCCTGCGCGTGCTCACAGACGGGGCAGATCATGGGGGCACCCTATCAGCCGACGCGGGCCAGCTTGAGCCGACCTTCCCACCGTTCTTCCAGTGCCTTGACCAGCCGTTGGTGCTCGGGGGCTTTCAGCTCCGGGTCGCGGTCGACGATGGCGCGGGCCTCCTCCTGGGCGGTGGCGAGCAGGGCCTGGTCGCGGACGAGGTTGGCCACGGCCAGCTCGGGGAGCCCACTTTGCCGGGTGCCGAGGAACTCGCCGGGGCCGCGGATCTCGAGATCGCGCTCGGCGATCACGAAGCCGTCGGTGCTCTCTTCCATCACCTGGAGCCGCTCGGCGCCCTCCTGGCTGAGCGCGAAGCCGGTCAGCAGCACGCAGTACGACTTGGCAGCGCCTCGACCCACGCGGCCGCGGAGTTGGTGCAACTGCGAGAGCCCGAAGCGCTCGGCGTGCTCCATCACCATCACCGAGGCGTTGGGCACGTCGACGCCGACCTCGACCACGGTGGTGCTGACGAGCAGGTCGATCTCATGCGCGCGGAACGAGGCCATCACCGCGTCCTTCTCGTCCTGCTTCATGCGGCCGTGGAGCAACCCAATGCGCGCCTCGGGGAAGATCGCCGCCAGCTGCGCCGCACCCTGGGTCGCGTCGGCGAGGTCGATCTTCTCGCTCTCTTCGACCAGCGGGTAGATCACGTACGCCTGGTGGCCCTTCTTGAGCTCTGCGCGGACCACCTCGTAGGCCTTGGGACGCCCGCGCTCGGGGTACACCTTGGTCTCGATGGGAGTCCGCCCCGGAGGCAGCTCGTCGATCACCGACACGTCGAGATCGCCGTACATGGTCATCGCGAGGGTGCGGGGAATGGGCGTGGCGGTCATCACCATCACGTCGGGGCGCACGCCCTTGTCCATGAGCGAGTGGCGCTGCATCACGCCGAAGCGGTGCTGCTCGTCGATCACCACGAGGCCCAGCTTCTCGAAGGCCACGGAGTCTTGAATCAGCGCGTGAGTCCCCACCGCGATGCGCACGCGACCGGCGGTGACGTCGGCGCGCTGGGCGGCCTTCGACTTCGCCGAACCACTCCCGGTGACGAGGCCCACCTGCACCCCGAGGGGCGCGAACCACTTCGAGAAGGTGCGGAAGTGCTGCTCCGCGAGGATCTCGGTGGGGGCCATGATCGCCACCTGGTAGCCGTTCTGCACCGCGAGCGCGGCCGCCACGAGCGCCACCGCAGTCTTTCCGCTGCCCACGTCACCTTGCACCAGCCGGTTCATGGGCTCGGGGCGGGCCATGTCGCGGGCCACCTGGGCCACCACGCGGGCCTGGGCTCCGGTGAGCGTGAAGGGCAACAACGCCTTGGCCTGGTCGATGCGCTCGGGGGTGACCTCGAAGGCGATGCCCGGCTGCACCTTCACCCCGCGTCGTCGCAGCGCCATGCCCAACTGGAGGAAGAAGAGCTCATCGAACGCGAGCCGCTGGTGGGCCTTCGAGGTGTGCGAGTCGAGCTCGGCCAGCTTCGCGTCGCCCGGGGGAAAGTGGATGTAGTGCAGCGCCTGCCCCAGCCCGAACAACCCGAGCCGCGTGCGCAGCGCATCGGGCAAGGGCTCGTCGATGGACGCGGCGTACTTGTCGGCCACCCGGTAGGCGAGCTCACGCAAGGCGCGCTGCTCGTGGCGCTCGAAGCCCGGGTACACCGGCACGACGCGGTTGAAGTGAATGGGCGAGCTCTCGACGTCATCCGCCGACTCGATCTCCGGGTGGGGCATCTCCCAGCCGAAGCCGGTCTGGCGACACTCGCCGCTGACCACCAGCTTCTTGCCGATGGGGAAGCGCGCCTTGAGCCACGGCCCGGTCTGAAAATAGACGGCGGCGATGCTGCCCGAGCTGTCGGCGAGCACCGCGCGGAACTGCTTGCGGCCACGCCCGAAGGACTCATCGGCGCGGCGGACCTCGGCGATGATCGTCCCCCGCTCGCCCGAGACGAGCTGGGCGATCTTCTTGAGCGTGCGCCGATCTTCGTAGACGCGCGGCAACAGGAAGAGGACGTCGCCGGTCTTGGTCAGGCCCTTCTTGTTGAGGGTGCCCACGAGGCGGGGGTTGAGGCGCCAGCCGACCTCCTTGAGCGCGGTCGCCAGCGGGCCCGAGCTGGGCGCGATGCTGAGGATCTTCGCGGTGCCGGCCTCTTCGGTCTCGGACGCGGCGGCCTTCTTCTTGCGCGGCTTCTTCCCGGCGATGGGCGTGGCGCCGACCATCTTCGCCATCGGCTGCACCTTCGCGGGAGGCGGCGGCTTCGGCGCTGCGGGCGGGGGCTTCACGGCGGCCGGCGCGGCCCCGGTGGGAGCGCCTTCGACCTTGAGCCCCTCGTCGCGCATCACCTGCAGCACGCGGCGGATCGACGCCTGGCGCTCGCGCACGTCCGCCTGGTCGATGGCGGCGAGCTCGGCCTCCAGCGCCTTCACGCGGGCCGCGGGCAAGGTCGCGCGACCCCGTTCCAGCGCCGCGCTGAGCGTGGTGCGCAACCCCTTCACCGAGGGGAGGTTCGCGAAGTCGCGGGCACACGCAAACCGCAGCGGGCCGACCAGCGACTCCAGCGGGTGCGGATTACTCGACATCCTCGAAGTCGACGGAGAGCACTTCGTATTCCCGGTTGCCACCCGGGCTCTGCACCATGGCCATGTCGCCGACGAGCTTGCCGATGAGGCCGCGCGCGACGGGCGAGTTGATGGAGATCCACCGCTTCTTCAGGTCGGCCTCGAACTCCCCGACGATGCGGTAAGCGACCTCCTTGTCGGTCTCCATGTCCATCAGCTTCACGCTGGCGCCGAACATGATCTTCTTCTTGCCCTTGAAGGCGGCGACGTCGATCACCTCGGCGCGGGAGATCCACGCGTTGAGGCTCATGATGCGGCCCTCGATGTAGCCCTGCTTCTCCTTGGCCGCGTGGTACTCGGCGTTCTCGCGGAGGTCGCCGTGGGCGCGCGCGACTTCGATCTCGTGGGAGATCTTCGGGCGCTCGACGGACTGCAGCTGCTTGACCTCTTCCTGCATTCTCTTGAGGCCGCGGGCCGTGGTGGGGAAACGGTCGGTCATCTGGGACTCCTGTTCAACGGTGCAAAGCGGCGAACCGTAGCGGACACGGGCGAGTCGGGTCTAGCGTGTGCGCGTGCTGTCCGTGAAGGAACTCCGTACCCTCGCCGGTCGATTCTCTGCCGCTCAATTTCGCGAGCAGATGGGCCCTTTTGTCCTGGTCCAACAGCCGCCCAGCCTCGAGGTCGGCGGCTCGGGGACCCAGTTGATGGGGCTCCCGGTGAACGTGATGCGCACCACCGTGGCCAAGCCCGAGAAGGTGTCCGCGGGCGCCCTGGGCCTGCTCTTTCAGTTCGACGAGCTCGTGGTGGCCTCGGTGCCGCCGCTGCACGGGGTCGATCAGCTCACCGTGGGCCGCCAGCCCGACAACGACCTGGTGCTCGACGATCCTTCGGTCTCCAAGCGCCACGCCCTGCTCCGCTGGGACGAAGAGAACGAGCGCTGCACCATCCAGGACCAGGGGTCCACCAACGGCACCTTCCTTAACGCCAGCGTGCGGCTGCGGCGGGAGACGACGCTGAAGAACGGGGACATCCTGTCCTTCGGCGAGGTGCAGTACTGGTTCCTGCTGACCGGCACGCTTCACGAGAAGCTGACCGCCGGCCGGCAGCGCGGGTTCGTCTAGATCATGTCGACGAAGAGCAGGTCAGGCTGCTCGACGAACTTGATGACCTCGTAGGCGAACTCGGCGCCCGTCGCGCCGTCGATGACGCGGTGGTCGAAGCAGAACGAGAAGTTCATGATCGGACGGATGACGATCTGATCGTTCTCGTCGACGATGGCGCGCTTGCGCATGCGGTGCACGCCCATGATCGCCACCTCGGGGTGGTTGATGATCGGGGTGGCGAAGAGGCCGCCGGTCTGGCCCAGCGAGGTGATGGTGAAGGTGCCGCCCGAGACCTCCTCGAGCTTGAGCTTCTGATCGCGCGCCGCGTTGCCGAGGCGACCGATCTCCGACGCGAGGTTGCGGATGCTGCGGCGATCGGCGTTGCGCACCACGGGCACGGTCAGGCCCTGCTCCGTCATGGCGGCGATGCCGATGTTGAAGTCCCCGCGCACGATGAGGTCCTGGGCGGCCTCGTCCATGTTCGAGTTCACCTGGGGGAACTTGCGGAACGCGGCGACCACGGCCTTCACGAAGAACGGGAGGAAGGACAGCTTCACCTTCTCCTTCTCGAGCGAGGCGTTGAGCTTCGTGCGCAGCGCGATGAGGGCCGTGGCGTCGACCTCTTCGACGAAGGCGTAGTGCGGCGCGGTGAACTTCGACTTCACCATCTTCTCGGCGATCTTCTTGCGCAGGCCGCGGATGGGCACGCGCTGATCGACGGCGCTCGAGGCCAGCGGGGCGAAGGACGGCGCCGGGCGGGCGGAGGCGCTGGTGGGCTTGCTCGCGCCCCCAGAGGCCATGAACGCCTCGACGTCGGTCTTGAGCACGCGCCCCTGGGGGCCGCTGCCGGGGATGGCGGAGAGATCGAGGCCGTGTTCGCTGGCCATGCGCCGGGTCACCGGGGTGGCGAGCACCTTCTCGTTCGACACGGGCGCGGACGCCTTGGGGGCCACCGCCGCGACCGGGGCCGCGTGGCTGCCGGTCTTGGGAGGCGCCGCCGCGACCGAGGCCGCACCCTCGACGTCGAGGTCGACCAGCGGGTGGTGGGTGCGGGCGAGCTCACCCTCGGCGCCGTAGGTCTTGAGGACCTTGCCGGCCTTGGGGCTGGGGATGGTGACGGTCGCCTTGTCCGTCATCACCTCGAGGAGGGCCTGATCTTCCTTCACCAAGTCGCCGGCCTTCACCAGCCACTTGACGATCTCACCCTCGACCACGCCTTCACCGATGTCCGGGAGCTTGAACTCAAAGAGCGCCATGGGGGCGGTGGATACTTCAGGTCAGGGCGCGGAGACAGCGACTTCAGAGGGGCGCAGCCCGGCCGATCCCGGTGCCGGGGCCCTGGAACTTTCAGTCGAAGGGATGGGCCTCGATGACGCCGCCTCGATGGTAGGTGAACATTCCTTCGTCCCAGGGATGGAGGGTCCGCCTCTTGGTCAGGGAAGCCTCCCTCCTCACAACGCCATGATCCGGGTCGAAGCTTCGAACGAGCTCATTCAGGACCGTTCGGTACCAGTCAGGGCCGTGGCGGTCCTGGACCCCTAAGGTCAAGATGACATGATTGCCGACGCGCTGACTCCAGCCCCCCAGAGTGCCCGAGAAGGATGCGCTCGAACCGTTCCAGATCGACAAACTGAATCCCAATTCGCTTATCGGCTGGCGATCTGTCTCTCGTCGATTGACGGTGAGGGCTCTTGAGATCGATGCAGCATCCACCGCCAGAGGCGAGCGGAGGGCCTCCTTCCGACTCCACCCCTTGCTGTACCAGGTCGAGAACTCCGGTCCCTGAAGGGCCAGGGCGGCAAGGAATCCGGCCGCCCGCCCAGAGACCACCTCATTCGATTCCTTGCGTTGTGACCAGTACCCGCCAACAAACATGTTCGACCTCAGCGTCCGTGTTCCCGCTCGACCATCACCGCAGCAGACGTCAACCACCGTCGGGCACGGGCTCAACCGCGCCGGAGATCAACCGAACCCACTGCACTCCGCAAACATCGATGACCCAAGCCCGAACGGCACCCGCCGCACGGAAGCGGGGTAAGCACGTCACGGCTGCACATTAAAATGCCAGCGCCCCCAGCGACGAACAGCCCACAGAACCATCGGAGCATCGGCGCACAGAAGATACATGGTTAAATTATCATCCTCCCTGAACCAATACTTACCACAACCACAGCGCAGCACGCTTCCAGACATATCCGGAAGACACACCGGCGCCTCGACGATATCATCGACATCACACAAAACCCATGTCAAGTCAGCGACATCCCACGCGCCAGGCCGCAGCAAGTAGCGCATTCCAATCCACTTGTAGTCGCGATCACGAAAACCACACCCCTGACACCGAGGCATGTCGGGAGAAACGACCCCACCCAGCAAGTATGTCCAGACGACAGCAACAATAGACATGGAGACAATGACACAAGCCAGAACCCATCTATACCCAAGCCACCAGAACCCAACAGACAGCAAGCATGAAACCAAGAACACCAACCACCATGCGCGGCCAGCCAACTAGCGACCCCCAGTCCGCCGGCAACGATTGCGATGTGGCGGCAGGCGCGACGCGGACGGCGGACACAATGAAATGATCATGTGACCTCCGCGACGGGGACGAACCACGCACCACGGATGTCGGCATCGACCATCGCTCGAACGATCGACTGAGACACGAGCAGGCCGTGGTTTGCCTGCGCACCGTCGCCAAAGTACTCAACAGTGCGAGCCATCGAACCCGAAGGCTCGTCGCGAAGCGCGGGAAAGAAGCCTCGTGCGACCGGCAGGTACTTCGTCCGACCACACTGGTCGCACCGCGCCGAGGCGTACCCGTCCGCGCGGAGCCCAACGGGCTCTTCCACGACCAACTGCACGACCGTCTTGAGCTCGACGCCCTTCGTATTGAGGACCGCGCGACAGCCGACCCCTGAAGGCTTGAAGACGCGCGACCAAGCATCGGGCGTCGCGAAGATCTCGTCGTAAATCCAGACGAACTGCATGAGTGAATTGCGACCCCACCTGGGCTCACGCTTCATCTGAAAGGGCGCCTTCTGTTTCCTCCCGATGTCGCAGCTCCGACACCAGTCGGAGAGGTCGTAGGTCGCCTCTCTGAACCCGAAAGTGCCCTCCTTCGGCTGCGGGTAACCGTGGTGCCACGCGGCGATTTCCAACCAGCGAGCGGAATCAATCTCCTGCTTCGAAAAGCTGGTTGTGACCGACCCCTCCGATCGCCCCCAGCGATGGAGAAGAGCGCGAAGCCTCGGCCAGCGAGGATCGTCCTCTCCGATATCAAAGAACAAAAGCCAATTCTTGTTGCCGGGCATTTGCGACATGCGCACCGGCCTAATTTCCAAACCATCCAAAGCCTTCACCATCGCAGTGTCGGCAGAGACGGCAACTCTATGCATAATCCTCATCGCCCACGTGCCCCCAGAATCCCTGTCCCCGCTCGACCATCACCACAGCAGACTTCAGCCACCGTCGGGCACGGGCTCAACCGCGCCGGAGGTCGAACGAACGCACTGCACCCCTCGAACCTCGACGACAACCGGTGAGCAGATGTCGTGTTCCCGCATTGCCCCCTGCACGATCGCGATCGTCGCGTCCAGCCCTCTCTGACAACGTGAGTGAGACAGCGACCCCGGTGAAATTTACTGTCGAGGGCGATGGAGTCGTCTCGCATGTGTCGTTCTACCAGTCGTAGTCGTCCAGTTGTGGTCGGTCGTCCCGCCGGAGCGAA
>CAIVGN010000020.1 GCA_903905455.1 uncultured Archangium sp.
GAGGCGGTTGGGCGTGGTGCCGCTGCCGACGTAGAGCGGGTTGCTGGAGATGCTGCCGGTGCCCGGGCTGACCGAGGTGTAGTTGGCCGAGGTGTTGCCCCAGACGTCGTTGTACGAGTTGCCCAGCGCGATGGTGTTGTACTGGTACAGCCCGGAGCCGTTGGCGGTGACCACCGAGTTGGTGATGCTCACCGCGCCCGACGTGCCCGACGAGTAGACGCCGTAGGTGTTGGACACGAGCGTCGAGTGGTCGACGGAGAGCGAGCCACTGACGCCGTACGCGCCGAAGGTGTTTCCGGTGAAGAACGTGGTGAGCACGTTGGTGGTGCCCGCGTTGGTGCGGAAGCCGTAGGTGTTGCTCCGCGCGATGCCGTTGCTGAAGGTCACCGACCCCGACGAATCGACGGCGTAGGTCGCCTCTTCGAGGGTGGTGGAGCTCGCGGTCAGCGTGCCGCCGGCCGCGACGCGGATGCCGGTCCACGAGCCGGCCGAGGTGCCCGCCGAAGTGAAGAGCACCGGCGACGCCCCGTTGCCGTTGACCGCCAGGGTGCCCAGCACGATGAGCTCCACGTGGGCCGCGTCGGTGCCCAGGTTGGCCGCGTCGGTGGTGGTGACGGTGATGGTGGTGCCCGCGGCGACGGTCAGGGTCACGCCCGCGTTGACCTGCACGTCGCGGGTGATGCTCACGGCCCCCGACCAGGTCGTGTCGCTGCTGATGACCTGCGCCGAGGCCGAGGTGGCGAGCAGGGCGAGGAAGAGAAGGGGGCGGGGGGAGCGCATGGTCGGTGAACACCTCACCCCCGCTCGAAGTGCAAGCCCGCTACACTCGGAAAGATGAGCGGAAACCGCCCCGGGAGAACGTTTCCTTCGTGAACGAACTTTCCCGCGCCGTCACGCTGCAACACCTTGGTTCTGCTGGGTCCGAGGCCCGCACCGACGAGGTCGCCCACGAGGAGCCGCTGGAGTTCCAGCTCGATGGCCAGTCGGTGGCCGTCGTCATGCGCACCCCCGGGCACGACGAGGAGCTCGGGACCGGCTTCCTGCTGACCGAGGGAATGATCACCGCCCTCGACGACGTTCTCTCGCTTCGACACTGCACGGTGGTCCCCACCCCAGAGGCCGAAGACAACGTCTTGCAGATCCGCCTGCGCACCCCCATCGACCTCGCGCGCTTCCGCCGCAACCTCTTCGCCAGCTCCAGCTGCGGGGTGTGCGGCAAGGCCACCCTGGAGAACGCGCTGCGCACCACGAGCCCGGTGGTGACCTCCTTTGAAATCTCCCGGGCCTCCCTGGTCGCCATGCCCGCCCGCCTGCGCGCCGAGCAGCCCGCGTTCTCCGCCACCGGAGGGCTGCACGCCGCGGCGCTCTTCACCGCCGACGGCACGCCGCTGGTGGTCCGCGAAGACGTCGGCCGCCACAACGCCGTCGACAAGGTGGTGGGCTGGGCGCTGCGGAACGACGTCCCGCGCGCGTCGCTGACCTTGATGGTCTCGGGGCGCCTGAGCTTCGAGCTGGTGCAGAAGGCGGTGGCCGCGCGCATCCCCGTTCTCGCGGGCATCTCGGCGCCGACCTCGCTGGCGGTGCGCATGGCCGAGGGCCTGGGCATCACCCTCGTCGGCTTCCTGCGCGAGGGCTCGATGAACGTCTACGCCCACGCCGCCCGGGTGAAGTGATGGCCAGCATCGGGCACGTGGTGCTGGGCACCGCGGTGGCGCGCGCCCACGACGGGACGCTGAACTGGCGCTCGGCGGTGGCCTTCTCGGCCTTCTCGATGCTGCCCGACCTCGACGTCATCGGCTTCCGCTTCGGCATTCCCTACGGCGCGCCCTTCGGCCACCGAGGGGCCACGCACTCCATCGCCTTCGCCCTGGCCGTGGGCGTGCTCGGCTTCTTCATCACCCGGCGCAACTGGCGCAGCACGTTCGCGGTGACCCTGGTGGTGCTCTCACACCCGCTGCTCGACATGCTCACCGACGGCGGCCTCGGGGTGGCGCTCTTCTGGCCGCTCACCCCGCACCGCTACTTCTTCCCGTGGACCCCGCTGCCCGTGGCGCCCATCGGCAAGGGCATGCTCTCGGCGCGCGGGCTGTACGTGGTGGCGGTCGAGAGCCTCGTCTTCCTCCCGCTGCTGTTTCTCCGCCTCGACCCACGGCGCTACTCCTGGACGTTGCGCAGGAAGTCGGCGACCTCGGAGAAGCGGGTGTGCAGGTAGCTGCGAACCGGGCCGGCGAGGCCCCGCTGGTCCATCGCCCGGGCCATCGAGCGCACCCACGCGTCGCGCAGGTCGACGCCCACCGGCACCTTCGCGTGGCGCATGCGCAGCCGCGGGTGCCCGTGCTTCTCGGTGTAGTCCTGCGGGCCGCCCAGCCAGCCCATGAGGAACATCGCGAAGCGCTCGCGTGAACCGCGGCTCACCTTGCCCGGCGGCTCCTGGTGGTGCACCGCGGCCAGGGCGGGCTCGTTGAGTTCCATGTCGTCGTAGAAGGCCTCGACCAGGGCGGTGACCGCCTCGGCGCCTCCCACGCGCAGGAACGGGGTGTCCTGGGGCGTGGGCGTGTACGCGTCGCTGCCCTCGATGCGCAAGGTGACCGTCATGGCGTCACTTCCCGTCGAGCCACGCCTGGAAGGCGTCGAAGGAGTACGGGCGACCCAGGAAGTCCTGCACCAGGGCGCCGGCTTCCTTGCTGCCGCCGGGCTCGAGCACCTTCTTGCGGTACTGCGTGGCCACCGTGCCGTCGAGCATGCCCCTGGCGCGGAACTGGGTGAGCAGGTCCTTCGCGATGACCGTGCTCCACTGGTACGTGTAATAGATGGCCGAGTAGCCATCGAGGTGGCCGAAGCCGAGCTCGAAGTGCGTGCCCGGCGCCCACTCGCGGCGGAAGGGGAGGAACTTCTCCTGCACCTCCTGCAGCACCGCCGTGGAGTCGAAGCCCGGCGCGCGGTTGTGGAAGGCGAGGCTCACCGCCGAGAGGAAGAACTGGCGGCGCGTGTCCACGCCCACGCCGAACTCCTTGGCGCGCTTGAGCTGTCCCACCAGCGCGTCGGGGATGGGCTCGTTGGTGGTGACGTGCTTGGCGAAGGTCTTGAGCGCCGACGCGTCCAGCGGCCACTCCTGCAGCAGCATCGAGGGCACCTCCACGAAGTCCCACTCGGTGCGAATGCCCGACACCCCGGCCCACGGCTGGCGGCCCGCGAAGATCTCGTGCAGCAGGTGCCCGAACTCGTGGAAGAAGGTCTCGACCTCGCTGTGCTGCAGCAGCTCACCGGGCCTGGGGAAGTTGCACACCAGCACCGCCTCGGGGAGCTCCCGGCCGCCCACGCCCACCGTCAGGCCGAACTGCGCCGCGTGCTTGTACTTGCCGTCGCGGGGATGCATGTCGAGGTGGATGCGCCCCAGCAGCGTGTCGCCCTCGAAGAGGTCGAAGGTCTCGACGTCGGGGTGCCACACCTGGGCGTCGGTCACCTTCACGTAGCGCACGCCGAAGAGCGTCGAGGTGATGCTCATCACCCCCTGCTTCACGTTGCCGTACTCGAAGTACGAGCGCAGGGCCTGCGAGTCGAGGCCGTACGACTCGGCCTTCACCCGGTCCTCGAAGAACTGGTGCTCCCAGGGCTCGACCGAGGTCGCGCCGGGGAAGTCCTTCTGCTTGCGCGTCAGCAGCATCGCCATGTCCTGCCTGGCGCGCTTCTCGGTGGCCAGGCGGCCCTTCTCGATGAAGTCGTTGGCGGCCTCGGCGGTCTTCACCATCTTGGTCTCGGTGATGTACGCGGCCCAGGTGGGGTAGCCGAGCAGCGTGGCCAGCTCGTGGCGCTTGGCGAGCATCGCGTTGAGCACCTCGACGTTCTGGGGGAAGGCGCGCTCGCGGTACGCGCGCCACAGGGCTTCGCGCACCTTGCCGCTCTTGGCGTAGATCATCACCGGCAGGTAGTCGGGGGTGTTGGTGGTGACGGTCACCTTCCCGTCCTTCGCGGGGTGCGCGGCGAGCCAGTCGGCGGGCAGCCCGTCGAGCTCGGTGGCGTTCACGGTCACCTGGCGCACGTCGTCGCGGATGTTGCGGCCGAAGGTCTGGCCGATCTTCACCAGCTCCTCGTTGATGCTCTTGACCCTGGTGCGCGTGGCCTCGTCGCGGTCGACGCCGCTGCGGCGGAACTCGCGCAGGGTCTTGAACAGCCAGAACGCGCCCACCGGGTCGAGCGACTTCGCCTCGACCTTCGCCAGCGCGTCGTACAGCCCGCGGTCCAGCGAGAGCTCCACGTTGTAGGCCTCGAGCTGCTGCTCACAGGTCTCGCAGGCCTCGCGGAACTTCGCGTCGGGGTGCACTTCCTTGGCGAGACCGGAGCGCGCGCCCATGTTGCCCATCGCCGCGACGACCTCGTCGTAGAGCGCGAGCACCTTCGCGTCGCTGCCCGGCGGGAGCGCCTTGAGCTCGGCCACCGCGGCCTTCGCCCGGGCCAGCGTCGCGTCGCAGGTCGAAGTGAACGTCGTCACGGGGCTCGCGAGCAGCGTCGCGGCCTTCGGCGTCGAGGTGAGCTTCATGGGGGGTCCCTTCACGGAAGTGGCAGTGGTGGCGCAGCCGGTGACGAGGGCCGCGCTGAGGCAGAGGAGCGTTCGCATCGGGGGGCGGTTTACGAGCATGGCGCTGACAACTCCAGCGAACACGCGGGGCTGGTGCGGAGCGGGCTGCAAGCGCATGAAGCTCCTTGAAAAGGCCACGCACGAAGGGAACCCCCATGAACTCCGCACTCCTCGCGCTGCTGCTGTTCGCGGCCCCCGAAGCGGCGCCCGCCGACCTGCCCGCGTGCCCCAGCGCTGAAGAGAAGCCCGACGTGAAGCTGCTGCTCAAGCGCACCGAGCGCGTGCTCGAGGGCCGCTCGTCGGTGGCGGTGATGCGCATGGCCATCAAGACGCCCGCCTGGGAGCGCGCGGTGAAGATGAAGATCTGGTCCCGCGGCCGGGACTTCACCCTGGTGCGCGTGGTCGAGGGCGGGCCGCGCGAGACGGGCATGATGACCCTCAAGCGCGAGAAGCAGCTGTGGAACTACCTGCCCCAGGCCGGCCGGGTGATGAAGCTGCCCTCGGGCATGATGGGCGACAGCTGGATGGGCTCCGACTTCACCAACGACGATCTCGTGCGCGGCTCGTCGCTGGTGGACGACTTCGACGCCCGCTTCGAGAAGAGCGTGGACCACGAAGGCTCGCCCGCGTGGTCCATCACCCTGACCCCGCACGCCAGCGCCAGCGTGGTGTGGGGAAAGATCGAGATGCGCATCGACCGCAAGAGCTGCATGCCCGTCGAGCAGCGCTTCTTCGACGAAGACCAGCAGCTCGCGCGGCGCATGACCTACGGCGACCTGCAGACCATCGGGTGGCGCACCTACCCCATGAAGCTCACCGTCACCCCGGCGGACCAGGGCCGCCAGACCGTCATCACCTACGAGCACCTCGAGCTCGACGTGGACGTGCCCGACGACACCTTCAGCCTGCGCCGCCTGCAGCAGGGCAAGGAGTGACCCATGTTGCTGTCGATGTCGTGGCGCAACGTCTGGCGTAACGCCCGCAGGTCGATCATCACCATGACCGCGCTGAGCTTCGGCGTGGCGGGCATCGTCGGCATGTACAGCTACCGCGAGCTCACCTACGGGGTGATGGTTCGCGACATCACCACCGGGCTCGTGGGCCACCTCCAGGTGCACGGCAAGGGCTACCAGGACGCGCCGAGCATCGGCACCCTCGTGGCCAACCCGCTGCAGGTCGAGGCGGTGCTCCAGGGCGCGCTGCCCGGGGCGAAGACCGAGCGGCGGGTCATCGGCGCGGGGCTCGCGGGCTCGGGCGACCGTTCGGCGCCGGTGATGGTGCTGGGCGTCGAGCCGGGCGCCACCGCGCTCTACCGCATGAGCGCCGGCCAGGACTTCACGGGGCAGCCCCACGAGGTGCTCATCGGCAAGGACCTCGCGACCGAGCTCGACGTGGGCGTGGGTGGCGAGCTGGTGCTGGTGAGCCAGGGCGCCGACGGCTCGGTGGCCAACGATCGCTACGTGGTCAGCGGCACCTTCACCTCCAGCAGCGCGGAGCTGGACGGCACTGCCGTGGCGCTCCCGCTGGCCGAGGCGCAGTCGTTCTTCGCCCTGGGCGAGGGCGTGCACCAGCTGGTGGTGCGCCTGCCGGTGGATCGCGAAGACGTGGGCCCGGAGGTGAACGCCCTGCGCGCCGCGCTCGACGTGAAGACCCTCGAGGCCCTCTCGTGGACCGAGATGCTCCCGCAGATGAAGGCCTCCATGGACACCAAGCGCCGCAGCCAGGGCGTGATGGACTTCGTCATCTTCCTCATCGTGGGCCTGGGCGTGTTCAACGCCATGACCATGGCCGTCTTCGAGCGCACCCGGGAATTCGGGGTGCTCGCGTCGCTGGGCACGCGGCCTTCCCGCATCCTGGCCATGGTGATGCTCGAGGCCTTCTGGCAGGCCGGCCTCGCCTTCGTCATCGGGGTGAGCCTCGCGGCCCTCGGGCTCTACGGCTGGGGCACCGTCGACCTGAGCGCGATGATGCAGGGCGACGTGATGGGCGTGCGCATGCCCACGAAGCTCGAGCTCGGCCTCGACCCCCGCGCGCTCGGTGGCGCGGCCTTCACCGCCTTCTTCACCGCCTTCGCCGGCGCCTTCTTCCCCGCGTTGCGCGCGGCCCGGCTCAGGCCCGTCGAAGCCCTGAGGCACACATGAGCGGCGCCCTGTTGCTCGGTTGGCGGAACATCTGGCGCAACCGCCGCCGCACCTTCATCAGCATGAGCGCCATCGGCGTGGGCCTGCTGCTGGTCATCTTCTATTCGGGCCTCGTGGGCGGCCTGCTGGGCGAAGCCAAGAGCCAGCTCGACGACGGCGGCATGGGCCACGTCGAGGTGTTCGCCCGGGGCTTTCGCGGCAAGCACGACGTGGCGGCGGTGATGCGCGACGTCGCCGCCTGGCGCGCGGGCCTCGCGTTGCCGGCGCGCAGCGAGGTCGGTGCCCGGGTTCTTGCTCGCGGCCTCGCCACCAGCGCACGGGGCAACGAGGCGGTGCAGGTCTTCGGCGTCGACTGGGCCGACGAGGCGACGCTCTCGGCGCACCTGCGGCAGCTCCGGCTGGGCGCCTTGCCCGGGAGCGACGACGTGCACGGGGTGCTGGTGGGCGAGCAGCTCGCCGAGCGCCTGGGCCTCAAGGTGGGCTCGAAGGTGCGGCTGATGGTGCAGCGCGCCGACGCCGAGATGGGGGCCGATCTCTTCCGCGTCCGCGGGGTCTTCCACTCCATCGCGCCCACCATCGGGCAGCGCCAGGTCTACGTGTCGAGCGCCGCGGCCCAGGAACTCCTCGGCGTGCCCGGCGCGGCCCACCAGTTGGTCATCCAGCTCGAAGACCCCGCGCAGGCCGACGCCGTGGCGGCCAGCCTCAAGGCGCGCCTGGGCGACGACTACGAGGTGCTCACCTGGGCCGAGCTGTTGCCGGTGCTCAAGCGCATGGACGCGATGATGAACGGCGTCATCTTCGGCCTCGCCACCTTCGTGTACCTGCTGGTCGGTCTCGGTGTGCTCAACACCATGTTGATGTCGGTGCTCGAGCGCACCCGCGAGTTCGGCGTGCTGATGGCGCTGGGCACGCGGCCCTCGCGGGTGATGCAGGTGGTGCTCGCCGAGTCGTTCTGGATCGCCACCTTGAGCGTGGTCCTCGGCGCCAGCCTGGGCGCGCTGCTCTCCTGGCAGTTCTCGAAGACCGGCTTCCAGCTCGGCACCGGCGGCGAGTCGATGCAGCTCGAGGGCGCCACCCTGTCGACGCTGGTCAAGACCCGCTTCAACCCCACCGACGTCTTCAGGGCCGCGGGCTTCGTCTACGCCATGGCGTTGATCGTCGGCCTCTACCCCGCATCGCGCATCACCCGGCTGCAGCCCGCAGAGGCGCTGCGCCGCTCCTGAGAGGAGCCCGTCATGGCCGTCGTCGAAGTCGAGAACGTCACGCGCGTGTACGAAGAGAAGGGCCAGGCCCCGTCGCCCGCGCTGCGCGGCGTGTCTCTCCTGGTCGAGAAGGGCGAGTTCATGGCCCTCGCCGGGCCCAGCGGCTCGGGCAAGACCACCTTGCTCAACCTCATCGGGGGGCTCGACGCGGTGACCTCCGGCGAGGTGCGAATCGATGGGCGCGCGCTCGGCAAGCTCTCCCGGCCCGACCTGGCCGACCTGCGGCGAGACCGCATCGGCTTCGTGTTCCAGGCCTACAACCTCGTGCCGGTGCTCACCGCCGCCGAGAACGCGGCCTACGTGCTCGAGCTCAAGGGTGTGCCCGCGGGCGAGCGGCGCGCGAAGGTGAAGGCGGTCTTCGAGCGGTTGGGGCTGGGCGCGTTCCTCGACACCCGGCCCATGAAGATGAGCGGCGGCCAGCAGCAGCGCGTCGCCGTCGCCCGGGCCATCGTCTCGGAGCCGGCGGTGGTGCTCGCCGATGAGCCCACCGCGAATCTCGACCAGGCCACCGGCGCCGCGCTGATGGACCTGATGCGCGAGCTCAACCGCGAGCGGGGCATCACCTTCATCTTCTCCACGCACGACCCCATGGTGCTCTCGCGCGCCGATCGCGTGGTGCGCCTCGTCGACGGGCTGGTGGTGGCGACGTGAGTCGGTGGGGCCAGGTGGCCCTGCTCGCCCTGGGCCTCTCGATGAGCGCCCAGGCCCGCGAGGTGGCGCGCGACGATCACGGCGGCGTGCTCGAGTTGAGCGGCTTCTACAAGACGCTGTTGACGGGCGTGCTCCTGCAGCCCGAGTCGGTGGCCGCGGCGCGCCAACAGGCCTCGCTGCTCAGCGCCGCGGGCGTCTCGACGCCGGCCGTCCCTGACGGGGGCTTCCTCAGCGCGCACCTCTTCCGCGTGGCCGGGCGCTTCCGCTTCGAAGACAAGATCGAGCTCGACGCCGCGTGGCAGGCCTCGCTCTCGCTGGCGAGTGACGCGGCGTTCTCCGGGGGCTCGTCGCTCAGCGGCACCATCGGCGGCACGGGCGCGGGGACCCAGCGGCGCGTGGTCGACCTCGGCGGCTCACTGGCCCTGGGCTCGACGTGGCGGCTCGATCACCAGGTCGATCGCCTCGCGCTCAAGGTGACGCTGCCCTTTGGCGATCTCACCATCGGCCGCCAGGTGCTCTCGTGGGGCACGGGCCGGTTCTGGAACCCCACCGACGTGCTCTCTCCGTTTCCCCCGACGGTGGTCGACCGCGAGGTGCGGCGCGGCTTCGATGCCGTGCGCCTCGCGGTGGCGCTGGGCGACGTGACGCAGTTGGACCTGCTCTACCTCCCGCAGCTGCGCGGCGTGGACATGGGCGGCGTGGCGCGCTTCCAGACCAACGTGAAGGGCTTCGATGGCTCGGTGTCCTTCGGCAAGTACGTGCGCGACCTGGTCATCGGCGCGGACCTGGTGGGCGACCTGGGGCCGGTGGGGGTGCACGCCGAGGGCGCGTACACCCTCGAGCTGCTCGATCTCGAGGGCGGCCCGGTGCGCATCGGGGAGCACTTCTTCCGCGGCGTCATCGGCGCCGAGGTGAAGCCCCACGAGAAGCTGGTGCTGATGGCCGAGTACGCCTTCAACGGCTCCGGGGCGGAGCGGCCCAACGGCTACGCACAGGTGCTCAGCTCGGCGCGGGTGCTTCGCGGTGAGGTGTTCGGCGCGGGGCGACACCAAGCGGCCCTCGCGGCGTCGTTCCTCGCCAGTGACCTGCTCACCGCGCAGCTCTCGGTGCTGGGCAACCTCACCGACCCCAGCGCGCTGCTCATTCCGTCTTTCGAGTACTCCTTCACCCAGTCGGTGTTGGTGCGCGCCGGGGCGTACGTGCCCCTCGGCCGGCCTCCGGACCCGCGCGTGTACGACGGGCTGACCGCGACCGACGTGCTCACCCAGAGCGAGGCCTACCGCACGGCGAGCGCCACCCGTGGCCTGCGCAGCGACTACGGCAGCTCGTCCTTCGGGGCCTTCCTGCAGCTCGGCGTGTACGTGCCCTGAGGCGGGCCCGAAGTGGAGCCGCGAGCCCCTCTCCACCCCCGGCTCGCGATGGAGGCAGTAGGTTTCCGACCCATGTTCGGTTTCGGAAAGAAGCGCGTCGACGACGGGAAGAGCCTCACCCAGCCGCTGCCGGAAGGGTGGCAGGTGGTCGACCTGGGGCTGCTCGGCTCGGGGGGCATGGCCCGGGTGTACCGGGTTCGCGACGAGGTGCTGGGGCGCGAGGTGGCACTCAAGGTCCTCCGGCCCGAGTTGATGAAGAACGACGCGGCGATGGCGAGCTTCGTGACCGAGGCGCGCATCACCGCGCTGCTCGATCACCCCAACATCCCCCCGGTCTACGCGCTGGCGAACGACCGCAAGCGCACCAGCGCCTTCACCATGAAGGTGCTCGAGGGGACCACGCTGCAGGAGCTGCTCGACGAGAACGAGCGCGATGGCGTCGACGGAGTCTCGGCCGCGCTCGAGGTGTTGCTGCACATCTGCGACGCCGTGGCCTTCGCGCACTCCAGGGGGGTGCTCCACCTCGACCTCAAGCCGTCGAACGTCATCGTGGCGTCCTTCGGGCAGATCTACCTCGTCGACTGGGGCATCGCCCGGCGCAAGGAAGAGCTGCCCCAGGAGCCCGTCGCGGCCGAGTCCGCGCAGGGCACGCCCACGTACATGGCCCCCGAGCAGGCGGCCGGCGAGCTGTGGAAGTTCGACGAGCGCACCGACGTGTTCGGCCTGGGCGGCGTGCTGTACCGCATCCTCTGCGGCCGCTCGCCGCACGCCGCGGCCACCGCGGAGAAGGCCTTCGAGAAGGCGGTCGCCGGCATCGTGACCCCTCCCGACCTCGTCCCCGGGCGCAGCGCGCTGCCGCGCCGGCTGGTGGCCATCTGCATGAAGGCGCTCGCGGCGAACCCGGCCCAGCGCTACCAGACCGTGGAGGCGTTCCAGGGCGAGCTCCAGCGCTACGCGCGCGGGCTCTCGCAGCTGCCCCAGCACCGCTTCAAGGCCGGCGAGGCGGTGATCTCCGAGGGCGAGCCGGGAGAAGCGGCCTACGTGATCATCGAGGGCCAGTGCGTGGCCACCCGCCTGGTGGCCGGTCAGCCGCAGGAGCTGCGCAGGCTCAACCCCGGGGAGCTCTTCGGCGAGGCGGCGGTGTTCACCGGCCAGCCCCGCTCGGCCACCGTGACCGCGGTGACCGACGCCGTGGTGGGCATCATCGACCAGGCCGCGCTGCGCGAAGAGATGGAGCGCACCTCGTTCATGTCGCTGGCCATTCGCACCGTGGCCTCGACGTTCCTCGATCTCGATCGACAGCTGGCCCGCCAGCGGCAACAGGGCCAGGTGGTGGAGCAGGTCCTGCGGGAGCTGGCCTTCAGCGGCGCGCGGCGCACCCCGTGGCAACCGTTGCTCGCGAAGTTGGTGCGCAGCTCGGCGGCGACCGAAGACGAGGTGTCTTCGTGGGTGCTGGGCGCGACCGGTCTCTCCCTCGAGGGCGAGTCGCTGGTGCTCCGCGAGTAGCGTGCACCAGACCCACCCGGCGAAACTCAGCGCCGACCTGCGCTTCGGTCAAGGAAGCTTCAGTCGCAGCTTCACGTTCTCGCCGGAGGGGATGACGACGGACCGGGTGACGTTGAGGTTCGCCCCCTCGTTGATCAGCACCAGTCGATGCGAGCCAGCGGACAGCCGCTTCTTGTTGATGGGGGTCGAGCCGATGGGCTCGTCGTCCACCGACACCTTGGTCCATGGATCGGTGTCGATGGTGAGAAAGCCCGGCCCCACCGCGGTCACCTCGGGGACCTTCTGTGGCACCACGGGCGCCCGGGTCGCCACCTTGAGGGCCTTGAGTTCGAGCGTCACCTCGCGCGACTCCCCAGGCTTGAGCACGAGTTCGACCTCCGTTCGCTCGAAGCCGCGGCGCTCGGCCGCCAGGTAGTGGGTTCCGTCCGGGGTGACCTCCAGGTGCTGCGGCGCCATTCCCAGTTGGCGGCCATCGAAGCGCAGCGCGGCCCCCGTGGGGACCGTCACCACCGTGAGCTGCGCGGCCGCAACGGGCACGGCGGGCGGCGACACCGCGGCGTCGGGTACGACCGCGAGCGCGACCGCGGCATCGGGCGCAGTCGCGTGTGGATCGTTCCGCACGGCGAGCGGCGCCACGTCGACCGGTGCCGGTCCACGGCCGACGAGCTGCGCCGCCGCACCCACCCCGAGCGCCAGCACCACGAGCACGCCCAGCAGCAGCAGCGGCCCCCGCTTCTTCGCGGGGGGGGCGGGGACCACCGAGACGGGGCTGCCGGAGGCGATCAGCACGCCCGTGGCCTCCGGCGTCGCGGGCTGGGCCATGCTGCCGGTCGAGAGATCGACCTCTTCGGACGGCGGCGGCTGGCGCTGGGCGAGGCTGATCACGAAGTTGTCACTGGCGCCCGGCGGCGGGGCCGTCGAGACCTTGCTCTCGCCCGAGCCCAGTCGACGCATCAGCGCCGCGGGCGTGAGCCCCGGGGTCTGCGTGTCGAGCATGGTGTCGAGCACCTCGGCGACCTCGGCCAGGGACGCGAAGCGCGCCTGGGGATCCAGGCTGATCATCCTCATCACCGCGTCGGCCAGCGCGGGCTGCACGTCGGGCATGAGGCGGTCGGGCCGCTCGACGACGCCGGCCATCACCAGCTTGATCAGCTCGAGGTCGTTCTCCGCCTTGAAGAGCCGTCGGCAGGTGAGCAGTTCCCAGAACACGACCCCCAGCGCGTACTGGTCGACCAGCGGCGTCATGGGTTGGCTGTGCACCTGCTCGGGGGGCATGTAGGCCAGCTTCCCCTTGATCATCCCCGTGGCGGTGCGGGTCGAGCGGTTGGCCGCGCTGGCGATGCCGAAGTCCACCACCTTGGTGACGCCGTCTTCGCGCAGCATGATGTTTTGCGGGCTGATGTCGCGGTGCACGATGTGCAGCGGGCGACCGCTCGCGTCGTGGGCGTTGTGGGCGTGGTCCAGGCCGAGCGCTGCGTCGCGGATGATCCTCGCCGCGACCTGCGGGGGGATGCGCTGCTGCTGCTCGATGGCCCGGCGCATCAACTGCGACAGGTTGCGCCCGCTGATGAACTCCATGGCGATGTAGAAGGTGCCATTCCACAGGCCGACTTCGAAGATGCTCACCACGTTGGGGTGGTTGAGGGTCGCGGCCACGCGCGCCTCATCGAGGAACTGGTCGACCAGGTCCTTCTGCTGCGCCAGGTCGGGCAGCAGGCTCTTCAAGATGACCGGCCGCTCGAAGCCCGAGACCCCCCGCTGAACCGCGGCAAACACCTCGCCCATGCCCCCGATGGCAAGGCGGTGCTGGATCTCGTACTTGCCGAAGATGAGCGTGCTGGTCATGACCGCCGTGGGGGCCCCGCGCTACTCCCCGAAGTCAGTGAAGGGAATCATGACCAGCGAGGTTGCGCCAGCGGCACCTGTCGCGATCCAGCCCACGTTGGCCAGCAACGCGAAGGTGGTGCCCCGGTTCCGCACGGCCACCAACTCGGCCCCCGGGCGCCCGGCGAGCGCGCCCTGTTGGTAGGCGCGTTCCTCGAAGGGCACCGCCAGCGCGAAGCCACCGGCGGCGAGCGCGAAGAGCACCGTCACCACCGTCGAAGTCCAGAACGCAGCGCGCGAGAGCGGCTTGTAGCGGGCGACCTGCGTGGCTCCAGCGCTCAGGCGCACGGACTTCGGTTCGCCCTCGGAGCCGAGCATCAGCAGCGGGCCCTCCCGGTCGACGGTTCGCACGAAGTACTCCAGCGTCAACCCCTGGTCGTTGGCGGTGAAGTCGGCGGGAATGAGCCCTTTCCACACCCCGGTGTCGCTGCGTTCCAGGTTGAGCGTCGAGAACCCGTGCTGACCGGCCTTGCGGTACGGCACCTCGACCCCGTCGACCACTCCCTGCGGGTCGCGCAGGCGCCACGAAAAACGCAGGGGCTGGCCGCCGACGGCCTGGGTGGGGGCCTCGCCGATGAGGCTCAGGTTGGCGATCAACCTCTTGCGCTCGACCTGCCGCATCGTGGCGTTGAGGGCGCGTTCTTCGCTCTGCACCTTGCGGAACACGGCGAGGATCTTCGGCGAAGTGGTGTCGGGCAACTCGTAGGTCGGCCGCGCCCTGAGCAAGAGACGGAAGGGCTGCTCGGCATCGACCGGGTCCTCCACCACCGCCCGGGCACAGCCCTGGAGCCGGTAGGCCTCGACGCGCGCGTCGAGCGGAAGCTCGGGGCGGCCGAGGAGCTGGACGGTGGCGGTCACCACGCTCTCGTAGTCCAGCGCTTCGAACAGCCCCTGGATGCGCGCGACCTCCGCGGTCCCTGACAGCTCGACCGAGTTCGCCGCTGCGGGCGTCGCGGGCGTGGTGGGCGCCGCGAATTCGGGGCGTGCCGGAGCGCTGGGGGGCGGGCGCGGCGCCTTCGATTTCACCTTCCCCTTCGGGGCCGCTGCCGCCAGGCCCGGCAAGCACAGGACCAGGGCCAGCATCGGGAGGAGGGACCGGGCCTGCGTCCGTTTTCCCCCGGGGGAACGGCGGCGACGGCGAACCAGAGCGCCCAGCGCCAACACCGCGGCGAGGGCATCGGCTCCGCCCGCCTCGGTGCACCCACAGCCGGTGGGACGGAGCTTGGTGGTGGGCAGCACGGGGGCCTCCAGAGCGGGCGGACGGACGATGACGTGGAACCGGCAAGTCGACTGGTGCCCGGCGCTGTCGGTGGCCGAGGCACGCACCTCGGTGGTGCCGACTGGGAACACGCCCAGGCTCGGGGTGATGACCAGGGTGGGGGCCGGGTCGACGGTGTCCGTGGCGCTCACGTCGAGCGACAGGGCCGCGCCGCCGTCGAGCGTCTGGTCGACCGTGCGGTCCTCGGGGCAGGTCAGGACCGGCGCCGTGACGTCGCGCTTGAGCACCAGGCTCGCTTCGCCCTGCCCACCCGAGGAGCGGACCCGGCAATCGAACTGCAGCGTGCCCTCTTCGAGCACCGCGCCGCCGTCGCAGCCACTGAACTCCAGCAGCGGCGAATCGGGGTCCTCCGCGTGAAAGGTGACCACGGTGTCGCCGACGTACCATTCGCCCTGCCGGGGGCCGGTGACCTCGACCTCGACGCGCGGCGGGGTGTTGTCCAGGGCCGAGGGGAGCAGCCACACCCACGGCTCGCGGTCATCGTCGGTGTCGGTCGCGGCGAAGACGAGGCGCGTGCCCACTTGCGCGGGGGCGCCCGGCCACGAATCGAGGCGGCCGAGGGCGATGTCGGCGACCGGGCCGGCGTCGAGGCCGTCGCTGGTCCACAGCTCCTCGCCGGCATCGGAGCCGGCGGCAAAGGCCACTCCATCGCCCAGGGGCGCCAGCCACGGGGGCGTGGCGCTCGGCCAGTGCCGCAGCTCGCGCGTGCTGGCGGCGGTGCCGGTGGTCACCCACAGGGAGCGCACGCCCAGATCATCCAGCACGAAGAACCACTGGTGCAGGGTGGCCTGGGCCAGCTCGAACCTGCGAGCGCCCAGGGGCAGCAACTCGACGGTGCCCGTCGCGGTGCCGTCGGTGAAGGCCACCACCCGACCCGAGGGGGTGAGCGCCGTGAACAACAGTTGCTGCCCGCGGGCCGCGCGAGGCGTGGGGTTGGAGCCCGCGGCGCCCGGCATCAGGTCGGCGACCCGCAGCGTCCCCGCGGCCGTGCCGTCGGTGCGCCACAGCTCGGCGCCTGTCACGCCGTCATCGGCAGCGAACCACGCGAGCTCGCCCGAGGACACCACGCTGGAGGGGGCACTCGAGCCCGGGCCCGCCACGAGGTCCTTGATCAACCGGGTGCCCCCGGCGCTGCCGTCGGTGAACCAGGGCTCGAGCCCACTCACGCCGTCATCGGCGAGGAAGACCAGCCCACCTTGCAGGGCCGCCAGCGCCGTCGGCGCCGACGACACCGGCCCCTCCCTCACGTCGCGGACCAGGTGCGTGCCTTCCGCCCGACCATCGGTGCTCCACAGCTCACGGCCGAAGTCGGCGTGGTGGGCGGTGAAGAAGACGGTGGTGCCGGACCGCACGAAGTCTTCGGGCGCAGAGGAGCGCCGGCCCGGCTCGAGGTCGACCCGCTCGGCGCCCCCGTCGGCGCTCGGCAGCAACCACAGTTCGCGGCCGACGGTCCCTTCGTCCCACGCGAAGACCAGCCGCTCGCCCACGGCGATCGATGCGCCCGCGGAAGCGGGGCCGCCCTGGAGCCAGACATGGACACCGGCGTCGAGCACGTCGACCGTGAGCAGCGAGACCGACGCGTCGGGCGCCGTCGAAAGCAGCGCCACCTCGCCGGTGAGCGCGACGAGTTGCCGTGGCTCAGAAGGGCTGGTGCCAGGGTTCAGGTCGACCACCGCGCTGCCGGCGACCGTGCCGTCGGACAGGACCAACTCGGCCGGGTAAAAGTTGGAGGTGTCGCGGGCGAGGCTCATGGACACCGGGCCGGCGAGAAACCGCTCGGTCGCTTCGGCCTGGGCCCCCGGAAACACCGCGCTCGAAAGCCCCAGGTCGAACGTCCCGGCGGGGGTCCCATCCGTGCGCCAGAGTGCTTGTTGAGTGCCTCCCCCGGCCCTGGCCCAGAAGTAGGTGAGGGGCCCGCTTTGTCTCGCGATGAACCTGGGCTCGCTGGACATCGACCCGTTGGCGTTGGCGAGTTGCGTCAGCCCGCCGTCGAGTTCGACAATCCAGGGCTCGTCCTCCTCACCCGTGCTCGCCAGGCCCATCAACAACCGGCCGGCGTTCACGGCGGTGCTCCCGAAGATACTGAACGTCGTACCGATGGAACGCTGGGTCCCACTGGTCAGATTCAGCAGCGAGACGGGATTGCGAGGGGGGGAGTACGTCATCACCACAGCCTGGTTGCCCGTGGCGGCGCGCACGGACTGACCCGCGGCCAGTTGGGTCGAGACCAGAGACACGCCCGCAGTCGAGTCGTACACGTACAGTTGCCCCGCTTGAGAATCAAACAGCACGCGGGTGTCGCTCAACGGCCATGCCACTGCACTGGGGATTTGCGGAATCCGCGCGATGGTTTGGCCGTCGAAAGACAACCAGCCGGTCGCGGTCGGTAGCGAGGCTGGCGCATTCCGGATCAGCAGTGAATTCCGAAGCGTGACGGCATTCCAGTTGTAGCTCGCGGTCGGCAGCGGTCTCGCCGTCAGGCTCGAGCCCGAGAGTTCGAGCAACTGACAGACCAACACAGAGAGGACGGGGTCGAGCTGGCATTGACTGAAGAAGCCACGAGTGCCGACGCTTCCTCCAGGTTTGAAATAGGATTGCCCCGCCCCCAGGGGCCCCGCCGGCGGTGTGAGGCTCTGCGTACCGGCATCGGCGCGAAACTCGAACAACTGCGGCGCGCTGCTGTAGTCATAGAGCTGAAAGACAGTCGCTGCGGGGCTCTCCACCAGCACTTCGAACCCCACGACACTTTGCCCGCTGGTGACCCTGCGGGTCGTCTGCGCCGTCCCAGAGGTCAACCACATCTGGGTGCCGAAGCGATCGTTGGCGAGGAACCCGATGTCGTCGCCGAGGCGCACGAAGCTCCCCGGCAAGGAGCTGCGCACCGCCTCCTGCGTCTGGAGATCGACCAACCGTGCGACCTGGGCGTTTGCCGTCAGGGCCGCGACCCACACCAACACCCCTGCGAAGCGCGACTTCATGGCGTCCCCCCGTCGCGGCGCCAGCGCAGTGTGTATTCGACCCCAGACGTCGAGAGCTGGGCCTCTCCCGTGCCGTTGACCCCGGCCGAGGTCGCCCCGACGGTGAAGGTGGCCACGAAGCCCCCGTCAGCGGTGCGTAACGAGCGCTCGAGGTCGGCGAGTTCCCGGTTCTCATAGGCCACGACGGTGTGGGCGTTGGTGGTCCCCGCCGCCCCGACGGAAGCCGGCACCGGCATCAAGGCGCGCGTCGACGACGAACCCTGCAACAAGACGAGTCCGGCGAGCGATCCGCCATCTGGCGCGCTCCCCGAAGCGCCGCCGCGCCAACGCACCGACGACGCGAGTACCCGGGCGTCGCCGGGCATCGCCGAGCGGGTGAGGGGAACGCCGAAGGCTTGCACCGGCTGTCCTGCAGAGAAGTCGAGCACCTGGGTGAACCAGGCGGCGTAGCTGGGCCACACCACCTGCCTGGACTGAGGGTCGAGCACGGCGTCGCACGTGGACAGGTTCAACGTCGGCACTTTCTTGAAGCGCCAGGTGGCGCCTTCGAGCGTCGCGATCTGGCCGTCGCCCAACGCCAGGGGGGCGCCCGAGAAGGGGTGCTGGGTCAGAGCCCCATAGCCACTGGGCCGGCCCACGCCCTGACTCTCGAAGGCCGGCAGGGGCCCCAGCCCGGCGCTCCAGTGCGTGTCGAATCGGTACTGCTGTCTGCTGGTCACCAGCACGCTCTGGTGCGTCGGGGCGTCGGCCAGCCAACGCTCGGTGGAATAGGGAGCGAGGTCGCTGAGCAGTGTAAGAAAGGTAGGTCGCGCGACCGCAGGCCCCACTTCGAGCAGGTGCCAGCCGACCTGGTCCAGGGCCCACGTTTCGTCCGAAAGTCCGCCGTCTGGGCGGAAGCCGCCATGAAGCAGGAGCCTCCCGTCGTCCCACCGGGCGTAGGAGCCGCTGTAGGTGGAGGCTCCTCCGGAAGGCAGGGACGAAGTGGTCCACCCTCCGTCGGGGCTCCAGCGAGCCTGGGTGCGTTGGTCCATGGCGTAGAGCGGTCCGTTCAGGACCGAACCCCCGTCCAGGAAGCGCACGGCGTCGGAGACCACGAGCTCGCGGCTGGAAGGGTCCCAGCCCAACCGCCCGCCGGCAAACAGAGGTGTGGAGGCCGTCGCGGGCACGGTGGTCCAACGCCAGTCCTTCCAGAACGCCATCGGCTCCTGGGTCATCGAGATGAACGCCGTGCAATCGTCCTCTCCACAGATGGCGTCCGTCTCGCTTCCGCCAGCGGCGACGACGGCGCCGAGATCGGGCTGGTACCCGAACGCCACCGCGGTGGGCAGGTAGAGGGCGACCGAGTTCAGGACGGGCACCCACGCATCATTCTTGAACACATACATCGGAGGACTGTCGGCACCGCCATCGAAGGGGGCGGTGTCGCCCCACAAGAGGGTGCCCGTGCCGGGGTGTTGGAGCAGCCGCCCGCCCATTCGCCCGACGTAGGCCCCTGCGTCGATCTCCCGCCACTGCGACCCGTCGTGGACCCAGGTGTCCTGCGCAGCCACTCCGCCATGGAGCAGGCCGCCGGCGAGCAGCACGCGGTTGGTCTTTCGGTCCCAGGCGAGGCTGGCACCGGCGCGCGCCGGGGGCTGGGGACCGCCGAGTTGCACGAAGCCCCCATCTTCAAAGGCCCAGGTTTCACCGGACGTCACCCCGGAGGCCACGCCCCCGAAGATGAGGAAACGCTGGCGGAGCGGGTCGAAGGCCATCGCCTGTCTCCCGCGCGGGGGCGGCTGGGGGTTGGCCACCGGCGTAACCGTGGTGCCGTCAAACCAGAGCCCACCACCCAGCGGGATTCCCGCGTCGGTCTCTCCTCCCAGGATGAGCGCGCGGCCGCCACCGATGGCGATGGCAGGCCACCACCGCTCGGCCCCCGCCAGCCCTCCATCTCCCAGTGGAAGCCCCTGGCCCCCACCGACGCAGACGCTGCCCAGCCGGGGGTCAAAGGCCTGTGCCTGGTGGGGGAAAAGACATGGAGAAGAGTTGGAGGTCGGATCTTGCAGGTTCTGACCGTCGACCCAGAAGCTCCTGCCGATGAAGCCATACCGCCCGAGCTCGAACATGGCGTTTGGGGCGAATGTCTCCGCGTGGTTGGGTTGACGAACCACCACGCCGCCGCTCGTCACCCAGCGCCGCTCCGCGGTGATGTCCGGGGGTTCCGCGGTGACGTGCAACGGGTCGTACACCCCCGCCTGGAACAGCGTGCCCGCGTCAGCCTGCAGCGCGGAGATGATCCACTCGACTTCGAGCACCTCGGCCAGCGGCGACTCGTTGCCGGCAGCGTCGATGGCCCGCAGCGCCACGGTCGGGGCGTCGCCCTCGAGGCGGAGCGTGATGAGGAAGCTGCCGTCGGGGTTCACGCGCGCGCGGCCCACCGGGTATACGCCGGAGATGGCGGCCACGGCCACGGAGCCCAACGCCGCGCCGGGCTCCCCGTGCACCTCGTAGAGAGGTGCGTCCGACTCGAGGGTGCCCCAGGGCGCGCGGCGGTAGACGACCGCCCCCGGCACCGAGAGGGCCGGGGTCGGGGGAGCGGTGGTCCGCACCTCGAGCGACGCGCCGTCGAGCGCCGCGGCGTTGCCCACCAGGTCGGCCGCTTCGATGCGCAGCGCATACCGGCCCTGGGCCACGTCACCGGGCAACACCGCGGTCGCCTGAAAGCTCTCGCCCAGGGCCGTCACCGTACACGCGACGCCCGCGTCTTCGCCCAGCAGGGACACTCGGGGCAGCCCGGTGACGAGCTCGCTGAGGCGGAAGCGGGCCTCGAGGGTGGAGCCCGCGCGGCCAGCGGTGAGCAGGTCGGGGTAGCCGTCGATCACCAGGGCGTTGTCTTCGGTGGCGAGCACCCGCAAGGTCGTGTCCAGCGCGCTGGGCGCCGTGAAGTCGAGCTCGAAGGCGCCCACCTCGACCAGGTTGACCACCGCCTCCCCAGCGCCGGGTTTGACGCTGACGAACACGCGATGCCGCCCCTCGGGTTCGGCGCCGGTGGCGGTCCACGCCCAGCGCCCCAGCTCGAGGTCGAAGGTGAACGTGGCCACCTGGGCCCCGGCACTGTCGAGCGCGACCGCCGTGAGCTGCGCGGCGTTGAGCGCCCCCGTCGAGAGCTGAAACGAGAACACGTCGCCGGCCCGACCGCGGGGCGGCTTGACCGGTGTCGTCACCACGAAGGGCGAGTTCGCCGCGACGCATACCTTCAACTGCGCGTCGCACTGGTCCGTCGTCGGGCAATCACCGTCCGCCTCGCACGGCACGCGCGCCCCGGCAGGCAACGACTCGTCGAAGCGACACCCGGCCAGGGAAAGAGGAACCAGAACGCACACCGTCAGCCCAAAGATCAACCGACTTTGCGTCGTGCCCATTTCAGCCCAGTTAAACTCAGGGACGCCTCCCGTGGAAAGGGACTTGCGCGCAGTCGCCTGCGACGAGCGCCACGCTTGGCTGACCTCGAACGTCAGCGCGGTTCGACCACCAGCACCGCGGCCTGCAGCGCACCCACCGGTACCTGCAGCGCTCCGGCCTGCAGCTGCGCCCCGGTCAGCGTGGTGGCAAAGGCTCCGCGCAGCGCCTCCTTCACGGTGTAGCCGGTGGTCGACACGAGCCCCAGGGCGGCCAGGTCGTCCACCCGCACGGTGACGGTCGAATTGACCCCCAGGTCGTTGAGCACGAAGACGTACACCCTCGCCGCCGAGCGCCGTGCCCACGCCAGGTGCCGCCCATTGCCCGTCACCAGCAGGGGGCGCTCGCCGGCGAGCCCGGCCACGGAGCGGGCCAGGGTGTTGGCTCGCGCCACCTCGTCGTTGGGCAGCGCGTAGTAGTCGTCCTGGTTGAAGCGCGTGGCCACGTAGGTGCCGAGGAAGACCCGCTTCTTCACGCCGTCTTCCACCAGCCAGCCCACCTCGTCGCCGTTGCTCCCGGTCAGCGCCGTGCGCTCGTAGAGCAGGGGGGTGTGGGGCCCCTGCGGCGCCCACTGGCTCTCGTACCAGAAGCTCTCGGTGGGCCCCGCGAGCCCCGGCACCGCGCTGTTCACCTGGCCACCGCGCGACGGGCCCAGCCACTGCCAGCTGCCGGCGGCGTTCGCCGGGTACAGGCCCGAGAGCGCGCTGGAGGCGGCCGACACCCGGAAGTCGTCGGACAGGCGCCCCGGCCAGAGCATCGTCACCAGCAAGCCTCCGCCCTGCGCGTAGCGCGTGAGCTTGGCGGCCGTGGCGTCGTCCTGGAAGTCGGGGTTGAGGAAGAACACCGCCCGGTAGGTCGCCAGCTCGGCGTCGGAGGTGAGCTGCACGTCGAGCACCTCCGGAGCCAGGCCGGCCGACACCAGCCACCCGAAGACCGCCGGTTGCTCGATGGTGGCCAGGCGCTGCATCGAGTCGTCGAGGCCCCCCTGCGGAGCGCCCCAGGCGGCGTTGGTGAGCACCGCGACGCGGTTGTTCACCGCCCGCGCGCCCAGCAAGTCGGTCCCGTAGCGCGAGAGGAACTGGCCCCAGCGCTTGATGACGTCGTAGCGCGGCGTGGTGGCCCCGGCCCGCGTGATGGCCGCCTGGTAGTCGTAGGCGGAGTTGTCGAGGTTGAGCCCGTCGCGCATGACGTAGAACGCGCCGCCCTTGAGGCCCCGGCCGATGGAACGCGCCAGCAGCGCCTCGGTCGCCTCGGGCATCACCGTGGGCGCGCCGACGACCGGGAACCCGAAGAAGCCGCCCTGCAGCTCGGCGGCGTAGACCCAGTCCTGGGGGCCGGTGGCCAGGTCGGCCTCCTGGTCGAAGAGCCGCGTGAAGTAGTCGGCCTGGAACGGCTGGTCCTGCACGGAGTCGTGGCTGGGGTCCTGCCGGGGGTAGAGGTCGAGCCCGCACGCGCCCCCCGAGGCATTCTTGGTGCGCCCGTCGTGCACTTGCGTCTCGTGCAGCACCAGGTCGCCGGCCAGCAGCGCGAAGGGCGAGTCGTTGGTGAAGAAGAGGACGTCGGGCTCGCGGAACCCCTCGTCGTTCATCAGGCCTCGCAGCGTGCGCAGGTACTGGGCCACCCAGTCCTGTCCTGCCCAGTACCAATCGGCAGCCCACGGGTTGTCGGCGCGGGCGTCGGTCGCGCCGGGGGTGCTCGTGGGAGGCGGCACGTCGGCGAAGCGCGCGTGGTGGGTGCCGTAGCGCGCGTTGAGCGCGTCGATGGAGCCGTACTTCGCCTCGAGGAAGGCCCGGTAGTGGTCCAGCGCCACCGGGTGGTAGTCGGCGCTGCCGAAGTGGCTGCCCCAGTAGAGGTTGGTCTCGTTGTCGACCTGGAGCGCGATGAGGCACTTGCCGAGGTAGGGCTTGAGCCTGGGCAGCACCTGCGCGTACCAGCCGCGCGTGGCCTCGAGGAAGGTGGGGTGCTGGAGGCTGGGCTGGGCCTGGTCGGCGGCGCCGGTGGGCGAGAACGAGAAGGGCGCGCCCGAGGAGGTCAGCGCCAGCGCCTCGGGGTGCGCCTGCTTCCACCAGGCGGGTACCGCGCCGAAGGTGCCAAAGCCCCGCGGCCACTCCCCGGTGATCAGCGGCCCGGGCTTGGCCACCACCCAGAACCCGCGCGCGCAGGCCAGGTCGAGGAAGCGGCTCACGTCGCGTGCCCCGGAGAAGTCCCACTGGCCCTCGCCGCTCGAGTGGTAGTCCCACGGCAGGTACGTGGTGACGAGGTTCATGCCCGCGTCGGCCATCAGGTCGAGCGACTGGGCCCACATCGCCTCGGTGGCCGCCGGGTCGAAGTCCGGCGCGCGCACGCGGAAATAGTGGAGGTCGCCGCCGTAGAGAAACGTGGGCTTTCCGTCGATGAGCAGCGCTCCGCCGCCGATGACCACGTGCGGGACCCGGACCCCTGCGTCAGCGGTGCCACCGTCGGCGGGGTCGCCGCCACCGCTCCCGGCGTCGCGGGTTCCTGCGTCGAGGCCCGCATCGTCAAGGGACACGGGCGGGGGCCCGCAGGTGCACCCCCCCAGCGAGCAGATGATGGCGGTTGCGACGAGGAGCCTGGGCATGGTGTCGCGCACTCTACGCCGGGCGTGGGGGCGACGTGCATCGGCTCGTCGATCCTCGAGCGGCTGGCCGCGCACCGCGAGCCAGCACCGAAGGGTCCCCGCCTACTCGTGCTCGTGCTCGAACAGCACCTGCAGCGCCTCGACGAACTCGCGCTCGGTGGGCACCTTGACCGGGGGCTTCACCACCGGCTTCGCGGCGGTCAGCGGCTGGCCGGCCTTGAGCGGGAAGTCGTCGTAGGCGCCCGAGCCGTCGGCATCGATGAGGATCGCGTTCGACCACGCCGAGGGCCGCGCGTCGTGCAGCGGGGTCATGCCGCGCCCCGAGGTGCCGCGGGCCATGCCCACGAACCAGGTGTCGCTGGTGGGCGTGACCACGAACTTCTCGGTCAGGTGGAGCCGGCGCAGCGTGGTGCCGGCGATGGCCTCGGCGGGCGTGGCGAGCACGTCGATGTCGTGCTTCTGGAGGATGCGGCCTTCGGGCCAGTCACTGTTCGATTCACCCGCGAGCGCCTCGCGGCCCGGCGCGTGGGAGTACAGCTCCACGCGGTTGACCTGCATCCACTCCTGGCCCTGCACGTCCACGGTGAACTCCACCTTGTCGCCGGCGGTGATGCTCAGGGTCTCGCCGATGCCCACCTTGGGCCCCACCGGCTGGTTCGCCGCGTCGAGCTTCTGCGCGGTGAACTGCAGCAGCGGCCCGTTGCTCACGAAGGCGCGGTGCGCGCGAATGGCGTCGGCGAAGTCAGCGGGCTTGAAGGCCATGGGGCTGTCGGTGCCCACCTTCGCCCAGGTGCGCGCGTAGCCGCCGGTGTCGCTGAACTCGTGGTGCGAGTCGGACACGCCTGACGAGGTGCGCACCGTGCCGCGCGAGAGGAAGGTCATCCAGTCGTTCAAGATGGCGTAGTTGGGGTTCGGGCCGTTGGCCGACTCGAGGATGTCGAAGCCGTCGCCGAAGAGCCTGGTGTCGTCGGCCGTCGCGTCGGGCGCGGGGGCCATGTTGAAGTCCGCCGGGTTCCCGTGCGAGCGCAGGGTCGCGGTGTCCACCTTGAGCTGGGTGAGCACGCCGCTGCCGCCGCGCGAGTGGTTCAGCTGCACCACGGCGCCCGCGTGGGCCTCCTTGATGCCCGAGAAGATCTGCGGCATGCGCAGCGAGGGCGCGTCTTCACCGCCCGCGTGGTCGAACGCGCCGCCGTTGGGGATCGCCGGGTCGCGCACCAGGGGGAAGGTGTTGAAGTGGCCGTAGGAGAAGGTGGTGACCTCTTCGCCGATCATCGTGGCCATGAGCTGGTCCGCGCCCAGCTCGCGCACCACCGGGGCGAAGTCGGTGATCCACTCGTGGTCCGTGGAGAGCAGCACGTCCACGCCCTCCGCGAGGTAGTTCGCCGCGCGCAACGCGTTGCCCACCGCGCTGTCCGAGCTGGCGACCGCGTGCACGTGCAGGTCGGCCGACATCCACCCCGTGGTGTCCACGATGCGCCCCAGCACCGCGTTGGCCGTGGCGTCGGAGGTCCGGAGATCGACGTGGTGACCCGCGGTGGGCCAGGTGTCCGGCCACGTCGAGTACTCGGGCCCGCGCGAGACCACGAGATCGTATTCGCCGGGGGGCAGGGTGACCGCGAGCTGGCCGTTGACCGGCACGAAGGCCACGGCCGCCGCGCCGAAGTCCGGGCGGTCGAACATGAAGTGCTGCGCGTAGGTGTCGACGTTGAAGGGGCAGGGGCCTCCCGAACAGAACACCGTGACCTTGGCCGGCATGGGAGAGCCCGCGGCGTCCTTCACCGTCAGCGTCACGGTGTGCGCTTCGGCGAGCCGCACGGCGCCCTGCGTGGTCTGCCCCGCCGAGAGCACCACCGTGGCCTGGTCACCCACCAGCCGGCCGTTGAGCGAGCCGCTGATCTTGTAGCTGCCCGGCGCGAGCGTGGTCGACGCGTGGCCCGTGGCGTCCGCGGCCATCAGGCCGATCATCCGGTCGGCGGCGTTGAGGATGCTGATGCGCGCGTACGGGGCAGGCGCGCCCCCGGGGAGCGTGGCGTTGACCTCGAGGGAGCCCACGGCCACGCCGTCGGTGTGGAGCAACACGCCGTTGACCCCGGCGAGATCCTTGGAGACCACGAAGTCGCGCAGGTAGCCGCGCCACTGGCCCGGGCGTACGTTGAAGGTGCCGGGCCGCGTGCGCGCGTCGGCGTTGGTCCACGAGAGAATGCCGGCCAGCGACTCGGCCTCGATGAAGGTGCCGACCACGCCGCCGTAGCCGATGACCGCGTTGGCCTCCACGGGCTTGGTCAGGTCCGAAAGCGACGAGCTGCGAATGCCGTAGGCCACCCCGTCACCCTGCGTGCCGAACCACTTGGAGGGCGCGGCGGTGCAGTCGTTGTTGGGGTCGATGCGGCTGTTGCCCAGGCCGTTGGCGCACGGGCCGGGGTTGAAGATCTCGAAGGCGCCCACATCGAGCAACTCGATGAGGGGCAGCGACATGGCCGCGTCACCTTCGTTGCAGAACGCGGTGAGCATGCGCACCCGCGATTCCCCGGGCGAGAGCACGTAATAGGTGGTGGTGCGCAGCGCGAGCGACTGGTTGGGGTTGACCACGAAGTCGACGTTGAGGCCCGCGACGTTCAACAGCAGAGACTTGATGTTCAGGAGATCGTGCGGCACGTCGATGCCCGTGGCCGCGACCACCGCCGGTCCGCCGTTGCTGCCGTCCGAGAGCACCTCCACCGTCTTCACGCTCGAGAGCCGGCCGAAGGCATAGAAGAGCGCCATGCGGCCGAAGGCGTCACGCCCCGGCTCCCCCGCGGCCCGCTGCAGGTCGGCGTCGATGATGCCGCCGCCCGAGAGCAACGGCCCGATGGTGCGGCCCGGCTGTTCGATCACCACGCGCACCTGTCCGTTCTGCAACAGCACGTCGCCCAGGCGCCCGGTGGCACCTTCCCCGCCGATCAGCTGCCCCGCGGAGTCGATGACCTGGGCCTTCGCGCCCGTGCCCCCCTGCGTGAAGTAACCGGTGGCCGCGAGGTCGACTTCGCAGCGGCCAGAGCCCGCATCGGGAACGCCGCTCCCGCCGCCCGGCTTCGGGCAAGCACACAGAAACAGGACCGCGAGGGCGAGGACGTGACGGGGTTGTTGCATGGGCGTGACGGAACAGACACCACCCGCCCTCGCCCACGCAAGGGACGGCTACAGACCTTCGTCCGTGCAGAGGTCGGCCTGGAGCTCGGTCAGCGCCTTTCGCTCGCGCATCACCTTGCAGCTGTTGCGCAGGCGGTACGACGAGGCGCCCACCAGCGAGGCCTTCACCCTGGGCTGCATCACCGACCAGCACTGCGCGAAGGCGACCAGGCGCGCGGCCCGGGCTCCGTCTTCGTCGACCGGGAGATCGAGGCCGGCCAGCACCACGTCCTGCAGGTCCACCTCGCGGCAGGCAGGCGCGTCCTTCTTGTCCACCGCCTTGCAGAAGAGCGGCGCGACGCGGGCGGGCACGAAGCCGTTCTTCCGCATCAGGCGGCCGAGGGTGAGGCTGCCGGCGGGGCTCAGCGTCGACTCGAGGCGCGCGAGGTCCTTCCAGCACGGGGCGTACTCGGCCTCCTCGAGGCACAGCGCGGCGCCGGCGACGACGGCTTCATCGCGGGCGCTGGTGAACGCGGGCTGCTCGGCGAGGAAGCGGTAGCGCTCACCCAGGGCGTCGGCGCGGGCGGCGCGGCTGAAGGGCTCCTTCGTGGGGCGCTGCGAGACGCTCGCGGTCGCCGCCCGGGTCACCGCCGCCCGCCACTCGTCCTTGCGCGCCGCCACCGGGACGTCTTCGGCCCGCTCGAGCAGCTCCTCGAAGGCGGCGTGCGCCACGAGGGCCTCGAGGTCAGCCTGGGTCGCGGGTTCCTTTCCCAGCGCGAAGTGGCTCAGGCACAGCACGGCAGCGATGAGCACGTTCTTCATGGCCAACGCTCTTACTTGATGTCGATGCCGTAGATGCGATTGGCCCTCGACCCGAGCACCGCGCGCCCATTGAAGGCCGCCGGTGAGGACTCGATGTCCCCCTCGAGCTGCAGGCTCGCCACCAGCTTCCCGGTGCGCGCGTCATGCAGCCGCAGCAGCCCGCCGATGCCCGAGTGCAGCAGCCACGCCTTGCCGTCTTCATCGGTGAGCAGCGTCGGCGTCGACCAGCTGAACTGCTTGAGCTCGTAGCGCCACGCCTCCTTGCCCGTCTTCTTCTCGAGCGCGAGCAGCACCCCGTTCTCCGGCCCCGGGCAGCGCGCGAGCACGAAGAACACCAGGTCGCTCACGTCGCCCGTCCCCAGGGTCGGCGTGGCGAAGACCCCGGCGTCGATCTTCTTCGGCGCCAGCGCCCCGAGGCAGGCGTAGTGCTTCTGCCAATCCGCCTTGCCCGTGAGCCCGTCCAGGCGGCGCAGCCAGGTGTTCCCCTTCGGCCCCGTCTTGTCGACCTCGCAGCCGGTGTAGAGCTTGGGCCCCGTGGCCTCGAGCTCCAGCGCGAGCGTGGCGTCGGTGTCGTCGCCGGCCTCGAACTTCCAGCGCGGCGTCATGGTGCGCAGGTCGACGGCCTGCAGCGTGCCTCCGTTGTCGGCGAAGAACGCGAGGTTCTGCAGCACGGTCAGCGAGTTCTCGATGCCGAAGTACTCGTTGTCGGGTGACTTGTAGCGGTAGCGCGCGACCTCCGGGGTGACGTGCAGCGTCAGCGCCAGGGGGTCGAAGTCGGTGTTGAGGTGCAGCAGGTAGAGCAGGCCGTTCTCCCCGCCCACCACGTAGGTGTCGGTCAGCCGGTTGAGCAGGCCCGATGAATCGAAGGCACCCCAGCCCTTGCGCGGCGCGGCCTTGTCTCCCCCGGGCAGGAAGAAGACCTCGGTGTGGTTGATGAGCTCGAAGACCCGCAGCCCGATGGGCTTGTTCTCGGGAATGCCCTGGCCCACGAAGAGCAGCGGGTAGCCGCGGGGATCGAGGGAGACGCTGCCCTTGATGGGGTTGCCGGTGTTGATCGCCGGGCGGCTGCGCAGGCCCGTCGCGAGATCGATGAAGTGCACGCTGCCGTCGAGCGACCCCTGGATGACCTCCACGAAGCCGTCTTGTTGTCGCAGCGCGCCGAGCTTCGGCATCGAGTGCCGCATCACCGCGGGCCAGCGCACGATGGCCGGCTGCCCCGTCCACCCCGAGCCTCCGAACCACGGCGCGTGGCTTTGGCCCGTGGCGAGGCTCCAGGCGATGCTCAGCTGGTGCGGCTCGCGCGGAATGACCCCCCACGCGCCCCCCGCACGACGCGGCCCACCCCGGAAGGTGAAGACGCCTTCGTGGTCGGAATAGGTGTCGGGGAAGGTCTGGCGATCGTCGGCCGGGAGCCCCGCGTCGAGCAACAACTCCCGCTCGAGGAACACCAGCGACGGCCCGTCGGGCGCGAGGTCGATGGTGCGCGAAGGCGGCGGCGGCGGTGCCGGTTCCGCGAGCACGGCCGGCGGCGGCGCGATCGCGACCACCACCGGCAACTGCAGGGCGGGGGGCGGCGCCGGGGGCGGCTTCCGACACCCGAGAAAGAGAAGGGGGCCCAGGAGCAGGCCCCACACCGCGCGCATCAGAAGCGGATGCGGAGGCCCGCGCCGACGCGCGAGTTGCCCGTGGAGTCGTGGCTCGCCGAGAGCGCGAAGTCGACGTCCTGCTTCACCTTCCACGTGGCCTCGGCGTTGGCCGTGGTGCGCTTGGTCTGGAAGTCGTGGTTCACCCCGCCCGAGAGCGTGAGGTCGTCGTTGGGCCGGTACACCACGCTGCCGCCGACCGTCTCCAATCCCTGGTGGTTGGCGGTGCCGTAGGCCGAGAGGTTCAGGTCGGAGCGGCTGAAGTCGTACTGCACGCGCGCGGTGTCGAAGCCGGTCCTCGAGTTCGCCGAGACCGAGGCCGAGAGGCGGCCCGCGTCGCCGAGGTCCGCGCGGCCGGTGACCGTGGTGGTGGTGCTGAAGTTGGTGAAGTGCGCGTCCCAGTTGCCGCGGAGCTTCACCTCCAGCTGGTCGTTGAAGAAGCCCTGCTTGATCTCCGGCTTGATTCCCAGGCGCTCGAGCTTCGCGCTCCCGCCCTGCCACGCAGAGAGGCCCGCGTAGGCGGCCAGCCCGGTGGCCAGCCCGTAATACGCCGCGGGCGAGCTCTGCTCGAGGTCCTTGACCAGGTCCTTCGCGACGTCGCCGCCGATCTGCCCGAGGTCCTTGAGCTTGGTGCTCGCGATGTCGCGGGTGTCGAGGCCCGCGGCCTGGAGCTTCGCCTGCACGTGCGAGGCGACCTCCGGGCTCAGCGCGCCAATGGGCAGATCGCGCACGAAGTCGGTGGTCGCGCGCTGCAGCTCTTCGGTCTGCGCGGTGGTCAGCGCGTCGCCTTCACGCACCGGCGTGCGACCGCGCGCGATGCTCATGGCGTCGTGGGCCAGCGTCACCTCGATGCGCGAGGTGTACGCCGTCAGCGCGCTCTCGAGGCCCTGGCGCACGGGGTTGGGCATCGTGGCCCGCACGTCATCGGCGTTGGGCGCCGGCTTGGGGAGCGAGAGATCGAGCGGGCGCTGGGCGCTACCGCCGGCCTGCCAGCCTGCGTTCGTCGTGGGGGTCGGGGTCGTCGTCGGTTCGGCAGCCGGGGTGTTGGCGGTGGTCGCGACGCGAGGAGTCGATGGACTTCCAATCCGGTTCACAGGCATGGTTTCCACCTTAACCCCGATCCCCCCGGAGCTGCGCAATGGCCACCTTCCTCGTCGTCGATCTCCCGGCTCTCCTCGACTCCAGCAAGGTGGGGGCGGAGGCGGCAAAGGGGCTCGAGAAGACCTGGAAGGGCTCGCAGAAGCTGCCCGACGAGGAGCGCGCGGAGTTGCTCAAGAAGCTCCAGGCCCAGCGCGATGGGCTGCGCGAGGCCCTCTTCGCCCGCGCCCGGCCGCTGCTCGCCGAGCTGGCGAAGGAGAAGAAGGCCGAGATGGTCTTCGACAAGGCCGCCGTGCTCTTCGGCGACGCGGAAGACGTCACCCGGGCGTTGATCAAGAAGGTCGATGCCGGCGGTCCGCTGAAGCTCTGATCAGTCCCCTGCTCGAGAACGACGAGGGCCCCGTGGCCGACCTCGTCGCTGCCGCCCCGACCACGACCGCTCCCGAGACTGGGACGAAGGTGTGGTTGCTCGAGTGCGTCGCGACGACGTCGACGTGCGCTGCGCGGACCTCGCTGGGCCCTGCGGCAGTCGGTGCCGGAGAGGCCAGGGCCCCGGTATGTGTGGGCGTGCAGGGCGCGAGGCCTTCCTCGACCCGGGCGTGCCCCTCGAACCGTGGCTCGTTGGCCCATGAGCGGTGGACAGGGCGCAGGGCCGGGGGCCCGCAAGTCCTCATCAAAGTTGACAACCGCTCTGGTTGAAAACTGACGTTGTCAACATTGATGACGCACTGGGAGACCCCCTCCGGTACCGCGTGTCCCTTCGTCACCACGCGCTGGCGCCGAGGGGCTGCGCGGGCACCGCACTTCCGCCTCGCGCACCGTTCAACCGCGCGTTGGCTGCCTGCCACGCAGCGCTCGTGGCTCGGCGCCTCGCGGGAGAGGTCTACGGCCTGACGGTCACAGCGGGAGGCAACGCGCTGCTGAGATGCCCGCGCATCAGCAACTCGAGCACGTAGGGCGTCGCCGCGCGCGCCACGTCGCAGTGGCCGATGTCCCGGCCCGCGAGGCCGTTGAACACCTGCGCCGGGGCCAACGAGAAGTCGAAGTCGCGGCAGGCCTGCGTTGACGGACAGCCGAGCCGCCGCCCCTTGTACGGGCCCAGCGGGGCCAGGTTCGAGCAATCAGAGCTGGGGGCGACGCTGTGACGGAACGACCAGGCCGCGTCGACCGCCGCCGGCATGCTGATCACCGGGTCGAGGCTGAGGATCGGCTGATACCCGTCGAGGATGATCACCCGCTCGAAGAGCGACGCCTGGTGGATGCGCGGGTCGTTCGCGAGGCGGGTGGCGAGGTCGCCCGCGTTCACGCCGCCCCAGGAGAACCCGACGATGTTGAGATCGACGGGGCCATCGAGGTCGGTGATGGCGTTGTCTCCATTTCGATCGAGGGCCGCGAAGAGCGGTGCGACGACGGCCTGGGCGTCGGTGGCCACGGCGGTGGCGAAGGTCGAACCCGAGGTGCTGCGCACGAGCCCCGCATCGAGCGCGCCGAGTTGGTCACACAACTGCGTGAAGTCGTAGTTACTCCCGCAGTTGGCGCCCAGGTCTGAGCAGGCGCCCGTCAGGCAGATGGTCACCGGTCGATGGGTCCCGGCGTCGACTCCTGCGTCGTGACCTGCGTCGGGCACACCGGCGTCGGGCACACCGGCGTCGGGAAGGCCCGCGTCGGAGAGGTCCGCATCTGAGCCGCCGCCGTCCGCTTCTTCCGCGAACTCCGGCCCACCACACGCAGCGAACAGCGCGGCCACCAGCACGACCATCCACATCCGAGAAGTCGACTTCTCGGCCCGCGACATCTCAGCACCGTCGCCTGGATGCAACCCGCTCCTTCTCGATGCCAGTGCCCCACGCGCACCGGTCGCCGCAGCTTCCGCTTGCCGTCGCGCCGCGCCGCTGCTTGCTTCCGCGCATCGTGACCAAACTCAAGCTCAAGCCCGGCATCGTTACTGGCGACGCGTTGAACCAGCTCTTCGCCTACTGCAAGCAGGCCCAGTGTGCCCTCCCGGCGATCAACGTCATCGGCTCGCACATCTCGAACGCCGCCATGGCCGCCGCGAAGGAAGCGGGGGCGCCCATCATCATCCAGTTCTCCCACACCGGCGCGCAGTTCGTCGGCGGCAAGACCCTCGACAACTCGAAGCAGCAGGCGTCGATCGGCGGCGCCATCGCCGGTGCGATGCACGTGCGCGCGCTCGCCGAGGTCTACGGCGTGCCGGTCGTGCTGCACACCGACCACGCGGCCAAGAAGCTGCTGGGCTGGGTCGACGGCCTCCTCGACGCGGGCGAGAAGTTCTTCGAGAAGCACGGCGAGCCGCTCTTCAGCTCGCACATGCTCGACCTCTCTGAGCAGCCCATCGCTGAGAACATCGCCCTGAGCTCCGAGCGCCTCCAGCGCATGGCCAAGCTGGGCATGACCCTCGAGGTCGAGCTCGGCGTCACCGGCGGCGAGGAAGACGGCGTCGACAACACCGGCGTCGAGCACAGCAAGCTCTACACCCGGCCCGAAGACGTGCTCGCGGTCTACGACGCGCTGGGGCCCATCGGGAACTTCACCGTCGCCGCGTCCTTCGGCAACACCCACGGCGTGTACGCGCCGGGCAACGTGAAGCTCAAGCCCACCATCCTCCGCGACTCGCAGACGCACATCCAGGCGGCGCGGAAGACCGGCCCGTCGCCCGTGAACTTCGTGTTCCACGGCGGCTCGGGCTCCACCCCCGAGGAGATCCGCGAGGCGGTCTCCTACGGCGTGGTGAAGATGAACATCGACACCGACACCCAGTACGCCTTCCTCCAGCCCATCAAGAAGTTCATGGACGAAAAGGACGCCTACCTCAAGTCGCAGATTGGCAACCCCGAGGGCGCTGACGCTCCCAACAAGAAGTACATCGACCCGCGGGGCTGGCTGCACCTGGGCGAGAAGGGCGTCACCGCCCGCCTGGTCGAGGCCTTCAAGGACCTCGGGTCGTTCCAGAAGTTCGAGTTCTGAGCTGACGACTTCGGCCTGAACCACGGCCCGTGAGGCAGAGCGCATCGTCGCGCTCGGCATCACGGGCCGTCTCATGTCCGGGCTTCAGCGGCGCACGCGACGACGGGCCATCGCCCCGAGCAGCACCATCGCCAGCCACCCGGCGCCGGGCACCGAGGTGCAGCCACAGCCTGTGCCGTCCATCGTCGGCTCGAGGCCGGCGTCGGCCGACATCCCTGCACCGCCGTCGCCCGCGAGGCCTGCGTCGGCCGAGCCCGCGTCTGCGGCCGAGCCTGCGTCATCGGTCGAGCCCGCGTCATCGGTCGAGCCCGCGTCATCGGTCGAGCCCGCGTCATCGGTCGAGCCCGCGTCATCGGCCGAACCCGCGTCATCGGTCGAACCCGCGTCATCGGTCGAGCCCGCGTCAGCCGTCGAGCCCGCGTCCAGGGCCGAGCCCGCATCGCCAGTGGCCCCCGCGTCGGTGATGCCCGCGTCGACCGCCGTCACCACGCACGCGCCCACCGTGCACACCCCGGCACTGCCGCCGCAAGCGAGCCCTTCGCGGGCAGGGGAGGCGCCGGCGCAGAGGCCTGCGCTGCATGCCCCGACACCGGTGCACACGTCCCGGTCGACACAGGCCACCCCGGCGTGGGCCACCGCGGCGACGCACGCACCGGCGGTACAGGTGCCGGTCCCCGTGCACGCGTTGCCGTCGTCACAGGCCTGGCCCTCGTTCACCGCGAGCCCGGCCTGACACGCCGAGCCCACGCAGCGCCCGGCGCCGGTGCAGGCGTTCCCGTCGTCGCAGCCCGCGCCCTCCGCGAGGTCGAGACCGCAACTCGGTACGAACTCCAGCCCGGTGAGCGATGCCGTGCCGGCCGTCGCGGTCGCCACCACCGTCGCCGGTCCCGCGGGTGTCGCAGGCACCGCGCACAGCACCGAGGTGTCCGTGGCCTTCACCACCACGCACGGGGCGCCCGCGATGGTGAACGTGGCCTGCGCCAGCCCCACGCCCTCGAGCGTCACCAGCGTGCCGCCGCGCGTCGGGGCCGAGCGCGGGAACACCGAGGTCAACTCCAGCGCCGGCGAGTTCACCGTCAGGGCGTTGCTCGACTGCCCCGCCACCGTGAGCTGCACCGACCTCGTGCCCACGCCAGCCGGGAGCGTGCACCTCACCACCGCGTGCGTCCGAGCGACGATCGGGCACATCGCCGCGCCCACCATCACCGTGGGGGTCAGCCCGAAGTTCGCGCCCGACAGCGTCAACACCGCGCCCGCCGTCACCGGGTTGGGCGACACCGAGTTGAGCAGCGGCGCCGCGAAGTCGAGCGCTGCGCTGGCGCTCGCTCCCGCCACCGTCGCCTGCACCGTCACCCCGAGGCCTTCGCCTTCAGGCAGCGTGCAGGTGAGGCTGGTGTGGTTGCTCGCCAACCCGGTACACGCGCTCGTGCCCACCAGCACCGAGGTCGCCGCGCCGGAGCCGAAGTTCGTGCCCGCCAGCGTGAGCACCGTGCCTCCCGCGGTGGGCACCACGCTCGGGGTGACGCCGCTCACCGTGGGCGTGCCGTAGACGTACGTCGACGACGCGGTACTTCCCGCGCGCGTGAGCACCACCGGCACCGAGCCGCCCACGCCCGCAGGCAGGGTCACCAGCACCACCCCGTGCGACCACGCGTTCACCGTTGCCGACAGCCCACCGATGGTCACCGTGCCGCTCGTGCCGAAGCTCGACCCGCTCAACGTCACCACGCTGCCCCCGGCGGTCGAGCCGCCCGTCGGCGCGAGCGAGCTGATCACCGGCGCGTCGTAGGTGAAGGTGCCCGCGCTCACGGTGGTCGTCCCGCGCGTCAACTCCACCGGCGCCGCCCCCACGCCCGCCGGCGTGGTGCAGCGGCGGAGCGCAGGCGTCGGAACTCCCGAGGTCGCGCACGCGCCGCCGCCCACGGTGATGGAGACGCCGGGGCGATCGAGCCAGCTCCCGGTGAGCGTGAGCGTCGTGCCCCCCGCGGTCGGTCCGCTCGTGGGGGTGAGGCTGGTCACCGCCGGCTCGAGGTACCCGACGGCCCTCACGTTCGAGGTCGCCGCGCCGACGCTCACCCGCACGTCCTCCTGCGTGACGGTGCCGTCAGAGCCCGGCGTCGAGGCGAGGACGATCTGCGTGTGCGTCGAGTTGGTCACCACCGCGTTGCGCCCTCCGACGGTCACCACGGGGGTGAGTCCGAAGTTGGTTCCGCTCAAGGTGAGCGCTCCGCCGCTCCAGGGCAGCGACGTGGGCGTCAACGACGAGAGCGTGGGCGCGGAATAGGTGAAGGTCACCGGCATGGAGGTCTCGCTCCCGCGCTGCACCACGATGCTCGCCGTGCCCTGGCCCGCGGGCATGGGGAAGATGAGCTGCCCGTCACGCACCGAGACGGGGGTCGTGGCGACGCCGTCGACCCAGGCCACGCCCGTGCTGCCGAAGCTCGTGCCGCTCAGCGTCACCAGGAAGCCGCCAGCGGTGCTGCCCCCGGTTGGCGAGAGCGCGGCGATGGCGGGGGCGTCGTAGGTGAAGGTGCCCGCCGACACGTTGCCGGGTTGCACCACCACGGCCGCCGCGCCGGTGCCCGCGGGCGTGTCACAGAGCACGAGGGTCTGGCCTCCGTTGACCGACTGCACGGGGCAGGGCTGGCCACCGACGGTCACCCCCGGCGCCAGGCCGAAGTTGCTGCCCGAGAGCGTCAACCGCGTGCCCCCGCCCGCCGGGCCCCGACTGGGCGTCAGCGCGGAGACCGTCGGCGAGGCCCAGGTGATGGAGGCGGTCACCCCCGCCGGGGCGCTCGGCGTCGTCACCCGCACCACGCCGACCCCACCGCGGCTGGCCGGCACCAGGCAGCGCAGCACCGTGTTCGAGGTGAACGTCAGCGGGCACGCCAGCCCGTCGAGGCTCACCGCCGGCGCGCTGCCGAAGTTCGCGCCGCTCAGCGTGAGCGTCACCCCGCCGGCCGTGGGCAGGTTCCCCGGCGTCAGCGCCGCGATGAACGGCGGGTCGTAGGTGAACGTCAGCTCGTTGCTGCGCTGACCTCCACCCTGGGTGAGCGCGACGGCCGCGGCGCCTTCCCCCGGGGGGGCCGTGCACCGCACCACCGTCGAGGTCTGCCCCACGAGAGGGCAACTGGCCGTGCCCACCGTCACCGCCACCGAGGGCGCGAAGTTCGCCCCGCTGAGCGTCAACGTGGTGCCGCCGGCCACCGGGCCACTCGCCGGCGTGAGCGACGAGAGGGTGGGTGGGTTGTACGAGAACTGCAACGTGTTGCTGGTGACCCCGCCGAGCGTGGCGACCACGGGCACGTTCGCGCCGGCCCCCACGGGCAGGGTGCACCGCAGCACGGTCGAGGCCTGGCTCTGCACCACGCACGGCGCGCCGCCGACGGTGACGCTCGCCGGCGTGGCATCGAGACCCACGCCCGTCAGGGTGAGCGTCGTGCCGCCCGCGGTGCTGCCCGTCGCGGGCGTGAGCGCGCTGAGGGCCGCCGCGAGCCCGGGCACCAGGGCGGCAGGGCTGGCCTGGCCGGCCGCGGTGACCACGATCGAGACCTGCGCCGTCGATGCCCCCGGGCTGGTGCACACCAGCTGGGTGTGGCTGCTCGAGGTCACCGGGCAGCTGGCGCCTCCCACGGTGACGGTGGGCGGGGTGACGCCGAAGTCCGCGCCCGAGATCGTCAGCGGCGCACCTGAGCTCGGCGAGATGCTCGCCGGGGTGATGCCGTTGATGCTCGGCGCGAAGCGCTCCAGGCCCAGGCTGCCCAGCGTGGCCTGGCCCCCCGCGGTCACCGTGACGAGCTGCGAGGCACCTTCGCCTTCAGGCGCGAGGACCACCAGCTGGGTGTGCGTCTGCGAGTTGACCACCGCGGTGGCGGCGCCGACCCGCACCTGCGCGCCGCCAGCTCCGAAGTTCGCCCCGGCGATGGTGACGGCGGTGCCTCCCGCGGTCGACACGCGCCGGGGCGTGAGGCCCGAGAGCACCGGTGCCTGGAACGAGAAGGCGTTGAGCCGGGTGCCGGTAGTGCCCTCGCGGCTCGTCACGCTGGCCGTGAGGTTGGCGCCCGTGCCGGCAGGGACTGCGCAGACGATGGCCGTCTCCGACCAGCTCGAGGGGACGCAGCTCGACGCGCCCACCGTCACCGCGCCCGTGCCCTGCGCCGCGCTGAACCGCGCTCCCGTCAGCGTCACGGTGCCGCCCGTCGTCGGCAACGCCGCGGGGCTCACGCTCGAGATGTCGGGGACCCGGCACTGCGAAGTGTAGTCCGCGCAGCAGTCGCCGTAGGTGAGGCAGGCCGCGTCGCACCAGCAGCTCGTCGCCGGCCCCCCGCACTTCGCCGCACAGCTTTGCGCCTGGGCGGAGGTGGCCCACAACGAAGAGAGACACAGCCCGGCCACCAGGAAGAAGCGCATGTCCGGCGATGCTACCGCAGGCCGCGCTCAGGCCTCGTGGATCAGTCGATGCCCAGCCAACGACTGACGGTGTTCGTCACGTCGGCGACCTTGTCCACCAGGAACCCGCGGGTGCCGAAGCCACCGCTGGCGGGGAGCTTCACGTCGTTGGTGTTGCGCACCCGGCCGTCGGCGCCCTTCACCGTGACGCCCTGCTTCGGCATCGCGACGATCATCACGTTGTTGAGCCCCGAGCCCACGCCCTCGAACTTGAGGTTGTCCCAGCGGGCCTTGAAGGTCGCCAGCGGCACGGTGGTGAGGCTGCCGCCCGCCGGGTCCGCCAGCTTCACGCCGGTGACGGTGCCCTTCGCGTCGCGCGCCAGGCCCACCACGTCCACGTAGTGAAGGAACGAGTCCTTGTCGCCCGACGGCTTCTCGCCCGAAGGGTCGTAGAGCACCTGCACGGGGACGCCCTTGTCCACGAAGCTGGCCAGTTGATCGACGGTGGCGTTGTTGGTCGCCGACGCGCGGAAGCCGTGCTTCTCGTACCAACCCTGGAGGTTCTGGGGCGAGGTGAACATGTCCGCCCGGCGGATCGACTGGTCGATCTCGGCGTGCTGCGTCTTGCCCGGCGTCTTGTTCCAGAAGTTCACCAGCATCGACGCCGACGTGGTGCCGCAGGCGTTGGTGTTGCCCTGGTCCAGGAGGTACTTCTTGAACTCCGCCACGTCACGCTGGGCCGTCGGACCCTTGGCCTGCGGTGCCCAGGTCGAGGCCGCGGTCTTCCCCGGGGTGACCTTCTTCGGCGCAACCTTTGCGGTCTCGCGCTGGGGCGCTGCGGGGGCCAAACGGGGCGACTTCGAGGGCGACGGTGACTTCAGGGGTTGCACAGGGGGATTCTCGGTCGAAGGGGCCCGGAGGTTGTGGAAAAAAGCACCTCAGGTCTCGCGCTGGCGCACGAGGCCTTCCTGCGCGGTCGAGGCCACCAGCACCCCCGCCTGCGTGTAGATGCGCCCGGTCACCAGCCCGCGCGCGCCCGAGGCCCGGGGGCTCTGCATCACGTGCAACAGCCACTGATCAGCGCGGAACGGCGCGTGGAACCACACCGAGTGGTCGATGCTCGCCACCTGCATGCCCGGCGTCAGCCAGGTCACCGCGTGCGGCTTGAGCGAGGTGGTGATGAACGAGAAGTCCGACGCGTAGGCCAGCAGCGCCTGGTGCAGCATCGGGGTGTCCGGCAGCGCGTGCGTCGCCTTGAACCACACCGCGCGTTCCGGCGGGTGGGCGGTCCGCATCATCGGGTCGGGCTCGTTGACCGTGCGCACCTCGATGGGCCGCTGGGCGATCACGATCTCCCGCATGAAGTCGGGGAGCTTCTCGAGGTACGGCGCGAAGCGCTGCTGATCGTTCTGCGCCTCTTCCGGCGGAGGCACCTGGGGCATCGGCGCCTGGTGATCGAAGCCCGGCTCCTGCTTCTGGAAGCTGGCCGACATCTCGAGGATGGGGTGGCCGTGCTGAATGGCGCGCACGTGGCGCGAGGTGAACGACGACCCGTCGCGGGTGCGCTCGACGTCGTAGACGATGGGCGCGCTCACGTCGCCGGGCCGCAGGAAGTACGCGTGCAGCGAGTGCACCTGGCGATCCGTGGGCACGGTGTGCAGCGCCGCGAAGAGTGACTGGCCGATGACCTGGCCGCCGTAGACGGTGCCCCAACCCAGGTCCTGGCTCTGGCCGCGGTAGAGGTTTTCTTCGATGCGCTCGAGCGAGAGCAGCTTGACCAGTTCGTCGAGGACGGTTGCCACGGTGAATGTCTCCAGTGGAGAAATGACGCGTGGTGTCTAACGCTCAGCCGCGCTGGACGCGCGCCAGAAACGCGTCGGCCTGGGCCAGCCGGCTCAACGTGGCCTCGGCGTCGAGCGACCCGGGCAGGCAGCGCAGCTCGACGGTGGGCTGCTTGGGGTGCTGCTCCACCAGGCCCAGGAGGTTCAGGTCCACGGCCCGGTGCAGCCCGCCCAGCAGGTAGCCCGCGGCCACGGTCTCGAAGGGCAGGTCATCGGTGGCCACCTCGGCCACGCGCACCACGTCGGCGGGGAAGGGGCCCAGCTTGCGACAGCGCGGGTTGGGCTCGAAGCGTGTGCGCCACGCGGCCCGCTCGTGGGTCCACGTCAGCACCAGGCGCCGCAACAGCGCGGTGGAACGGAACGGCGCGGCGTCGAAGTGGGCGTGCACCGCGGCCTCCTGGGGCACGGTGAAGCCCAGCGAGGTGGCGAGCTTCATCACCCGGGTGAGCACGGGCTTGCGTTCCTTCGGCTCCAGCGGCCGGAGCACCACCTCGCACACCCGCGCGCGTTGCAGCGGCTCGTCGGCCCAGAGCACCAGCGGGTGGCCCCAGGGGTCGAGCAGTCCCTCGTCGGTCTCGGTGGTGTGGAAGGTCTTCGTCAGCGCGGCGAAGCGGTGGGTGGGCTTCGCGTGCCAGCAGCTGCGTTCGATCCACGCGGCGAGGCGCACGTCGTCGGTGCGCGCGATGCGGCGGCGCTCCGAGGTGGGCGGGAGATCGTCTTCGATGGTGGGGTCGTCCACGAACGACGCCAGCCACTTCCCGCGCACGTCGACGCGCGAGGCCGGGGTGAGGCGAGCGTCGGGGCGTCCGTCGGGGAAGTGACCGGCGCCGTGGTACTTGAGCCCAAGACGAAGCGCGCCCCCCGCTTGCTTCGCGAGGGCGCGCGCCAGGTCATCACGGGTCTTCCCGTCGGGCGCGAGGAGCTCGAGCTCCAGCCCGACCCGCGTCACGGGATCTCGTGGCGATCGCGGCCGGGGGTGATGCCCGCTTCGGTCATCATCGAGGTGTAGTCGTTGAGCACCTTGAGGCCCATGTACTCCTTGACCTCCTGGGTGCTCGCGCCCTTGAGGAAGTCGAACTTCTTCTTCGCCTGGTCGACGTCCTTGGCCGAGTACCCGCCGCGCTTGAAGGCGGCCAGCATCTCGTGGCTGTCGAACTTCGAAGTGGTCACCCCGACCTCGGTCAAGATGCCCTCGTTCTTGTTGACCACCTTGAGGCCGATGTACTCCTTGGCCTCGGCGAGGTTCTTGAGGAAGGGCAGCTTCTTGAGCGCCTGCTTCGCGTCGGCGTCGGAGTACTGGCTGCGCTGGAAGGCCACCGTGCAGTCGTGGTTGTCGTAGCGCTCGCGGCTGATGCCCTTCTGCTCCAGGGGTCCCTCGTTGCGCGTGATCACGGCCTTGCCGATGAACTCCTTGGCGGCGTCGAGGCTGGGCAGGCCGAAGGCCTTCTGCGCGGCCTTGGCGTCGGCGTTGGTGTACGGCGAGTGCCAGAAGGCGGTGCGCGCGGTCTTGCTGTCGATGGCCGAACCGGTCGCGGCGCCGCCGGCCTTCACCCAGCCCGTGCTCGGGGTCGCGGCCTGGGGCGTCGCCGCCGTGCTGGCCTTCGGGGTCTTCGCGGCGGTCTGCTGCGTGGCGACGGTGCGGGGGCTGCTCGTGATCTTTGCGGGCATGAGTCCTCGGGGCTGGTTGGAGAGCGCATTGATCACACTTCGGGCCAGCCCGTTGCGCAACAGGTAGAACGAGAAAGATGACGACCCTCGACTCTCAGACGATGGGAACCCTGCAAAGCGCGTTGACGTCGGCCCAGGCCCAGTTCGTCGCGCGCTTCCCCGGCGAGTCTGATCAGCGGCAGCCGGTGCACGTGGTCTACGGCGGCGCGCACCTCTTCAAGGCCGAGACGGCGCAGAAGCTGGGGGCGTTGGCGCGGCAGGCGTTGGCCAGCTCCGCGCCCGACGCGGCGTCGTTGGCCGAGGCCCTGGGCCTGTCCCCCGCCCTGGCTGCGCGCGTGTACCCGAAGCTGGTGGCGAAGCTCGAGCATGAGCCGGTGGAAGACCTGCGCATCGACTTCGAGGACGGCTACGGGCACCGCAGCGACGAGGAAGAAGACGGGCACGCGATGGCCGCGGGTGAGCAGTACGCCCGGGCGCTTTCAGAGGGCCTGCTCCCGGCGTTCTCGGGCCTGCGCATCAAGCCCATGTCTGCGGAGCTGGGCGCGCGCGCCATCCGCACCCTCGATCTCTTCCTGACCTCCCTCGCCCTGCGACAGCGGGGAGAGGGCCGGGGTGAGGGGCCGACGCCGGCACTGCCCCACACCATCCTCCTCACCCTCCCGAAGGTCGTCTCCGTCGCCCAGGTGGAGATCCTCAACACCGCGGTCCAGGCCCTCGAAGCCCGCCTCTCCCTGCCGAAGACCCTCCTCCGCTACGAGTTCATGGTCGAAGCCTCGCAAGGGCTGCTCGACCCACAAGGCCGCGCCCTCCTCCCGCAACTCCACGCGGCCGCCGCCGGTCGCCTGCACGCGGCCCACTTCGGCACCTACGACTACACGGCCTCGCTGGACATCACGGCCGCCGAGCAGCGCATGCGCCACCCGGCCTGCGACTTCGCGCGCTCTCAGATGAAGGTGGCCTTCGCGGGCACGGGGGTCTTCCTGAGCGACGGCGCGACGACACAATTCCCGGTGCCGCGGCACAAGGGCGCAGACCTCACCGACACCCAGCGC
>CAIVGN010000021.1 GCA_903905455.1 uncultured Archangium sp.
CCGCCTCCGCTTCGCTCCGGCGGGACGACCGACCACAACTGGACGACTACGACTGGTAGAACGACACATGCGAGACGACTCCATCGCCCTCGACAGTAAATTTCACCGGGGTCGCTGTCTCACTCACGTTGTCAGAGAGGGCAGCGGCATCAGTTGCTGGCGTCTGCGCGGATGGCGACCGACGGAGCCCGCCTCAAGTTACTCATCATCGTGACGCCGCTCGCGGTGCCGTGAGAGTCTGACCCGGGTTGCCGGAAGGGGGCGTGATGAGGGTCCTGGTCGGATTGCTGTTGAGTGGGTTGATTGGATGCACCTGTTCCCCGCCGACTACGCCTGACGGGGGCGGCAGCGATGCAGCAACAAGCGACGGCGGCTCGATTGATGCGGGCGTCGCTGATGCGGGCGTCGCTGATGCGGGCGTCGCTGATGCGGGCGTCGCTGATGCGGGTGTCGCTGATGCGGGCGTCGCTGGTGCGGGCGTCGCTGATGCGGGCGTCGCTGATGCGGGCGTCGCTGATGCGGGCGCCATTGATGCGGGCGTTGCCGATGCGGGCCAGGTCGATGCCGGCGACGCGGGCTCGCCTGACGGTGGATCGGTTGACGCAGGTCCTCTCGCGCGCTGGACCACGCCGTTTCCTCCTCGTCGTGGCTCCCACGCCATGGCCTGGGACTCCCAGCGCCAGCGTGTCCTGATGTTCGGTGGCGGCAACAGCAGCTTCGCCGAGGCAGAACTGTGGGAATGGGACGGCGTCAGCTGGACCGAGCGCCACCCGGCGGTCTCGCCTTCGAAACGACAGAACCACGCGATGGCGTACGACCCGGTTCGTCATCGCCTCGTGCTGTTCGGCGGTCAGCACAGAGACTTCGTGACCGTTGGTTCTCCCATCCTCTTCCTCGGAGATACCTGGGAGTTTGATGGTCTGAACTGGCTGCAGCGCTCTCCAGTGGTGTCGCCGTCCTCCCGGAGCGGTCACCAGATGGCGTACGACTCCGCTCGGCAACGTGTCGTGCTGTTCGGCGGATCCAGCGGAGCGGAGACCTGGGAGTGGGACGGCACCAACTGGTCGCAGCGCGCGGCCTCGGGACCTCCAGCGAGGGCCTTCCATGCCATGGCATACGACAGCTCGCGAAGCCGACTGGTCCTGATGGGCGGACTCTCGGGCGGCATTGTCGGAGATACCTGGGAGTGGGACGGCACAGCCTGGCTGCAGCGCCACCCGACGACGACCCCTTCGCCCCGGTGGGGCGCGGCGATGGCCTTCGATCCCCTCCGCGCGCGAATCGTGATGTCCGGTGGAAGGGACGGAACCAGTGAACTCGGCGACACCTGGGAATGGGACGGCACGAATTGGGTCGACGAATCTGGGACAGGCGCAGGGCTCCAGTCCCGGGACCGTCACGCCATGGCCTTCGACGAGGCGCGAGGGCGGATGGTGTTGTTTGGTGGGTACCACGAGCGCATCCCCGCGACCCTTGCCGACACGTGGGAACGCAACGGAGTCGACTGGGTCCAGCGGCTCGCCTTGCCGCTCGGCGCGGGGGCCATCGCCTTTGATCAGGCGCGGAGCCGCATCGTTCTCTTTGGCGGATTCACAGTCACCGACGTGAACGTTGCGGAGCCCTGCAGCGACGCCACCTGGGAATGGGATGGCCAGCGTTGGGCCCAGCGATTCCCCGTGACGTCCCCTGTGGCTCGCCGTGGTTCCTCGCTCACCTACGACAGCGTTCGGCACCGAACGGTCCTCTTCGGCGGCGTCGACGCCGCGAACACGCCACTCGCCGACACGTGGGAATGGGATGGATCTGAATGGGTCCAGTCGTTCCCTGCGACTTCCCCTTCGGCGCGGCGCTCGCAGGCGGCGGCGTTCGATGAGGCCCGCGGGCGCGTCGTGCTTGTCGGCGGGTGGACCCTGTCCGATGTCTGGGAATGGGACGGCACGAACTGGCTGGCCCGGCCTGCGCCCCCCGAGCTACTCATCTCGGCGAGTTGGGACTCCGTGCGCCAGCGGACGGTCGCGACTGGAGCCAACGGGACCTGGGAGTGGGACGGTTCGACCTGGCTCGCCCGCGGCGCTTCGCCCGGTGCGCCTGGCGATCACGTTTGGGGTCTGGGCTACGACCCGATTCGGCGACGCACCGTCGCCTCGGTCTTCACGACCAGCCTGAGTCCACAGACCTGGGAATGGGACGGGAACAGCTGGGTCCGGCGTTCCGTTGCTGTCGGTGTCGCGGAGCCCAACGGCGGTTCGATGGCCTGGGACGGCGTACAGCAGCGGCTGATGATGTTCGACGTGGACACCTGGTTCTTCGAGCCGTGAGGTCACCGGCGCGAGGGCGCCTCGGCGCAGCAGCGCAAAGGTTCGTTCGAGCATCGCCAGAGATATTGGTCACAGCACCAATTTGATTGGTGGTGACAGCGACGGGACAATCCCACGGGGGCGTCCGACCAGCGCGAGCGCCGACCTCTGCGGGGCGCAGGTCACCCGGCTGCGTTTTCAGCTCCGGCGCGGCTCGAGGCGGCAGATCGCGGAACGAAACGCAGGGAAGCCGCTGATGGGGTCCCGTTGCTCCGTGGGCACCAGCCGGTTGGGGTTCGCCTGTGCCCAGCCCGCGGGCATCACCACCACCTCCGGGTGCACGTCTTCCGTCACCACCGCGCGCAGGGTGATGCGGCCCGTGGGCGAAACCACGTCGACCATTGCGCCGTGGATCACCCCGGCTTGACGGGCGGCGTCAGGGTGCACCAGCAGCTCGGGCTCTCGCAGGCGCGCGCGCACGCTGGGGCTCTGGGCGAACTGAGAATTGATGCGCGCCCGGGGGCGAGGGCCGGTCACCAGCCGCAGGGGGAACTCGGGCGAAGGCATGAGCGGAGGTGGCGCCCACACCGGCAACCCCTCGAGGCCGTGATCTTCGAGCACGGTGCTCACGAACTCCGCCTTGCCCGTGGGCGTGCCGAAATCGCTCCGGGCGTCGGCGCGGGGCTTGGGTTGCAGTGCCTCGTCCTGCATCCAGTCCACCCGGGGCACGTGCATCGCCTCGGCGAAGGTCTTCCACGGGAACCACTCACCCAGGCCACACGCGCGCGCGAGCCCGGTGAGGATGTCGAAGTCGGGCTTCGAGCTGCCCTGCACCGGCACCAGGCTCTTCGCGGCGACCTCGGTGTCGTCGGCGTCGACGTCGGGTGACTCGGCGAAGGTGCAGGCGGGAAGGATGACATCGCTCTTCTGGGCCGAGGCGCTGAAGAACGGATCGACCGTCACCAGCAGCTCGAGCTTCTCGGCCGCGGCTTCCAGCTCCTGCGTGCCCGAGGCGGTGACCAGGGCGTTGCTGCCCCAGAGGATCAACGCGCGCACGGGGTAGGGCGTGTCGCGCAGGATGGCGTCGGCGAAGAGCTCCCCCTGCGCCTCTCGGTTGTAGCGGTCGAAGAGCGGGAACTTCTCATGGCCCACGTTCACCTCGCTCAAGCCAGGCGGCGCCGGGGACGGCGTGCGCATGCGGTACAGCGCCGGCAGCGGCTCGTCGTGAAAGTGAGGGCCGTTGGGGGTGACCAGCGCGCGCGGATCGGCGGCGTCGAAGCGGCCGCAGAGCACCTCCAGCGACGAGATGGCCCGCACCGTCTGCACCCCGTTGACGTGGTGTTCCACGCCGAGCCCCTGCCACACGCCCAGCGGGTTGCCGTCCACGAGAATGCCCGCCACGCGCTCGAGCTGCGCCTGGGGAACGGAGGTGATGGCCTCGACCCGCTCCGGTGGGTACTCGGCGGCGAGCGTGGTGAGCGCATCGAGCCCGTGCGTCTTCTCCTTGAGCGCATCGCTCGGCGGCTTCTTCTGCAGCACGAGGTGAATGAGGCCCAGGGCGAGCGCGCCGTCGGTGCCGGGGCGGATTCGCAGGTGCACCGTCGCTTCCTTCGCCAGCGTGGTGCGCACCGGGTCGATGACGATGAGGTTCCCGGTCTCGGCCTTGCCGGCCACGAGGTGCGCGAAGGGCGGCGCAGTCACCGGCGGGTTCGCGCCCCACACCACGAGGTTCTTCACGCGCCGCAGCTCGGGCGAGTACTTGGTGCCCACCGTCAGCGCCTGTCCCATGCGCAGGCTCGCCTCGCACAGGCTCGAGACCGTGGCGACGTTGGGGCTACCGAAGGCGCGCGCGAAGCGATGGAGGAAGTTCACGAACGGGTGGCGCACGAAGGGCCAGCCGGTCTGCACCGCCAGCGCGCGGGCGCCGTGGGTTCGCTTCACCGCGTCGAGCTTCGTGGCGATGAAGGCGAAGGCCTCTTCCCAGCTCACTTCGTGGAAGGCGTCACCCTTGCGGATCAACGGGTGCTGCACGCGCTCGTCGCTGTGCACCAACTCGCGCAAGGCAAAGCCGTGCTCGCAGACGAAGCCGCGGGTCCTCGAGCTCAGCGCCCCCTCGACCTTCACCAGGCGCCCGTCTTCCACCACGCACTCGATGCCGCAGCGCATGAGGCAGAAGCGGCAGGTGCCCACGGTGCGCTCGGTGTGGTGCGTGCCCCGGCCCAGCAGCGCGAGGCCCGCAACGCCCAGGCCCGCGGCGCCCAGGGGGGCGGCCTTCATCAGGTCTCGTCGCGTCCACTTCTTGCGCACCACGTGGCGCAGCGGCTCGCGGCTCATGGCAGGGGCTCGATGGTGATCGCCCGCGCGGTCTCGGGGCACGCCTCTTCACACAGCCCGCAGCCCACGCAGGCCTCGACGTGAAAGAGCGGCGCCTTCTGCGGGCCGACGACCTCCACCGCGCGATCCGGGTAGGGGCACACTTGGTAGCAGAGCCGGCAGATGCCGCGCCCCGTCCACGGCAGGCACGCCGCGCGGTTCAACTTCGGCACGCCCATGCGCACCTCGCGGGCGATGACCTCGGACTCGACCTTGAGCTCCACCAGCGCGTCCGTGGGGCACACCTGCGTGCACTTCATGCAGAGCACGCAGGCTCGATCGGCCATGTCCAGGAACGGCGTCGCGGTGTCGAGCGAGAGCACGGAGGGGAAACGGATGACCTTGGTGGGGCACACCTCGGCGCAGCGGAAGCACCCGATGCACGCCTGCTCGAAGGCGCCGCGGGGCAGGGCGCCGGGCGGGCGGATCTTCTTCTGCGGTTCCGCGCGCGTCTTCTTGGGCACCACCGCCAGGGCCACCGCGGCGGCGAGGGCGCCCACCAGCCCGCGCCGGTTCACGACTTGCCACCGGGGAAGACGATCTTGAACGACAGCGCCTTCGTGGGGCACGACGCGATGCACTTGCCGCAGCGCTCGCAGCCGCTGTCCAGGGCGTTGGTCATCGGCGACTGGCCCAGGTTGCAGATCACGTCGCACACCGTGCAGTCGGTGCATTTGCTCCGCTCATTGACCACGCGCACCGGCGACACGCTGCCCAGCACCGAGAACATCGCGCCACCCGGGCACAACGAGCGGCAGAACCCGGCGCGCGAGACGAAGGTGTCGAAGACGAAGGCCGCGGCCACCAGCAATCCACCCGCGCCCAGCGAGCCGTAGAACACCGCGCGGAACGCCTCGCGCCCGATGATGGCCGGCGGGTACACCAACGGCACCAGTTGCACGCCGAGCATGCTGCCCACCAGCAACACGCCCACCAGCACCACCCGCGACGTCACCCGCGGCAGCTTCACGTCGGCCGTGGGAATACCCAGTCGCGACAAGAGCCACCGTGCCGCGTTGGCCGCCGCGAGCACTGGCAAGTAAGGGCACGCCCATCCACAGAAGAAGCGCCCGAGTGCGACTACGAGCACCACTCCGGGGAGGACAGTCCACACCAGGTTCCAGCTGAACCCGCGAAACAGCGCCGTGGCCAGGGTCTCCAGCGGGTCGACCAGGTCGAAGAACCACACCCACACCGAGGTGGGCGCGCCGAAGAAGGGTGGGGGCGTGTCGGGGAGAAACCGGGCCAGCGTGCTCCAGCGCGAATCCGCGGCCCGCCCGGCGCCTTCGATCTCCAGCGCGTGGAGGTGCCACATGGGCAGGCCCACGGTGAGCAACACCGAGAAGCCGAGGAATAGCCTGCGCAGCGCCTGGTAGCGCTTGCCGTGCCGCAGCGTGATGTCGAACGGCTGGAGCGCGCGCTTCACCGGCGCATCATCTGCGAACGCGGTGCCAGCGCCAAAGAGACTGCACGGCCCATCAGCCGGGCTTGGGACCGTGACCGACGCGGGCGCGGCGTTTCGACTCGGGGCGGCCGCGCGTGTCGCTGGGCTTGGAGAGCCACTCCATCTCGCGCTGCAGCTCGAGCCAGCTCTCGAAGCGGATCTCGTCGAGCGTCTCGTCGTCGAGGGCGGCCTTCACCGCGCAGCCCGGCTCGGCCTGGTGACGGCAGTCGGAGAAGCGGCAGTTCTTCGCCAGCGCCTCGATGTCGTCGAAGGTCTTGGCGAGGCCCCCTTCGGCGGCCCACATCTGCACCTCGCGCAGGCCGGGGGTGTCGATGATCGCCCCGCCACCGGGGAGCACCAGCAGCTCGCGCCGCGTGGTGGTGTGCCGGCCGCGGCCGTCGTCGCGCACCGCGCCAGTCATCAAGGTGGTGCCGGCGAGCTGGTTGACGAGGGTCGACTTGCCGACGCCCGACGAGCCGAAGGCGACGATGGTGCGGCCCGAGCCGACCAGCGCGCGCAGCGGGTCGAGGCCCGCGCCGGTCAGGGCGCTCACTGGGTAGACCGCCGCGCCACGGGTGATGCCGTTGACCTCCGCGAGCAGCTCCGGGAGGTCCTCGCAGAGGTCCATCTTGTTGAGCACCACCACCGGCGTGGCGCGGCTCTCCCAGGCGAGCGTCATGAAGCGCTCGAGCCTGCGGAGGTTGAAGTCGCGGCCCAGGCCCATCACCACCAGCACCGTGTCGATGTTCGTGGCCAGCACCTGCGGCGTGGCGTTCTCGCCGGCCACCTTGCGGATGAACGCCGAGCGGCGCGGCAGCACGCCCTGCACCAGCGCCTCGCCGGCCTCGGGAATGCGCGCGGCCACCCAGTCCCCGACGGCGGGCAGCGCCTCCACCGACTCGGCCTTGTGCCGCATGGCCCCGCCGATGCGCGCCCAGTGCTCACCCCGGCGCGAGAGCACCATGAGCGTCTTGCGGTAGACGAGCGTCACGCGCGCGGGCTCCAGGCCCTTCGCGGCGTAAGGCGCCATCGCCTTCTCGAAGTCGTCACCCCAACCCTGCGTGGTTTTCCAGTCGCTCAATCGGGTCGGTAGACGGTGCGTCTTCGCTCAGGCTGACGGGTAGTTGGTGGCGAAGCGGTTCTGCTCGGCGTCGTACACCTTGAGCGAGAAGCACGTCGCGATGTCTTTGGGGTTGAGCGACGTCTTGCCCGGGTTCTGCAGCTCGGGGATGCCCTGCATCGCCTCCGGCAGCCGGTAGAAGGGGATGGTCGCGTTGAGGTGGTGCACGTGGTGGAAGCCGATGTTCGCCGTGAAGTAGTTCATGATCGGCCCCATCACCATGTAGCTCGACGAGGTGGTCGCGGCCTTCACGAAGGTCCAGTCCTGCCGCGCGGCGATCTTCGCCTCGGGGAACGTGTGCTGCGCGTAGAACAGGTAGCTGCCCGCCATCGCCGCCAGCCACATGGGGATGAGCCAGCCGAACACCCAGATGTCGATGCGGCCGATGGACGCGAGGTAGCCCGCGGAGCCGAAGACCACGGCCAGCGCGACCAGTCCCGACCAGTGCTTCTTGGGGGCCCGGAGCACGGGGGTCACCGACATGCCCAGGGCGAAGATGGTGAAGACGCCGAGCACGATGTTCAGCGGGCTGCGCACCAGCTTGTAGCCGAAGCGCTGCACCGGGCTCATGCCCTTCCACAGCCCCGCGGTGACGATGGGGTAGCTGCCGATGTGCGAGCCGACCATCTTCGAGGTGTTCGCGTGGTGGAAGTCGTGCGTCTCTTTCCACACGCTGGCCGGCGAGAGGATGCTCACCCCGAAGAACCAGAAGAAGAGCTCCGCCGCCTTCGACTGCCGGAGGATCGCCCCGTGCTCGAAGTCGTGGAACAGGCAGAACACGCGCACGATCGTCAGCCCCTCGACGATGGCGAAGGCCAGGCGCAGCGGCCACCAGGGCGAGAGCACCGCGCCGGCGGTCAGGCCCGCGAGCAGCAAGACGCTCGAGATCGTCGCCGCCCAGCTCTTGCCACGGTCTTCCTCGGTGAAGGCGCGCGAGGCGATGAGCAGGTCCTTTTCGGAGCGGGGACCCGGGGTGCTGGCAGTGACGGGTGCTTCAGCCGTTGCAGTGTTCATGGCGCGTCGGCTGCTACCACAACCCGGCCACCGCGCCATACCCCCTGACCCGTGCAGAAACCGCACGGATTCAAGGGGCTTATGAGGCGCTCAAATCACTGCACGTTGTCCCAGAGGTAACCTTCGACGTCGAGCGCGTGGTCGGCGAGCGACTTCACGAACTCGTCGTCGTTCTCGTCGATCTTCGCGAGGTTCGCGCGCACGCGCAGCTTCACCTGGCCGGTGAGCACCTGGAGGATCTCCAGCTCCTTGGTCACCGACGCCGCGCCCTTCTCCGTCACCGCGGTCGACACCCGCGACATGGTCGAGGCGAGCACGAAGAGATCGATCATCATCTCCGCCAACCGGCTGCTGGCGAACTGCTTGCCGATGATCGCCTTGCCATGCTTGCGCAGCACGCGGTCCACGGCGATGGCGAGTTCCCCGGTGAGCTCCTCGAAGAGCGCCTGCTCCCTGGCGAGCGCCGGGTGGAGCTTGGTGAACTTGGCCTTCTCGCGCTTCACGTAGGTGGTGGAGAGCGAGGCACGGCGGCGCGCGTAGTCGGAGATGACGCCGAAGCCCTTGATGGGGTTGTCGAAGATGCCCTTGAGGGACGCGCTCAGCTCCTTCAACTGGCCGCCGACCTCGTTCATCGCGGTCAACGAGATGAACAGCCGCAGGATGTCGTTGGTGCCCTCGAAGATGCGGTTGATGCGCGCGTCACGCAGCGCCCGCTCGTAGGGGAACTCGCGCATGAACCCATTGCCGCCGGCGATCTGCAGCGCCTCGTCGATGGTGCGCCACATGGCCTCGGAGCCGAAGACCTTGGTGATGGCCGCCTCGACCGCGTACTCCTCCTGCCCGGAGTCGATGAAGTGGTTGACCATGTTCACCGCGGACTCGGCCGCGTAGCAGTCGACCACCATGTTGCCGAGCTTCTGCTTGATGAGGCCGTACTCGGCGATGGGCTTGCCGAACTGCACGCGCTCCTTGGCCTGCTTGGTGGCCAGCGCGATCATCTTCTTCATCACGCCCACCGAGCCGCCGCCCAGGCCCGTGCGGCCGGAGTTGAGGATCTTCATCGCCACCTTGAAGCCCTTGCCGACCTCGCCCAGCACGTGGCTCTTGGGGACGCGCACGTTGTCCATGATGACCGTGGTGGTGTTCGACGCGCGCAGGCCCATCTTGTCTTCGTGCGGGCCGGTGCTGACGCCTTCCATGTCGCGGGTGACGATGAAGGCGGTGATGTTGCTGCGCTCGGCCTGGCCGCCGGTCTTGGCGAACACCGTGTAGAACTGGGCGATCCCGCCGTTGGTGATCCACAGCTTGTTGCCGTTCAGGATCCAGTCGTCGCCGTCCTGAACCGCGGTGGTCTTGATGCTCGCGGCGTCGGAGCCTGCGCCGGGCTCGGTCAGACAGAAGGCGGCGATCATCTCGCCGGTCGCCAGCTTGGGACAGAACTTCGCCTTCTGCTCGTCGGTGCCGAACAAGAGCAGGCCGCGCATGCCGATCGACGAGTGGGCGCCGACGGTGACGGCCACCGAGCCGTCGTGCCGCGCCAGCTCCTGCAGGGTGCGCGAGTAGGCGGTGGTCGAGAGCCCCATGCCGCCGTGCTCTTCGCTAATCAGCAGCGAGAAGAGGCCGAACTGCTTCATCTCCTCGATGAAGGACGCGGGCATCTCGCCCTTGGCGTCCCACTCACGGAAGTCCTTCTCGTGCGGCTTGAGCAGCTGCTCGATGGAGGAGCGGATGTTCTTGAAGACCTCCTGATCGGAGTCCTTCATCTTCGGGTACGGGAGGATCTGCTCCTCTTCAATGGAACCGAAGCAGAGCTGCGACATGAAGGACGGGCGGTCGTTGGCCATGGCGCGCGGAAGGTAACGCAGTGCGACAAGGCACGCACGGCCAACGCGCTAGGGTTGGTGCGGGATGAATCCGCTCGAGAAGCTGGTGTCGCAGGCGGCCCTCGACGTGGCCATCGAGCGGTTGACGACCTTCCACCCGCACGCACAGCTCTTCGTGTTCGGGCCGAAGGGGGACCCGTTCTGGTCCCAATTCACGCCCAGCGCCGAGGAGTTGGAGTTGCTCACCCGCGCGCTCTCGGTGCTGGAGGCGAACGAGTCGCGACCCGCCCCCCTGACGGTGCGCGGTGCGTCGGGGCAGTTTTCGGCGATGGTGCTCGACGCCGAGCGCACGCTGTTCGCGGTCGTGGTGTTGGTGCCGATGAAGCGGCTGCCTGATGAGACGCGGGTCTCGCGGCGCGCGCCGCCCGGGATGCTGACCAGCTGGCGCGGCTGAACCGGCTCAGATGGTGCGCAGCACGTCGTCGGCGAACCCGTCACCGCGCACGAACGCCACGCGCAGCCCTTCGAGCTTCTGAAACGCGATCTCCTGCCCGCTCGAGGCCATGGCGTCAGCCCACAACGTGCGCTCCCGGCGGCTCAACTTGCCGTCGATGATGCAGGCCACGGCCACGAGCTGCAGCGACAGCTTGCGCTCCGAGGGCTCGAGCGCCTTCAGGCTCGACAAGAACAGGCCCACGTCGTCCAGCTCTTCCTTCCCCACGTCGCCGGCGCGCCGCGCGACCACCGAGAGCAGCCGCACCAGGTTGGGGTGGAGATCCTGGGTGCGGACGATCGCGCTGGCCACCGCGCGCATCGCGGACAGCCGGCCGGCGGGCGAGAGCGTCGGGGCGTCGTCGAACACCGCCTTCACCAGCTCTTCCACCGCGCTGGGGCCCATGGCGCGAATGCGGGCTTCCCGCAGCACCAGCCACGTCACCACGCCGTTCCACAGGGCGGTCACCGGCAACGAGACGAACGGCAGGTAGCGCAGCGCCCCGCGCACCATCACCCGGCCCAGCACGCGGCGAATGAGCAGCTTCACCACGAAGTTGGTGACCCCGACCTTCGCCTTGTACGCGAGCGAGATCAGCACCAGCTGCCACTTCTTCGCTTCGCGATGCGGGTTGACCCCGACCTGCAGGTCGACCGGGTTGGGCAGCTCGAGGGCCGCGCGGGCCAGGGCGTCGATGAGGGCCTCGTCGCTCGACTCGCGGTCCCGGCCGAAGAGCTCGATGCCGGCCACCCGCGCCAGCTCGTGCACCGAGCGCAGCGTGTCCCAGTAGATGAAGCCGATCTCCGCGACCGACGCGGCGATGGTCACCGCGGCCATCACCGACCAGTAGGTCACGGGCTCGCTGGCCCAGTGCGCGTCGGCGAAGACCTCGGTGGCCGCGCATGCTCCGCCCGACAAGGCGCCGGCGATGGCTGCCCGGGTGATGGCCCCGAACTCCACGCGGCGCAGGGCCGCGCGTTCCTCCGGGTTGAGCACGTGCAGCGCGTCACCCGAGTCGACGGCCTTCACCTGCGTCGAGCGCCGGGCGAAGTAGCTGCGCCCCACCCGGGCCATCAGGGGCGGCTTTTCACTCACGGCGCGCGGGCCCGGCGAAGCTGCAGGGCGATGATGCCCACCGCGGCGAGGCCGAAGATCGCCGGCGAGACGTTCGACGCGGTCACCCACGCGGTGTCCTCGGTGATCGGCCTGGCGAGGCCCGCGAGGTATTCCTTCGTGGTGCCCACGTGCTTGTACTGGTCGAGGGTGATCAGCAGCAGCGACACGAAGCCGAGGATGGCACCGGCGAAGGCCACCCAGGCCAGCCCGACCTTCTGCAGGTGCAGCAGCGCCGCGACGGCCAGGCCACCGATGGCGCCCCAGGCGGTGCACACCGCCACGAAGAGCACGTACAGCGGCACCAGCGGCAGCGTCGACGTGTCCATCGCGTAGAAGAACATCCAGTCGGTGCGGTAGAAGAAATGCCAGCCGACCGAGAGCGCGTACACGAAGCCCCACAGGGCCGAGAGCTGCCCCACGTACCAGACCTCGCTCAGGCCCTTCGCCTTGATCAGCTTCATCGAGACGAGCGCGAGGATGCCGCCAGCGAAGAGCGTCGTCGGCGGGTCGATCAGCACGGTGGCGAGGGTCATGCGGCGGGCTTCTGCTCTGTCCCGGGCGGGGCCGTCAATCGCCGCGTCGTGGCCACCTCGCGGAAGTAGTCACAGGCCGGAGTCCATTGGCGCTCCATGGTTTTCCGATCCACCCGGTACAGCCCGAACTTCGGCCCCCACGCCTCGAGCCACTCGAAGTTGTCCATCAGGGACCAGTGGAGGTAGCTGGTGACGTTCACCCCGTCGGCCCGCGCCAGCAGCAGCTCCTTCCAGTGCTCGTAGAGGTACTGGGGCCGCCGCAAGCCGGTGCGATCGTCGAGGCCGTTCTCGGTGATCCACACCGGCCGGTCGTAGCGCTTCAACTGCCGCAGGATCTGCCCGAAGCCCTCCGGGTACCATTCCCAGCCGATGTCGGTCAGCCCGCGCGTCAGCTTGTCGAGGAACTCGAACTGGACGTACGGCGCCTTGCCCGAGAAGCGGAGGTGCGCGCGCGTGTAGTAGTTGAAGCCGGTGAACTCGGTGGACTTCGCGGCGGCGTCGATGACCGCCTTGCCCGCGGTGAAGCCCGGCATCTGGATGCGCAGCACGCCGGTGTGGAGCGCCTCGAGGAAGGCGTGGTTGTAGTTCCCGTCGGCGAGCCGCGAGAGCGCCTGGTCGAGCGGGTGCCAGCGCCGCGAGGGCGCGAAGAGCAACATGTTCTGCGCGATGCCGATCTCCGTCGGGCCGCACCGCTCGAGGATCGCCTGGCGCGCGATGACGTGGGCGCGCACCATGTTCGCCATCGCCGCGAAGGCCTTGCGCCCATCGGCGATGCCCGGCGGCATGGCGGCCCCGAGGTAGCCCCCCAGCAGCAGCACGTTGGGCTCGTTGAGCGTGGTGACCGCCACGTCGAGCCCCTGCAGCAGCTCGGCGCACTTCTTCGCGAAGCGCTCCCAGGCCACCAGCGACGACGGCTCGTGCCACGGCGTCTCGACGTGAAACCACTTCGGGTGGGTGAAGTGCAGCAGCGTCACCACCGGCCGGATGCCCGCCTTCACCAACGCCTCCAGCCGCGCCCGGTAGCCCGCCCACGCCTCGTCTTCCCAGCGCCCCCGCTCGGGCTCCACGCGGGCCCACTCGATGCTCAGGCGGTACGCCGTCGCCCCCAGCCGGGTGATCAACGGCACGTCGTCGAAGAAGCGCTCCCAGTGCTCGACCGAGTTCCCGCAGCGCGCGTGGGGGTCCTTGCACTTGCCGGCGCGTTCCCAGTCGGACCAGTCGTTCTCGATGCCGCCCTCGACCTGGTACGCGGCGGTGGCCACCCCGAAGGTGAAGTCGGGGGGGAAGAGCAGCGGCTCGTTCACTTCGCCGACTCCATCACGCGCAGCACCCGCATCGCCGCGCAGGCCGCGCCGTAGCCGTTGTCGATGTTCAGCGTCACCACTCCGGGCGCGCAGCTGGCGAGGATCGCGTTGAGCGCCGTGTGCCCTCCCTCGGCCACGCCGTAGCCGTTGGAGGTCGCCACCCCGATGACCACGCCGCCGAAGAGCCCGCCCACCACCGTGGGCAGCGCCGCGTCCATGCCGGCCACCACGATGGCGATGGAGTGCGTCCGGATCGCCTCGACCCGGTCCATCAACCGCCACAGCCCGGCCACGCCCACGTCGACGAAGAGGGTGCTGGGCACGCCCTGGAAGCGCAGGGTGCGCTGGATCTCCCGCGTCACGTGCGCGTCGGAGGTGCCGGCCGCGAGCACCACGATGCGCGGCGTGCCCACCTCGGGCTTCGCGGCGCCGAGGTACGCAGTGCGCGAGACGGGCTCGTAGTCGAGGCTGTCCCGGTCGGCCTGCGAGAGCCCCTCGAGCTGCGCCTGCGAGAGCCGGGTGAAGAGGAAGCGGGCGTGCTTCTCGCGGGCCTTCGCGAGGATCTCCGCCAGGTGCGCCACCGTCTTGCCCTGGCAGAGAATGGCCTCATCGAAGCCGATGCGCTCTGCGCGCTGGAAGTCCAGGGTCACTTCGGAAGACTCGCTCATGGTGCGCAGCGAATAGTGATTCGGAGCCCCGGGGGCAACGTCACTGCGCGACGATCAGCGACTGGCCCTTCTGGAGGGCGTCGGAGGTCAGCGCGTTCCACTTCTTCAAGTCGTCCTGGGAGCAGCCGTATTTCGCCGAGAGCTTGCCCAGGGTGTCCCCGCCCACCACCTTGTGCTTGGTCCCCGCGGCGACCTTGCTGCGGCTCGCAGTCGCAGCCGCTGCCGCGGGCGGCGCGATGCCGGTCGCCGAGAGATCCGCCGCCGGGCCGGCCCACACGGTGATCGCCGCCCCGACCTTCAGGCCCCGGGGGGAACCGAGCGAGGGGTTCCATTCCGTCAGCTCGGCGACGTGCACGTCGAAGCGCCGCGCGATGCTCCACAACGAGTCCCCCCGGCCGATGCCGTAGGTGACCTTCTTCTTCCCGTCGACCGTGGCCACCGAGATCGACCCGCCCAGGGCCACCTTGCCCGCGGGGCCGGTGCTGGCGCTCTGCGAACCCGCGGGGACCTCCTGGTCGGGGCGCATCGCCGAGAGCCCCGAGCGCCGCGCCCGCGCCACCTGCCGCTCGAGGGCAGTATCGGCCTTGCCCGACTTCAGCGCCTGCGCCGAGGGCACCGGCACCACGAGATCGCTCCCCAGCTTGAGCGACCGGGCGTTGGGGAGGTGGTTCATGCGCAGGATCGCCTCCTGCGCCGAGTGGTACTCCAGCGCGATCTTCGAGAGCGTGTCGCCCTTCTGGATGCGGTGCACCTTGAAGTGCAGCCGCTCCGAGGGCGCGTACTTCGCGAAGTTCGCGGCGAAGGTCTCCTTGCGGCCCGTGGGCAGGCGCAGCGTGTACGGGTCCGCCTCGCTCGCCGGCGGGGTGCACCAGCGCTTGATCTCGGGATTGAACTCCTGGATCTCCGCGAGGCTCGCGCCCGAGGCCTGGGCGATGACCTCGAGATCCACCGAGTCGGTCAACGCCACCTCTTCGAAGGCGAACGGGGGCTCGGGGTCGAACTCGTCCAGCGTGAAGCCGAAGGCCTCGGGGTACTTCGCCACCAGCGCGCAGGCGATGAGCTTGGGCACGTAGTGCTTGGTCTCCTTGGCGAAGCCCTTCTTCTCCGAGAGCTCCCAGAAGGACGTGGTGCCGTAGGTGTCCACCATGCGGCGCACGCGGCCCCCGCCGGTGTTGTAGCCAGCCCACGCGAGGTACCAGTGGCCGAGGTTGTTGTGCAGCTGCGTCAGGTAGTCGGCCGCGGCGTTGGTGGACTTGATCGGGTCGCGGCGCTCGTCGACCCAGAAGTCGTCGCGCAGCTTGAACATCTTCGCGGTGCCCGGAATGAACTGCCACGGGCCCACGGCCTTCGCCCACGACTTGGCCTGCGTGTTGAAACCGCTCTCGATCATCGAGAGGTACACCGTGTCTCGCGGCAGGCCCTTGGCCTCGAGCAGCGGCTGCATCAGGGGGATGTAGCGGTTGCTGCGCGACATCCACCGGCGGAACCACTTGCGCCCACCGCCCTGGAAGAAGTGGATGTACTGCACCACCAGCGGCTGCATCTCGACGGGGATGTCGTAGCGGTCCTTGACCTTGCTCACGTCGAAGCTCTCGACGTCGGTCACCGCGTCGATGGCGAAGGGCAGTTCTTCGCCCGAGAGCTCCGCCGCGTCGAGGGCGTTCTCCAGGCGGTCGCGCGTCAGCGTCGCGTAGCCCAACTGCCCCAGCGTGGCGCGAATGCTGGCGCCGGAACGCGCCTTCGGGTCGATGGCCACCTCTTCCATCGCCCGCATCGCCTCCAGCTCGGAGTCGGTCTCGGTCTCGTCCTCTTCGACCCGTGGAGCCGGGGCCGCGCGGGGCGGCTCGACGACCGCGAGCACGCCCGCGTCCGACTCCTCGGCGCCCGCGTCCACCACCGGGATCTCGGCCTGCGCGAGCAGCACCATGCCCGGCGGGGGCGGAGGCATCGGGACCTCGATACCGCCAAGCATGATCAGGAGCGCAGGAAGGAGCATCGGTCGAACGGCGAAGTTAAGGGGCGCACTGGCCTGACGCAAACAACCGGCCAGCCGGTGGCCTTCCCTCATTCCTGCCTGCCGATCGAGAGAAACCGCCCTTCAGTCCGCCGACGAAAACACCGGGCGACTCAGGTGTGTGCGGCCGCGGGGGCGCCCAGCTTCAGCGCCCGGCCCATCATCTTCTTGAACATCCAGCCCACCAGGCCCCGCGACATCACGCGGGTCATGAAGAAGGCCATCATGCGGTTGCGCAGCCCGGGAATGGCGTGGGCCCGGCGCCCCAGGGCGGCGAGGCCCGCGGCGGCGACCGGCGCCGGCTGCATGACCGCCATGCCCATCGACGCGAAGTCGATGCCCGTGGCCACCATCATCGGCGTCTGCGTGGGGCCCGGCGAGAGCACCGCGACATCGACGCCCTTGTCCTTCATCTCCTGGTACAGCGACTCGCCCAGCGATATCACGTAGGCCTTCGCGGCCCCGTAGTGCGCCATGTAGGGCTGCGCCATCCACCCCGAGAGGCTCGAGACCAGCAACATCGCCCCGCGTCCGCGCTCGGCCATCTTCCCGCCGAAGTGGTGCGTCAACTCCATCGGGCCCACCACGTCCATCTGCACCAGCGCGCGGTGCTTCGCCAACGACTCCTCGACGAAGTACCCCTGGCTCTCGAGCGCCGCGCAAAGCACGAGCACGCCGACTTCCAGGTCCTTCACCGCGTCGATCACCGTGGCCGTCCCTGCGGGCACCGAGAGGTCGGCGGCCACGCTGCGCACCTTCACCCCGTAGTCCTTCTCGAGCGCCGCGGCGTGGGTGTCGAGCGTGGCCTGCGTCCGGGCCACGAGCACCACGTTCAACCCGGCCTGCGCCAGCTGCCGCGTCAGGGCGGCGCCGATGCCCGAGGTACCGCCGGTGACCAACGCCCAGGTTCCGTACTTCGTCTTCATGGTGCTGCCCTTTTGATGAGTTGGACTCGTTTCCAACTGGTCGGTTGGATATGACAAAGAAGTTCAGATGAGTCCAGCGAGGATGTGAACGATGGGCAGGCCGAAGACCTACGACCCGGAGATGATCGCCGAAAAGGCGATGGAACTCTTCTGGCTCCACGGCTTCCACGGCACGTCCACCGAGCAGTTGGTCTCGCACATGAAGATCAACCGCTTCAGCCTCTATGCCGAGTTCGGCAGCAAGCAGGCGCTCTACGAGGCGGCCCTCGAGCGCTACGAGCGATCGATCCTCACCAACCACTTCGCGCCGCTCGAGGCGCCAGAGTCGGGGTTCAAGGAGATGAAGGCGCTCCTCGGGTCCTTCTCCGCGGCCGCGCGCACGGCAGGCTCCGAGTACGGCTGCTTCCTCTGCAACTCCGCCACGGAGCGCGCCCCGCATGACCCCGCCAGCCAGCGCTTCTTCGAGGCCTACGTCGAGCGCGTGGGCAAGGCCTTCACCCACGCGCTGCGCAACGCCCAGCGCCGCCGCGAGCTGCGGCCCCGGGTGAACGTCGAAGACGAGGCCCACTTCTTCGCCAACACCCTCATCGGCTTCCAGAGCCTCTTGCGCGCGCAGGTGAACCCCGAGGTCATTCGGGGCGCCGCGAAGGTGGCGCTCGCGCACCTGGCCTCACTCGAGCGCCCGGACAGTCGCGCCGGCTGAGCCGCTCAGAACAGCGCGGCCTTCAACACCCGCGCCTGCTCCGCCCAGAACGCCTTCGAGACGGGCGCGTTCCGAAACAGTGCGTCGAAGCCGTGGAACGCCCCGGGGACGACGTGCACCTCACACGGTACACCGCTCGCCTCGAGGCGCCGGGCGTAGGCCAGGTCTTCATCGTGGAAGAGGTCGAGCGAGCCCACGCCGATCCAGGCGGCAGGAAGCCCGCGGAGATCTTCCCGCCGGGCCGCGGCCGCATAGGGAGACGTGGTGGCGATTCCCGGGGCGTGGCCCAGGTACGAGGTCCAGGCGAAGACGTTGCTGCCCTGCGTCCAGACGCGCACGTGGCTCAGGTCGAGATCCGTGCGCGTCGCCGTGCGGTCGTCGAGCATCGGGTAGACGAGGAGCTGGAACCGCGGGCGCACCTCCTGGCGATCATGCGCGACCAGGGCGAGGGTGGCGGCCAGGCCTCCGCCGGCGCTCGCGCCCCCGATGGCGATGCGGCTGGGGTCGAGGCCGAGCGCGGGTGCCTGCGCAAACAGCCACCGCAGCCCTGCGTAGGCATCTTCGACGGCTGCCGGGGCAGGGTGCGCGGGCGAAAGGCGATAGCGGACCGCCGCCACGGTGATCTGGAGCTCGCGCGCGAGGGCGAGGCTGCTCCATTCGTCCTGCTCGGGTTGGCCGATAATGAAGCCTCCGCCGTGCATCCAGTAGTAGGCGGGCATCGGCGACGGCGCGTGCTTCGGGCGGTACAGCCGCAACGAGACCGCGGGTGACGCGCCGCTGGCCGGCACGTCGATGTCCTCCACCGTCACGTCGGCCACGGTCGGCGGCGCCGGACGACGCCCCCGGGGCCCCAACCACGAGGCCAGCTTCGGGCCGAACGAGAAGCCGGGGATGAAGCGGCCAAGCCGCAGGTCGGGGTGGAACGCTGACATGGGGCGAGTAACAGCCGATCTGCGGCCTCCGTCAATCGCCAGGCCTTGCGCACCTCTGTCGCGGCCCGCGCGCACACCTCGCGTCACGGATCACCGAATCACGGGAGGCCCGGCGCCGGGGTTGTCGCAGAACTCCTCGTACCGACGCCGTCGCCACGCTCAGCCCAACAACCGGCCGGCCGCGCGCACGGCCGCCGCGGCCTTCCACAGCGCCGTCGCATTCCCGCGTGCATCCACCGCGTCCTGCGTCTCGGCGTCCGCCTCGAGCTCGAGGGCGCACTGCTCGAGCAGCAGCCCGAGCGGACTGGTGGCCGGCGTCGGACGCGCCACGGGCACCACCGCGATGCCGTGCTCGAAACACGCCAGGAGGCAGCCCCGCGCGAAGGCGCTCACGACCTCAAGCGGCGGGCGTGACTGCGCCAGGGTCACGAGGGTGCCCAGGAGGCTCGCTGCTCGCTCGTCGCTCCACGTGCGAACCCGGTGGGCGAGGGCCCGCTGCGCCCGCGAGAGCTCTTCGCCGAGGCCGAAGTCCCGGGTCTCGGGAGCGAGCCGGGCGCTCAACTCGGCCGCCTCGGTGGCCGGCAGCAGGCCGCTGAGGGCCGCGTTGCGGGTGAGCGCCACGAGCGCGGCGTCGTCCAGCCCGGCGTGCGCTCGTGCTTCCTCGTAGGTGTCGGCGATGTCGGTGCGGAAGAAGACCGGGTCGTCGGTCCCGAGCGCGACCTTCAGCCCTCGACGGAGCGCGGCCCAGGCCGGGTGCTGCGCCAGCGTGGGCACGAGCCCCACCATGACGTGCGCCATGGGGCAGACGGTGACGAGGCGGCCGGCGCGCACGATCTCCTCCACGAGCGCGTCGTCCCACAGCGCCTCGGTGGCGTGGTCGAGGATGTCGACCTCGAGCTCCCGCAGCGCGGTGATGACGCCCGCCTTTCCCTCGCCCTCGCCGCAGTGGGCGCGCGTCACCAGGCCCGCTGCCTTCGCCGCGCGAAAGGCCGGGACGTAGGCCGAGAGCGCGTCGAAGCGCGTGTCGCCGGCGATCCCGAAGCCGCGTACGAGCCGGTGCGGGTGGGCCACCGCGTCGGCCACGATGCGCAGTGCGTTTTCGGGGCCAAAGAGCGGGCCGGGGGCGCGCACCGCCGTGAGGCTGATCGAACCGCAGATGCCGTGCTCGCGCCGCGCCCGGTCGATGGCGTCGCCCACCGCGTCCACGAGCGCGCCGTACGCGATGTCGTTGATCCAGCCGTGGGCGGGCGAGACGATGAAGTCGACGTACACCGCGCCCCGGGCCGCGGCGCGGGCGAGGGCGTCGAAGGCGACGGCCGCGTAGTCCTCTTCCGAGCGAATGACGCTGCACAACACGTCGTAGTCGCGCACGAACGTGGTCAGGTCTCGCCACGCGAAGCCCGTGGGTCCGAAGCCGTCGGGCAGCACCACGCCGGCCCGGCCTGCGAGCGCGCGAAGGAGTTCCGGCGAGATCGCCGCCTCGAGGTGAACGTGCAGATCGGCCGTGGGGAGAGTCGGGTGCGGGCTCACGGGCCCTCCTTACCGGCCGGCACCACGGGTGGAACCGTCTTTCGTGGTCGAGCCTCGAGGGATGCCGAAGGAGCCGGGCTCGGGCCGTGTCTAGGGCACCCAGCCGGGCAACGCGGCCGCCTGCTTCAGCCAGCTCGCCAGCTGCACTTCGTCGAGCGCCTCGCCTTCACGGAGGTCGAGGTAGCGCGTGTCCTTGACCTTGCTGGCACCCGGGGGCATCGGTCGCAGCGACGCGCCCCGGAAGAAGGTCACGCGGAGGAAGCCGGTGAAGGCGTGGAGACTCAGGAACCACCCCTGGCCCTCGAGGCCGTACAGCGGCGAGTTCCACTTCACCGCCTTGCGCACGGTGGGCACGTGCTGCTCGATGAGCGCGTCGAGGCGCTTCCCGAGGTCGCTCTTCCAACCCGGGAGGGCGGCGAGGTACGCCTGCACCGGTGCGTCGCCGTCGGCCTTGGCGATCTGCGGGTTGCCGCCCGAGAGGAGGACGACTTCGACCTTCGCGCGCTTGATCGGCTTGGCCTTCGCTCGTGCCTTCATGGTCTCGGGTCTGTCGCACACGGGCTCGAGACGCTCAAGGCCACGTCACGGTATGGGAGACTCGCGCAGCCCCAGGTGAACGTTGACCGAGCACACGCCACTCCCGTTGAGCTTCCACGCGCGCGACCCGGTGAAGGTCGCCCGCGCGCTGCTGGGCATGGACCTCGTGCACCTGCACCAGGGCCGCCTGCGCGCCGGCCGCATCGTCGAGACCGAGGCCTACGTCGGCCCGCATGATCTCGCGTGTCACTCTTCGAAGGGTCGCACCCCACGCACCGAGGTGATGTTCGGCCCTCCCGGGCACGCGTACCTCTTCCTCGTCTACGGCATGCACCTCTGCGTCAACGTGGTGGTCGGGGAGGGCGCGGCCGTGCTCATTCGCGCGTTGGAGCCGCTGGAGGGACTCGAAGACCTCCGCACCGACGGCCCGGGCCGCCTCACGCGCGCGCTCGGGCTCACGTTGAAGCTCAATGCCCGGCCGCTCGACGAGGCGCCGCTCTTCGTGGCCCGTGGGGTTCCGGTTCCGCCGCGCCACATCGAGGCGAGCCCGCGCATCGGCGTCGACTACGCAGGGGAATGGGCCGCGAAGCCGCTCCGGTTTCATGATCGCCGCTCGATGTTCGTCAGTCGGCGCGCGAGGTGACCATGACAGTGCCCGCGGCCGGCCGGTTGCCGTCGTCGGGCCGGCGCCGGCGATCGCGGTGCAGGACCTCCTCCAGCGTCGCTGGGCATCGAGGCCGGTCTGCGGCGGTGCTAGACCTCACCCGCGATGCACTCTCTTGCTTCCATTGGAACCCCTGGCACCCCCTGGGGTGCCGCCGAGCGAACGAAGTGGCGGGCGATGCACGCCCCACGGCGCAGCTACGCCGATGACGTGATGGGCGCGCTCGACGGGCTCAAGGGTGACTTCGAGGTCATCTCGTACGGGCAGCTCGACTACGCGCCCGACGGCAGTTACCCGCTCTTCGTGCTCAAGAGCCGCGCGTGGAATGACGCGCTGCCGGTAGGCATGGTGACGGGGGGCGTCCACGGGTACGAGACCAGCGGCGTGTTCGGTGCGCTGCGCTTCGCCGTGCGTGACGCCTCGCGCTTCGCCGGGCGAATGAACCTGCTCATCGCGCCGTGCGTCAGTCCCTGGGCGTACGAGCGCATTCATCGCTGGAATCCCGACGCGGTCGATCCCACCCGTTCCTTCAAGGCCGACGGCGCAGCGGCGGAGGCCCGTCTCTTGATGGACTTCGTGGCCCCCTACCGCGGCCGCGTCCTCGCGCACGTCGACCTGCACGAGACGACCGATTCAGACGAGACGGAGTTCCGCCCTGCGCTCGCCGCGCGTGACGGGAAGAACCTCGAGCCCGGGGAGATCCCCGATGGGTTCTACCTGGTCGACGACGCGGAGAACCGGCAGCCCGGCTTTCACTCCGCCATCATCGACGCCGTGGCCCAGGTCACGCACATCGCCGAGCCCGATGCGCGAGGGCGGTTGATTGGGGAGCCCCTGCTGAGTCGGGGCGTCATCGAGTACGCGGTGCGTTCGCTCGGGTTGTGCGCAGGCCTCACGGGAGCGCGCTTCACCACGACCACCGAGGTCTACCCCGACAGCCCCCGCACCACGCCCGAGCAGTGCAATGAGGCGCAGGCAATGGCGGTGCGCGCTGGCTTCGAGTTCGCGCTGAGCGCGTGACGTCCGCTGGCTGAACGTGGGGGTTCCGCTTCGCGGGCCCGGCGGTGTTAGCTGCAGGCAGCAGTCATGGAGCCGACCTCACTTCTCGTCGCGGAGCTCGGCCCCACCAACACGGGGAAGACCTGGCGCGCCATCGAGCGCATGCTCGAGCACGACAGCGGGATGATCGGGCTCCCGCTGCGGCTGCTCGCGCGTGAGGTCTACGACCGGGTGACGGCCCGGGTGGGTGAAGCCCGCGTCGCGCTCGTCACCGGCGAAGAGAAACGGGTCCCGGCGCACCCGTCGTATTGGGTGTGCACCGTCGAGGCGATGCCGGTGGGTCAGGCGGTCGATTTCCTCGCCGTCGACGAGATTCAGCTCTGCGCCCACCGCGAGCGCGGGCACGTCTTCTCCGACCGGCTGCTGCACGCGCGCGGGCGGCGCGAGACCTGGTTCCTCGGCGCCGAGTCGATGCGGCCGGTGTTGCGCGCGCTGTTCCCCGAGGTGACGTTTCGACGCAGTGAGCGGCTCTCGCAGCTGCGGAGCTTCGGGGCGCGCTCGCTCAAGAGCCTCCCTCCGCGCTCGGCCGTGGTCGCGTTCTCCACCGACCGGGTCTACGAGCTCGCGCATTCGCTGCGGGAACTCCGTGGCGGGGTCGCCGTCGTGCTCGGCGGGCTCTCTCCGCGCACGCGCAACGCGCAGGTCGCGATGTACCAGGCCGGGGAGGTGCAATACCTCGTCGCCACCGACGCCATCGGCATGGGGCTGAACCTCGACCTGGAGCGCATCGCCTTCGCGTCGCTGTCGAAGTTCGACGGCTTCGAACAGCGGGCGCTCGCCGTCGACGAGCTGGGCCAGATCGCCGGCCGCGCCGGACGTCACGTGCAGGACGGTCAGTTCGGCACCCTCACGTCGGCGCCTGCGCTCGACCCGCGCGTCGTCTCGGCCATCGAGGCGCACCGCTTTCCCTCCGTGCAGCGGCTGGTGTGGCGCAGCGTCGAGCTCGACTTCGAGGACCCGCGCGCGCTGCTCGATTCTCTCTCGGTGGCCCCCAACCGGGAGCTGTTCACCCGCGTCGAGCGCGCCGACGACTTCGACGCCCTCAAGGCGCTGGCCTCCGACGATGACGTGGCGGGGATCGCCACCGACCGCGAGCACGTGGCGCTGCTGTGGGACGTGTGTCGCATCCCCGATTTCCGCAAGGGCCTGCTGGGCGAGCACGTGCGCATCGTGAAGGACGTGTTTCTCCAGCTGGCGCAGGGCCCCGGCCGACTGCGCGAAGACTGGCTGCACCAGAAGGTGGCGCCGCTCGACGACTTGAAGGGCGACCTGCACACCCTCACCGCCCGCCTCGAGGCGATTCGAACGTGGACGTACATCTCGCATCGTTCGGCCTGGGTGCGCGACGCCGCGCACTGGCAGCAGAAGACGCGGGCCATCGAAGATGCGCTCGGAGACGCGCTCCACCAGCGGTTGGTCGAGCGCTTCGTGCAGCGGTCGGCGCTGGCGGCGCGGCGTCGGCGCGTTGCGGTGACTGCGCCTGAGGCGAGCGGTCCGTTTGCCCAGTTCGCGCGCTTCGTCGAGACCGGGTCGAACCTGGAAGACTTCGTGCAACGCGCCGTGGAGGCCCGCGGGCAGGCGCTGCACGTCGATGGGTGGGGGCACGTGTCGCTGGAAGGCGAAGCGCTCGGCAAGTTGGTGCGGGGGAGTGACCGGCTCACGCCCGGGGTGGCGCTGGTGGATGGGGACGCGTGGAACGGCGGCCAGCGTGCGCGGCTCGAGCGTCGGCTCGCCGCCTTCGCGCGTGACGTCGTGGCCGAGGCGATGGGAGGGTTCCCCGCCGAGGCGCTGACCGCGGACGGTCGCGCGGCACCGCTCCGGGCCATCGCGTGGCGCTTCGCGCGCGGGCTGGGAATCGTGCGCAGTGACGCCGCGCTGCTCGAACAGGTTCGCCTGCTGGACCCGGAGTCGCACCGCAGGCTCGATGGGCTCGGGGTGCGGCAGGGGGCGCGGTTCCTGCTCATCGAAGGAGCCACGACCACCGCGGCGCTCGAGCGGCGCGCGATGCTGACCTCGCTCTTCGACGGCCGACCCCGCCCGGCGGGGGTTCCAGGGGCCGCGGTCGTGAGTCGTGAGGTGCTGGCCGGGCGCGACGCCGGGGCCTACGGCTACGAGTGGCTCGGCCCGGTCGCGGTGCGCGTCGATGCCCTCGAGGGAATCCTGGCGTCGCTGTCGAATCCACGACGGCTGGAGCAGGCGTTCGACCAGTTGGGCATCCAGGCCGCGGTGCGCGCCTTGGTCGTGAAGCACGCGAGCACTTGATTCGCTGTCAGACCGCGAGACGGGTTCGATTCCCGTACGGACCGCAGTTGTTTCCAGAACCCGCGACGCAGCCCCTTCGTTCAAGTGGGGTGCGGGGTGGCAAACGTAGGGTCGAGCCTTCTCCAACCCAGAGGCTCCCGTGACCGCTGCATCCCTCCGCTCTCAAATTCTCCCTGGTGCCCTGCTGGCCCTCTTTGCGTTGACGGCGTGTGGCACGCATCTCACTCCGACGATCGCCCAGGTCGATGGCCGGGCCGTGGAGGTGGTCGAAGCGGGTCACGGCACCGCCACGGTCGTCTTCGAATCGGGCCTGGGCAATGACTGGACTGCGTGGGACCAGGTCGCCAGTGAGGTCTCCGCGCGTGCGCGGGTGTTTGCCTATTCACGCCCCGGCTACGGCCGCAGTGAAGCGTCGTCCGCGCCCCGAGACGGGACGCACATCGTCGAGGAACTCAGAGCCCTGCTCGTGGCTCGCGGCTTCTCGCCTCCGTACATCCTCGTGGGGCATTCGTTCGGTGGCGCGTACCAGGAACTCTTCGCGAAGCTGCATCCGGAGGAGATCGCGGGGCTCGTGCTCGTCGACTCGCGCCCGCCCGACTTTGGCGCAGCCTGCGAACAGCACGGATTCACGGGGTGCAGCATCCCCAGGTCGGCGTGGGGGACGTTGCCTGCGCCCCAGGGCGCGGAGCTCGAAGGGTTCGCGAGCATCTCCGACGAGCTTCGGGCGGCGGGCCCCTTCGGGAACTACCCGGTGCGCGTGCTCATCGCGACGTTCCACGGGCTTGCACCGGAGGCCGAGGCGATGTGGCTCGCCCAGGGCAGGGCGCTGGCGGCCGAAGCAACGGACGGCGCGCCGGTCGTCTTCGAGGGAGCCGGTCACAATCTCGAGGTCGAGCAGCCGCGCGAGGTCTCCCAGGCGATCTCCAGCCTCGTGCCTGCGCCGGGAACCTGAGCCCTGTCAGGCGGTCCCTTTCCGGTACTGTCGCCGGATGGGGACGAAGGCTCACGGGCGGATCCTGTTCTGGGAAGGAGCGAGCCTGTGGATCCTCAGCGCCCCTCCAGGCATCCAGTTTCCGCGGACGGACTTTCATTCGCACCACGCGGTCCAGGTGACGCTCGCGCTCACCGGGCGCGTCCAGTTCGATGGCGAGGCGGAGCGGATCGGGGGCGGGGCGATCGCCATTGCTCCCGACTCGCCGCATGCATTTCAAGCGACGGGCCTGACTGCGCACCTGTTCGTGGCTTCGGACGGCCAGGCGGGCCGGGAGATCGTCCGGGGGTTGTTCGCGAAGGGGCCGATGGTGTCCCTCCCCCCGCGCCTGTTGGGCGACCTGTCCGTGAGGTTGAAGTCGACCTTCGAGGACCGACGCCACACCGACGATGACCTCCGCGCCTTGGGCCGGGAGTTGGTCACGGCGCTCGCTGGAGGAGGGGCGCCGGCCGCCGCTCCTGACCCGCGCATCGAGAAGTTGATCGGGTGGGTCACGGCGCGCCTCGACGACAGGGTGAGCCTGGCGGCTGCCGGGGCCTTCGTCGGTCTCTCGCCGGGACGCACCCGTCACCTGTTCGTGCAGCAGACCGGGCTTCCGTTTCGCACCTACCTGCTGTGGCTGCGGCTCGTGCGGGCCGTGGAGACCTACGCCGGCGGAGCCTCGCTCACCGAGGCGGCCCACGGTGCGGGCTTCTCGGACTCGGCGCATCTGAGCCGCACGTTTCGCCGCATGTTCGGCATCGCGGCCGCTTCGCTGCGCGTGTCGTAGCCCCTCGTTCTGCGCTGTCGCTTGCCGGCGGACCTCGACGACCTTGCGAAAGGGCCCGGGCGGCTCACATCTGCGTCGGTGCCGGACCACCTGCCTTGCGAGAAGGCCCGTCCCCCCCGCCGCACGTCGGCGAGGGTGCATGCGCTCAATCGACGACCAGGGCGTGGAGGCCGTGTGGAGCGAGGCGCGGGCGCGCGCTCAACACTTTCTCGATGATCCCGTGGGATGTTCGTTTGATGCGAAGCCGGTTCGTGGCTGCGTTGTGCCTGCTCACTGTTGGTTGCATCTCCATTCCGACTTCGAAGGACGCAAAGATCTCGTACTCCACGGAGGGCTCTGCATGGCCCACCACGCCGACGTGCTTGAACCCACCAGTGATGGCCGGCATCGCCAAAGAGGTCCTCAACGGGAGCCGGCGTGAAGTGGTCATCGCAGGCGGGTCGAACGCGATCTCCGACGAGGAGTGGGCGAGCCATACGCCCAGTCCTGGCAACCAGAAGAACAGCGACCGCCATACGCTCTTCTCGACGTCGTGTTTCAGTCGGTCTCCGGGGAAGCCGGCCGATTGCGCAGGTGACGCGTGTCGCGACGTCATCGACATGGACGGGTACACATGGGTGGGGCTCTCGAAGATCGACGCGGCTGACTGCGTGCCCTCAGCGAGCGCGTGCGATGGCACGAGCGCGAAGCCGGGCGGCCTCCTCTTCGTGGTCACCGAGAAGTGCCGTGAAATGGTCTTCGCTGGCGACGTGATCTTCCTCGGGGGGCCGAGTGGTGAGAGGGCCATCATGCACGCGACCAGCGACGTCGTCCCGACCACTGACGTGGTGCTCCCTGCCGGCTGGACCCTGACGAAAGAAACGCTCGCGGCGCCGCTGTCGGCGCACCCGTTCGGCGGAGGTGACCGGTGCTTCTACAACGTCATCCGCGACAGCAAGCTCCAGTCGTATCACCAGGTTTCGTACGCCGGCGCGAGCTACCCGTGAGAGCGCTCGCCGGGCTGTCACTGCTGCTCCTGGTCGGGTGTGGAGGCGCTCCCCAACTTGATGCGGGAGTCGATGCTGGACCGTCGGTGCGCGATACGACGTATTGCGAAGTCCTGGTCGCGCAGCTCGACGGCGGCGCAGTTCACGTGAAGGTCTTCAGCACGCAGGGGCTGAGCGACTGCCCCCCCTCAGAGTGGGCGCAGGTCGATGCGGGCGCGATCAAGGCCGAGCTCGGCGTCACCCAGGTGATGCTCAACGGGCCGCGCAACTGGGCCATCGACTCTTTCGGCAGTTCGATGCTGCTGGACCCCACCGTGCGCACCTTCGGCCCGCTCCAGATGCGACAGGCGGGTGCCATCGACCTTACGCTGGTGGAGGCGCTTTCGCTGGGGAGCTCCTACACCGTGCGCTCCATCAGCCGGGACAGCGAGTTCATCTTCTTCGCGGGGCGCCCGGTCTACGAGCTGGTCGACGCCTCGAGGCACGTGTTCACCATGCAGTCCTATTCGCAGGAGAAGGTGGGCCTCACCGCGGAAGACCTGCCCTTGCTCGGCACGCGTTTGACGTTGCCCCCTGGCTGGAGCTTCCGCGTTCGAACGCTCGACGTCGCGCTGAGCGTGAAGGCGACGAATCAGCACCAGAACGTGCTCCAGGACGAGTTGCTGAACACCTACCTGCAGTCGCAGTGACGTCACGCCGACGTCCGCGAATGGAGCCGCCCCACGGCCACCCGTGCTCGTCGATCTTGCGGTGGGAGCCCACTGGCTCCCGCGCAGGAGAGGCACCATCGTCATGCTCGCCGTCCTCGCGCTTCTGGACGTGCTCGCCGTGCGGATGCGGCTCGCGGCGCTGGCCGTCATCGCGCTGCCGTCCCTCGCCAACGCGAAATCGCTCAACCCGACGGCCTGTCCCGTGAGCGTCGTCCACACGCCCTGTTCGTATGCCACGGTGCCGTCGGGGCAGTCGGGTTCACAAGAAGTCCAACACTCGACGTCGTCGCGCGCGGCAAGTTCCGCGATCGGCGTGAACGCCGGTTCCGTCGCTGCCGTGGCGAACTTCTGGTTCCACCGACACACCGCCTGGGAGGTGTGCCGGTCGAACCATTGGCGATGCGGCTCTCTATGGGCGGGAAGATCCTGCGAGTTACGGGAGTGCAGATCGCGCCGTGCCATGCCTCACGAACTCCGGCGGCGTCGCGACGCGGACGAGCTTCAGGCTGACGCCATCGTGCAGCACCTCGGCGTCCGCAGGAATCGGCGCCTCGCGCCTCGGTGGCGTCCCCCCGCCAGCAGGCAGCGCTGGGGCGTCGCCACCCAGGGATGGCCGAGCGCCGGCTGGCGGAGGTGGGCCGCGTCCTAACATCTCAACCTGCGCCCCGGGCTTGACCACGAGGAACAGCACCCGCTCGTAGCGCGCCCAGTCGTCAGCGCGAACGGCGTCGGGTTGCGCAATGCGCGTGTGCAGAAACCACGCACTCCACCACTCGGTACCGTGCGGTGCCACCACGAGGGTGCGTTCCGGGTTCGCGATGGATGACGCGAGTCCTTGAAGTTCCTGCATGGCGGTGGCGCGGAGGGCGGCCTGCCCGCCCTGGGGCAGGTAAACTGCGGTGCTCCCGACACCGATGAGCAACGCCGCGCCGAGTAGCGTCCGCCGCACCCACGCTGTGGAGACGTGCAGCAGCGCGAAGGCCCCGACCATGATCGCGGGCAGCAGGGCAATCAGCGAAAAGCGCATGGCCTTGTCCGGGCCGAACCACGGGCCCGTGAGGACCAGGACAGTGAGTGCGCCGCCGGCTGCGATTGCGACGTCGGCGGTGGGCAGGGTTGCGCGCCCGCGCCCTGCGACGACCAGTGCCGGCGTCACTGTCAACGCGAAGGCGAGCCACGAACCCCACTGTGCCAGGTGCATCGCGCCTCCCGGCGGCGTGGGCCCGCGCTTTCCATCTGCAGAGAACGCCGCCGGATTCGACAACGCCGTCATCAGGCGGTGGATGCGTGAAGGGTCGTACTTCAACATCACCCAGGCGGAGGTCGCCGCGAGCAGCATGACGCCTGCGGCAACCCACGGCAGCGCGTGTCGCCAGTCGGCCGCACGTTCGTGCCGCGCGATACAAACGAGCATCACGGCGGCCAGCAGTACGAGCGCTGCTCCCAGCACGCCGATGTGCGTGAGCCCGAGCAGCCAGAGCGAGGCAAGCACGGCGAGGCCCCGCCGAGTGGTCGGCGCACCCAGCCAGGTGTGCAGCGTCGTCACCAGCAATGCGAGCCAGACGAGCGCCAGCGAGTTCTTCTGGAGTTCCCCGACGATCAGCAACCATGGAGAAGCAAGGCAGGCGAGCGCCGCTGCGGCGAGCGGACCCGCGTCGCCGTGGCCGCGAGCACGTGCCCATCGCCGCATGAGCACGAATACTGGCCATGCCACCTGCGGCGGCAGCACGGCGTCACAGCCCTTCACCGCCCAGACGATCGCCTCGGACTGCGACAGATGCGTCAGATGCATCAGCGCCCACGTCACCGACGCGTGCAGATGGAACGTCAGCGGCATGTCGGGAATACCCAATACGCCTCGGTCGAGCAGCGCGCGCGCCTGCACCAGGTAGTAGGCGCCGTTGATGCCCGGCACGTACGGGGTCCGGAACAGGAGCCAGGCGCGTGCGGCCACGGCCGTCGCGATGATCCATACCAGTGGAAACATGGGTGAACTCCGGCGCGAGCAAAGTTGAGGAAGAACAAACCGCGGAAGTGGGAAGCGGAGGAGGCAGCCGAAGGCGGGGAAGTGGCGTGCCCCAATCGCTTCGCCGAGCCAGGCTACGTGCCAGTCGTCGGGTCCCAGAAGCTCGCGCTGTTGGAGCCGTGGGTGTTGGTGACGCCGCCGCCGAGGATCTGGCTGGAGGGCGCGAACTCGAGGTTGAACGTGCTGCCCGTGCGCCACTCGGGGTTGGGCAGCGCCCCGACGAGGCAGGCGCTTCGATCGAAGTGGGTGTTTTTCGTGGTGCCGGTATCAGCAAGACCCCGGCCAGACGTGGTGTCCAGCTTCCTCACGAGAGAGAGCCGGGTGACCCCTCGCTCGAGTGCGGAATCGGCACGACTGGTCTGCGGATTCCGCAGCCGGCTCGACCGGGTGGCCTGCGGACGGTGCCCAATCGCCAGGCCGAGCCCGCCTTCAACCACGGGCGCACCAGTGCAGGATGCCGAGCGCGTCCTCCATGTCGTCCGGCTGGTGCGCTACGCGAACTGAGGCGTTGGAGCCGCCTGGACGAGCGCCCGAAATCCATGGCCGGTTGAACGCTCTCTGTCTCCCACTCCACGCTGGTCGCGATTCGAGGCGGCCTCTTCGTCCTTCCCTTCAGAGGGGTCCGACGACGAGCCCGCTCGTGGCTCTCTGCCCGAGCTCCGTCCCCGACGCGAGAGGGCGCGAACCAGCGTCGAACCCGGCGGGAACGTGGGCAGAAACGGCGACGGCCCCGAGTATTTCTCCTCGAGGCCGCCGTTAACTTTCTAAGGGCCACCGGTTGGTCACCGGCTCCCTTCAACTCGACGAAGGGCTCGAGCTGCGAACCCACTCTGCGGGGCGTTTCAGAGAGTGGCGAACTCGCAAGGGCAGGGGACTGCTGAGGAACCCCGCAGATTCGACAAGGTGGGTCCCCCATTGAGTTCGCACCTCAGCGACGCCAGGGCCCGCCGGGCTTCCACGTTCCTGCCCAGCCTGCTTCCCCTGCCGCGCGCAGGAGCGGCTCCGCGCAGAATCCGGCGACGCGAACGATCGCTGCTTCGAGTTCGCCGGCGTCGCTCGCGGCGGTCTTCTTCGCAAACGCCGCCCACTGCCCCTTTCTCGACTTGTCGTCGAAGAATGCAGGGGTCAGCGCTGCAGGCGCTGTCGTCGGGACCGGAGTGCCGCGTCGCTTGAAGGTCGCCCGAATGGCTTTCACCAGGAGCGCCCCGTCGAACTCGAAGAGGTCGGACATGACGCGCAGATCGTAGAAGTCCTTCATTCGCGTGTTGGCGAGGCCGAGCTTCACCATGGCCTCGACCTTCTCCGCGACGACTGTCTCTCGGGGGTAGACGCGGAGCTTGGGCGCGGCGAAGTCGAGGAGCGGTGGGAAGTCGATCGCTCGCGCTGCCGGAGTGACGGCGTCGCCGAAGCCGACATCGATCTGGACGCGCACCTTCGCCGCTGCGACGTGGGCGGTCAGCGTCAGGCGGACGCCGCCGTCCTCCTGATCTTCCCGAATCGGGCTCGCCACGACGGATGCACGGTCGAAGGTCACCCCATCGTCCTCGACCTGTTGGTCGAAGATCTCGAGGAAGACCTCCTTGACGTGTTTCTCGGTCGAGTCACCGGAGCCCAGGAAGTCGAGGTCCCTCGTTGCCCGATGGGGCTTGCCTGTCCAGATGGTGAAGAGCGCTGCGCCCTTCAGGATGAAGGTCTTCGCGTGCGGAGAAGAGGCGATCCGATAGAGCAGGCGCTCGTTCACGTACCGAACCAGCACGAGCTGAAAGTCGTCGCCCCGCGTCTTCGACAGATCCAGGAGACGCGAGCGCACCGAAGCACCAACGTCCTTGGGCTTCTTCGTCATGCCAGTGCCTCCAGGTAGGGGCGCATTACGCTGGAAACCCGATCGGCCGTTCCGGCGGCGACGAGGGCCTCGATGCTGAAATCCGCTCCTCTGTTCTTCTTCGGTGAACGTCCGCGCGTGAGGTATTCGCGGAGTGCGCTGATCGCCACGTCGAGGCCAACGTGACGGCGATAGCGGAAGCAGTCAGCGACGGTCTTCGATGCCGAGGTGAGGCGGACCGGAACGCCTTCGATGATTCGCTCCTCGACCCCATGCGCCAGCGCGGACCCGCTCGCGCGCACGATCTCGAGCTTCGACGGGGTGGATCGGGGTGCTCGTGCGTGAGTGTCGATCAGCACCCACACCGCATGCGGGACTTCCGTCGTCAGCCCGTGCATCTGGAGCGAGCTGAGAAGACAGATGACTCCGTGAGTGACCCGCTTCATCGTCTCCGCGATCGTGTGCAGTTCGGTGATGTGGGCGTTGGGGGCCTGGTACATGCCGCGGCCGACGCGTTCGAGCAGTCCTTGTGCGACCAATCGGCCCAGGTAGGAGCGGGGAATCCCCTGGGCCGCGAGTTCTCTCGAGCGCAGGGGGCCCTTCCGCGCGAGGCGGAGGAGCAGGTCGCTCTTGTCGGTGGACTTCTGCATGGTTCGAAACGTCGGTTGAGGAATATACAGACAGACGTTTTGTATCAGTCGGAGCCCAGCTGGGCAAGCTGCGGTACCGAGCGCGCCAATAGCCACCTTCCCATCAAAGTGGCCATTCGATCCGCCGCGTTATCGCGCGCCGAGCTTCTCGAGCGCTTCGCGCACCCAGCCAAAGCCGATGCGCTCCTGCTCGAGCCGAAGGCGCTCTCCCCAGGTTCCCCTAAGCAATTCGCGGTGCAGCGCGTTCTCGGGCTCCGTCAGGCGGGTGAGGGACTCGGTGCTCGGTGTCTTCTCGGTCACCCACATCGGCCGGTGGGCGAGGAACGTCGCCCGATCCATCAGCAGGGACTGGGCCCGGGGGAAATGGCCGCGAAACCGGTCAAGCATGGCAAACCCGTGAGTGTCGATGTCGCCCCAGTAGAAGAGTCGCCGCGTCGCCAGCCACGGAATCTCCCCCAGCTTCTCCAGCGCGTAGCCCTGACCGAAGACCACGAGCGTCCGAGGCCGTGGCAACAGCGCGAGGCCGTTCACCTCGTTCTCGGTGACGATGATGTCTTCGACCCCGAGCTCGAGCTTCGCCAGTTCCGTCGCAGGCACCGAGAGATCCGACAGCCCGTGAAGGTGCTGCGACTCGTCGAGAATGCGGAACCGCACCAGGGCGGGCTTCTCTCTCAAACCAAAGCGCCGATCGAACGAAGACCCCTGCTCGAGGTCCTCAGCGGGGAGGACGAGCTCGAGCAAGTCCGCGAGGACCTGACGATGCGTCTCGATGAACTTGGTGTCGACCCCTTCGATCTCCAACTGCCGACGGTAGAGCCCCGAGCGCGGGCGGCGAGCGAACCACTGGAGCACGAGGACGAACCCGTCCCAGTGTGCTTCGTGCTCGAGCACCTTCAGCGGCCGCGCTCCCATCCAATCCGCGAGGACGGGAAGGACCGCGACGGTCTGTTCCCGGAGCGCCCGGAACCGCTCTGCGGCGCGCGTCTTTCCGATGATCCTCAGCGCGGCGGCCTCGGTCGGGATCAGCACCCGGCCGGGTACCTGGTTGGTGCCGAGCTGTCGGTGATCGACCTCGTCGAACTCGAGGACGTAGCCGTGCTCGCGGCTGCCTTCCTCGAGCGCGCGGATCCATCGGCGCACCTCGTCGAAACGCTCACCCAGGTCCCTCGCCGTCGGTCGACGCAGGCGAAGCTGCTTCGGGAAGAGCGCCTCGCCCTGGATACCGGCGCGCAGGACTTCCCCCCGGTCCCACAGGCGCTGCACCTGGGTGACGAGCTCCGCTGGCGTGGTCCACGCTGAGGCCGACATCACGCGCCTCGTCGCGCCTTCTCTTCGCGGTACTCCGTGATGGTCAGGTTTCTGAGCTTCGAACTCTGGCCATCGAGATTGGACACGAAGCCGACGTTCGCCACGTAGGGCTCGATCACGTGGATCTTCTGCAGCGGGGTGACCACCAGGAGCTGCAGGTTCAGCTTCTGGAAGAGATCGAGCCCAAACTTCGCCGAGTCGTCGGAGCCCCGGCCGAAGGCCTCATCGATCACCACGAAGCGGAACGACCGTGACTTGCTCTCCCCCCACTCGAGGCCGAATTGGTACGCGAGGCTCGCCGCCAGCACCGTGTAGGCGAGCTTCTCTTTCTGGCCGCCCGACTTCCCGCCCGAGTCGGTGTAGTGCTCATGTTCCCGCTCGTCTTCAGCCCAGCGCTCAGAGGCCGAGAAGGTGAACCAGTTTCGAACGTCGGTCACCTTGCGCGTCCACTTCTGGTCGAGGTCAGTGCTGCCTTCGCGGCCGCGGAAGCGCTCGATGATCTGCTTGACCTGCAGGAACTTGGTCTCGGAATAGGCCTCGTCGCCCGAGCCGGTCAGCGCGCCTTCGGTGCAGGCTTTGAGGTCCATCTGAAAGTCGCGCACCTCGGCGTCTGTGGCGTTGGCGGCCTCGAGCCGAATGAAGCGACCCTCGTTGAAATCGATCTCGCGCAGCGACTTGTTGATGAGCTCGATCCGCTCCGCGATTTGCACCCGCTCACCCCGCAGCTGCGCCTGGAAGCTCGCCACCTCGTGGATGGTGTTCTCGTTGAGCAGGTCCTTGAACCGCTTCTCGAAGCGCGGAAGATCATCGGTGCGCAGCGTCACCAGCATCTTGCGGAACTCCGGGGCCGCTTCGATGCTGGCGTCGGCCTCGCGCGTCTCGACCGGCCAGGTGTTGCGGTAGTCCACCATGGCCGAGACGATCTTCTGCCCCAGCCTCCCCAGGCGGAGTTCGTCGGCGTCGATGCGGCTCTGCAGCCAGGTGCGCAGCTCACTCTCGGCTGCGTCTGCATTGTCGATCGTCAAGGCCGCGCTCGCCCCGCACTCGCGGTGCAGCTCACCGAGCCGCTCGAAGCGGGCACGCTCTTCAGGACTGGTGGCGTCGACCAGGGCGATCATTCGCGCCAGGGTGCGCTCCAGCGTGACGCGGAGCGCATCAGCGCGGGTGCGCTGGTCGCGCGCCTCGGTGAGCCGGGCGTCGGCGGCCGCGAGCGCCTTCTCGATGCCCCGCAGCTGCTTTTCGAGCGCCCGCAAGAGGTCAGAGGTGCTCTCGAGCGCCTCGAGTTCAGCCGTGAGCCGCTGGAGCGCCGCCACGCTCTGCCGCCAGTCGAGATCGTCGAAGCTGCGGTGGGCGGCGACCGCCTTGAGCGCGTCGAGTTGCTTGCGCAGCCGCTGCTCTTCGCTGGCGGTCGAGCCGAGGGCGGTGGCTGCCCCTTGGGCCTGCCGCTCGATCTCCTGCAGCTCCCGCTCGACCGCGGCCCGTTTCTCGTGGTTCGACCAGCCGAGGACGTAGCGGGTCCGGTCGTCGACCCGGCCCCGATCGTCCTTCGAGTGCATCACGCCGCCGCGCTTCTGCTGGCCGCTGCGCGTGAGCCCTTCTTTCTCCCGGCGGAACTCCTCGAGCGACTCGCAGCAGACCGGGTTGAACTGCCTGCCAACGTGGTCTTCCAGCCAGTCAGCCAGCAACGAGCCGGGCTTGAACTGCAGCTTGCGAACCAGCGACGCAGGCTGGCTGGGAGGCGTACGCGGCTGCTTCCCCTCCTTCACCCGGTGGTAGACGAGCCGCGTGCCGAGCTGGGTCTGGTCCACCCATTTGGACACCGCCGCGTAGTGCTCGTCGGCGACCAGGAGCGACGTGCCAAAGCCACGCAGCACGCGCTCGATGGCGCCTTCCCACGCGCGCTCGTCGTCGCGGACCTGCATCAACTCGCCGGCAAACGGCAGGTGCTCCTCGTCGATGGCCAGCGCCTCGCACAGCCTGGTCCGTACTCGGAGCACGTCGGTGGGGATGTTGGACTTCCGCTGGCGCAGCGACTCGACTTCAGCCGCGAGCGCCTCCCGTTGCTGCTTCAGCTCACGAAACCGGACCTCGTCATCGATTGACTTCGCACGCAGCGAGGCCAGGCGGTCCTCGAGAGGGGGCTGGCCTTCCGTGGCATGGCGCACGTTCGACAGGAAGCCCTGAGCGTCGGTCGTCACGGCCAGCCCGGCTTGCTGCGCGCTCGCGTCGTAGGCCTCGGCTCGCCGGACCCGCTCGCGCCGTTCGCGGTCGTGATCGCCGATCTCCTGCTTGATGCGCTCGATGCGCTCGCCGCCATTTCGCGCGATGTCCTGCTTGAGCCCGTCGCGCTGCGCGTTGAGGTCGGTGCGCTGCGCCTCGGCTTGCGAAACCTCGACTGAGAGCTGGGCGAGCTGTTCGCCACACTGGGCCAGGCTCTGGCCCAACAGGTCGACGCGCTGGGCCGCGAACCACGCCTTGAGCGCCTCGCGGCAGGCGCGCTCCTCGCGCACCTTGGCGCTGACGAGCTGGTGCTGATCGCAGTCTTCGACCAGGGGCGTCAGGCGCCGCAGTTGCTCCTTGGCTCTGAGCACCGCCTCATGCGCCCTGGTGAGATCATCGACGTGTGCGACGAGGTTCGCGATGCGCTCCTCGACGGGGAAGGGCTGCAGCATGTGCTGCCGCACGAAGTCGGTGAGGTTGCCGACCGACTTCATCGAGACGGTCTGGTGAAACAGGTCGAGCGCCTGGTCGTTCTGAATTCCAAAACGCCTGCGGAAGGCCGACACGTAGGGGGGAAACGAGTCGTGGACCTCTTTCGTCACGCCCTTGAGCCGCTTGCGCAGCTCGGAGATGTCGCTGATGCCGGAGAAGTGCTCGGCGATGGAGAGCTTCTGGTCGGCGACGACGAACACGCGGGCGGGCTGACCTTCCTGCTCCCTCATCCAGAACACCTGGGCCAGCGTCACGTGTTGCTGGTAGCCCTCGTTGAAGAAGTGGGCGAGCAGTACGGAGTAGCTGTGCCCATCGCGCAGCGCCACGGGCCTGGCCCCGGCGCCCACCTCGCTTCGCTCTGCCTTGTAGTGACCCAGGAAATAGGAGCGCACCGTGCGCTCGCGCGTCTCCGCGCCAGCCGCCTTGTTGTAGGCGACCCGTTGGGGCGCGATGAGGAGCGTGGTCAGGGCATCGACGATCGTCGATTTGCCCGAGCCGATGTCACCAGTCAGCAAGGACGTCTCGCCGCCCAGTTCGAGGTGCCACACCTTCTGATCAAACGTTCCCCAGTTGAGGACCTCGAGCCTCTGAAGGCGGAAGCCGGCCCGCTCGCTGGGCGCGGCGAGGTCGAGCAGGTCTGCCTGCTGTGCGTCACCGGGGGTCACGACGCGGCTTCCTTCGCGGCGGCGTGGGCGCGGTAGGTGACGAGCAGTTCCTCGAGGAACTGGGCGTCGACGAAGGTCTTGAGCAGGCGCACCACCTCGTACTCGCCCTCCCGGCCCTTGAGCTGGCGCAGGAAGCCGAGCTCCCGCACCTTGTTGATATGGCCGGCAATCTGATCGACGAGCCGCGCCTCGTTGGTGGTCTCGCGCAGGAAGTGACGGAGCAGCTCGACGATCTCTTCGCGGCGCAGCACGACTCGACGGTCGGCCCCTCCGCCGTCGGCCTCCGCGAGCTTCTTGCGCAGCAGCACCAGCAGCAGGCTGACGGGGTAGGCAAGCGGTCGCCTTGGAATGAGGCGGGGCAGGTCTTCACCCTCGTCGAGAGGGCGCTGTCGCAAGAGGGCGTAGCCTTCGGCCTCGTCGACCTCGAGCTGGAGGCCCATCACTGCCAGGTGATCGCGAACCCGCGCCTGCAGCGTCAGCAGGTGCTGCCAGTGCCGCTCGTCGTCTTCGCGCCAGACCACGCCCTTCATCAGGGCAATCACCACCTGGGGCAGCGTGTCAGTCGGGTCGGCGGCTTGTTTCATGGCTGTCAGCGGCAGAAGACGACGAGAGGGATGGATGCGGAGCGCGAGCGGCCCGTGGCGTCGCTCCAGGAGACGAGCTGCGGAGAGGCCTCGTCGATTACGGCCTTGCGATCTTCCGAGGCGACCGCGAAGTAGCCGACGAGCTCGGCGAGCCCGTGCTGAAGCGGGTGGGCGGCCAGAACGTCGGCGAGCGTGACGCGCTCACGCCGCTGCAGCAGCGCGCGGACCTGTGCGCGGAGCCGAGTTCGGTCGATGGAGACCTGCTCGAAGAGCTCGTCGGTGGGCCCGTCATCGTTCCCGGCCTCGAGCAGTTGGCTCTTGAGCTGCGCCACGAAGGGCGGCGTGAAGAGGGGGCGCTCGAGGGGAAGGTCGATCGCAGGCGCGGTGTCGTCGAGCTCAGCCACGACGCCCGGGGGAGGGGTGTCACGGAGCGCGAGGGCTTGCTGCTCGAGGCCGCGGATGAGTTCCATGATGCGGCGGTTCTCGAGGAAGACGCGATCGTCGAGGTAGCGGCGGAGCTGCTCGGAGAGGCGGGCCACGGTGCGCTGGGTGACTTCGCCCGCGGCGAGCCAGTCGTAGTGAATTCTGCGCAGGCGCGGGTCAGGGGCGGTTTGGCGAACGGCCGGGAGCTCGAAGACCCGCTTGAGCTTGTCGGTGAACTCTTCCTGGCGATCAGGCGACATCAGGAAGTCCCAGAAGGCGCGGAAGCTGGTGCCCTCATCGGAAGAGGCGATGGCGTCGCGCTCACCCAGGATGCGGTCGAGCAGTTCGCCGCGCCCACCCTCCCACGCAGCGACGCGTTGGCGAACCTCCCGGTCGAGGTGGTGAAAGCGCTGCTCGAGCTCGCGGAAGTCGCCGAGGAGTTCGCGGGCGGTGCTGTCCATGAGCTGGAAGCGCTCGCGCAGTTGGGTGGGGTCCATCACGCTGACCTGGCCTGACTTGAGCTGCTCGATTTGCGCGTCGATCTCGTCGCGGCGACGCTTGAGCTCGGCCATGCGGGCCTCAGGGTCGGCCTCGCTGCCATCGATCATGTCGTTGAGCAGCGCGAAGACCGTCAGCAGGCGCGATTCAGTGCCGACGAAGCGCCGCTCGAGCAGCTTGCCGACCCAGAGCAGGGCGCGCTCAGCGGGCGGGGTGAGGTCGAAGTGGGCCTCGTCGCTGCCGGGCGGGTAGAACTTGCGCAGCCACCCGCTCGCGTCGTTGGCCCAGTCGTCCAGGTACGCCTCGGCGCTCTTCGGCAGGTCCATGGCGCTCTGCTCGCGCGCATGGTGAAGGTGATCGTCGAGGCTGGCCGTCAGGGACTGAAGAGAGGCCGTGCGCGTGTTCGCCGCGAGGAAGGCCTGGTGGAGGAAGCTGATGATGAAAGGCGCGTTGTTCGCAGCGAGCAGGCGCCACGCGGGGTTCGTCTCGCGGAGCTTCTGGAGTGTCGCGCGTTCGAGAGAGAGCATCGGTCAGGGTCCCTTCTATCCGGGCCCACTGACATGTTCCGGGGCAATTGCCGGGCGCAGTATCCCCTGAAGGACCTGCGACACCGTCGACGCGTGGCCGGAAACGGCACCTGAACCTCGTAGTCGCAGGGCTCAGAGGCGGGACGCCTCGGGTTGCTGGGCGACGCGCTGCAACTCGTCGAGCACCGGGAGATTGTGCAGGCAGTGCCTGCACAATCTGGTCTGGTGGCACGGCTCGCCGAGGCATTCCCTCTGCTCTGGACGCACTACGTCCGGTTGCTGTCGGTGCGATCGCCCGTCGCGCGGCGCGTCTACGCGGCCGAAGAAGCGGAGCTGAGGTCGGCCCGCCCGCGACGACCGTAGCCGTCGCCACAAGCGTTCGGAATCAGGCATTCCTTCGAGAATTCGTCCGATCCATGTCCTCTCAAGGGCGGCAGGACCGCGTTTCTGCAACGTGGAACTCAGATCGATCCTGCCCGCTTGCCCAGCCACCCACCGGTCGATCTCCGAATCGCCGTCCCCTGTCTCCATCGCCGCGGGCTTTGCCCCCGGCATGACCCAGCAACGAGCCCGTCAACGACGTCCGCGCGAACTTCTACTGGAGGTCTCTGGCCTTGAGGTGCTGGCCGTCGAAATCCCGGTCTGGGAGCGCGAACTCATCAAGCCCGCGCTCTTGATGTTGCTCGATCGGGCGCAAGTTCCGGAGGTCGAAGATGCGCCCGCGAGGTGAGCGTCGCGACTGGGTGGCCTACGCCCGCGTCAGCACTGCCGAACAGGCCGAGAAAGATCTCTCGCTTCCGGCGCAGTGCAAGGCGATCGCCGAGTTCGCCACGAGGCACGGCGCGCTCATCGAGGAGCAGTACGTCGAGGCGGGCGCGTCGGGCACGGATGCGAGCCGACCGGTCTTCAACCGCCTGCTTGGTGACGCGCTCAAGCCCACGAGCACCATCAGCACGATCGTCGTCCACCACACATCGCGCTTCACCCGCGACGCGACCCACGCACGCGTCGTGAAGACCAAGCTCAGAAAGGCAGGTGTTCGCGTGCTCTCTGTCCTGCAGGACTTCGCCGATGATCCGATGGGAACGCTGATGGAAGGGTTGTTCGAGTGCATCGACCAGTACGAGTCGGAATTGAACGGCCTGAGGACCTCCGCTGCGATGCGCGAGGCGGTGAAGCAGGGCTTCTGGCCGGGAGCGCGCGCGCCGTACGGCTACCGAAGTGTCCCCGTCGAGGTCAGGCCGGGCCTCGAACGTCATGGGCTCGAAGTGGAGTCTCGCGAGGCTGCGCTCGTGCGCGAGGCGTTCACCCTCTACATCGCCGGGAGCGGCGCGAAGTCCGTCGCGCGGATGCTCAACCAGCGCGGGCTGCGAACGCGGGCAGGTGACCTCTGGTCGAAGAGCAGGGTGACGCTGCTTCTCAGCGAAGAGGCGCTCACCGGCACCGTGCACTGGGGAATGCGGAAGGATGGGCTGCTGCGGCCAAGGGCGGAGTGGCTCTCGTTGACGGTCCCACAGGTCATCGACGCCGAGACGTGGGCGTTGGTGCAGAGGCTCCGACGGGAGCGCGAGCCGTCTCGTTCCCCAGGCCGAGCGCCCTCGCAGCCGAAGTTGCTCAAGGGGCTCGTATGGTGCGGTGCCTGTGGCGCGAGCTACCAGTACGAGACGAGCGGCAAGCGTGTGGTCGACGGGCACTACACCTACGGCTACTACAACTGCCGAAGCCTCCTGCGCGTTGGCAAGGAGGCGTGTGCCGGATTCCGGATTCCCCTCAAGACGCTCGACGACGCAGTGCTCGATGCGATCGAGCGCGTGGTCTGCACTGAGCCGAGGTTTCGATTGCTCAGGCTCGATGCGCCAGCAGAATCAGTGTTGAAGGAGTGGCGCGTTCTCCTGCGTCGCGATGACGTCGCCCGTACCTACGTTCAGCACCTCATCGAGCGCATCGTCATCCACCACGACGGCCGCATTGTCATCACGCCGAAGACCGGTGGGAGAACCGAGATGGAGGCCTGAAAGCAAAAAAACCGCAGTCCCTTTGAGGGGCTGCGGTTTCTACCACTACCGAAAAGCTGTGCTCCGCATTCGCCGCGACCTGCGAACCAATCTGCGGGGCTCAAAACTGGACACCACAACTGTAGTCGCGCCGTCCTGAACGCACAAGTTTCCAGGCTTCATCGACGGTTGGCGCGGGCAACTCTGGACGGCCTTTCGCGTTCGCGCCGTCCAGCAACGAATGGGGGTGGCATTCGACGCGGGCTCCGGGCGAGGCCCCTTGCGCCGGCCACGCCCCGCAGCCGATCCCAAGAAACCTCCCGTCTGCGTCAAAGGCACCGGCTCGACCCACGCGTGAGCCCCCGCCGTTGGGGCGACGTTGGCTTGTGAGCCGCCGAACGGGCGTTGGGGGCCCTGGCGCCGCAGCGAGGCAAACGAAGGCCCGACGCGCCGTCCGTGAGGCCGGCACGCGGGAGTGAGGTTGGTGGTCGGCATGGGTCAGGCGGCTCGCGCGGCGCCGGGCTCTTCGACCAGGGCGTACCCTTGCAGAAGGCCATGGGCATACTCCCGGCGCTCGAGTCGTCTCCTGCGGACGGTGGCGAGGTCGATGACTTCGGCCTCGGGCGTACCCTTCGCGATCTCGTCGGGCGTGCGGCCATCGAGCCCCTGATGGGGACGTTCCGTGTTCGCGTACCGGCGGTACTCGTCGAGGAAGTACTGCAGCTCGGTCGCGTCGTGAACCCGGATGTGTCGGAGCAGCTCGCGGCGAACTGAGCCGATGGCGCGCTCGGCGTAGCAGTTCATCGAAGGCAGCCCGGTGGGCGTGAGCTCCTCCTCGACGTCAAGCACTCGCAGCTGTCGCTGGAACTGCCCGGCGAAGTGCGTGCCGTGGTCGTGCACGACGGTCTTCGGGGCGCGCTTCAGCCGGCCGCAGACCTCGTTGAACGCGCGAATCGTCCAGACCGAGTCGACGTCCCAGCCGTCGTGTACGCGGAGGTCGATGAGCTCGCGGGTATGCACGTCGATGATGAGGAGCGCTTGGAGCCAGACGCCCTTCGCCGTCTTGACGGCGAAGAAGTCGAGGGCCCACAGCGCGTCCTTGGCTGCCCCCCTCACGCGCTCGAAGTCGATCTTCCTCCCGGGGCGAGGCGAGAAGCCGTGCTCCATGAGTACGCGGGCGACCGTTGGCTCGCTCACTCGGATGCCCATGCGCCGCAGTTCCTCGCGGATGCGCCGTTGACCCCAAGAACCGTTCTCGCGCTTGAGGGTGACGATGAGTTCGACGACCTTCTCCTCGAGTGGCGGGCGACCACCGGGATTCACGCGATGCTTGAGACCGCGGAAGCGATTTGCCCACCGCTTGATGGTGCCCAGCGACGCCGAGAGGAAGTAGCGCTGGAACGGCTCGTCGCCGCGGGTGAGCAGGTACGCGAAGACCTGGGCGGCGCGCGTCGACATCGGCACGGGGGCGGGCTCGCTCACGCGCGCGAGTTCCGACTCGAGCGCGTCGAGCTGAGCTTTGAGCGCGATGTTCTCGCGGTAGAGCCGTGCCGCCTCGGGCATCATCGTGTTCCGCGGAAGGCGGCTGACGTGGTCCACGGCGGTGATCAGCACATGGTAGAAGCCGAACTCCGCGGCGCGCACCGTGAGCGAGGCCGCGCTCTTGAGTGCGTTCCACAGGCTGCGTGGACGCGGGTGTCGTTTCGCAGGGGGCTGCGGTTGAGCTGCAGGCTGCGGTGCGGCAGCGGGCGTTGTTGGGGATGCCACGCCTCATCATAGATCCGAGCCACAGCCGCGCGCAGACTTGGTCTTGCTCGCGGGACGGCAACATCGGGCCACCATGGCCCGATTCATGGCCTGATTCCCCCTCAAGAGCTTCAGCTGGCGCAGGCTGAAATCCGGCAACGAATCCGGCAACGGTTGCCGGATTCCAAGTGCCCCGAATGTCCCGCTTGACCGCTCCCGGGCGGGCGCGAACTCACGTGAGCGCGGCCACCCAAAGCCCGTCGGTGGGCTGCACGTTGCCGCAGTAGGCGCAGACGAAGGTTCCCGGGCCGGCGTCGCGAAGGGTGCCGTGCTGATGGCAGGAGAGGCAGTACCCGGGGCGAACGTCGGGCGCCGGCCACTCCCAGATGGTCTTGCCACCCGGCTGCGCGACGAATCGAACACCACCGAAGTTCGCGAGAAGGCGGAGAACATCGAGGCCGGTCAGCGTCAGCACCAGGGAGTGGTTCAACTCACCGAAGGTCGGCGCAGCCACCTTTGCGAAGTCGGCCGCGACGTCGCCTGCTACCGACACCGAGGCTTGCTGCCATTCGGGGCCGTTCACGACTCGGAGGCGCCGAGCGCTTTCCTGGTCCAACGCGTACCGCCGCCCCTCAGGTTGGGCAGAAACGAGGATCGTGATCGGATGCGTCTCAAGCGGAGCCGGCGAGGGATCGGCCGCAGCAACTGCGAGCAGCCCCCTCACCAAGCCATCGAGCTCGCCGGAGACTGCCTCGGCCGGCGTCCGGCCTGGCACGAACAGGGCGCGCACTTCATCAATCTCAGCGCTCCCTCGCCGCTCCTTCGACCACGTCTTCCGGAGGGCCTCGAGCACCTCGTTGATCGCGGCCGGTTGGGCGGTGTCCGGAGCGAGGACATCCAGGTAGCAGAGGATGTCGTTTCCACCTGGAGGCACTTCGACGTGCTGTGCTTCGAGTTCTCCGACGTCGGCGGTTTGCAGGAGTTCGAACGAGCGAACGGCGGCCTTGGCGTACCTGAAGGAGTTGATGCCGGTCTGGCCTGTCGCCGGCGAGACCACCTTCTGTGCGGTGAGGTAGCGCACCTAGGCTGCCCTCGGTCGGATGTGCTGGCGGGGAGTGGGGCGGAGATCGCGACCAATTGCGCGGGGGGGAGTGCCTCGAGGCACGCCTGGCAGCGCGGTGTCGCGATTCGGCTCAGACCTCACCCAAGCGTAGAACGAGTTCGTATCCTCCGGCGTATGGGTGACCAGGGACATCGGCTTGCCGGTGTGCTTCCTGACCGCGGTGAAGAGGTCCCAGAGCGTCTCGCGCAGCGCAAGGCAATCGATATTCGCGACGTCGAACACTTCAATCGTCCAGTCGCGCCCGTCGAAGTCTCCGGCACTCGTCTTCTTGTCGACCCAGCGGGTGGGTCGGTTGCTGGCGAGTCGCCGAACAACCTCGAGAATCGCATCGCGCTCACTGATCATCGCAGCACCCGGCGCCCAGAAGGGACTCGACGATGATCTTGGCGTTTTGGACGTACGTGCGAGCCAAATCCTGTGTGCAGTCGTCGAGGTAGTAGTCGGCTTTCACCCTGGCCGCGCGGAGGTGCTCGAAGAGCACGGCGAGCCTGCGGTCGAAGAGTTGGTGCTCCTGGGCCAGTGGGCCGATCTCGTCATGCCTGAAGTACTCCACGCCCGGGCGGACCTCGGGAACCGGAACATCGTGTTCCTCGAGCTTCGACCAAACCGCCTGGTAGGCCGCGTAGTACGCGCGAGTCGTCGCGGCGTTCGGGCATGGGTCGTCCAGGTTCGCCAGCGTGCTGGCTGCCGACAGGTTCTCGCAGGCCTTTCGCTCCACGCCCTGACTCTTACCACGGAGGCCCTCGGGCGCCCTCGCTCTTCCAGCGATGTCGTAGGGTTGGTGCGGGTCTACGCACTGCGTCGAATAGCCACTTTTACCTCAAAGCGGCTATTCGACCCCCCTACGGGTCGACCGCACCACCACGGCCGTTGCCGCAGGACGGGCACACGAACCCGATCTCCGTGCCGACGACCAGGGGCACCGCGAGCACGTCAGCACCCAGCATCCGGTCGATCCACCCGGGCTCGCCAGCCATCGTCGTCCAGGCCGTCCCGTGGAGCCGCAGCAAAGGGATCGACCTCGAGCAGCGACCGCAAGCGATCGTCCCCCACGTCGTCGAGCAGTCCGAGCATGTACAGGAGAAGTGCTGGCCCATCGGCTTGAAGTCTCGCCGCGCGTCTGCGCGGCGATTGCAGGTGGGACACGACAGCAGGTCGCCGACGACTTTGAGTGCCTGCGCAAGATCCAACTCGAAACGCTGAAGTGCCTTGAGCCGCTTCTCCGCGTCGGTGATGTCCGCGTGTAACTCCTTCTTTCGCGCGTTGATGTTGCGCGTTCTCTCACCTTCACGAACTGCCTCGCGTCCTTGAAGGGAAACGGCCTCGCGCTCCTTCTTGAGCTGCTCGAGCCGAACGCTCGCTTCGCTAACGAGGCGACCGGGATCAAGCGACTCGCTGTCGAGGGGGGGCCGAAGCACCTGCACGGTTTCGCCGGCCACCGCGAGCCAAGTGTACTCGCGACTGATTTCCGACAGCTCCGGCCGCGCGATCGTTGGGGGGTACGCGAGGTACGTCGGGGCAGTCGTCACCCAGCGAAGCTGGCGTGTCATTCGCTCCACGCTGCCGATGTCCCACGGGGACATCGGCAAGAAGCCGACTCCTCGCCGGCCCTCTCTTCCGGCCTCATGGGCAAGCGACCGGAGCCGCACAGCAAGCTCCGGGGCGAGGTGCTCGAACGCAGCGGCATCGGAAGGTGACGGGTAGAGGATGACCGTCGTCGTGCCAGTGCTCGTGTGCGCATCAGCGTCGGCGAGCACGCCGCGAAGCTGCTCGTCATCGAGTGCAGCGAGGGAACTACAGAGCGGGACGATGCGCAGCGGCTCGGCGCCCTCCCCATGAAGCGATATGGCACCGGTCGTCGTGGCCCACGACAAGCGCACGACCCGCGAGCCGTGACGCACCTCGACCTCGCGATCGGAGAGCGACCGCTCCAGGTCGGTCGGCTCGAACCCGAGCTGGTCGAGCGCCCGTAGCGTCAACAGCAGCACGAAGCTGTCGAACGAGCGACAGAGGTCCTGCATCTCCTCGAAGTACGCGCGCGGCCGGACGGCCTGCTCCTGGCCGAGCCGAGCCCACTCGAGCCAAAGCTCAGCAACGCTCCGGTAGTGGGCGTCGTCACTGAGGATGTTCGTCATCGTGAGCGTAGTGCCCACCGTCGCCCGTCGCGGGACCTCTCGGTACAGCACCGAGTCCTTCAGCCCGGAAATCGTGAACAGGAGGTGTCTCAGTTGCCCGAGGGTACGCTCAGCCTTCCGCTTCGCCTCGCTCGCGTCGAGCGTCTCTCCCCACAGCTTGTAGATGCGCCTCTGACGCCAGTGCGAGCCACCTGCTGCCGCGTCGTGGTTCCCAGTCGCCTCCCCGAACACACGCAGAAGCCGAGTCACCTCGTGAACGCGCCGGTGCAGGTACACCACGACGTGGTCGACGAGCCGGACCGCGACGCGGTTCTCGTAGATGTCGAACTGGTCCTCACTCACTGTGGCAAGGATCCTCTTGGGCACGACGGAGCGCAGAGTCGGCCGTTCCCAGTCCTCCGTGTGCGCGGCGAGGTAGTTCGCGGCCTGCGCCGGAAACCGCCGGGCACGCGAGACGGCCATCCGCTCGACTTCGACGCGCAGGTGCGTACGCGGCCTCCGGCACACCTCTTCGAGATGCCCGACGTTCTCCTTGAGCAGTTGCTCGAACCGCTGAAACTCGGCGCGGTTCGACATGCCCGGGACCAACGGCGAGACGTCGAGCACATCGAGCCACGTCCCGCCCTCAGCGACTACCTCGCCCAAGCTACGCCCGACCGTCCGAATGCTCGCGATGTCCAGCGGGTCAAGCATCTGAGCGCGCGCGAACGTGCCGTCGACACGCTCGGCGGCTCGTAGCAGGTGCCAGCGCCCACCCGACTCCGGCACCACGAACATCCCGTCGCACGCCGGGAGCGAGTTCATGAACAGTTCCCCCGGGGCGCTTTCGCGGACGACGAAGCGGCCCAGTAGCGCAACGCCGCTGCGCGCTTCGCCGATGGCGCCGAGTCGGTCGTGGACTCGAATGCTCACGCCTCTTCCTCTGCTCCGAGTCGACGCAGTTCGTCGCGAACGATGGCCGTAGAACGTACCGGGCCCGCCGTCTTGTCCAGCTTCGGCCAAACCTCCGCGATCCGCTCGTTGAGGGCCGTGAGATCCTCGGGCCGCGTGTCGTGCCGATCGCGAACCTTGCGCAGAAGCTTCGTCGCGAGGATGTGGTCGACCGCTTCACCCACCGTTCCACCCGCCGCGACGACGACCGGAACGAAGTCGAGCATCTGGCGCTCGAGGCGATTGCCCCAACCCACACCGAAGCGACGCCCGAGGATGTCTGCGAAAGAGCCGTCAACGAACGAGTAGGCCTCCTTCGCCATGGCCTCGTGAGCCTGCTGCGCCTTGGCGAATGCCATGCGTACGGCGTCGAACGAGACCGGCGCGCGTGCGGGCAGGCGCTGCGGTTGGAACTGCGCGCGGTGGCGGGGCAACTCCATCACGTGGGCGCGGTCGTAGGTCTTGTCCGCGAAGTCCTTGGTCGTCTCGTCGTGGTTCGCGGTGCCAACGAACCACACGTTCTGCGGGATCGTCAACGTGCGGCCGTTGCGGAGGTGCGCCGGGGCAGGCTCGACCGCTGCCGTCATGAGATCGAGCTTTTGGATGCGCGGATCCTGCTCGAGCGCCGAGAGCAGGTCCGCGAAGTACTGCTCGGGATGGGAGAGGTTCATCTCGTCGAGAACGACGATGTTGACGAGACCTGAGTAGCGAGGGCACTGCGCGCGGTAGAGCGCCTGCAGGAACTCGGACTCGTAGAACCGCCGCTCGAAGGCGTTGAAGTGCCCGACGAGGTCCTGGCGATCGCGCCAGCCGGCCTGCACCTCGACGAGGGTGGAGCCCGCGCCGAACGCCCGCGCGACCGCGAGGGGCAGGCTCGTCTTGCCGGTTCCGCTGATACCTTGCAGCAGGTGGAGTCGGCTCATCGCGAGGCCGCCCAGGAAGCAGCGGATGTCCCGCAGCTCGTAGGACAGCACCTTGTCCGGGTTGGCCGGATCGATGGCAATGCGGTGTTGGAGGTCCTGGCAGAACACTTTCAGGTCCGAGATCTCATCGGTCACGGGCGTCTGGGTCTGGAGCCCACTGTCGGCGTCCATCTGGCTGCATGACGGGAACGGGCTCACGCCGTCGGCGCGTCGAATGCGCTCGTTGACGTCCTTGCGCAGCTCCTCGAGCGCCGTGTGCAGGAGGTCCCGGGCGCTCTCCAGCGCAGCCTTCTGGTCGCGGAGCGTCTCGAGCTCGGTGACGGCGATCGATGCCTTCGCCAGTGCGGTCCTCGCGGCGACGCTTTCCTGCGTGAGCCGCGCGCGCTCTGCCTCCCACTCCTCCTGCGCGCGCTCGAGCGTGGCGAGTCGCTCCGTGACGTCCTGGTTGGGACGCTTGGCGAGCTGCGCCTTCAGGGAAGCGCACTCCTTCAGGAGCGCGTCGAGTTCCCTCTTCACCTCCTCGAGCGGGCGATTGCCGAGCGCACGCTCTGCGTCATCGCGCAGACGCAGCACCTCGTACAACTCGTCTCGCCCGGCCTGAGCGCTCACCAGGCGGGCTTCGAGATCCCGCTGCTTGGCCTTCGCGGCCTCCAATTCATGGGCGGCTCGCCGGGCGACGCGCTCGTCGAACGCCTCGCGGTCCTCGCGCAGAACATCTCGCTCGAGTTCCACCTGCGCAGCTCGCTTCTTCAGGTCCGCCCGGTCCTTCGTGAGCTGCTCGCGTTCAAGCCGAACACGCTCGGCGCCTTCAAGCTCGCTTGCAGCGATCGTCGCTTCGTGGGAGGCGAGTGCCTGCCGTTGCGCGTCGCGTCTGCGCTCATCCTCGGCGCGGCGCTCGGCTTCCCATACCGCGCGTTCTCTCGCGATCTGCGCCCGCGCCTTGGACAGCTCTTCGCGCAGGGCTGCGGCCTCATTGTCGAGCTGTTGCAGGGACGTCCTGCGTTCGACTGCGAAGCCCGCCTCCGCGTTCAGCTCCCTGTCTCGGATGACCTTCTCGCGCCCTTGCACGTCGAGTTCTCGCGCCTGAAGCCTCGCCTCAGCCTCCTTCACCCCGTCTTGGTCCGCCTTGAGAGTGCGCTCGGAGTCCTCAAGAGTCGTCGCGCGCGTCTTCAGTCCCTCGTCGCGCGCAAGCAGGTCCTGCTCCAGCGCAGCGAGTTCCGTCTCGCGTTTGGCGAGGCGTGCGTCGCGGGCCCGACACAGTGCCACGGTCTCGTCGACCAGCCTGGCCGTCGCGACGACGTCGAGCGTCGATGTCGTGGTCGCCGGAGGCGTGACGAGAGCGATCTCCAAGTCGGCCTCGGTCGCTGCCGCAATGGCAGACTCGTTGGCGGCCGCGATGGTGGCGAGCGCGGCCTCGGGGGTCTGCGGCGTTGCCGCGATAAGCGGCGGGCCGTGAGTCGTCGACGAGGAATCCGGCGCCTTGGCCTGCTGGTGCTGCTGGCGGTGCTTGTTCTTCTTGCTCATGGCTGTCAGGTCCTCGTGGAGTCGAACGGCTGGCCGAGGCCGGAGAGCAGGCCCACAGCGCGATGAACGTCGGCGATGACTGGCAGCACCGACTGGAGGGACGGTCGCTCGGCGCCCGCGTGAACCGCACCGCCGGCCCTCGTGGCGACGTTGTCGAGCACTTCGAGGAGCCCCGGCTCCTGGGAGGCCGCGCGACGTAGGGGATGCGCGCGGTCGTCACGCGCCGCGAGCACGGCGGCGACGATTGCGCCACGCAGCCGCCAACCGCCGTCCGGGTAGCAGGCAGCCTTCACATGGTTTGGCTTCACGCGTGCCAGCGCCTCGGGTAGCGGCACACGGAAACCCACGGCCTTCGCCGAAGCCTCGTAGACCCCTTGGCAGTACGCCTCGTCCTCAACAGGCCGTCGATCGGTGTAGACGCGGCGCCAGACGAAGCGCGGAGGGTGACGGTCGAATATCGCCTTGAACGTGCCCTCCAATGCGCGGCGTGCGGCACCGAGGAGGTCGCGCAGCTTGTGCTCAGGGCATGACTCGCCGAGCAACCCGGCCTCGACATGCGCGTACTCGAGCGCGACGAGGTCCTCGTACTGAGGCAGATCGCGGGCGCTGACGGACAGCGCCATCTCGACGTTGTTGATAGCCATCGCCCGAACCTCGCCCGCCCAGCGCTGCTGCTCCTGGATCTGCTCGTCGAGCGAGCGGCCGATCATGCTCTCAAGGACGGAGTGGAGCCCCGACGACGACCGCATCTCGCGCTCGAGCGCACGTCGCAGCGTCGGGCTGACCCCGAGGCCGAAGGGGTCACACGCATGCCACTCGCCGCCGACGTCACCCGCCTCGGACAGATAGATGAAGGTGGTGACGAAGACGGGGGTGGGTCGATCGTCGACGAGCGAGACGCGTTCCAGAACGACGCTGCCGGCGTGAGCGAGCGTGTCGTCCTCATCGGCGCTCTCGTACGACTCCGAGCGTCGAAGCGCGGAGCGATGTCGACGGGTCACACGGACGATCTCGGATGCGCCAGGTGCGGGAGGAAGCGCGAGGTCGCCGGGCAGCACCATGAACGCTCGCTCTCGGCGCGGCTTTCCTTTGGACCCGAGCACGAGGTCGGGGAACCCGCCGTTCGGGTTCTGCTGCAACTCGACGTAGTCGAGCTTCTCGACGAAACGCGGCCAGAGGTCGCCGGTCCACGGGTCCTGGAACACGTGCCCCGTCACCATCCGACTCGCATCGAGCGTCTCCTCCTCGAAGAGTTCGCGCCCCTTTTCGGTCGGAAGCCCATTGCTGCCAAGCAGCCGACGCTCCTGCAGTTCGATGTAGATGAGCGCCGCGAGGTCCGCATGGATGTGGAGCCGCTCGCCGATGCGCTGGACGTTCGTGGTCCCAGCACGGCACATCCCCAGCACCGCCTTCTGGAGCACGTTGAGCTCGCGATCTCGCACCTCTGGGGCCACGACGCGGTACATCAGCGCGGGCCACAAGACGAAGCGGCGCTTGCCCGGGCTCCACCGCATCCGTTGGTTCGTGCTCGGGTCCTTGGGTAGCCGCGGCCCGAAGTGGAGGACCGGCGCTTCACGCCTGAAGAGCAATGCCATGCTTCCCTCCACAGAGTTCGCGGAAGCCCACGAGGCCACGCAGGGCCTTCTCCGACGCTTCGCCCCTCAGCATCGCCGCGTCGCCGACCACGATGAGCAGGCGCTGCTGCCGGCTCATGGCGACGCACAGGCGGTTCTCGAGCATCAGGTGTCCCAGCTTGCGTCGAAGGGATCGCTCGTCCGACGCGGGCAGGTCGTTCGACCTCGTCATCGACAAGAACACGACGTCGAACTCTTTGCCCTGGAAAGCATCGACAGTGCCCACCCGCAACCGCTCAATGAGTCGCCCGTCCTCGCTGCGCGTCTCGCGCCAAGCGTCCTTCACGCGGTAGGAGCCGTCGTCGAGCCGCTCGGACAACCCGCGCTTCTCCATCGCGCGCAGGACCTCGTCTACCTGCGCGGAGTAGAAGGAGATGACGCCGAAGCTGAGATCACGGCGCGCTGTCGCCAGGCTCTCGACCTCCTTCGCGATCCACTCGGCCTCGACAGCCCGGCGCTTGCTTTGGCCGCCATGCTCACGGCCACGTGAAAGGGGCATGTCGACCCACGCGGCGACGCGCCCGGCGTAGCCCGGAAGGTCGTGAACGAACTCCTCGGAGCGCCGCGGCGACTCGAAGCCTTCGCCGTAGGGCGCGTAGAACGTGTCGCTGACGAACGAGCCCAGCACGGGGTGCATCCGGTACTGCTTGTCGAGCGTGACGGTGCGCTTGATGCCGTCCTTCGCCTCGCGCTCCTTCATCGCCTGAAACAAACGCTCGAAGAGGCTCCGGCGTAGCGCAGTCGTGGTCGCCTCGGAGACGGACTGTTCAAGCTGGCTCTCGATGTCGGGCTCGAGGATGTGCGGTAGCTGTCGGTGGTCTCCAACCAGGATGATGCGCCGCTCGGCCCGCGACATCGGGATGAACAGATCGAGCGGGTTCGCGCGTGCTGCCTCGTCGACGATCACATTGGCGAATACGGTGTCCTGGCCCTTCGCCAAGCTCATCTGGAAGCCAACCGACTGCTGGCAGGTGGCCGCGAGCACGACGGTGTAACTCCGAACCGCGTCGCGAACGGCGTCGATGTCGTTCTCGAGGTCGTTGAGGTACTCGTAGAGCACCGCGTCCTCGCCTCCGGCCGACTCGCGCGCCTTGCAGTACAGCGCGTCCACGATCTCGGGTAGGAGACTCTCGAGGTCGCCGTGGACCATCGGGGCTCCCACGGGCTTCTCGGCCGCAAGGAAATCGATCAGCACATCCTGCAGCGCCTTCAGCTCGGCCAAGAACGGGGGCGGGTCGTCGCTGGCCCATCCCGCTGCGTCGCTCAAGACGCGGTGCTTGGTCTCTTCGTACAACCCCATGCGCTGAAGGCGAAGGAGCGCGCGCCCTGCGTTCCGAGGGCCGTCGTCGCCGAACGCGACGGCGTCTGTGCGAAGCCCCCGAACTGCCTTGAGGGCAAGTGCTCGATCGTCATCCTCGGGGTCACCGAGCTGCGCGGGGGAGCGCGAGATCTCCTGGCGAAGCACGTCAAGTCGATCTTTGAGCGCCGGCGGGACGTAGCTGCGGCAAAGCTCCTGAACTTCACACACGACACGAAGCGACTCGTCGACGGTGAGCGGTGACGCGACGTAGGCGGCGGCAAGCGAGCGGACCTTGCGGAGCACCTCGGTCACGGGGCGTTCGGGGAGCGTCGACAGGTCCGCGCGCACGGCGTCGGCTCTATCCCGTCGCCATCGATCGAACCCGTCGCTCTGGTCGGTGGTCCCGCGCTTGCGCCCGACCTTGATCGCCGGGAGTCCGAATACGAGGGTTTTCGATGCCGCGTTCTCGACCGCGTCGTGCTGGTAGCTCGTGAGCAAGGTTTGACCAGCGAGATCGTCCTCCGACAGCTCAGCGAGGCGGGCCTCGAGCGCAGCGATCGTCTTCGTCTTGCCGGTACCCGGCGGGCCCTGAATCAAGGCGATGTCGGGCGTGTTGAGCGCCACGCGCAGCGCCTCGACCTGCCTCGCCGTGGGCTCCCCGCCGAACACTTCGCGCGCAGCGACCGAGAGCGCGTCCTCAGTTTTCCTGCGCCGCTCGGGAACAGCGCTGCCCTCGAGCAGGAGGCCGAGCTGAGGCATAGGGCACTCGGCCGACGCGATGAGCGACTGCGCATGCTCGCGGCGTTCGAGCCGCTTGCGGTCGCCGCTCACGCTCAGGAACAGCACGCCGCTTTCGGGCGGCTCGCGGTCGTCGCTGTCGATGGGAGGCTGCAGGTCGATCGCGCGACGCTGGGGCTCGGCACCCGAGAACGCACCGACAAAGATCCGCGACCGCTCCGGGTGAGCGGCAGCCCCATCAGTCGGCGTCGCGGCGTCGTCGGTCGCCTGCTGCAACTCGCGAGGCGGGTGCAGGGCAGCTTCGAGATCGACGTCCTCCGCGTTGCGCAGCACCTCGAGGGCGGCATCGAGCTGCTTCGTGTCCTCGATGTAGAAGCGCCACCGCCCGTCTCCCTGAAGCTGCCGCTTGTTGTAGCGGAGCCAACCCAGGGTTCGCGCGCGGCGCAGCACGCTCTCGCGCTCGAGCTTGTTGTACTCCTTCCAAATGTTGAGGTAACTGCCCGCCCGCTCGACGAGCTGGTCGAGTTCGGTTCGCGCGGTGCCGCGAAATGCGCCAGCGATGGTCGCATCGCAGAACCGGACACGCCCGAGCACGAGGACTACCGGACGGCGCTCGTCTGGCGCTGTGCCGCGCTTCGCTTCCACGACCCGAGTAGCGATGAGCTTGTCGTCGCGCCCCTTCGCCACATCGACCGCGTACCCACGGCCATGAAGGCGAAACGCGCCGCGCTGGTCGGTCGCCGGTGTCGGGCTGCCCGAGAGGAACACCCTGGAGCCGCCGTCCGCCGCTTGCAGGAGGAAGCGATCGCTCAGCCACTGCGTAGCCTCGCCGGCCGAGACGCTGCGACCGAGCTTCTGCCGCACCTGCTCGACCAGTTTGTCGTCGACGCCGATGTCGACCTGATCGGGCCAGTCGTACCGAGAGGGGAACTCGTGGACCTGGAGAAGGACCGCTTTGCTGTTCTTCCCCTTCGGACGAACGGAAGCGACCCACGCGACGCGCGGGAGGTTCCGATCGCGGACGCGTTGGAGCGCTTCAGACGCGCGCCTGTCAGCGCCAACGACGCTCCACGCGCTGGGCCCGATGCGCAGCAACGACTCGCCGGTGACATCGGAAAACTGCAGCGCCGCCTCCGCGCGAGGCTCGGCGGCGAGGCCGAAGTCGGCCGCCGCGCTCGGCAGGACCTCGATCGTCGAGACATCTCCAGAGGCCAGGTCGTTGATGTTCATCGGGCTCCTCCCGGCCGAAGTTCAAAGTTCACGACGCGGTGCAGGCTGTCGGGAGAGCCGAGGTGGAGGCGCCACGAGGCTGCGCCGGGCTCGAGACGGATCTCCTTCACGCGGTCGGCCACTTCGGCGTCTCGACCGCCGCTCGGAGACGAAAGCCGGTAGCGGGCGCCGTCGACGCTGCGGAGCGAGAGCCTCGATCCGGTGAGCTGAAGCTCGATCACAGGGCGTGCACTAGCGGCGCCGTCGCGGCCATGCGCAAGGCGCTGCGTGACCGACACCGTCTCGCCGTCGGTCAGGCCGAGCACGGCAGCGACCACCACGCGTCGCCGCTCACCAGCAGGCTTCTGGAGAAGCTCACCGCCCGGACCGAGCGAAGGGTCCCACAGGTTGAAGGCCGCTGTCGCGAAGGCGGGCCGGGGCTCGTCACACCAAGGGCAGAGCTTCTCCGTGAAGTAGTAGGTCCCCTTGCACGACGGGCACGACAGCGTGGCGTCGGCGGCGCCGTGAAGACACTCGGCCCACTCGGACACGCCAGGGCGCTTGGTCGCCTCGCGCAGCCCCGCGCCGAAGGCTCCCTCGGCGAGGTCGACGAGCTTTCGCGACAACACGGACGGCCGGGGAATGCCGTAAGACGCGCGGTTGGTATCATCGGTCGGGTGGTCGATCCATGGCAGGCGTCCGTCGAGCGCCTCCTCCTCGCGATCGGGAGGCCCATCACTGACCGCGTCGCCGATCAGCGGGTGGGCGAGTGAGAGCGTCTGAAATGCGAGGACGCTGAAGGCGTGCGCGTCCGTGAGCGAGTTGACGCCGCTGGCGCACCGCACGAGTTCCGGCGCGCCGTAGCCCGGCGTGAAGACGGCGGGCACGCCTGCGACCGACGCGTAGTGGATGTTGTCCGCGTCGATGAAGCGCACCTCGGTCGCGTCGGGGCTTTCAGAGACGAAGATGTTGTGGGGTGACGGGTCGGAGTAGACAAGCCCCTTGCCGTGAAGGGCGGCGAGCACGTCGGCGCTGCGCGCAAGGAGCTGAAGACGGCGACGAAGGCCGCCGCCCGCGAGGTACCAGGCAGCTGGTGAGGCCGCGTCCTTGGGGACCGCGCCCAGCGCCTTCAGCGGCTGCATCCCCGTCAGCAGCTCCATCACGTAGCCGAGGACTGGTTCGCGGAGCATCTCGAGCGGCCGCGCGATCTCGAGGTCGGCGAGCGAGAGGCGCTTCACCTGCGTGAGCTGGTTGCGCAGGCGCTCGCGTCGTGACGGCGACGAGTCGAAGACGACCTTTGCGGCGAGCCGCCCGCCGTCGACCTCGTAGACCGCCCCCTGGCCACCTCGACCCAACTGCCGAAGCAGGGAGTAACGAACGCCGTTGATGTCCGTGACCTGTCGAGGAGCCGAAGTCATGCGAGCACCGCCTCTCGCTGCGCGAGCACGACGAGGGTCTTGTCATCTGTGTGGTGCGGGGTCGGCCAGTCCTTCAGCTCTCGCTGCAGCGCCCGCCACCGCTGGGTGGGCGCCATCCCCGCGAAGTCGTCCATCAACCACTGCACGAACCCGTCGATGCGCTCAGGAAGGAGATCGTCCGCGACGCCGTCGGTCGCGAGCAGGACGACCGCTCCTCCCTCGCGCGGGAAGGTTCGGCTCGTCCACGACGCGGAATGGCCGAGAGCGTCCGTCTCGTTGGCGAAGCCTGCTGCGCGCGGGCCCACGACCCACTCCAGCCCACGCTGCGTTCGGAGCATCGCGAGGCCATCGCCGATCGCCGCGACATGGACCTGCCCGCGGACGTGCGCGAGCGCAAACAGACACGTCGCAGCGCAGTCTCGCGCTCTCGACGGAGCGATAAGCGAACACCAGCGCGGCTCGATGCCGCCAAGGAGTTCGTCCAGGGTGCACGCGCCCGCCTTGTGCCATGCGCGCACTGCATCGAGCACCGCCCGGCAGGCCATCTGCGCGCCTCTGCGGGCGTCGCTCCGAGAGCCCATTCCGTCGCTGACGACGACCAACGTCCCGAACGCTCCACGAACTCCGAGCCAACTGTCCTCGTTGGGCTCGCCTTGGGCGCGGTGGCGCGGTCCGACCGCGCTGGCGCCAAAGTAGTCGTCGGGTGAGCGTTTCGACACGAGGTCCTCGGCGCGATCAGAACTTGAAGTCATCGAGGTCGGTCGGCTCCGCAGCGATCACGCTGTCAGGATTCGCGCTACGCGAGCGTTGCGTGACGCTCATCGTCACCCACCGGAAGAACTGTTTGATCTGGCGCGCCTCGTGGGCGCGGTAGACGCGCGCCTCGGCCGTCGCGAGGAACGCGGTGAGCATGCCCTCGTCGGCGTCGTCGCCGATTCCCATCGCGAAGCGGGCTGCCTTCGAGGCGCGCTCGGCGCCGAGTAGGCGCTTCAGCGGAGCCTGCCAATCGTCGGTCGGCTGGCCATCGGAGACGAGAATGATCGTTGGGCAGTAGGCGCGGCTCGGGATCTGCGCTCGGTCCTCGATCATCCCCGTCGCCGCGTCGAACGCAGCACCCATCGGCGTGCCGCCGGCAGCGGTCATCCGGGACCACTGGACCTTGGAGGCCGGGGCGAGCGGCTGGTGAACCTTCGCGCCCTCCTTGCCGAACGTGACGACTGCGACGTGGATCTCGGCGCGGCTGTCATCCTCCCCGCCGAAGCTCTCCAGCATCTCCTGCACCGCGTCGTTGAGCGCATCGATCTTGCCGTTGGTGCTCATGCTCCCGCTCACGTCAGCGAGCAGAAGCACCGGAAGCGGCCTTGCGGTGGAAGCGGTGAACTCCTTCAGTTTGCTCATGACTCTCTCTCCAATCGTTTTTGGCGCGGTCTTCGGCTGCTCTCTGCGTTCCGCGACCTTCTTGATCTCTGCCTGGACGCGCGAGGTTCCGTTGTGGCGACTGACGATGTCTTCGAGGTACTTGGCCCAGCCCATGGCAGTCACCTCATCGCCAGGAACTGCGGCGACGGCGCTCGCGCAGGCCCCTGAAGTTGCTGTTGCGGTACACCGTCAGGATCGCGCTGCCATCCGTGACTACCACCTGCGTGCCCTCGAAGTCGGAGAGCTCGATCCCCTCGCGGCGGAACCTCTCCACCTCCCTGCGACCGATCGCGAAGATCTGCGCGCCGCGAATCTCGGCGCAGCGCCCGAACTCGAGAGCCGCTTCGAGGGCCGTTCGCGAGATCGCCCGTGTTGCCATGCGCGCGAGCGCGTGCTTCGTGAGGGAAAAGCTGCCCAGGGTCGGCGGCAGCGCAGCGAGGGCAGTCGACATCGAGCGGCTCCTTTCGGTTGATGCCGCGGGATGCGGCGACCGAAGGGCCACAAAGCGAAGGCCGTGCCAGGCTGAGCGATAGGATTTCCGGGAGTGCCGTCATCGCTGCACTCCGTAGCGCTGAACCCAATTCGTGAGGGTCTGGTAGCTCGGCAGGCCGACAAGGTCCGCGGCCTTGGTCTTGTTTCCGGCGGCTTCGTCCAGCGCGCGCTCGAGGTAGTGCCTCGCTACTTCACTCAGTAGTTCTGGGAGGTTGAGGCCGCCTCCGAGTGGCCGTCCGAGCACGTCGTGGCGCCGAGCGCCCGGCACCGGGAGGAGTGCCTCGCGTGCGTCTTCGGCGGAGATCGTGTTCGACTCGGTCCAGATGGCAGCGCGCCGGAGCGTGTTCAGCAACTCGCGGACGTTGCCAGGCCACGGGTGAGCAAGGAGAAGATTCCTTGCGCCGGCAGAAAGATTCTTGTCCTTGAACCCGGGGTCGCCGGCGGACTCCCGGTTCACCTGTTCGAGCAGTCGATCGACGAGCAAGCCGACGTCGCCCGAGCGCTCGCGCAGCGGAGGAATCTTCAGGACCGCAACCGCGAGCCGGTAGAAGAGGTCCTCCCGGAACCGGCCCGCGGCGACCTCGTCGGCGAGGTTGCGGTTGGTGGCCGCGACCACGCGCACGTCGACCTTCTCCGGTGTTCGGGTCCCGAGCTTGGTGACGGCTCCTTCCTGCAGCGCACGAAGGAGCTTCACCTGCGCGGGCGCGGGGAGCTCGCCGAGCTCGTCGAGGAACAAGACCCCGCCATCGGCTACTTTGAAGAAGCCCTCCCGCGCATCGGTCCCGGTGGCGACACCCTTCGCAATGCCAAAGAGCTCGGACTCGATCAGCTGCTCCGGAATCGCACCGCAGTTGACCGCGACGAACGGCTTTCCACGACGGGGGCTCGCCTGATGGATCGCCCGCGCGAGCAGCTCCTTGCCGGTGCCGGACTCTCCCTCGATCAACACCGGCACGTTCCGGATGGCCACTCGGCGTGAGCGCTGAACCAGACGAGCCATCACGCGGCTACGGTGGATGATGTCCGCGAACTCAGGCGTCGCCGGTGGCTCGGCGGCGCTCTGCTCCCGGAGCCGCTCGTCTTGCTCACGCAAGAGGTCTGGTAGGAACTCCGCCGCGATGTCGAACGGGATCTCGGCGGTCTTCACTCCTTGCTCGCGCGAGGACTCGATCAGCTCGGCCGGGAAGAGCGTCTTGCCCAGGAGCATCCAGACCGCCGCCATGGGAGGAGCGCCTGAACTCAGGTGGAAGGACAGCGAGGTGCCGCCCGCGCCAGTCGGCTCGATCGCGCTCCTGCACGCGCGACGTGCGGCTTCGTAGATCCCGCCGAAGTCCGTCGGCCCACGCAGCGCTTCTGGGCGTTCCACCACCTCGGCGGTCGTTCGTGCGCGAAGCCACGCGACGTAGCCAGGCAGCATCTCCTGGTGCGCGGGTTTTCCGAAGTACTCGAGCAGGACGATCTGATCGAAGGGGCGCACGGCAAGAGCTTGGGCGATCGGCCCGAGGTCGCCGGTGGCCTCCTTTCCGGGCCCGTTCAGGTCCGAGACCCCGACCCATGCAAGGAGGACGCGTCGCACGGGAAGAAAGTACAAGAAAGCTTGCGGTGATACGATCGTTCTTGTGCTCAACGACGCCACGGGCTCCTTCAGGCGAGCGCGCCGCTCGCTGGTGAGCATGCACACGACTTCAAGCACCGCCCCGCCCGGCTACCGCTTCTTGGGGCCCGGCGTTGGGACGGCGGCCCGTTCCTTCCATTGGCGGACCAGCCTCTCGGGGGCATCCATCATCGCCGCGAGACGACTGTCCTGGTCGTCTCGCCGTCCAACATGCTCGCTGCGCCAGGAGGCCTGAACGGCCACCTGCATCTCGGCCGCCACGGCCTTCTTCAGCGCAGCGACGGTCGGTTCGGACTTCCCGTGACGAGCTTTGAAGACGCGGGGGAAGACCTTCTTCTCGATGGCCTCTGACATGTCGAACGCCGTGTCGCCCTCAGGAATCGAGACCGTCAGGGAAGCGCCCTCAAGGAGACCCTCAACATCTTCGACGTTCACATCCGAGTCGCCCTTCGGACCACGGCTCTCCACGAGGCTCGCCTTGGCTGCAAGAGCGAACTCAAGGAACAGCGGACCGCTGTAGACGCTCCATGTGCAGCCCTCGGGGTTGGCGACCTCATCGAGGCGGTCGACGAGTTCGTCCTCCGATTGCGCCTTCACCAGTGCCGCCGTCAGGTCTGGCCACCGAACGAGATAGAGAGGCATCGGCGCCACGTACCACGTGGCTCGGACCTTGGCAGCGAGAGAGCCTGCGTCAGGCCTTGCGGGTGAGCCGAGCCCGAATCATCTCGTCGACCAGCGCCGCGGAGAGTTCGTCGTCGGTCTTGCCCGTGACCTTGAGCTCGACCTCCTCGAACTTCTTCGCGTTCGCCACCACCCACTCGATGTACTGCGCGAGGTTCAGGTGCTCGACGCCGAAGGCGATGTCCTTCATCGCCCGAACAATCTGCACCGGCGTACCCACGAATTCCCGGTCGTCCCGCATGATGATTTTCATGACTCCACTCCCTGGCGCGCGCGCCAATTGCCCGAGCCAATGACTGGACGACCTGCGACCTGCTCGGGCGAGAGGACGTAGGTTTCAACCTGGCTGCCGTCGTCGAGGGCGATGCGCTGCCGCTTGTAGAAGCGCGGGTGCCCCTCCAGCAGGTCGAGCCGCGCGAGCGTCGGGCGGTCGACCTCGTACACCTCGCCCGCCACCGCGTCGGCGCCGCCAGCCACGAGGGCCGGAAAGGGCCCCAGGTCGACGAGCGAGAACACGGGCGGCGTCTCGGCCGCTCCGATGAAGGAGGCAGCCTCCAGGAGCCGGTGGTTCGGCTCGCCCGCCAACAGGGTCCCGTAGACGAACACGCGCGTCATGCCGGGCCTCCGACGGCGGAGATGAGCGAGTCGAGCGCGAAGCCGCGCCGGGCGTACTCGCGAGCCAGCACCGCGAAGTACTTCGGCTGCGGCGCCCAGGGCTCGAACGTCTCCGCGGGCTGCACGTACACCGTCGCCAACCGCCGGCTGTCCTTCCTGAGGACGAAGCGCGTCTCGCGCACGTAGGCGTGCGGGTGCCCCTCCAGGCGGTCGAGCGTCGCGAGTTCGTCGGCCGGCAGGCGGTACAGGACGCCGTCGACGTGCTCGCCTGGAGCGCGGCGCACGCTGGCGACCGCGCCGCTCCACTTGTGGCTGAAGCCGCCGAAGGTCAGCGCGTGGTTCGGCAACGTCGCGTGCCCCATCGTCTTGGCGCCCGGGCAGCGCGCGAGCATCTGCCCCTCGTCGAGGTTCGAGCCGTAGGCGAAGTAGAGGACCGTCTTCATTCGAGCACCCCAGTGTAGTGGGCGCGGCACACGCTCTGGAGCACCGCGAGGCCGCGCTGCGCCTCGTCGTCCGTCGCGTTCAGTAACTCCAGGTTGACCCGCCCGCGGTCGTCGGCGCTCGCCGCGACCATCTGGACAATCCAGCCCTCTTCCTGCGGCGTCGCCAACTCGACGGCCGCCGCGAGCTGGTGCAGCGCCGCGTGCAGCTTGCGGAAGTTGGTGCCCCGGTCGAGCCGCACCTCGATGCGCGGCTCAGGGTGCCCGTACTGGCTGCGCCCCATCGTCACTCGGTACTTCTTCACGGCGTCCTCCTTCATGCCGCCACCGGGGTGGCCGGCGGCGTCTCGTTGTTGGTGGTGGCCTCGGGCGCCTGCGCCGCAGGGCGGTCTCGGCGCTCGCCCTTCCAAGCCGCGCTGCCCGCGAGGCGCTTCGTGAGGTGCAGGCGCGCCGTCTTGAACTCGTCGCCGATGAGGCCGAGCCCGAGGAGAAACACTCGGAAGTCGTACTTGGCCGTCGCGATGTTGAACTCGCGGCGCTTGCTGGAGGCAGCCTTCGAGGTCAGCGCCTTCGCCGCCATCGCAAGGACCAGCTGGAGGTAGGCCTTCACCTCGCCGGCGTGGAGGGTGCCGTTGAAGTAGCGGAACTCAATCGTCCCCCTAAAGAGGAGGCTGTTGAGGTTGAGGCCGTGATAGCGGCTGCTGTCATACCGCTGCGGGTTCGGGTTGCTGCGGCCGTACCATGCCTCGCCCAGGTCGCTCATCGTGCGCGGGCGCCGCGCCTCCAGCCGCTGGATGAAGGCGGGGTCGATCGGCCGGCAGTACCGCGCGAGCCGCGTCTCGCTGACCCCGAGGGCGTGCTCGAGGAGCCGCTCCTGCTTGTGGACGTTCTTCACGAGGTTGGTGGTGCTCTTGGCGTCGAAGCGCGCGCCGTCGACATGGATGTGAATTCCGGTGGAGTGGTCGGCGCGGGCGCCCGCAGTGCGGACCGCGCGGATAATGTTCTGCAGCGTGTCGAGGTCGGCGTAGGTGAGGATGGGCGAGACGATTTCGCCGCTCTGCTCACCGCCGCTGAGGCTGCCGTCGGGCACCACCTGCCACGCTCGGCCCGTCGTGTCGGTCACCCGCCAACCGCGTCCCTCGTTCACCACCTCGCCTCCAATCACCGTCTGGATGGCGCGCGCGAGGCGCTCCCGGTTGAGGCCCACCGTTTCGATTTCGATGCCGTAGCGCAGCGTCTTCAAGTGCGATCCCGTTCCGCCGCGCTGGTGTCGCGGCGAGGGACATACACGCTTCCTTCCGCCCGCCTCAGCAAGCGGAAGAAGTCGAATTCTGATGTAATTTCAGCATGTTGGAATGACG
>CAIVGN010000022.1 GCA_903905455.1 uncultured Archangium sp.
CAGCAGGTGCTCGAGGCGAAGGCGGTGCCCAAGCGCACCAGGCCTCCCGCGCGGCTCAACGACGCCACCCTGCTCACCGCCATGGAGACCGCCGGCAAGACCCTCGATGAACGCGAACTGTCAGAGGCGATGAAGGAGAACGGCCTGGGCACGCCCGCCACCCGCGCCAACATCATCGAGACGTTGCTCACCCGCGCGTACGTGCAGCGGGAGGGCAAGACGCTGGTCGCCACCGACAAGGGCATCGGGCTCATTGAAGTCGTCGATGCCGAGGTGAAGAGCGCGGCCATGACCGGGGGGTGGGAAGCGCGGCTCCAGCGCATCGCCAAGGGCCAGGGCGAGCTGCCCGAGTTCCTCGCGGGAATTGAGCGGTATGTGGAGTCGGTCATCGGGCGCATCCGCACCACGCCGCCCACGCCCATGGGTGGGCCTCCGGGGGCGGGCGGGCGCAGCGCGTATGTCGCGAGTGCGTCGGCGAGGACTGCGGCGAACTCCTCGGCTGCGATGAGCACCGCGGCGTCACGAGGAACCGCTGCGACGTCGGGAAGTACGGCGGCAGTGTTGGGGCCTGGGCGGCCAGTTCGGCCCCTCACCCCGGCCCTCTCCCCGCTCCCGCAGGGCGAGGGAGGGACGGCAGTGGTTGCGCCAGGGCGTCCGGTTCGGCCCCTCACCCCGGCCCTCTCCCCGCTCGCGCAGGGCGAGGGAGGGACGGCGACGCAGATGCTCTCGCGCTTCGGTCACGCCTCCTTCCGCCCCCACCAGCGCGAGGCCTGCGAGGCCGTCATCGCCGGCAAGGACGTGCTGCTCGTCATGCCCACCGGCGCCGGCAAGTCGCTGTGCTACCAGCTCCCCGGCCTCGCCCGCGGCGGCACCACCCTCGTCATCAGCCCGCTCATCGCGTTGATGGAAGACCAGGTCACCCGGCTCCAGGCCCTGGGCCTGCGCGCCGAGCGCATCCACTCGGGCCGCGCGCGCCTCGAGTCCCGCCGGGTGTGCGCCGACTACCTCGCCGGCACCCTCGACTACCTCTTCATCGCCCCCGAGCGCCTCGGTGTCCCCGGCTTCCCCGAGCTGCTCGCCAAGCGCACGCCCTCGCTGGTGGCCATCGACGAGGCGCACTGCATCTCGCAGTGGGGCCACGACTTCCGCCCCGACTACCGGCTGCTCGGCGCCCGCCTGCCCTCGCTGCGCCCCGCCCCGGTGATGGCCCTGACCGCCACCGCCACCCCGCGCGTGCAGCAGGACATCGTCGCCCAGCTGAGCCTCGGCACCTCCAGCAAGCAGTTCATCCACGGCTTCCGGCGCCACAACCTCGCCATCGAGGCCCTCGAGGTGCTGCCCAGGGAGCGGGCCGAGCGCACCCTGGAGTGGCTGCTGCGCAAGGGCCGGCTGCCGGCCATCGTCTACGCCGCCACGCGCAAGACCGCCGAGGCCACCGCCGACCTGCTCTCCAGCCGCATGCGCGCCGCGCCGTACCACGCGGGCCTCTCCACCGAGGAGCGCGACTCGACCCAGACCGCGTTCCTCTCCGGCAAGCTCGACGTGGTGGTGGCCACGGTGGCCTTCGGCATGGGCGTCGACAAGGCCGACGTGCGGACCGTCATCCACCTCGCCCTGCCCGGCAGCGTCGAGGGCTACTACCAGGAGATCGGCCGCGCCGGCCGCGACGGCCAGCCCTCGCGCGCGGTGCTGATGCACCACTTCGTCGACCGCAAGACGCACGAGTTCTTCCTCGAGCGCGACTACCCCGACGCCGCGGTGCTCGCCAAGTTGGCCCGGGCGCTGGACGACACGCCGCAAGACGCCGAGGCCCTGCGCCGCCGCACGCGCGTGAAGGTCGACGACTTCGAGAAGGCCCTGGAGAAGTTGTGGATCCACGGCGGCGTGGGTGGCGTCACCGAAGACCAGCTGATCAAGGGCCACGACGCGTGGCAGGCGCCCTACGAAGCCCAGCGCGCGCAGCGGGTCGAGCAGCTCGCGCTCATGGGCCGCTTCGCCGAGGGGCACCGCTGCCGCATGTTGTCGCTGGTGCAGCACTTCGGCGACCAGGCCGACTCCGGGGAAACGTGTGGCCTGTGCGACGTGTGCGCGCCCACCGCGTGCATCGCCGCGCTCTTCGAGGCGCCCACGTCAGCCGAGCTGGGGGTGATGTCCGAGCTCCTCGCGCGCCTGGCCGCGAGCCCCGGCCAGGCCAGCGGCCGGCTGTGTCGCGAGGTGCTGGGCGAGGCCCCCGAGGCGCGGCCGAAGTTCGAGCGCCTGGTGGGTGGACTGGTGCGCGCGGGGCAGCTGCGCGTGGAAGAAGACTCGTTCGAGAAGGATGGCAAGCGCATCCCCTTTCACCGGCTGTACGTGGTGGGGAAGGCCGACCCGCAGCGCGCGCGGCTGACGCCGACGAGCCGCCCCGCGCCCGAGCGCAGCACCCGCGGCGCGGCCCCGAAGAAGAAGCGCCGCGCGCGAAGGGAATCGAGCCTGCCCGCAGTCGAGCTGCCCTCGAGCGGGGCGAACGCCGGGCTGGTGGAGCGGCTGCGCGCCTGGCGCCTCGAAGAGTCGCGGCGACGGCGGGTGCCGGCCTTCCGCGTGCTCACCAACCGCGCCCTGGTGGCCGTGGCCGAGGCGAGGCCCACCACTGCCCAGGCGCTGCGCGCGGTGCAGGGGCTGGGGCCCAAGGTGGTGAAGGACTCGGGCGCGGAGCTCATCGCCCTGTGTGCGCGAGGCTGAGGCGCCGGTCTCCCAAAGGTGCCAGAGGGCGCGCATGAACCTCGAGATGCTCAGCCGGCGCGGGCTGCAGGTCACCGGCGTGCTGCAGACCGTCACCGCCCTGGTCGCGGTCTTCGCCCCCGACCTCTTCGGCGCCCTGTTCCACGGGCGCCCGCTCTCCACCGACCCGCTGGTGCTGCGCCTGCACGTGATGGTGTGGCTCTTCGTGTTCGCCCTGGGCCTCGCCTGGGCCCACGCCGGCTGGAGCCCCGGCCTGCAGCGCTCGGTGCTGCTGGCGGCCGGCCTGGGCAAGGGGGTCGCGGTGGGGGTGTGGCTGGAGATGCTGGCCCAGCACCTGGGCACGCCGCTGCTGTGGGGCGCCATCAGCTTCGATGGCGCGTTGAGCGCGCTGTTCTGCGTCACCTTCGTCAAGACCTCGGGGCGGAGCTGATACAGCCCGGCCATGACGTCCGTGCTCTTCGTCCATGGCCTCGAGTCGGGCCCCCGCGGTAGCAAGACCCTGAACCTCGAGGCCGCCGGCTTCGAGGTGGTGGCCGGCCAGATGCCCTGCGGCCAGAAGCGCGCCCTGCAAGACCCGGTGGCGATCGCGGTGCTCGTCGCCTCGCTGGCGGCCCTCGTGGGCGGCGCGCTCAACCGCGGGGCCTCGGGCTTCGTCATCGCCGCGGTGAGCCTCGCGGTGCTGCAGCGCTTCGTGCGGCCCGCGCTCATGCGCCGCATGTTCCACCGCAGCGTCGCGGTGCAGGAGCGGCTGCTGAAGGCCCACCGGGTGGACGTGGTGGTCGGCTCGTCGTTCGGCGGCGCGGTGGCCCTCGAGCTGCTCAACCGCGGCGCGTGGAAGGGGCCCACCGTGCTGCTGTGCCCCGCGCATCGGCTGGTCGCCGCCCGCGGCTGGAGCCCCTCGCCCACCCTGCCCCCGGCGCTGGCCGCCCACGTCGTGGTGGTGCACGGCCAGCAAGACGAGACGGTGCCCCCGGCCCACTCGCGTTCGCTGATCAAGGGCACGGCCGCCGAGTTGATCGAAGTCAACGATGATCACCGGCTCTCGACCACGGCCACGCCGGAGAACCTCCGCGCGTGGATCCGCAAAGCCACGGGGACAACGGCCCAAGGAGATGCGAGCTTCCCGCCCGCCGTCTGACCAACGCAGTCCAAGGGGAAACGAATGAACCGAATTCTGACGCTCACGGCCGTGGCGCTGACCGCCTGCGGCTCATCGGAAACGAAGCCGCAGGAATACGTACAGACCCAGACCACCAACTCCACGCAGGTCGCGGTGACGCCCACGGGCACCATCTACCTGCGCGTGATGGACGGCTCGACGAACGGCCCGCTGGCCGGCGCGACGGTGAAGGTCCTCGGCTCGTCGAGCACCGGCGCCACCGACGCGGACGGCGTGTTCAAGCTCGAGAAGGCCGTGGTCGCCTCGTACTACGTGTTCCTCGTCTCCAAGGACGGCTACACCTCGCTGCACACCGGCGGGAACTCCCTGTCCGAAAGCACGGGTGGCTCGCCGCTCGCGGACCCCGTCACCAACGTCACGGCGACCCTCTACAAGCTCGACGGCGAAGTGCGCGGGCAGGTCTTCAAGCCCAGCGGCATCCCCGTGGCCGGCGCCACGGTGCTCATCGACCCGCGGAACAGCCTCGGCTCCGAGTACGAGATGGCGCCCATGGTGGCGACCAGCGCCGCCGACGGCACCTTCAAGTTCACCGGCCTGCCCACGCGGCCCGACGGCCTGCAGTTCCAGGTCAACGCGCTGTGGTTCGACGACAACGGTGACGGCAACGCCGACTACGCCACCACCACCTCGTACGTCAGCGTGTTCCCCGGCAACATCGCGCGCGTCTTCCTCACCTACAGCAACGGCCTGCAGCGCATCGTGGCGGGCAACATCCTCGACGGCGAGCTGCCCCCGGCCGAAGACATCCAGCTGACGTTCTCGATGCCGGTGCTGAGCACCAACCTCGACACCTCGCGCACCTTCATCCTCACCAACGTCACGCGCAGCACCACCATCCCCGTGGCGGCGACGTGGACGGGCACCACCCAGGTGGCCATCAAGCCGGCGGCCTTCGCCCTGCGCGAAGGGGACCGCTACAACCTCGCCGTGGCGCTGACCACCGGCGGCCAGAACACCGGCACCGGCGCCAACTTCGCCACCAACCTCGGCTTCCAGCTCCGCGCGGCCACGGTCTCGCCCTTCACTGCCCAGGCGACCGGCCTCGTGGTGACCAACAACGCGCCCCCCACGGGCAAGACGGTCAACGACTACGACTTCAACAGCACCTCGTTCCGCGTGCAGTGGAACGGCGTCGCGGGCGCGGTGAACTACTTCGTCTACGCGCGTGACTCGCAGCTCAACCCGAACTGGGTGCAGGTCGTCGGCCCCATCGGCTTCGTGGGCGCCAACACCCAGCGCTTCAGCACCGTCACGACCTTGCCCGCGACCTTCTTCACCTCGGGCCAGGGTGGTGCGCAGTACCCGCTGGCGTTCAACAACAAGGTGACCTTCGCGGTGGTCGGCCAGGACATCTACGGCAACCTCGCCCCGCTCAGCGCGGCGCCCACGCAGCTGGTCGCCGACAACGTGGTGCCCACGGCCTCGAGCATCAACCTGCTCAGCGCCTCGCCGGTCGACGCCATCAACGACACCACCTCGCCGACGACCATCGTGCTGCGCCTGAACTACAGCGAGCCGCTCGACCCCGCGTCGCCGCCCACGTTCTCGTTCCCCGCGGGCATCACCGCGGCCCTGGTGTGGGACGCGTACGCCACCGGCAGCTACAGCGGCACGCTGACCCTCACCATCGCGCCGGGCTCCGACGCGACGGGCGGGTGGAGCATCCGCGGCGGCAAGGACCTGGCCGGCAACACGCTGACGGGGTCCGAGTTCAACGGCTCGTTCGGCGGTCGCAAGGAGCTGGTGCAGAACGGCAACTTCGAGGACGCGAGCGGCAACTGCTCGCTGGCCAACTGGACGGGCACCAACACCGGCACCATGCCCACCCCCAGCCCCACCGGCGCCAACGCGCGCACCGGCGGCTGCTCGGCGACCATCGGCACGCCGCTGAACACCACCCCGGCCACCGGCATCTCGCGGCTGACCCAGGACGTGTCGCTGCCCACGCTGACCAACACCACCTCGTACTTCGAGGTCCGCATCCGCAACGGCTTCGCGTACTCGCTGGGCCCGGTGGTGCCGGGGTCGCTGTCGCAGGTCTGCCGCATCACCGACAGCACCAACACCCCCACGCTCCACACCTTCTTCAACACGGTGAACCAGATCGACTCGTTGTTCCAGTTCAGCTTCACGGGCAACCCGGCGCTCATGGGTGGCACCTCGGTGCGCGTGCTGTGCGAGGTCAACAACACGGGCGTCAACGGCGTCAACGGCGCCATCTACCTGGACGACGTGAGCCTCTCGTTGGTCAAGCAGCCGGTCGGTGGCTACTACTCCTTCTGAGCCTGTGAGTTCTCGCTGACGCGGGGCCCCGGGCACAGCGCCCGGGGCCCCGTTTCGTTTCTGGTGTACAGGGGCGGCGTGTCTCTCCAACCCAAGGTCAAGTCGCCCTCGGTGCGCATGTGGCTGCAGGAAGCGCGCGCCCTGTGGACGCTCAAGAAGTTCGACTCCGCAGCCGCGTCGGCGCTCAAGGCCTACCGGGCCGAGGGCCGCGAGATCTTCACGGTGAACGACGCCCCGCTGCTCGCGGCCGCGCTGGCCCGGGCGAGCGCCGAGAAGAAGAAGAAGGCGCCGCGCTGATCAGTCGCCGAACACCGCGTCCGTGAGGTCGACCACGTCGAGGCTCCCGGCCGGGTCGCTGGCCGGGGTACTGGCCTGCAGGAAGCCGGGCACGTGGGGCTGCGGTTGCACCTGCGGCACGCAGGCGCCGCACACCAGGCCGCGGGCCGTGGCGTGACCCCCGGTGAAGGGGGTGCGCGCCTGGCACTTCGCGCAGCAGAAGCCCCCCTGCTCGGCCGCTGCCGGCGCGTCGGGCGCCTAGAGGCCCGCGTAGCGCTGGGCGGGCGCGGGCTGGAGCACGGCCTCGAGCCCGGGCAGGCGCAGGTCGAGCACGTCGGGCCAGTCGAGCCACACCCCGCGGCAGGCACTGCACGTCTCCACGGGGATGACGCCCGGCAGCAGCACCGGGGTCAGCGACAGGGTGCAGGTGGGGCAGCGCCGCGCCGTCTGCGCCGAGAGCGGCTCGAGGGCCACCTCGCCGCCCAGCACCTGCTCCAGCTGCAGCCACGTGAACCACGCCCCGCCGCAGGTGCAGCCGGACAACGACCCCGCGCGCCCGGCCACCACGCAGGCGCGGCCCTCGAGCGGCAGGTCGCAGTCGGGGCAGCGCAGCGGGCTCACCACACCGGCACGGCGAAGTCGGGCACCGGGCGCCCGAAGCGGTAGCCCTGGGCGAGCCCGCAGCCGAGCTCGGCGGCGACGTCGCGCTCCCCGAGGGTCTCGATGCCCTCGGCCACCACCAGCACGCCCAGGTCGCGGCACACCGACGACATCGAGGCGACCAGCTTGCGCTTGAGCGGGCTCTTGTCGACGTCGCGCACCAGCGACATGTCCAGCTTGACGATCTCCGGCTCGAGCTGGACGAAGCTGGAGAGCCCCGCGTAGCCCGCGCCGAGGTCGTCGATGGCCACCCGGCACCCGAAGCCGCGCAGCAGGGCGATGCGCTCGGACACCCCCTTGATGGAGTCGAGCGAAGCGCGCTCGGTCAGCTCGAGCACCAGGCGCTTGCTGGACGCGGGGTGCTCCGCGAGGGTGCGGTACAGGGTGTCGTCGTTGAGGTCGTCGGGGTGGAGGTTGATGAAGAGGCTGAAGTCGCCGGGCGCAGCCTCGAGGGCGGCCAGCGAGAGGGCGCGAATGCGCTGGCCCAGGCGCGGCAGCTGCCCCAGCCGCTCGGCCGCGTCGAGCACCGCGCCGGGGTGCGGCAGCATCGGCTCGCGGCTGCGCATCAGCGCCTCGTAGCCGAACAGCTTCCCGCCCACCTCGATGATGGGTTGAAAGGCCATCCACAACGAGTCGAGGGCCCGCTCGAAGCCGCGCTCGAGGGTGCCCCGGTCGCTGGCTTCGCCGAGGTTGGCGTTCATGGCGCTCAGGGCCTCGCGCTTGAGCCGGCCGAGGCGGTACACGTTGACCGCGCGGGTGACGCTCTCGATGAGGAGCGGCACGGGCACCGGCTTGAGCAGGCACTTCATGATGCCCAGGTCGATGGCCTGGGCCGCGGTCTCGGCGGACAGCGTGCCGGTCAGCAGCAGCACCGGGAGGTCGGCGTCCTTCGAGCGCAGCGCCCGCAGGAACTCGATGCCGTTCATGTTGGGCATGGCCACGTCGGTGGCCACCGCGTCGTAGTGGCCGTCGCGCAACAGCTCGAGGGCGAGCTGCCCGCTGAGCGCGGTGCTCACCTCGAAGCCGGCGCGGGTCAGCACCCGGGTGTAGGCCTGCAGCACCGCTTCGTCGTCGTCGACCAGCAGCACCTGTCCGTGACTCGCCATGGGTCCACCTCTTGGTGCGTCGTAGGAGAGTAGGCCGGAGCGGTCAAACGGCGCTTGGCGGAAAATGGCGCGCATCACTTTTCGCCGCGCCCCCCCGGCAGCGCCGCACCCTTCAGCGCTGCTGCTCGAGCTGGGCGAAGGCGCCAACCAGCCGCTGCAGTGCCTCTGCGACGCTGGCCGAATGCATGGTGGCCAGCACCAGGTGACCGGTCTCCGCCGCGGCGAGCGTGAGGCGCATGACCTCGGGGTCGAGCAGCGCCTGCTCGAAGGACGGCGTGTCGCGGCCGACTTCGCGCTGGCGGATGAAGGACTTCCGCGGCGGGAGGGCGTACTCGACGGGGCTCTCGATGGTGATGATGTGCCGCGCTTCGCGCAGGTTGATCTCCTGCAGCAGCGCCGCGAGCGTGGAGGTCTTCCCCCCACCCGTCGGCCCACACACCAGCACCAGCCCGTGCGTGGGCTGGACCAGCCGCACCAGGTCGGGGTGCAGGTTGAGGCTCTTGAGGGTGGCGTGGGAGTTGGTCAGCAACCGAACGGCGAAGCCCACGCCGCGGCTGGTGCGCAGCACGTTGAGGCGGCAGCGGTTCCCCCTGGATCTTCAGGTTCCCCCGAATCCGGAAGGTGGCCGGGAGCCCACCTTCGAGGTGTACGTCGCTGGCGCCCTGGTCCCGCGCGCTCTCAATCAACGTCTCGATTCTCATCCGGGGCTGGCGTGAGCAGGCGGCGTGCCTGCGGGGACTGCCTCCTGATCCCGAGGGGATGGGCGGGCCTGGGCCGTGCGGTCCGCCACGGTGGCGCTGCGCCGCAGCCGCCGGGTGACGAAGTGTCAGGAACTCCAGGACCTCGAGTGGGGTTGGTCCCCACCACTGGAAACGAACAGGCCGGCTCGCGCTCGACCAGCAGACCTTCGTTGACCACCGCCACGCTTGAGCGGCGATGACGGCGGTGCGGCGACGGGTGGCTCCGGGACAGGGGGTGGAGCGGGGGCGAGGGCGTGCGCGGAGGCCGTTGGGGGATGGATGTGCTACTGGCTCGCGTCCGATGGTCAAGAAGGATGCCGAGCTGGCGCCCCATCAAGAGGAGCTTGCGGCGTTGATGCGTCGCGCAGGCGGCCTGAAGCGCGAAGGCGACATTGCCGGCGCGCGCTCGTTGTACGAGACCGTGAGGGCGCGTGCACCGAGCTTGCCGGAACCTGTGATCATGCTCGGGATCTTGAAGGGTGCCGAGAACGAGCACGCCGCCGCGATTCAGCTCTTCACGGAGGCTTTCCCCCTGGAAGTCGAAGGGCACAGGAGCCGCGTGCTCAACTTGCGGGCCAAGAGCTTCGTCGCCCTCGGACGACTCGACGATGCCATGAAAGACGTCGACTCGGCCCTGGCCGAGGAGAGCGGTGAGCCGGCTTCCCGCCTGCTACGCGCGCGCATCTTGACGATGGTCGGACGTCTCGACGAAGCACGAGCCATCGTCGAGGCGCTACTCGCGTTTCAGGAGCACCCCGAGGCACTCGGGTTGCGCGCCGAGTGCAGCGAGCTGTTGGGCGACCACCAGGGAGCTGCGCGCGATCGCGCTCGCGCCGAGGAGATCGTGTCCGCGCCTGGTGGGAACTTTGCGCGGTTCTGGAAGCCGCGCGCGTGACGAGAAGGGCCGGCGAGACGGGCCGGGATGTTCTGCGAAGAAGTTGGTGAAGTCGCCACGGTGCGCCGGTAGCGTTCCCACACCGCGCTCCCCCGCACGGTCCCAACCTCCCAAGAGTCCCCGTGTCCCAAATGCGCTCGATCCTTGTCCTGGTCTCCGTTCTGGCGGCCTGCAGCTCTCCCGTACCGGCCAATGACGGAGGGGCGGGCGGCGGCACCGCGGGCGGAGAGACGGGCGGCGGCACCGCGGGCGGAGGGACGGGCGGCGGCACCACCGGCGGAGGGACGGGCGGCGGCACCACCGGCGGAGGGACGGGCGGCGGCGGAGCGACCTGTCTTCCGGACGGCGGCGTCACGCGGGTGTGTTCCGCCACGAACCCGCTCGCCATCGTGAACCAGGACAGCTGCGGTGGGCGCACGCTCGTCGGCAACTGTGCGTCGACGGCGCCCTGCACCGTGTTGGCTGATGCAGGGGTCGGCTGCGTGTGTCCGTTGGGCTCCAATCCTCAGCTCAAGTGTCACACCGCGGGGGCCGTCAGCGGCCCGGCGGAGACGACCCTGGGGCTCGTCAACAGCTGCGGCATGCTGTTGCCCGAGGTGGTGCAGACCTGCCTCATCGGTGAGCGCTGCTGGTACACCTTCAACGCCGACGCAGGCATCAACCCCACGGCCAACGAGTTCTGCGCCTCGTCGATGGATCCCTCGCAGCGCATGAGCGCGTTCTACCCGCTGGCCTGCGACGACGACCTGTACATGGCGGCGACCACGAGCCTGGAGATGGATTGCCGGTGCAACCGCGCCAACACCCTGATGCAGGAATGTCGCCCTGGATCCGACGCGTGGACCGCGGGCCTGCGCCGCGGCGTGGGGCCGAACGCGTACGGCATCAACCTCGCCAAGTGGGGCGGCGGCTTCATTCACCAGGGCGAGCTGTACGCGGTGGTGCACTACACCAACCCGAACGTGGCGACCCTCAAGCCCGGCGCCATCTACGCGTTCAACCTCACCAACGGGAACCGTCGCGTGGTCTCGGGTTCGTATCTGGACCCGACCAGCGGTCGCGTCGACGTGGGCAGCGGCTACACGCCGCAGGGCGAAGCGTTGCCGTTCCTGGTCGACGCCAAGCTGGGCACGGATGGGAAGATCTACACGATGGGCTCCGACACGCTGAACAACGTGGAGATCACCCGGGTCGACCCGCAGACCGGCGCGCGCACGCTGGTGTGGCGGCGACAGTCGCTCGCGGAGGCCTCGACTCCCAGCTACCCCTACGGCCAGTGCTTCGATGGTCGGGTGAGCACGTCGTATGCCAGCGGCTTCCTCCCGGTGCAGCCCGACGAGCGCGCCTTCGCGCTGGCCACCGACGGCAGCTTCTTCGTCGGCTGGAAGGCTGACGGCGTTGGGGTGATGCGCATCAGCGCGGACGGCACCACCTGCACGCACGTCTCGCGGTGGGCGTCGAACAACACCACCCAGCCGCTGCCCAACATCGGTACCGGGCTGACGCCGCAGTACGGCACCATCAGCGGGCTGCTCCACCGCGGCGGCGTGGTCTATGCGTTCACGAACTCCACGCTGCTGGCCATCAACGACACCACCGGCAACCGGACGGCCTTCTCGACCATCTCCACCATTGGCGGCATCGGCGAGACCAACTTCTTCGTCGACGAGAACCGACAGCTCCTCTTCGCGTGCGGCACGTCCGCGGCGCGCAAGTGCTCCGTCCACAGCCTCGCCAACGGCAACACCGCGCAGGGCCTCTTCTCGATTGGGGTGACGCAGCCCGTGTTGCCCGGGAAGTATTCGCAGCTGCAGGGCGCGAAGGGCGCGCTCGATAACAACAACTACAATGGCTACGGCGCGGTGGCGCTCGACCCCACCAACCCCAACGTCTTGTACTTCGTCATTCTGGCAGGGCTCGTGCGGTACGAAATCGACACCGGCAACTCGTACATCATGTCGATGTAGCCCTGCCAACCGACCGGCCGGGCCGACCCGGCCGTCACGAGCATCGCGGGCGGAGGCGTGCCGTGCCTGTCGGGACACGCAGACCGCGAGGCGTCAGAGGCCTGAGCGAAGGCTATGGCGGTGCGTGGCCAGGGGAGAGGGCCTCGGCGGTGGCGTGGTGGGTGACGACGGCACGGACGCGGCGCCCGATGCGCTCGCCTTCGCGGTCGACGGCCACGTCGAGCTTGGCTTCGGACAGCGGAGGACGGCACGCCGAGTGGGCCACGCGGCGCTTCACCAGGGCCACCGCCGTCAGCTCCAATGCGGACCTGGCGCGGTGAATCAACCGGGGTCGACACTGGCGGCAGGAAGGCGCGCTTATCCGCCGCGCTCACCATTGTCGGGGAGGGCCGCCCAGCCGTGTACGGTGCGTTCACTCTCCCGTGCAGGACTCCACATCCACGCTGACGCAGGCCAGGCTCGCGCGCCCTGCGGGGCGTCGGCTCGCCGTGCTCGTTTCGGGGCTGGTGCTCTTCGTGGGGCTGGGCGTGACGTGGGGCGCGTGGAGCCGTTCCGATGCCGGCGAAGCAGACCGGCTGCGGACCAACTTCGAGTTCAGCGTGCAGGACGCCGAGGAGCACGTGGCGACGCGCATGGCGGCCCATGAGCAGGTGCTCCGCGGGGTGGCGGCCCTGTTCTCCGCTTCGGAGCGCGTGGACCGCCACGCGTTCCACGACTACGTCGCCGCGCTGCGCCTCGAGGAGCACTACCCGGGCATCCAGGGCGTGGGCTTCGCGCTCGTCGTCCCCGCGGCTGCGCTCGACGGTCACGTCCGCGGGCAGCAGGAGGCGGTGCCCGGCTACCAGGTCCGGCCCCCCGGGCCGCGCGAGTTCTACACGTCGATCACCTTCCTCGAGCCGAACTCCGGGAGGAACCTCAAGGCCATCGGCTACGACATGTACTCGGAGCCCGTGCGCCGGGAGGCCATGGCGAGGGCCCGTGACGAGGGCCGGGCGGTGCTGTCCGGCAAGGTCACGCTGGTGCAGGAGACGCAGACCGCGGTGCAGGCCGGCGTCCTGATGTACCTGCCGGTGTACCGGAGCGGCCCAGCGCCCAGCGACGTCAGCCAACGGCGCGAGCAACTGCTGGGCTGGGCGTACATGCCCTTCCGGATGGGCGACCTCATCGCGGGCACTCTCGGGGCGCGGAGCGACGAGTTGCTCATGCGGATCCACGACGGCGATTCGACGAGCGCCGCGGTGCTGTACGAGTCCACCGGCGCCGACGGGGTTGCCCCGCTGCTCGAGACCCAGCGCACCATCACGGTCTCCGGTCACCCCTGGACCCTCTCCTTCCGGATCGGTTCGCCGCTCGCCGCCCGGCTGGCGAGCCGCAGGCCCGCGCTGGTGGCCCTGGGCGACGCCGCCTTGAGCCTCCTCATCGCTTACCTGGTCTGGGTGCTGTTCCGCCGCCGGGACCACGCCGTGGAGGCCGCGCGCGAGATGAACCGCGAGCTGCTCCAGGCGCACGCGGCGCTCTCGGAGAGCGAGCTGCGCTTCCGGTCGATGGCTGACAGCGCGCCCGTGCTCATCTGGACCTCGGGCCTGGACAAGCGCTGCTCTTGGTTCAACAAGCCCTGGCTCGACTTCACCGGCCGCACGATGGCGCAGGAGCTGGGCAACGGCTGGACCGAGGGCGTTCACCCGGACGATCTGCAGCGGTGCCTCGACACCTACGTGGGCTCGTTCGAACGGCGCGTGCCCTTCACCATGGAGTACCGGCTCCGGCGCCACGATGGCGCCTGGCGCTGGCTGGTGGACACAGGGACTCCCCAGCATGACGAGCAGGAGACCTTCGTCGGCTACATCGGCTCGTGCGTCGACATCACCAGCCATCGGGACGCGGAGGCGAAGATCGAGGAGAGCGAGTCGAGGCTTCGCCTGGCGCTGCGAGGGGGTCAGCTCGGGCTCTGGGACTGGGACGTTCCCTCGGGGCGGGTCACCTTCAACGAGCGCTGGGCGGAGATCCTGGGCTTCACGCTGGCCGAGGTCGCGCCGAACGTGTCGAGCTGGGAGAACCTGGTGCACCCCGATGACCAGGCCGAGACGAACGCGGTGCTCGGCGCGCACCTGCGGGGCGAGACCGCCTCGTACGCGTGCGAGCACCGGCTCCGGCACAAGGACGGGCACTGGGTCTGGATCCTCGACTCGGGCGTGGTGATGCAACGCGCCGCCGACGGCACGCCGCTGCGCGCCGCCGGGACCCACCTCGACATCAGCGAGCGCAAGCGCACGCAGGAGGCCCTGCGCCAGAGCCAGCGATTCCTGTCCGAGCTCGTCGAGAACAGCGGCGCGCTCATCTACGCGAAGGAGCGAGACGGCCGGTACCGGCTGGTCAACGCCCGCTGGGAAGCCGCGACCGGCTTGAAGCGCGAGCACGTGCTCGGCAAGACCGACCAGGAGCTGTTTCCGGGCCCGACCGCGGCAGCCTTTCGAAGTGTCGACCTCGAGGTGATGGAGGCGGGCTCCGTGGTGGAGCGGTTGGAGAAGCTGGGAGCGGCCTCGCTCCTCTCCATCAAGTTCCCCCTGCGTGACGACCACGACCGGGTCACCGGTTTGTGCGGCATGTCCACGGACGTCACCGCGCGCGAGCTGGCGGAGCAGCAGCTCAGGGACCTGCACGTGCGCACCGCGCGGGCCGAGCGGGTGGCCTCGCTGGGCACCCTGGCCGCGGGCATGGCCCACGAGATGAACAACCCGCTGGCCATCATCCTCGCGAACGTCAGCTTCGCGCAGGAGCAGCTCAGCGCGGCCCCGCCCCTCTCCCTGGCCGAGCTGAAGGAGGCGCTCGCTGATGCCGCTGCCGGCACGGTGCGCGTCCGTGACCTCGTGGCTGATCTCCGGTCCTTCGCCCTGGGCCAGCACACCTCCGAGGGGACGTGCGAGCTCGCCGCGGCGCTGGACCGCGCGGCGCAGGTCGCGCGCCACGCCCGCGCCGCTGACGCCGCACTGTCGGTGGAGCTGCCTGCGACGCTGCCCCCCGTGACCGGCAGCGAGGCCGAGCTGGCCCAGCTCTTCGGCTGCCTGCTGGTCAATGCGGGCCAGGCGCAGGCCCACTCGGTGCGAATCAGCGCCGAGGTCAGTGGGCGGGTGGTCAAGGTGCGCGTCGTCGACACCGGCACCGGCATCGCCCCCGAGATCATGCCGAGGATCTTCGATCCCTTCTTCACCACCCGCGGCGTGGGAAGAGGCAAGGGCCTGGGGCTCCCGGTGGCACTGGGGATCGCGCAGGGCCTGGGCGGCGGTCTCGAGGTGCACAGCGTCGTCGGACAGGGAACGACCGCGACCGTGACGCTCCCGTTGGCTCCGATCACTCCAGGGTGAGCTTCTCGTCGACGTCGGCCTCGCCCCGTATCGGCTGAGGCAGGGCGTCGAGCAGCGGCCGCAGCAGGTTGAGCGCGGTGCTCACCTCGAAGCCGGCGCGGGGGCGGGGGCGGCTCGTGGTCCATTCAGCCTGCCCTCGCCCGCGCTGAGGCCGACGCCCTCCTGCACGAGCCGCAGCGCAGACGCCGCTTCGCTGCGACGGGAAGTTCAGCGAGTCGTCCCACGCGCCGGCGGTGAGGGTGCCGCTGGCGCCGGGGTTGGCGGGGACGACGCTGCTGCCAGCGCCGTCGCCTGCCCCGGAGAAGCTGGAGAGTCCACAACCCAACAACGCCAGGGAACCGAGCAACCAGCGCGAAGTGCGCATGCGGCCCCCCACAGCACTGCCGCGCCGGCGTCCTCCGCTCGGAAGGCCCTGCGGCCAGCGGCCGAACCGTGACAGCGATGCCCTGATCGCGATGCCCCGGTTCCCGCGGCCGTCCCTCCCTGCCCGGCCTCTCGCTCAGGGCTTCGGATCAGGCGGCGTGAAGGCGTCGGTGCCGACCTCGGTGCCAGGGCCGCGGCCCACCAGGTCTTCACCTTCCCAGCGCTGCTGGCCCCCCCCGAACTCGAACGACCAGCGCAGCCGCCACTGTTCGCTCCAGTCGACGGTGTCGATGAGCTTCTCCTCGCGGTGGTTCAGCGGCCCTTCGAGGACCTCGAGCCTGGCCGAGGTGAGCGCATGGATCTCGTAAAGGTCGCCCTCGCTCTTCTTGTGCAGTCCGCTGCCCGCGAGCTGATCCATCGTCAGCGTGGCGCCGGGTACCAGGTGGGCGGTCCAGAACACGACTGACGCCACGGGCAGCGTCATCGTGGTGAGCACCGCCAACGACGCGGACTCCGCGGGCGAGGTGCTCTCGCTCGATCCGGCGTCGACGTTCCAGTACTGGGCGTTCCACACCCCGACCTCGACGACCACGCAGGCAAGCTGGCGGCCCGGCGGCTACCACGCGCTGGCGATCTCCCCGAGCGGCGGGACGCTGAACCGGCGCCTCTTCGCTTCGTTCGGAAGCCTGCTCGCGGCGAACTCGTGGAGCACCAACCAGCTGGTCTGGAATCGCGCGTTCGACAGCCAGGCGTTCTGGGAGGAACACGAGGGCCCCATCGCCGGCGCGGCCCTGGCGGCGTCCTGGTCGCCCGCCGGAACCGGGCCGCTGGCGGTGCTGTGGAGTGAAGGACGGCTCCGGGTGGGCAACGTGCTGTTGGGCCTGCGGGAGGTGCCCACGGGCCTGCAGCTGGCCGACGCGAAGATCGTCCGCTTCTCGAGCGAGGGGAGGCTGTGGATCGGCGGGCCCGGAGGGTTGTTCGTCACGCGCGTCCCCGTCGTCGTGCCGTAGCCTCCGTGGAAGCAGCAGGGCGATGGCCTCCGAATTCCGGCCGCCCGGTGCGCCTCACTTCTCCTCGCGCATCCCCGGCAGGCCGGCGAGAAGCCGCTGCGCCACGTCCGACACCGACTCTCCACCCAGGATGGCGAGGGGCGAGAGGTTCCGGGTGAGCGACGCGGCGAACTGCTGGTTGCCCAGGGACTTGAGGGTCGCCACCAGTTCGGGGTGGAGCGCGGCCATCTGTTCCTTGAAGGCGGCGGTGCGCGCCACCAGGCGCTGCGTTTCGAGGGCCACGCGCCGTTCCTTCGCCAGGCCCTCGGCGCTGGAGGTGATGGCCAGCGCCTCGGCCTCGGCGCGGGCGCGACCCAGGGCCTCGAGACGCACGGCCTCGCCATGGGCCTCCACCTGGGTGAGGTGCAGCGTGCGGCGAGCCAGCTCGAGCTCGTTCTGCACCCCGAGCGTCTCGCGCTGCGCGGCCCAGATGGCGCGGGCCACGGCCTCGCGGGTCTCCTCGGTCTGCAGGCGCAGGTGCTCGCCCTTGCGCGCCACCTCGGCGGTGATGGCGGTGCGCTGCGCGTCGGTGAGCAACGCCTCCACGGCCTCGTCGAGGATGCGCACGTCGAGCACCTCTACGTCGGACAGCGCCATGCCGTTCTCTTCGAACTCGCGGCCGCTGCGCTTCTCGGCCTTCTTCTCGCCCAGCAGCGCGGTGCGCAGAATCTCCGCCGAGGCCGCGTGGAAGCGCTCGATGGGCGTCAGCCGCACGGCGGCGCGCACGATGCTCCCCAGGTGGTCGCACAGCAGGCCCACGTAGTTCGACACCGAGAACCAGCGCGCGTCGTCGACGCCGTCGCGGTGCACGAAGCCCACCCGGTACGAGAGGCGCACCTCGAGCTCCACGTGGTCCGCGGTGCGCACCCGCACCACGTCGCTGACCTTGTTCCCCTCCACGCGCAGGAAGCAGGTGGTCAGCAGCACCTCGTCGCGCTTGGGCGTGCCGGTGGAGAGGGCCAGCGCCTCGAGCGACTCGTCGAAGGCCAGCACGCGCACCGCCGGGCCGCGCAGCACCTCGCGGGTCTGGGTGCCGGTCACCAGCACCGCCTCGCCGGGGGGCACCACCACCGTGGGCGCCCGCGAGGCGTCCGCGCGAGAGAGGCCCCAGCGCCTCGCCGTCTCGGGGTCGAGCACCCGGCTGACGCGCTCGACCTGGGTGGGGTCGGGCAGCAGCGCCAGCGGGCCCTCCACGGTGCGCACCGCGCCGGTGTGGAGGTCGCGCAGGTAGACCGCCTCCTTCGCGGCGAGCTGCACCGCGGCCACCTCGCCCAGCACCTCCAGGGCCTCGGAGGGGAAGAAGTAGCCCTCGCGGGCGTGCACGAAGAGCTCCTGGCCCGGCTCGTAGCGGCCCTTCGGCACGGCCTCGCCCTCCTGGGCCTCGAAGCCCTGGAGCACGCGCACGTGGAGCCCGCGGTCGCGCTTGAGGGGCCAGGCGGCGCACACCCGGGTGCCGTTCTTCACCAGGAACTCTTCCCACGCCTCGGGGAAGACCACGGCCGGCCCGCGCTCGTAGCGCCTGCGCCCCTTCGGCCCGCGGAGCACGCAGTACTGGCCGTCGAGCAGGGTGACGGCGTTGCGCACGTAGCTGCCCTTCTCGTCGGGGAGCACCTCGAGGCCGGTGGGGGGAATGAAGAAGCTCACCTCGCTGCCCTTGATGATGCGCTCGGTGCCGATGGCGGCGCTCTCCCCGTCGACCACGTCGTAGACGCGCAGGCGCAGGTACTGGTCTTCGGAGAGCTCGTGGCCCGCGACGACGCGCGCCTTCTGGCCGGGCCAGAGGGGAAAGGTGGCCGGGCCGGGCACCACCACGCGGCGCCCCACGCGCAGCTCCACCGCCGAGTTGTTGCCCTTGACCGGCCGCATGGCCGGGTCCTTCGCGGGGTTCTCGAGCACCAGGTACTGCGCGCTGGACGCGGTGACGAAGGGCTGGACGCCGTTGCCCTCTTCGCCGCGCATGGGGGTGAAGCGGTCGAGCTTGAGCTCCACGAGGCGCTCGGTGTTCGACAGCGAGATCTTCGTGGGGCCCACGTAGAGCACGATGTCGCCCTTGGTGAGGTCCTGGACGTAGGCGTACTCGTTCGATGCCACGAGGATGTCGCGTTCCCTGCTGCTGTCCCGGTCGGCCATGGGGAGGCGCAGAGCCAGAGACGTGCCACGCGCAAGGCGGCGGGACGGCGCGTGAGGCTGCACCACCCTGGCCCACGGCGCACCGTGTTGGAGCCCCCATGCCCCGAAACGGGTGACATACTCTCGCGCGCTTCATGGCTCCCCCGCGCGCGAAGACCGCCTTCACCCTCACCGTCACCAAAGACGGCGCGAGCGTCATGGCCACCTTCGAGAGCGGCGCGGCGCGGCTGGGGCGGGCGCCGGAGAACGACGTGGTGATCAACGACGCGCTCGCCTCGCGCGTGCACGCCCGCATCTTCCACGAGGCCGGGCGCTTCTTCGTCGAAGACCTGCAGAGCACGGCGGGCACGCGGCTCAACGGGGGCCGGCTCGCCGCGCGGGCCGAGCTCAAGCCGGGAGATCGCCTCGCCATCGGCCAGGTCACCGTGCTCTTCACCACCGGGGTCGACCCCGCGTCGACGCTCGACGAGTCGGCGCGGCCCGCCCCCAGCGTGCTCGACCAGGCGACGACCCTCCGGCCTGCCTTCACCCCGCCTCCCCCTCCGCCTGCACAGGGCGCGGCCACCGGTCTCGACGCGTCGACGGTGCTGCGGCCGGCCTTCAGCCCGCCCCGGCCCAGCGGCACGCACAAGGCCGCGCCGGCGCCGGCGGCCACCAGCGAGAGCTTCAGCGACGTACCCACGGTGGAGCTCGTCAACCGGGGCCTGGTGAAGCCCCCCACCCCGGTCGCCACCAGCGAGAGCTTCAGCGACGTCCCCACGGTGGAGCTCGTCAACCGCGCGGTGCTCCAGGGCCCGGCCCCCGCCGGCGCCAGCGCGTGGGACGGGAAGTTCGAAGACGCGGCGACCCGGGAGTTGCTGCCGGGCGAGGCGCTCGCGAAGTCGTCAGCCGCCAAGGACCTGCTGGCCGAGCAGCCCACGCGGTCGCTGACCGAAGAGAGCAACCGGCTGCTGGCCGCCGACGTGGCCCGCGAGCGGCGGGCGCTGCAGAAGACGAGCGCCGGCCGCGCGCAGCTGTGGTGGGCGTCGGTGCCAGCGGCGTTGAAGGCCGCGCTCGCCGTGGTCCTGATGCTCACCTTCACCGCGGTGGTGTGGGTGCAGCAACCGACGGCGGCTCCGACCGGGCCCCGCATGCCCGACGAGCTGGTGCCCAACGGCGACGCGCTGGCGCTCTCGTTCGGCGCGGGCCCGGGGGCCGAGGTGCAGGTCGCCGAGTCGAAGGCCTTCTTCTTCACGCCCTTCGCCGCGACCCGGCTGGTGGGCGTGCTGCACTTTCGCGCCCACGACTGCGGGCAGAACGAGGTGCACATCGAGCTCAACGGCGCGCCGGTGGCCTTCGTGCCCGCCGACACCGCGCAGAGTGACGTGGAGCTGGAGCATGTGTTGCCCTCGGGGCTGCTCAAGGTGGGCGCCAACAACCAGCTCACCTTCGAGAACGTGCGCCAGGGCGACGACGACGAGACCTGGCGCATCGCCGGGCTGTGGGTGGAGCTGATTCCCCTGCCGGAGCTCACCAGCCAGCAGGCCAGCACCCGGGCGCAGGACTCCATCGACCAGGCCACCCAGCTCTACGAGCTGAAGAAGATCGGCGCCATCAACCTGTTCCGCGCGTGGAAGAGCTACCGCGAGGCCTGGCTGGTGCTCGAGGCCACGGCCGACCACGACGCCGCCCTGCAGCAGTTCGCCCTGACGCGCATGCGCGACCTCCGGCCCGAGCTCGACCAGAAGTGCACCGCCATCCTCGTGCAGTACGAGCAGGAAATGAGTCGGCGGTACCCCAGCCTCAAGAAGGCGCGGAAAATTTTGCAGGGCGTCCCGGCGCACTTCGGCAAGGAGCACCCCTGCCTCGACATGAGCCGGCACCTGCTGCGGCAGGTGAGCGAGGACGCGAAGTAGGCAGAAGCGCGCTGCCGAACGCGGCTCGGATCCGCTAGCCTTCGCGGCCGGTGCGTCGTCCTCGAGCCAGTCGCGTAGGCAGGGTCCTCGGGGGCGCGGCGCTGCTGGGCGCGGTGCTCGGCGCGGCCCTGGGCGCGGTGAACGACCGGTCGCTGGAAGCCGCGCAGGCCGAAGTGCTCAGCGCTTCCCCGGGCGCGGCGAAGTGGGTGCTCTCGCCGCCGCGGCCTTCCCCCGAGGCGCTGGCCGCGCTGCCCCCGTTCCCCGACGCCGAGGCCCGGGCGCTCTTCTCCTCGAGCACCCTTTCGGGCACGCCGCTGGGCATCGCGTGGTTCTCCACGAAGTGGCCGGTGGAGTCGGTGCTCGCCTACTACGCGGAGTACTTCCGGCTGCTGTCGCGGCCCGCGGTGCGCCACCTCTACTCGCCGTCGTCGGGCTACGTGGCGTGGTTGGAGACGGACGCGGTGCGCAGCCCGGGGCGCGGGGCGCTGCACATGGTCTCGGCCCTGCGGCAACGCGACGAGACGGTGGTGTTCCTCTCGGTGAACGACCCGCTGGCCCTGACCCAGGCGCCGCCCGAGGCCCTGCCCGACGACGTGGCGGTGCCGCCCCGGGGTACGCCGCCGCGCGTGTTCCGCCAGCTCGACGAGGGCCGCGCGGTGCAGGTCATCGGGTTGTCGGTGCCGGCCCAGAGTCCCGAGGACGTGCTCGCCTTCTACCGGGCGCACTTCACGGACACCGGCTGGTCGCTGCAGGACGTGGAGCAGGTGGACGGGCTGCAGGTGCTGGTGGCGTCGCGCGGCAAGTCGCAGCAGACGGTGCTCGCCTCCCGGTCCGGCCCGGGCGACGTCGACGTGGTCATCTCGCGGGAGGTGCACCCGTGAGGCGCCGGGGCCAGGCCGCGGTGGAGACGGCGCTGGTGATGCCGCTGTTCGTGTTCCTGGTCCTGGGCACGCTGCAGCTCTCGCTGGTGCACCAGGCGCGGTTGATGACCAAGTACGCCGCGTACAAGGCGGCGCGGGCGGGCTCCATCGGCAGCGCGGCGTGGAACGACATGGACACGGCGGCCCTGGCGGTGCTGATGCCCATGGCCAGCAGCGGGGCGGCGGGCATCGAGCGCGTGTTCCCCGCGACCACCCCCACGGAGTGGTCGCGCTCGTGGGAGAAGATCAAGGACAACCGGCAGTCACCGCCCATCCCCTACGTGGTGGTGCAGGTGTGCAACCCCACGCTGCCCCGGCTGCGCGCCCAGGCGGCGGCGGCGGGCATCGACCTCAACAAGGGCGTGGACTTCGACGACCCGCGGCTGCTGGGCGACGCGTGGGCCACCTACAACGTCACGCGGCTGCAGGTGCAGGTGACGTTCTACTACCGGATGCCCATCCCCTTCGCGAACGCCATGCTGTGGATGATGGCGCGCGGGGTGGAGCACGACGACGCGGTGCGCACGCTGCGCATGACGCCGGGCACGGTGCGCGAGAGCCTCAACCCCAACGGCGGCAAGCGCACCATCGAGAAGGTCCCCATCCAGGAGCGGGCCGACGCGCACGAATACATCCTCCCCATTCGCGCCTCGTGGGGCATGCGCATGCAGTCCAAGCTGTGGCCCGACCTCGAGGGCTTCGAGCTGCCGGACACCAACCTGTGCTCGGTGCCGTGGAAGAAGGAGGGCTCGTGAAGCACGCCCGGCGGGGACAGGTGTTGGCGCTGGCGTCGCTCTCGGTGCTCTTCATGGCGCTGACCATGGCCATGAGCTTCAGCATCTCGAGCGCCATCCACGAGCGCATCCGGCTCCAGTCGCAGGCCGACGCGCAGGCCTTCTCGGTGGCCACCATCGAGGCCCGCGGGCTCAACGTGATGGTCTACACCAACCGCACCATCGCGGCCCTGGTGGTGACCAACATGTCGGTGCACGCGTGGCACGCCATCGCCTCGCAGACCGAGAACATCCTCGCCTCGAGCCAGGCGGGCATGCTCCAGGTCGCGGCCCAGGAAGACGCCTGCTGCGAGCGCAGCGGCCACGGGCGCCGCAGCCCCCCCGAAGACCGCGACGCGTGCTGCAACGACGCCGACCGGGCGCGGGAGATCTCCGCCGCCTTCGGGGCCGAGGCCCAGAAGTGGGACACCCTGCTCATCGGCACCGAGCCCGCCTTCAACGAGACCGTCGACGGGCTGAACAAGGCCGCCGCGGCGATGCACGTGCTGCAGAAGCGCACCCTGGAGCGCGTGGCCACCGAGGTCAGCCAGCCCACCGTGGGCACGCTCAAGGTGCTCAAGGAGCGCAACGCCCCGCGGTCCGAGTACGTGCCCGCGCTGCACGCCGTGAACCGCACCGAGTTCTCGTGCGCCGTCGAAGGGTGGAAGGAGCCCGACGACTGCCGCACGCTGATGGGCCTGACGCTGCCGCGCCTGACGCCGCCCAAGCGCAGCGTGATCATCGAAGACGTGTCGAACGCCGCCCGCGGCTCGTTCCAGCAGTACTGCGCCAAGGGCCAGTGCGAGGCCGTGGGCCACCCCGACTTCCAGCCGAGCTCGGCCTACCTGCTGGGCATCATGGGCGGCGAGGGCAGCGTGTGCCTGGGCTTCGACGGCAAGGCCGGGGTGACCAAGCTGGCCCACACCCTGCCCCCGCGAAACACCTTCGAGGCCGAGTCGGTGGGCGCGGAGACGGCGGGCGGGTTGATGGTGGGCTGGCGCCACGGCAAGGGCTCGGGGTCGCTGGTGAGCAACGCCTTCTCGGACGAGGCGGGGGGCGTGCACGGGCCGGGGCACAGCGGGCGCCACGACCAGTTCCGCGGCATCCAGCGCCAGGAGGTCTGCCAGCGCACCGAGTCGTGCTTCATCAACTTCCGCGGCCTCGACCCCAGCACGCGGGGCCGCACCAAGGGGGGCGACGAGGTGGCGCTCTCGCTCAAGGACAACGATCTCGGCCTGCCCAGCGCCTGGGGCGTGGTGAAGCAGGACCTGGGGCTGCTGCGCTCGGGCAAGAAGGGGCCGTGGCAGCTCAACGACGAGGGCACGGTGACGCTCAAGTGGGGGCCGCACGTGAAGGCCACGGCGCACCTCGCGCCGGGTGAAGGCGTGGCGGTGGCCAAGGCCAAGGTCTACTTCCACGAGCTGGGCAGCGACCGGGTCCCGGTGCCCAACCTCTTCGACCCGTTCTTCCGCGCGAAGCTCGAGCGCTTCCGCTGCCTGGAGCTGGTGGAGGTGCTGATGCTCGCCGGTGACGTCGAGGGCGCGACGCTGGTGCGGGAGCTGCGGGCCCCGGTGGAAGGTCAACGACAGATGTCGGGCTGCACGGCCGAGGAGGCAGAGTGAGGCGAGCCCCCCGAGGCGCGGCGATGGTGGAGCTGGCGCTGCTGATGATCGTCCTGGTCCCGATGATCCTCTACACGCTCTTCCTGAGCGACCTGCTGCTCTACAACCTCGACTGGCAGGAGGCGGTGACCAGCCCGGCGTGGGACGCGGCGCCGCTCGACTTCCCGTCGCTGTCGAGGCCGGTGGAGGCCGCGGCGCGGGTGCAGGCCATCGACCGCAAGGTGTTCTGCGACCACAGCTCGGCCTACGACTCGTTCAACACCGCGGTGGACTGCGCCGACGACCGGCACCACCAGGCGCTGGGCGCGCACCAGTGCTGGATGGGCGGCGGCAAGCAGGTGACGTGCGGGGTGAACCCCGGGCTGGGCAACGTGGAGCAGAGCTACAACCACCGCTTCAACCGGGGCGGGCTGCTGAGCTGCACCGCGCGCTTAGGCGTGCAGAACTACCTCATCGTGCAGAAGTTCCTCTCGTGGGGGCAGGACCTGACGCGCACCAGGAAGTTCGAGGGCACCGACGTGCACGGCAACGCCAGCAGCGCGTCCACCTCGAACGCGTGGGTCTTCGGGGCGCAGGGCAGCGGCGCGAGCTCGCCGTCGGAGATCGAAGGCGAGCCGGGCACCTCGCAGACCGAGACCGAGGACCTGCCGTCGGGCACCACGCGCAGCGACGACTTCTTCGCCGTGCTGCACGACCCGTGGGCGCTCAACCACCTCGCCACCATTCTCCCGGACGACGGGCAGCGCGAAGCGCACCCCTTCTACGCGCGCGTCGAGCACTACTACTACTCGCAGTCGCCGGTGCCCGAGGAGCGGCCGGGGGTCGACGGGGCCGAGACCTACGCGGGCAAGCTGCAGGCGATGGGCGCCCTGGGCCCGACGGCCAACACCGAGCAGAACGAAGACGCGATGGGTGACCTGCCGCTGGTGCCCAACCTCGCCTTCAAGGCCGCGAAGGACATCGACGGCGTGCTGGGCTTCGTCAAGCAGCCCGGCGGCGGCCGGATGATCAGCATGGGGCCCTGCTTCTCGCACGGCTGCCGCTTCGACGCGCCGCCGGTGCCGCCGCCCGACCTGGGGCTGATTCCCCCGGACCCGGACAACCCGAAGGGGGGCGAGATCCCCGGTGGAGGTGGGCCGCCGACGCCGGTGGGCGCGCCGCCGACCGCGCACGCCACGTCGGGCGCCACGCCGGCCATGACCGCCGCGGCGAACGCGCCCTCGCCGCCGCCCGCGCCGACCTCGGCCCCGCCGCGCTCGCCGTTCTGATCAGCCCGGCTTCGCGAGCCGGGCGTTCATCACCGTCAAGCGCTCGGCCAGCTCGTGGGCGAGGTTGTTGACCACCACCAGCGTGGGCACGTCGCGCGCGCGCAGCAACTCGAGGAAGCGCTGGCGCAGCAGCATCACCGCGGTCACCTGGGAGGCCGGGGTGATGGTCGCCGAGCGCGTCGCGCTCCCGCGGAACAACGACATCTCGCCGACGGTGGACCCGGGCCCGACCTCGCCGAGCAGCGCGCCGCCGCGGCTCACCTCCACGCGGCCCTCGAGCAGGACGTAGAGGGCGTCGGCCGGGTCCCCTTCGCGGTACAGCGGCGCGCCGGCGGCGAAGCCGCGCACCACGAAGTTTGAATAGAAGGAGGCGATCTCCTCTTCGCCCAGGCCGTCGCACAGCGTGGCTTTCGAGAACCAGATCAACATCGGGTTGAGGCTCATGCCCAAAGGCATAACGGGCCCGGCACGCTTCGCTCACGATGCGTGCCCCGGGGCTCCGCGCCGGGTATGCGGGGCCCCATGCTGTTACTCGTCGAAGGACCCCTCGACACCGACCGCGCCGACGCCGACCGCCTGGGCCTGGTGAGCGCGGCGAAGGCCCTGGGCCACCGCGTGCACCTCATTCCCCCCGAGGCGTCGCTCGAGCCTGAGATGCCCCGACTGCCGGGCCTGGCCCGGGGCGACTTCGAGTGGGGGGTGCTCGTCTGCGACACGCCCACACCCGGGCGCTACCGGCGGTTGCACGACGAGGCGCTGGCGCTGAACATCACGCTGCTCAACGACCCGGGGCAGCACCTCGACGCGATGGAGCTGCACCGCACCGTGGCCCGCCTCGAAGACCTCACGGCGCGCACCGAGGTGGTCTGTCACCTCGCGGAGCTGCCGGTGGCCTTGAGCCGGCTCAAGCCGCCGGTGTTCATCAAGAGCACGGTGCACTCGCGCAAGTCCTACGGCTGGAAGGCCTGCGTGGCCGACGACGCGCGCGAGGCCGAGGCGCTGGTGACGAAGCTGCTGGCGATGCACACGCTGTCCCGCGACCACGTGCTGGTGCGCGAGCTGCTGCCGCTGCGGCGCACCGGCGCGGAGTACGCGGGCTTTCCCCTCTCGCGCGAGTACCGGCTCTTCGTGCTCGACGCCGACGTGGTGGCCCAGGGCTACTACTGGCCGCTGGGCGACCCCTACGGCGCGCCCTCGGAGCGCGACGACCGGGAGATGCGCGCCCTGGCCCACGAGGTGGCGCGGCGCACCCGCGTGCCGTGGCTGTGCGTGGACGTAGGGCAGCTGGAGACCGGCGAGTGGCGGGTCATCGAGACCGGAGACCCGGCGTGCAGCGGGCTGTCGACGGTGAACGCGCGGGCGCTGCTGGCGGCGCTGGCGCACGGGCTCGAGGCGCGGGCAGGCTGTTGATCAGCCATCCCGGGGTCGGGCGCGCCTCGTTCGTCGCGCCGGACCCCGCTGCCTGCTGACGGAACCGGGCAGCTTCACCGGCTTCGCGCTGGCGCGCAGGTTGCTGCTGACGTGCGTCCGCGGGAGGCACCAGATGTGGCAGTCCGAAGGACTCGCGATGACGTTGGGGCTCGGGCTCGTGCTCTGCGCCCCGGCCAACACCAGCGCCGCGGAGGAGGACGTCGTTTCGTACTCGGTGATGGGTACGGTGACGGTGGAGGTGGAGGTGCCCACGCGCACCGCGCCGCCGCCGCAGGACCCGGTGCGGGTGATCGTCGCCGACGGGCAGATTCACACCCTCGAGCGGGTGTTCTTCGTCAGCGGGGGCGCGGAGGTGCGGTCGCTCTCGTTGCCGACGCTGGACGCGGTGGCGGTGGTGATGATCACCGCGCCGCACATTCGAGTGCTGCGCATCGAGGCGCACACCGACACCGTGGCGGGCGACAACCTCGGCCTGTCACAACGCCGCGCCGAGTGGGTGCGGGCGTACCTGGTGAAGAAGGGGGTGGCGGCCGAGCGGCTCGTCGCCGCGGGCTTCGGCGACACGCGGCCCATTGCGCCCAACGACACGGTCGAGGGGCGACAGCAGAACCGGAGGGTGGAGTTCATCATTGGGTCGTGAAGGGGTTCGGAATCGGAATCGGTGCGGCTTCGATGGGAGGCGTGCGTCTCCTGCGATCGGCAGAGGTCGTGTGTTGGTTTGGGTGCCGGGGATCGCCCCAATCCCTTCCTTTCCCCCCGGGGAAAGGGGAGCGCTCATCTGCCGCGCGGGCGAGACGAGCGCACAGAAATACGGGGCAAGGCCTCCATTTTCAGGAACGAATCGGTGTTGCTTGATCCACCGTCGGCCCTCGACGGTTTTC
>CAIVGN010000023.1 GCA_903905455.1 uncultured Archangium sp.
CCAGGCCGCCAGCCGCGTGAGCCAGCGGAACCCCTCGAGCTGGTAGGGCCGCAGCGTCGCCTTGAGCCCCTTCGGCTTCTTCGGGTCGAGGGCGCGCGAGGCCTCGATGCGCTCGGCGAGGCGGGCCCAGGTGGCGTCGGCTTCGAGCGTGGCGCCGGAGCCCTGCAGCGCGCGCAGCGCCTCCACCGCCGAGGGGCCGACCTGCAGCCCCTGCTTCGTCACCACGGCGTGCGCGGCCACGTGCTCCAGGTGGCGCCGCAGCACCTCGTTCAACTCGACGTAGGTGTGGGCCGAGACCTCGATGAAGCGGGCCTGCCTCCGGGCCGCGTCCACCAGCCGCGCCAACTCCACCCGTTCACCGAGCACGTTGAGCTCGCCCAGCACCCCGAACCACTCGGTGTGGTGCTGCACGGTGACCTTCAGCGCGCGCGGGCCGGTGGCGCCGAGGTTGCGCAAGGGCGTGCCTACCCACTCCAGCTCCGGGGGCGCGGCGCGGCGGGCGCAGAGCTCGAGCAGCTCGAAGACCTCGTCGGCGCGCTCGAAGGTGAAACGGTACGGGCTGTTGGCGTCGGGCTCCGCCTTCTCCAGCGGCAGCTCCTCCATCAGCTCGGCGATGAGCGCGGCCTCGGCCTTGAGATCGCGCACCGCGTGGATCGCCTTCGGGCCCCGGCGCAGGTGGACGTCGCGCGCGCCCACCCCGGGCTGGATCGCCGGCGCGTCATGCAGCGGGCGCACCAGGAACTCGAGCTCCACCGCGCCCTTCGCCCGGGCGTCGAGCCGCAGCACCGGCAGCACCTGCGAGGCGACCGATTCCCCCATCACGCTGCGGGGCATGGCCACGGGCACCTGCTGTGCCCACTTCGACAACGACTGCAGCAACGCGCCGTGGCTCTCGGGGGGGAAGCTGGTGTTGTCCTTCTTCAACGCCACCAGCAGCGAGCGCACCTCGGGCTTCACCTCGAGCAGGGTGAGCCGCCGCGGCCCCTCGTCCCACAGGTAGAGCGCCTCTTCCGGCTTCGCCGTGCGCACGCGCTCGAGGAGAAACGGCGGGAACGCGGCGCCTTCGATGCCCGCGCTGATGCGCACCGTGCCCAGTCGCTCCTCGGCCACCACGCCCACCGGCGCGCGCTCGAGCTTCACCTGCAGCTCCGGGTTGCGCTTCAAGAAGAGGCGCGGGTGATCGATCAGCCCCTCGAGGAGCGCCCGCGAGGCGAACTCCCCTTCGTCGGGCAACAGCGCGATGAGCGGCACGTCGCCGGGGCGCTGCACGAGGGTCATCAGCTCGCGGCGATCGCGCGCCTGGCCTCCGAGCCACGCGGTGACCTCCACGCCGGTGTCGTCGTGCACGCTGAGCTGAAACGAGAGCTCGTCGCTGGTGGGCTCCGGGGTGGCGGCGAGGAACGCGGCCTCGAGCGCGCTGAGCGTGCGCTCCCACCCGGGGCGACCCAGCTCGTCCATCACCGCCGTGGTGAGCCCCTGGCGCACCGCGAGCAGCGCCGTGTCGATGGCCGCCAGCGCGTGCACGCAGCCCGTCGCGCCGCAGGTGCACTCGAACTTCGGGCTGGTCTCGGTCACCCACAGCTTGACCTGCGCGCGACCAAAGCCTCCGCCCTGGCGCAGTGGCAACTCGGTAGGCAGGAGATCCTTGAAGCGGAAGCCGGGCAGGGCGCGATCGAACTCGATGGCCGAAGGGTCGAGGGCGCTGCCGAGCCGCGGCGCGACGGTGGCGGGAATGCGGGCCCGCAGCGCGAGCAATCGCTCGTGGACTCCGCGCGCGCGGGGATCGGTCGGTGCCTCGAGCCGCTCGCTGACCTGCGCGCGGGCCGCCTTCGCGTCGCGGGCCTCGGCCTCGATGAAGGTCCACGCTGCGTCCGGGAGTTGCTCGCGCAACCGCGAAGGCTCGAGCCAGTCCGTCGAGCGCGCCACCCCCTCCTTCGAGGCGAGATCGCTCAGCCGACGCTTGGCCCCCACCGCGCGCAGCCGGGGCCAGGTCGAAGGGTCGACATACGGGGCGGCGACCTCGAGGTTGAAGCGGGCGATGTGCGCGAGGCCCTCCGCCTCGAGCCACGCATGAAACTCGGCGCGGGTCTCGAAGGGCGTCATGGCGTGCTCAGTTCACCGCGGGCGTGCCATCGGCCGCCCAGGGAATCGAGGAGAGCCGCGAGAGACCGGTCGCCGTGGCGCACTCGTTCCCCTCGGCGTCGAAGATGCTGGCCGAGGCGAAGACCGTGGAACCACCGCGGGTGACCCGACTGCGCGCCACCACGCGAGCTCCGCGCACCGCGCTCATGAAGTTGATCGACAGCTGCACCGTGGCCGAGCGCCTGGTGGGGTCGACCAGGGCCGGCGTGCAGCCGATGGCCAGGTCGAACATCGCCGCGAGCACGCCCCCGTTGACCGCGTCGCTCCCCAGCCCACCCCGCTGACCGGGCAGCACCGGGTCGAGCACCACTTCGCAGGTCTCGAGGTCGGGGAAGCGCACCTTCATCCCGAAGTGCGCCAGCGTCTGGCTCTGGTTGAAGGCGTCGGCGTAGCGGGCCAGCTGCTCGAGCGTCGGTTTCGGAGGCGGCACGCGCTGCTCCTACTTATACCGGCGTCACCATGCACTACCGACGATTGGGAAAGACGGGCCTGAAGGTCAGTGAGCTCTCGCTGGGCTCGTGGGTGACGTACGGCGGCCAGGTGGGTGACGACGCAGCGAAGGCCTGCATGGTCACCGCGTGGGACGCCGGCGTGAACTTCTTCGACGGCGCCGAGGTGTACGCCAAGGGCGAGGCCGAGCGCTCCATGGGCCGGGTGCTCAAGCAGGTCGGCTGGCGCCGCGAGTCGATGGTGCTCTCCACCAAGCTCTTCTGGGGCGGGGAAGGACCCAACGACGTCGGCCTCTCGCACAAGCGCGTGATGGAGGGCATGAACGCCGCGCTCAAGCGCTGGCAGGTCGAGTACCTCGATCTCGTCTTCTGCCACCGGCCCGATCCGAACACGCCCATCGAAGAGACGGTGCGCGCCTTCGACATCCTCATCAAGCAGGGCAAGCTCTTCTATTGGGGCACCAGCGAGTGGAGCGCCGCGGAGATCCTCTCGGCCATCAAGATCGCCCGCGAGCTGAACCTCACGCCGCCGGTCATGGAGCAGCCCCAGTACAACCTGCTGTCCCGCGAGCGCTTCGAGAAGGAATACGCGTCACTCTTCGCCGACTACGGCTACGGCAGCACCATCTGGAGTCCGCTCGCCTCGGGCATCCTCACCGGCAAGTACGACGCGGGCATCCCCGCGGGCTCACGCTTCTCGCAGCAGAACTACGAGTGGCTCAAGGAGCGCATGGTGACGCCCGAGAACATCGCCAAGGTGAAGTCACTGACGCCCATCGCCAACGAGCTCGGCGTGACCCGCGCGCAGCTCGCCATCGCCTGGTGCCTCAAGAACCCCAACGTCTCCACGGTGCTCACCGGGGCCACGAAGCCCGAGCAGGTGATGGAGAACATGAAGGCGCTGAGCGTGGTGGAGAAGCTGACCCCCGAGATCATGAAGCGCATCGAGACCCACTTCCCGCTCCCCTGAAGGGAGCGGCACGGCGTCAGGTCACAGCGCGGCCTTGGGGCGCAGGATGTAGACCTCGTTGCCCCCCACCTCGAAGTTGCGCTTGGCAGGGTTGTACGTGCCGCCCTCGACCCAGCTGGGACCCTCGGATTCGTAGGCCGCATCGCGGTGCGCGCCGATGGACTTGAAGGGCTCCACGCTGGTGACGATCTCCACGTGGGCCGTGGCGTCGCCGGTGCTCGGGTAGTCGCGCACCACGATGTCACCGGGGCGCATCTGCGAGGGGTCGGTCACCCGCTCGAACAGGTTGGTGAAGCTCGGCCACTTCTCGGCGCTGGCGTAGTGCACCGAGCCGTCGGACATCTGCCACGTGGGCGCCTTCACCCCGGCCTGCGTGAGCGAATCACCGACGAACTGGTTGCACTTCCAGTTGTCCTTGAGCCAGCTGGGCTGCGACACGCCGGGGCTCTTGTTGCCTGACAGGCCCTTGAGCGGGCTGGTGGGCACGTTGTCGTAGCCGTAGTTCGTGCCCTGCTTCGCGGCGCGATCGGCGGCCGCGGTCATGATCTTCCCGGCGAACTTGCCTTCCCCCTGGGGGATCTTCCCGCCGGCGGCCGTCACCAGCGCCTGGAACACCTGGCCCGCCTTGCCCGCGTTGTCGAAGCTGTTCGACGAGCCGTTGCGATCGAAGCCGTCGTTGTGGGCGAAGACCTTGGCCAGCTCGGCGCTGCCCTTGATCCACCCGTCGTTGTCGATGTCGCCCCTGGCCTTGAGCTCCGCGACGTTCACGCCGGCGGCTTCCAGCTTCTGCTTCACCCCCGCGTCGTTGAGGTTGATGCCGTTCTGCAGCGAGCGGGAGAAGGTATTGCGGTCGATGGAGGGCATGGGGTCCCCCATTGTCGCGAATTGCCCCGGGGAGTTGCCAGCCTCTTGCCCATTAGAAATCAGTGAAAATCTAAATGGTTACTGCACCTCGACGCAGGTCAGCCCGTTGTTCGGGGTGCAGTTCTGGCCAATGAGGCACGCCCCGACGCCTTCGAAGTCGACGCAACGGATGGTGCGGCACTGGGAGTCATCGACGCACTTGCGGCGGGTGATGGTGCACTCGCCGGCGCTGCAGCTCTCGGTGGCGCAGTCTTCGTCCACCTGGCAGCTGCAGTAGCCGAAGTTGCTGCCTTCGCGGAGCCGGCACTGGCCGCTGCAGTACCCCTGGGTCGCGCCCGGTGACTTGCTGCAGGTTCCGCCGCGCTTGCACTCGGAGTCGAGGGTGCAGGGCAGGGCGGGATCTCCGGGGCAGGCCTGGGTGGCGCTGCACTGCCACCTCGTGAACACCACGCGGATGTCGCGGCACCCGTAACCGCGCGGGCACGACTGGCCTTCGCTGCAATCGGCGCCGCAGTAGGTGGAGTTGGTGCGGGTGTCGATGATGCAGAAGTTGGCGCCGCGGCCGCAGGTGTCGGTGCCTCCGCCCGAGGTGCAGCGCGCGCAGTAGGGGCGACGATCGAAGTCGTAGTCCGAGAAGCACTGGTTGCGCGTGACGCCCGCGTCTTCGGGCACGCCGCACAGCTCGCCGAAGCGGCAGAACGACTCGTTGCTGCAGAAGTTGGGATCGCACGTGCCCACGGCGCAGCGCGCGAGCTCCTCGGGCGTGGTGCCGCTGCAGGCGCAGGCGGTCTCCCCGCACCGACAGCTCGTGCCCGGGCAGTCTCCGTCGCGACGACACCCCGCGATGCAGGTACCGCGGCCGGTGTCGCAGACCTGGCCCAGCTCGCACTGGAGGTCCGAGCTGCAGCGCCCCTTGGGTACGCACTGGCCGCTGGCCGTGTCGCAGTAGGTCGTGGAGTCGGTGCAGTCGAGGTTCGACGCGCACCCCGAGCGGTCCTGGCAGAAGCCGGCGGTGTTGCAGAACTGCGAGCCGGGGCAGGCCTGGTCGGTGCGGCAGTAGCAGGCGCCGGTCTGGGTCTCGCAGCGGAACGCGATGGTGGGCGAGCCACAGTCCTTGTCTTCGCGGCAGCCGTTCTCGCGCAGGCGATCGCGCGTGCAGGCCAGGGAGACGAGGCAGAGGAACAACGAGAGCGTGAGTCGCATGGTGGTTACGGGGTTCCTGCGTCGGGCTCGACGAGCGTGCCGACCTCGGGCGCGACGTCTTCGGCGGGGACGAACTGCAGCGTCTCGAGCGCGGCCTGCCCGGGAATGCGCATGTTCATCAGCGACACCGCGTTCCGGTCGGGGGCCTCGAGGAGTTGCTGGGAGATGGACGCTGCGTTGACGGGTTGGCTGGTGAAGAACACGTACACCCTGGTCGGGCCTTCGCTCAGCGGCGCCTTGAAGGCATGGCCTCCCAGGGGCTGGCCGCCGGTGCACTCGAAGGACTGGTTGCTGCGCGACATGGTGAGCTGGCGCGTGAGCCCGCTGCCCGAGACGGTGAACGCGAGGCAGTAGGGGTGCTGGCCCGGCGCGGGG
>CAIVGN010000024.1 GCA_903905455.1 uncultured Archangium sp.
GCGCAGTCGCAGACCATCACCAGCACCACCGACTTCGCTGCGGGCGTCTCGTACAACAAGACCGGGCCGGTGGTGGCGGGCCGCTACAAGGGCGGCACCTGCGCGACCACGCCCTGCCTCAGCGCGTTCGGGCTTCGCAGCCTGGAGCCCCAGGCGGAGACTTCTGTGACCGCGTCGGCGAACGCCTCGACGATGCGTCGCGCCTTCTCGGTCGGTGGCAACAGCTACTACTGGGTCAGCGACGCGCAGGTTGCGGGGCGGTCCGGGAGCACCACCGGCGCCTGGCTCGGATGGGGGACGCCTCCAGGCCCGGTGCTCAGCGACGGGTTCGGCCTGTGGGCCTTCGCGTGGTCGGCGAGCAATGTCGCCGTGACTTCGTACACGGGCAGCGTCTGGGGCTCAGACGGGAGCTTCACCACGACAGGCGCGCCGGCGAACCCACCCAACATCCACGGCGCCGCGTTCGGCACCACGCGCTACGCGCTGGCCATCGACACCTTCCAGAAGGCGACCGTGTACGTCGCGACCATCGGCACCATGTTCACCTCGTTGGGTAGTTCCCTGAGCGGGGTGAGCAGGGGGCGCATCGCGGTGACCTCCACGGGCCCGGTGTTGGCGCTGCTCAGCACCTCGAACGCGCTGACGCTCTACCGCTTCGACGGCACCAACTGGGTCGCCAGCCCGTCGCCACTGACCGCGTCGAGCTTCGACCTCGTGGCGCGAGGGGGCACCGCGTTCCTCGCCGCGGGCAACGGCAACACCCTGTCGGTTTCCGCGGTCGACCCCCTCACGCTGGCGCTCACGCAGATCAACTCCATGACCAGTGGCAACCACGCCTCGGGCCCGGGGCTGCAGGTCGGCGAGGTCGAACTGGCCGTGGGGCCCTGGGGCGAGCTGGCCATGGGCTGGAGCGAGAAAGACTCCGTCAGCGCCTGGCGCCTGTGGCTCAGCGAACTGCGATGACGCGCACGGCCTTCGGTGCGTGGCTGGCCGTTGCCGTGCTCGTCACCGCCTGTCGCCAGCCCGGCACCAGCGCCTCGCTGAGTGAAATCTCCGCCGCCCCGCTGGGCGTCCAGTTCGGGCCCACTCCGCTGGGCCTCGAGGTGACGAAGACCCTCACCCTCATGAACTCCGGCCGCACCACGCTGCAGGTCGACGCCCTCGAGCTCACCGGCACCGACGCGGCACGCTTCACCGTCGACCCCGCGGGTCCCCTCGCGCTGGTCGACCCGCTCACCGTGCACGTGCGCTACACGCCGACCCGCGAAGGGCTCGACGTCGCGCAGCTCACCGTGCAGAGCAACGCGAGCAACACCATGAGCCTGCAGATCGCCCTCTCGGGCGTGGGCATCGTTCGTGACGCCGGCACCTCGCTGCTCGACGGCGGCACCACGCCGGGCGACGCAGGAACCACGATCCCTCCCGCGCGCGATGCCGGCTTCTTCACCGACGAGAGCGGCTGTCCTCCGACGTGGGCCAGCGGCACCGAGGCGACCACGTACCAGGTCAACCCCGGGCACACCGGCGCGCAGCCCGACGATCGCCTCACCCTGCCCTTGTGCCAGCGCTGGCGTCGCGACCTCGGGGGCTGGGCCAGCTACGCGGTCGCCGCACAGGGCCTGGTCTACGTCGCGACCGCCGGCGCGCAGGGCCGCCAACTCTGGGCACTCGACCAGTACAGCGGCGCCACGCGCTGGGGCCCCACGTCCCTGGGCGGCACCTACAGCTGGCTCGCCCTCGCGCTCGGGGACGGCGCCGTCTACGCCCTCTCCGACAGCGGCATCCTCGTGGCCGTCGACGCGCTCACCGGCCAGCAGCGGTGGATCCAGCAGGTCGGCCGGACCGACTCCGCGCCCACCGCGGTGCCCGGCGGGCTCTTCGTCTCGGTGCAGCTCGCGGTGCGATCCCTCGACCCCGCCACCGGCGCCACGCGCTGGTCGAAGCCCGTCATCAACGGAGACACGAGCTCGCCTTCCGTCGGCGCAGACCTCGTCGCCACCTCGTATGCCTGCAACCAGGCCTTCGGCTTCTCGCTCGACGGCGCCTCGCGCTGGCACGCGACGAGCTCGTGCTCGGGCGGCGGCGGCAAGACCACCGCGCTCCACCTGGGCCGCGTCTACACCCGCGACTCGGGCGGCAACCTCGTGCTCGACGGCGCGAACGGTGCGTTGCGGGGCACCTATTCCAGCCGCTTCATTCCCGCCTTCGCCGGCGACCTCGCCATCACCTCGGCCGGCACCGCGACGCAGGGGCTCGCGCTGGCCAACAACCAGGTGCGGTGGACCTCCGAGGCCGTCATCGCCGCGCCGCTCGTGGTGGGCAGCCACGTGGTGCTCCCCACCGGCACCGGCCTCGTGGTGCTCGACGCGGTGACCGGCGTGGAGGTCGATCGCCGCCCCCTCGCGGACATCCGCGGCACCGACGAGCAGAACCTCTCGTCACCCCTCGCCGGCCTCAGCGCCGCCAACGGCATGCTCTTCGTCCCCGCGGGCACGGCCCTCGTCGCGTACTGAAGTGATCGCTTTTCCGCGCGCCCCGACACGAGGGGGCGTGGAGTCGCTTCTTCAAGACGCGCAGGTCGCAGCCCGGTTGGCCCTGCAACTGGTGGTCACCGTGGTGCAGTTTCACCACCCGCGCACACACCGCCTCGAGCAGGCGGTCGTCGAGCGCCTCCAGGCCCTGGGCGCGGCGCGGGCACGCCCGGAGTGGCGCCAGGTCATCGCCGCCTGGGAGGTCTTCTCGCGCGAGCTGGGACGCCACATGCACGAAGAGCAGGACTTGATCCTCGACCCGCTGCAGTTCCTCATGGTGCGCCGGCGCCTCGTCGACGGCGCGCTGAGCGACGCGCGGGAGCCCTTCGAAGCGCTGATGCTGGAGCGTGAGCGGCAACGCGTGCTGCGCCGCCGGCTCGAGCTCGAGTTGACCCACACCGTGGCCTTGCAGCACGACAGCCCCGAGGCCGCGTCCGTGCGGCAGTCCGTCCGCGAACTGCTGACCGCCAGCGACGAGCACCACGACTTCGAGCAGCACGCGCTGGTGCCCGCCCTCGAGCGCTTCCTGCACGACGAAGAAGCCGCGCGCCCGTGGCCCCGGCCTGCGTGCGTGGGCTGACGTCGCTACGGCAGGTCTTCCCCCCCACGGTAGAGCGCGCCGTTGCAGCGCCCGAGGCGAGACCCCGTGCGCGCCACGCCGCGCCACAGCCCGTGACGCTTCAGCGAGCGCAGCCCGTAGAGCGAGCACGACGGCGAGTAGATGCACCGCCGCTTGAGGTGGTTCGGCCACAGGCGCCGGTAGGCCTCGATGCAGAGCACCAGCAGCACCACCACGGGGTTGAGCCACCACGGCACGTGCGAGTCAGGCGGTGCGGGCGCCGCCTCGACGACGCGCTGCTCGAGCGGAAATCGCGCGTTGCCCGAGAACGGGCTCACACGCCGCGCTCGAAGACGCACACCAGCCACGAGCCGGTGCTGCGCAGGCACCCCGCGCCGGCCGTCACCGAGCGGTACTCGCACGACTGCAGCCGCCAGCCCTTCGTGGCGTAGCCGTTGAGAAACGTCCCGAAGTCGGCGCAGCGCCGCGGGTCCCACCCGGCGTCGGATTTTCCACAGCCAGGCGCAGCGGGGACGAAGGCATCGACGTGGTACTCGAACATGCAGGGCTCCGTTGAAGAGGGAGCCCCGGCTTCTCACCCGGTGCTGACAGCTGGGGTCATGCGGGCGAACGCAGCAGCGGCTGACCGAGCTCGTTGGCCGGGCCGTCGTCCCGAAACCCCAGCCGGCGGTACAGCCGCACCGCGGGGTTCCCATGCTCCACGTTCAGGCGCACCGCGCGCTGCTCCGCGTCGGCGCGGGCGAGCACCTCCTGCAACGCCGCCGTGCCCAGGCCCTGGCCGCGCCGCGACTGCGAGACCACCATCTCGGCCACGTGCAGCGCCCCGGGCGTGATGCCCACGAGCACCTGCCCCACCGGCACCTCGCCGTGCACGATGACCCACGACTCGAGGCCCGCGAGCGCCTGCGCCCGCACCGCGGCCTGCGACTGGAGGAACGCCGCGAGGACCGGCGGAGGCCAGCCCAGCGCGGCGAACTCGACCTGCTTGCGCTCGAAGAAGAGCCCGTCGAGGAACGCCCGGTCTTCTTCGCGCGCCGCCCGCAACATCAGTTCCGCGAGGGGAAGATGCCCTGAAGCGCGATGCAGAAGTTCACCACCAGGTAGGGGTTCTGCACCGAGAGCGGCTGGTTCCCGCCGGCGATGCCCGTGTTCATCGCCGCCATCGTCACGTCGGGCGTCTCGGCGGCGAAGCGCGCTTCACCGGTGCCCAGGCCGGCCGCCAACACGCCGCCCGCGGGCGAGACCTGCGTCGCCAGCCCGCTCGACGCGGTGAGCGCGAAGGGGTGCGTGTGCTGGGGGAGGTTGGTGGTCAGCACCGAGGTGGTCGGCGAGCCAGAGACCTCTCCGATGCTCTTGAACGTGAGGCCCGGCCCCTGGCCCTGGTGCATGGGGAAGCGACCCCGGAGGTCGGGCAACCCGAAGGTTTGCACCCCGTTGCCGCCGTACTGGGTGCCCAGCAACGAAAAGAGCGCCGTGTTCTGCGCGATGGACAACAACTGCCCGTCGCACGTCGCCCAGCCGACAGGCGCGAAGTTGAAGCCGAACATCCGAATTTCACCAATGAAGGGATCCATGAAGTCTCCTGGGGCTCAACAGCCCGTGAAGGGGAAGGTGCTCCGGTTGCGGAGCGAGAGGTCAGCCCTCGAAGCGAGCGTGACGTCTTCGGCCGAACCCAGCCCGATGACCCGACCCGAGGGAGTGGTGAGGTGAAGCGGTGAAGCCACGCCGCGCTGCCCCAGGATGCGGGCCACGGTGCGCTGCGCCAGCACGTCGAGCGCAGGCAGCGCCTCGTGCACCACGTGGCTGCGGCCTTCGCCGCCGGAGAACGCGTGGGTGACGGTGGGCAAGCCCGCGGGCGCGTGACGCCAGAGCTCCGCGGCGCTGCGACCGGAGGCCAGCACGGCGACCACGTCCGGCCGTGACGCCTGGACCTGGGCCCAGGCGTCGGCCTCGAAGCCCGCGTGGGCCACGACGACCTGCACCGCGTCGCCCCCCGCACGCTCGAAGCCGTGCTGGTAGGCGAACGACAGGTCGGTGGCCGCCTGGTCGCCGGCGACGAGCACCGCCGCACGACGCCCGAACTGCGCCGCGCTGAAGGCGCCGCCCAGCTCGAGGCCCTGCCACAGCGAGGGGCTGATGGCCGCGTCGGACACTTCGAGGTCCGCGCCCAACGAGAGCTGCCACACCCGCGTCGACTTCGGCAACGCGCGGGTCCATGCCGCGGCCCAGCTCGCGCCCGCGAAGACCAGCGCGTCGGCCGAGGCCTTGCCCGAGAGCACCTCGAGGTCCGCGTGGCGCTCGGCGACGACCGGCGTCACGCGCGTGGGCCGACCCGCAGTGATGAACGCCGCCTCGAGCCGCTCGACCAACTGCGCGAGGAACGGGGCCGGCACGCCGCGGGCCTGGGTGAACAACGCGAGCCGCTCCCGCGAGGCCCAGTCGATGACCGGCGCCGCGGTGAGACCCGCTCCGACGGCGAGCAGCGCTCGCCGGCTGATGCGTGGTGAGGGGCTCTTCACTGGAAGGTCAGGGGGCCGGCGATGGAGGAAGGCAGGCCGACGAGCACCCGCGTGGTGGTGGACAACGCCCACCCCTGCGAGCCGACGGTCGACGCGCGGCAGGCGCCGTCGTTGTCCACGGCCACGGCCGTCATGGCTGCCGAGGTGGTCGCCGTGGGCACGTAGAGCTGCCCGGTGAGCTTCGAGTAGGCGACGCGGCGCACGAACACGCGGCGGCTGACCGCGGTGCGCGAGTTCAAGTACACGGCGCCCGTGCAGCCCAGGGCCCCGAAGGCGATGGGCGAGGTCTCGAGGCTGCCATCCCAGCGCAGCGTCACGAGGTGACCCGTGCTGGTGAGCACCGTCACCGTGTCATCGGTGGCGCTGACCGCGCGGCCCAGTGACACGCTGGTGGCGTCGAGCACCGCCGGGCCACCAGGCAGGCCGGTGATGCCCTGCGCGCCCGTCGCACCCGTCGGGCCGGTCGGTCCCGCGGGGCCGGTGGAACCCGTGGGCCCCGTCGCGCCCGTGGGGCCAAGGCCGCCCGTGAGCCCGGTGGCGCCGGTCAGACCCTGCGGACCAATCGGCCCCGTGGGCCCCGTCGCGCCCGTCAGCCCGGTCAGGCCGATGAGCCCCTGCGGCCCCGTCGGCCCGATGACCCCGGGAAGGCCGGTCGGCCCCGTGGGTCCCGTCGGTCCGGTCGGTCCCGTCGCGCCCGCAGGCCCGGTCGCACCGACGAGGCCCTGGGGGCCGATCGGCCCGAGGGGCCCCTGCGCACCTGCGGGACCCGTCGCGCCGGTCTGGCCCGCGGGACCCTGCACGCCCGCATCACCCTGGGGACCCGCGATGCCCTGCGGCCCCTGGAGACCTTGCAGGCCCTGCGCACCCACGTCGCCAGCGCGCGCCAGCAGCATCCACGCGCTGCCCGTGCCGGGCGCTTCGCCCGTCGACGCGCTCACCGCGATGTAGCTCGAGCCACCCTGCGCCACGCCGTCGAGCGGCACGTAGGCCGTCGTCGCGTCCCACGCGCCCCGCCAGGTGAGCCCCGGGCTGCCAGGCGCGCCCGTCGGCCCTGCGTCGCCCTGCGGGCCAACCGGGCCCGTGGCACCAGCCGTTCCCTGCGCACCCACGTCGCCCTGCGGACCTGCGGAGTTACACGCGGAAATGATCAACACCATCGCGGCGAGCAGCGCGTTTCGCATTCGACCTCGTGAAGGGAGAAGGCGCGCACCTTAGATTCCGTACGTACGTGCCGGCGAAAAATGTGCGCCCTACACGTCGCACCCGCGCCGACGTCGTCTCACTCGACGGGCGCGAACCGCAGCACCGCGTCGCTGGCGTCATCGAACCAGCGTGGCTCGACGGCGACGGTCACCTGGGCGCTGCCGCCTCGCGGGGTGACCACGGAGATCTTACAGGGCGCGCGCTGGTTGCTGGCGGCGCTCACCACTTCACAGCGCCACGCCGGGGTGGGCACCGCGCCGCGCACCGTGCCCCTGGCCCAGGCCTCGAAGTAGATCAACGCCGCGAGCCCTTCGCCGCGCTTCACCGGGGCGCCCTCGGCGCGAGACCGCATCACCAGGCCCACGGTCTCGGCCACGAGGGCGGCCTGGCTGCCGTCCGCCTTCGTCACCGTGCCCAGCGCCTGCTTGGACTTCACCCGCTGCGCCTCGTCGACCGTCCACGCGAGCACTCCGTCGGCCGGGGCCACCAGCTCGGACATCTTCACGCGCCCGCGCGCCTGCACCTCGGCCTCGAACCAGCCGCCCGGCTTCACGCCCGCGTCGACGACGGCCGCGAGCGCAGGACGGCCCGCATCGACCGGCGCGGCGACGGCCACCACCGGCACTCCCGCGTCGACGGCCACCGCGAGCGCGGGCCTGCCCGCATCGACCGGCGCGGCCACCGCCACCGGCGCTCCCGCATCGAGGACCACCGCGAGCGCGGGCTTCCCCCCATCGACCGGGGCTCCCGCATGGAGGGCGGCCACGGCCACCAGCGTCGGCGCTCCGGCATCGGGCGGCGCGACCACCGCGGCCCCTGCGTCGGCGGGCCCCACGCTCACCTCGGGCGTCGGCTCTCCACCCCGGCGCAACACCACGCTGGCCACCACGCCGAGCACCAGCAGCGCGACCCCCAGCACGGTGAGCGCGGTGGAGCGCCCCGCCTCGGAGACGGGCGCGGCCACGGGCGTCGAGGGCGCGACAGCGGCGACGGGGGCGGCGATCCCCAGCTCCTGCGCGGCCTCGTCGAGGAGCGCGGCGACCTCTTCCCGGGTGGGCGCGGGCCTGGCCTGCTCGAGTGCCCGGCGCAGGTTTTCTTCCTGCGAGAGCTGGGGCGCCGCCGCCTCGACCTCGGGCACGGCGACCGGGGGCGCGGGCTCCTCGGCCGGGGCCGCGGACCGCGCGAGGGCTCGGCGCAGCTCGTCCTCCGCCTCGGAGCGCACGGGGCTGATGCTCGGCGCGAGCGGGGGCGCGTCTTCGATGTCGAGCTCGTAGAAGCTCCGCGAGCTCTGGAGCGCCTGCACCAGGAACGGCCGGTACCTCGCCAGGACGTCGGCGGCGCCGGGCGCGGTGTCGTCGAGGCCACCCGTCGCGGCGGTCATCAACACCGGCACGTCGGCCCCGGGCACGACCAACACGTCGCCGGTGGGCATGTCAGTCAGATGACCGACGCCCTCGGCCGGCACCAACGAAAACCCCGTCCGTAGCATGTAGCGCGTCATCGCCGTCCGGCCGCCACTCTACCCGCACTCGCTTCGGCCGGCCTGACGAGTAGCCTTGGGGTCTCAAGTGACGACGTTCGCCCTCAATCGCATCGTGCTGCTGGTCTTGCTGGATCTCGAGCGCCGGGAGGACAGCGCCTGCGTCAGCGTCGTCGGTAGTAAGGCCAAGCGCGCGGTGCACGTGCGCCGCGGCCACGTGGTCGGCGCCGACAGCAACCTCAAGGCCGAGCGCCTGGGCGACATGCTGGTGGGCGAAGGGCTGCTCGACCCGGTGCTGCTCGAGCCCGTCGCCGCCGAGGGCATGCGCCAGAAGCGGCTGCTGGGTGACCAGCTGGTCATCGACGGGCTGATGACCGCGGGAGAGCTCGGCCACGCCCTCGAGCGGCAGGTCGCGCTGCGCACCGGCTCCATCCTCTCCATGCGCGGCGAGGTGACGGTGGAAGAGCCCCGCACCCTGCTGCCGGTCAGCGACGTGCCGGTCACCGTGGCGGTGGTCACCGCCTTCCGCACCACCGTGCCCCTGGGCGCCATCGAGGCCCAGCTCGCCGAGCCCGCCGACGCAGAGACGCCGCTCCAACCGGCGGACGACCTGCTGCACCTCGAGCTGGGCCCCGCCGAGCTGCGCCTGGCCCGGCGCCTGACCGGCGGCGAGACCCTCGACTCCCTGCTCGAGAGCGGCGCGCCCCGAGAGCGGGTGCTGCGGCTGGCCGGGGCGCTGCGCGCCGTCGGGCTGTGGCGCTGATCAACGGAACGTGTAGCGGGTGAGCACCGGGTAGTGATCCGTCGTGGTCGCCGCGTAGCTGGCGATCGCCGGCACCACCACCGCCGCCGAGCCGACGACGTACGCGGGGAAGAGGGCCGCGTTGTAGAGCTGGTGATCGATGGTCGAGCTCGCGCTGACGGTGGTGCCGCGGTGCGCGTCTGACAGCTCCCTGGTGGCGAAGCGCACGTGCGCGCCGTCGGCCACGAAGTTCGCGTAGGGCGTGGCGTTGGGTGTGGCGATGGACACGTCGACGTCGTCGTTCCAGTCACCGATGACCATCACCGCGTCGCTCGCGCGCGTGCCGTCGAGGTACGCCTTCAAGGCCGTGGAGGCCGCGAGCCGCCGGTTGTAGCTGTCGAGGTCGGCGTAGGCCTTCATGTGCAACACGATGACGTAGAGGTCGCGCGTCACGCCGCTGCCGGTGAGCCGCACGCGCACCTCGAGCGGTGGCCGCCCGCCGAAGTCGTAGCCCGAGGTGGTGAGGACGAGCTGCGCCCCGAGCACCGACACCTTGTTGGTGCGGTAGAGCAGCCCGACCTTCTGCTCGGCGAAGGCGTAGTAGAAGGAGCCCCCGCTGACGTCGGTGGCGAGCACCTTCCCGAAGCCCGGGAGGTTCCCCGCCAGCGTCGAGAACTCGGTCGTGCCCACCACCTCTTCGAGGCCCCACAGGTCGACGTCGGGCCGCGACTGCAGCACCGTGAGCACGTTCGCGGCCTGCAGCGCGTTGTCGCGCGGGCCGAGGTAACCGCCGTCGGCCTGCACCGGGTCCGAGAACCAATCGAGGTTCCAGCAGCCCACCGTCAAGGACAGCCCGCCGTCGACGCCCGCGTCCACCGCGCCGCCGCCCGCGCCGCCGCCGGTCGTCCCGCCACCTGCACCGCCGCCGCCCGCGGCACCACCGCCGCCCACGCCACCGCCGCTCGAGACGCCACCACCGCCTCCGGCACCACCACCGCTCGCGCCACCGCCGCCGCCCGACGCGAAGCCGCCTCCGGTGGAGCCGCCGGGCGCCGAGTAGACACAGAAGCCGCCCCGGCACTCCTGGGCGATGGGGCACGCGACGCAGGCGACGCCGTTGGCGCCGCACGACGCGGTGATGAGGCGGGTATCGCAGTGATCATTGAGGTCGCAGCACCCGCCGCACGTCTCGGCCGAGCACTGCGCCTCGGTGAAGCAGCCCCCGAGCAGCGCCCCGCCGCCCACCATCATCAGCACCAGCCACGGGCGAGACGTCATCGCGGCTTCTTACCAGCCTTCTGCACCGGGGGCAGGCCGCGCCCAGCGCGGGGCGAAAGAGGCGGCACCCCAATCGACTTCAGGCGGGCGCAGAATTTCGGGCCCCGCCCCACCGCGCGTACACTGGCCCGCGTGTTCGCCGCCCGTCGTGACGTGTTGCGCGCGAAGTCCGGTTCCCTCGCGCAGACCCCGCTGCCCCTGCTGCTCCACGCGCTGCTCGCCGAGGAGCGCTCGGCCACCCTCGAGCTCAAGCTGCGCAACCTCGAGAAGCGCGTGCACTTCGACGCCGGCGTACCCGTGGGCTGCGACTCGAACCTGCTCCACGAGTCGCTCGGGGCCTCGCTCGTCTCGAAGCAGAAGCTCACCGCGCCCCAGCTCCACGCCCTGCTGGGTGACAGCGCCGCGTCCGGCAAGGCGCTCCAGGCGCTGCTCGTCGAGCGCCAGCTGGTCTCCGGCTTCGAGCTCTTCAAGCTGCTGCAGGCCAACCTCGGCCACACGCTGCTCGACATCTTCCGCTGGGACGACGCCCAGTGGCGGCTGCTGCCCCTCGAAGACGTGGCCACGCCCATTCGCATGAACACCACGCAGCTGGTCTTCACCGGCGCGGCGCAGCTCCCGGCCGAGACGCTCGCGGCGCACTTCGCCCTCGACGACGGGCAGCAGCTCGCCCTCGCCCGCAACCCGCAAGACGAGCTCAAGCTCTCGGCGAAGGACACGCGCCTGGTGCAGGCGCTCAAGAAGCGCTCCACCGTGGGCGCGCTGTGCGCCCTGCCCGCGCTGAGCCGCGACGAGGTCCTGCGCAAGCTCTACGCCCTGTGCGTGCTCGACTTCGCCGACCTCGCCGAAGGCGTCGACGCGCGCCTCACCCACCCCACCCCGCCGCCCGAGGCAGCCGTCGCTCCTCCGCTGCCCCTCACCAGCGGCGTGCCGCTGCTCGACGACGACGAGGCGGTGATGAACCTGCTCGCCAGCGAGTACCTCTCGTTTCGCAGCAAGGACGCCTTCGACCAACTCGGGGTGAAGCCCGACGTGCCTGCCGCGCCGCTGCAGAAGGCGTTTCTCCAGAAGTGCGCCGCCCTCTCCCCGACGCGCTTTGCCGGCGCCGACGCGAAGACCAAGGCCGAGGTGCTGCTCATGGTCTACGCCCGGGCCTTCGGGGCGCTCAGCGACCCCGAACAGCGCGCGCTGCACCTCAAGCGCCGCGAGCACCACGAGGCCGCCCGCCGCGCCGGGGGCGCCCCCCCGAAGGCCGCCGCCGAGCAGTTCAAGATTCGCACCGAGCTGCTCGACGCCCAGGCGCAGTTCGACGAGGGCCGCCGGCGCCTCGACGCGGGCCAGCACCAGTCGGCCGTGGAGCACTTCGAGTTCGCGGCCGACATCGAGCCCAAGGGGCGCACCCTGGCCTGGTTGGCGCTCGCCCGCTTTCGCCTCGCGCCCGACTTCGCCGGCCCACGCTCGCTGTCGCTGCTCGCCGACGCCTGTACCCGCGACCCGTCGTGCGAGGAGGCCTGGGCCTTTCGCGCCGACCTCGCGCTGGCCCTGGGCCGGTGGGAAGAGGCCGCCGACGCCTACCGCCGGGCCGGCAAGCTGAACCCCGCCCAGCCGCGGTACCTCACGGCGCTGCGGGGGCTGGGCCCCTGAGCCCGGGGGCGGGGTTGTCCTTCCATCCCGGTGGAGGGCACACTACAGGGCGCCCCGGTTCATCGGCTGGCAGCTCGGAGAGGCGCCCTTGGAAGTCGACATCACCTGGGAGCCGCGTGGCGTCTGCAGGACGTTTCGCGGCGACGTCACGGGCCGAGACGTGCTCGAGAGCTTCGTGCTGATCAACAGCGACCAGCGCTACGATGACGTCCGCTACAACATCCTCGACTTCACCCACGTCGGCCAGTGGCAGACGAACGAGGAAGAGCTCCGGGTGCTCGGCGCCCACAACGTCGGCCCGGGCATCTACAACCCCCACGTCCGGGTGCTGGTGGTGACCGCCGACCCGCAGCTGGAGACGACGGCCCGTCGCTACGCCTCCCTGGGCCTGAGCCCGTACCCCCACGAGTTCTTCGCCTCGCTGGAGCAGGCCCGAGCGTGGATCGCCCAGAACCTGCCCACCCGGGCCTGAACTCCGGGGCCGGCGTCAGCCCAGCGACGGCGTGGCCAGCAGCATCAGCGCGATGGCGAAGCAGTAGCAGGCGAAGCCGGCGATGAAGACCACCAGCGACGAGGCGAGCCACCGCGAGCGCCGGTCGCGCAGGTCGAGCATGCGCACCAGGGTGGTCTCGGGGTCGTCGGTGATCTCCTGGGTGAGCCAGCGCAGCCGCAGCACGCCGCCCAGGGCCATGGCGGCGGCGAGCAGCACGATGACGATGCCCGACGAGACCAGCACCCGCGCCAGTACGCTGGTCTGGGCGATGGTGCGGCCCGAGAACCCGGTGACGGTGATCACGATGCCCGAGAGCGAGAGCATCACCTGGGCGCGCAGCACCAGCACCGAGAACTGCCCCTGCACCAGCTCGTAGGCCTTCGCCGGGTCGTCCTTCGTCAGGCTGAGGATGCGCTTCACTTCGTCTGCGGCGGCCATGGCGCGCGTCCGTACCAAAGACATGCCCGTCAGTGTGGTTTCCTCACCGCCACTTCCCTTCGCGGGCCGCGGCCACTAGCAGCGCGCCATGCGAACGCTCGCCCTGCTCAGTCTGCTCGCCCTGTGTGCCTGCCCGAAACCGTACGTCGAGCGCGCCACGCAGGTGACCTTCGATCCCGAGGGCAACAGCTTCTGGTCCGTGCCGCTGCCCAGCGAGCTGCGCGTGCAGGCCGACGGCACCTCGAACCTGGAGCGCTGGCCCGGCGAGCGCCCAGCCCTGGTGAAGATGTGGCTCTCCACCATCGACGCGCGGGTGCCCTCGGGCTGGGGGGTGAACGCCGGCGCCTTCTTCACCACCAACGCCGCCGTCGACGTGGCCTCGCTCCCCGCGGCCGCGCAGACGCTCACCGCCGAGTCGCCCATCCAGCTGATCAACATCGACCCCGCGTCGAAGGAGTACGGCCAGCGCACGCCGGTGGACTCCGCGTACACCGCAGAGGCCATCACCTACCGGCCCGCCTCGCTGCTCGCGGTGCTGCCGGTGCAGGGCTTCCCCCGGCGCGCGAACACGCTCTACGCGGTGGTGCTGCTGGACGGCCTGAAGGACACCGCCGGCCAGCCGCTGGGGGCGAGCCCCGCCTTCCGCGCCGCCCTCGAGCAGTTCCCCGAAGCGAACGAGGCCGCCCGCACCGCGCTCGCGCCCCTGCGCAGCTTCCTCGACGCCACGCACCTCAACCGCGAGCACGTGGTGGGCGCCACGGTGTTCCGCACCATCGACCCCAACGCCACGCTCCAGAAGCTCGCCGCCTGGGTCGAGACGCTGCCCGCGCCGGTGCTCGAGCAGCCCTGGGCCCGGGCCGACGAGTACCCCGACTACGTGCTCTTCACCGCGCGCTACCTCGTGCCCCAGGTGCAGGCCGGGCCGCACCCCGGCAAGGGCCGCATCGTGTGGAGCGCCGACGGCACCACGCCGGTGCAGCAGGGCACCCAGTCGGTGCGGCTGTCCATCGCCATGCCCAAGCGCGCGCCCCCCGCGTCGGGCCAGCCGCTCACCGTGTACTTCCACGGCAGCGGCGGCGAGTACCGCGAGCTGATGGACCGCGGGCCGCTCGCGCCCACCGGGCCGCGCAACACCCTGGGCGAGCCGCCGCTGGGCAGCGGGCCCTCGGCGTACCTCGCGCGCCGCGGCCTGGCGACGATGGGCTTCGACTTCCCGCTGCACGGAGATCGCGACACCCCGCCCGACACCACCGGCCTCAAGCTCTACGACCTGTTCGGCGACATCGACTCCACCGTGGACAACATGTCGGTGGCCGCCATGGAGGCCGTGTACCTCACGCGCCTGCTCCCTGCCCTCGAGCTGCCCCTGCCCGCGGGCGGCACGGCGCGCGTGGACATGGCGCGGCTCTCGGCCATGGGCCACTCCATGGGCTCGACCATCGGCATCCCGGTGGCCACCGTCGACCCGCGCATCAAGGGCTACGTGTTCTCCGGCGCCGGCGGCCTGCTCATCGAGGTGGCCACCGAGACCACCTGGCCGGTGAAGCTGGGCGACACCCTCGAGCTGCTGCTGGGCTTCAAGGACGGCGAGCAGCTCGATCGCGGGCACCCGCTGCTCCACGCCTTCCAGACCTTGTGGGACGCGATCGACCCCGTGGCCAAGGCGCGCCACGTCGCCCGCGAGCCGTTCGAGGGCCAGGTGCCCAGGCCGTACTTCCTGCCGCAGGGGCTCACCGACGGCTACTTCCATGCCGGGGCCCAGGCGGCCATCGGCGGCGCCCTGGGCACCACCGTCGTCGGCGACGAGCTCGACGCCACCTTGCCGCGCACGCTGCGCCTCGACGGCCGCGGCACCACCGCTGGCTTCCCCCTGCGCGGCAACCTCAACGGGGTGACCGCGGGCACGGTGCAGCTGCAGACGCCCTTCGAGCTGGGGCACTACGTGATGTTCGACGTGGCCACGATGGGCGCGCAGGTCGGCTGCTTCCTCGAAGGCGTGGGGACGCCGGCGGGCCCGGCCATCGTCTCGCCCCGCGCGCTCGACGCGGCGTGTGACTGACGTCCCGGCTCAGGCGACGCGCAGCGGCTCGTCGCCCTTCGCCGCGCGCTCGGGGAGCGGCACGCACAGCTCGACCTTCGTTCCCTGACCCCGGCGCGAGGTGACCGTGAAGGTGCCGCCCAGGCTCAGGATGTGCTCGCGCACGCCGAAGAGGCCGAAGCCCGCGCGGCCGTCGGGGCGCTCGAGGCGCCCGGCATCGAAGCCAGCGCCGGTGTCCGCCACCACCACGCACAGCCTCCCGCCCTCCGTCTGCAGCGTCACCGAGGCCACCGTGCTCGAGGAGTGCTTGACCACGTTGGTCAGCAGCTCGCGCACCATGAGGAAGAGGATCGCCGACAGCTCGCCGTCGAGGCTGGGGATGCTCGAGGGGGCGTCGACGCGCACGTGGACCTGGTGATCGTCGCTGAAACGCTCGCTCAACCAGCCCAGGGCCGCGGGCAGCCCCAGGTCGTAGAGCAGCGGAGGGCTCAGCTCGAACGTCAGGCTGCGGGTGTCCTGCACGGCGCCGTCGAGGAGCTCGATGCCCTGGGCGAGCGACTGCGCGGACTGGGGGTCGCCCGGCCGCTGGGAGTCCCGGAGGCGCAGCAGCGCCACGGCCAGGCGCTGGCCCACGCCCTCGTGGAGCTCCACCGCGACGCGGCGGCGCCGGCGCTCCGAGACCTGCGTCAAGTTGAACACCATGCCCCGCAGCTTCTCGCGGTGGCTGCGCGCCGCCAGGCGGTTGCGCGCGTGGGCCCGCTCGGTGCTCAGCGCAAAGAGCGAGACCATCACCAGCGGGGTGCCCACGTTGAGCACCTTGGCGATGAGCGGCGCCTCGCCCGCGAGCGCCACGGTGAAGCCGAAGTGCCCCAGCACCATCGCCGCGACCGCGACCACGACGGTGAGCGCCGACCACCGCGCCGCGCTCGCCCCGCCCAGGGTGTACCCGGCCGCCAGCGGCACGACGCAGGCGAAGAAGATCGCCGTGTCGTCGAAGGGAGTCCGCAGAAGAATGCCCGGGCCGTACGCGAGCAGCGTCGCGCCCAGCGAGAGCTGCACCCACGGCGCCAGGCGCCCGGTCCGCTTGAGGCCCGACAGGACCAGGGGGCCGAGCACCACGAGGAGTCCGTTGAGCGCGACCTGCACCCACAGCCGCTGGCTCGCGTAGATCGCCACCGCGACGACGGTCATCGGCCAGCCGATGAACCAGGTCTGGATCAAGAAGCGGCTGCGGCTGCGAACCTCGGGGTCGTCGACCCGGGGCATCCACCATGCTGAGAGTGCCCTGACCCAAGCCCACATCATGGGGCAATGAGTAGTGAAGAACGCGGTTCGCGGACAACTGTCAGGGGGCTGATCACTGATCTTTGGTGGCCCCCTCCCCAAACATGGGGAGCGCCCTGACGCAACGCGACGTGAAAAGCGGGGCCCCGGCGTCAGAACCGGGCGCTGAAGACGAACGCACCGCCGCCGGCCGTGGGCGCGAACACCACCGACGCCGGGGTGCCACCATCGAGCACGAGGCAGGTCAGGCCACCGGCCAGCGCGAGCCCGCCGAGGATGAAGCCCAGCATCGACATCGTGGTGCCCGTGGTCAGCCGCGCCTCGACGGCCTTGTAGGCCGGCGCCTCGGTCTCGGGCAGCGGGCTCTGGAACGCGGCCAGGCGCCCGGTGGCGTCGCTGGCCTGCACCGCGCCGGCGACGCCGAAGCCCACGCCCGTCAACCCCCCGACCAGCAACCCCAGGCCCAGGCCCGTGAGGAAGCCGCGCCCCTTCACCGGGGCCTCTTCGGCCCGCGCAGGCGACGCACCGAGGACGACGAGGAGCACGAGCGCAGTGATCTTCATGGCGTGGGCGGCGCGTCTACAGCACCCGGGCCACGTTTGTCTTTCGCCAGCCACGCCTTGGTGCCAAGGGGCGCCCATGGCTCCCGTGCTCGAGGTCGCTGGCCTCGTCAAACATTACGGCACGCACCGCGCGCTCGACGGCGTGTCGCTGCAGATCGAAGCGGGGGAAATCTTCGCCCTGCTGGGCCCCAACGGCGCCGGCAAGACCACGCTCATCGGCGCGGCGTGCGGGCTGGTACGCAAGACCAGCGGCACCATCAAGATCTTCGGCCTGGACCTCGACCAGGACCCCATCTCGCCGCGCTACCGCATCGGCCTGGTGCCGCAGGAGATCAACTTCGACCCTTTCTTCACCGTGCGCGAGTCGCTGCGCATCCAGCAGGGTTACTTCGGGCAGAACCCCGATGACGCGCGCATCGACGAGCTGCTCGCGGCGCTCTCGCTGACCTCCAAGGCCGAGGCCCAGACGCGCCAGCTCTCGGGCGGCATGAAGCGTCGCCTGCTCATCGCCAAGGCCCTGGTGCACCGCCCGAAGCTGGTGTTCCTCGACGAGCCCACCGCCGGCGTCGACGTCGAGCTGCGCCGCGACCTGTGGACCTACGTGCGCAAGCTCAAGGCCGAGGGCACCACGGTGGTGCTCACCACGCACTACCTCGAAGAGGCCGAGGAGCTCGCCGACCGCGTGGGCATCATCGACCAGGGCCAGCTGCTGCTGCTCGAAGAGAAGCACGCGCTGATGAAGCGCCTGGGCGAACGCACCCTGACCGTGCGCTTCACCTCGCGCGTGGCCGCGCTGCCCCCGGGGGTGGAAGGGGTGCTGGCCGCGGATCAACTCTCGTTCAGCTTCACCGAGCGCACCGGCACCCAGACCTCGGCCGAGGTGCTCTCGGTGCTCTTCGCCGCGAAGCTCCCGGTGGCCGACGTGTCCATGCAGCCCGCGAAGCTCGAAGACGTATTGCTGCGCGTCCTCAAGGGGGGCCCCGCCTCGTGAACCTCATCGGCGCGAAGACCCTGTTCATGAAAGAGGTGCGCCGCTTCCTGCGCGTGCCCGGCCAGACGGTGCTCCAGCCGTTGATCAGCACCGCGCTGTACTTCGTGGTGTTCGCCTACACCCTCGGTGGTCGCCAGAGCGAGCTCGAGGGCGTCCCCTACATCCAGTACATCGTGCCGGGGCTGGTGTTCCTGGGCGTGGCCAACAACGCGTTCCTCAACGCCTCGAGCTCGTTCTTCATCACCAAGATCCAGGGCACCCTGGTGGACCTGCTCGTCGCGCCGCTGGGGCCGGTGGAGCTGCTCATCGGTTTCATCTCCGGCGCCATGACCCGCGGCCTGCTGGTGGGCCTGCTCACCTGGGCGGTGACGCTGTTCTTCACCGGCGCCCACCTGGTGCACGTGGGGGGCACCCTGGTGTTCCTGCTGCTCTCCGCCTACGTGTTCTCCATGCTCGGGCTGGTGGCCGGGGTGTGGGCCGAAAAGTTCGAGCAGATCAACTTCTTCCCGACCTTCCTGATGATGCCCCTGACCTTCCTGGGCGGCGTCTTCTACTCGGTGCGCCACCTGCCCGAGCCGTTCCGCACCATCAGCCTCCTGAACCCCGTGGTGCACATGGTCGAGGGCCTGCGCGCGGGCATGCTGGGGCTGCCCGAGGGCTCGCCGCTGGGCCTGGGCCTGCTGCTGGTGCTCGCCGTCGGGTCGACGCTCACCGCGTGGCAGCTGCTGCGCGTGGGCTACAAGTTGAAGACCTGAAACACTTCGACCGCGCAGGGAACCTCTCCTTGCGGCTACAGTGTTCCCCTTCGCATGGGCATCCCCTTCGGGCGCTACCAGCTGCTGAAGAAGATCGCCTCCGGTGGCATGGGGCAGGTCTTGCTCGCCAAGAAGGGCGAAGACGACTTCGAGAAGCTCGTCGTCCTCAAGCGCATCCTCCCGCACCTGGTCGAAGACGAAGAGTTCTTCACCATGTTCCGCGACGAGGCGAAGATCACCATGCGCCTCGACCACCCGAACATCGCTCGCATCAACGAGTTCGGCGTCGAGAACGGCGTCCACTACATCGAGATGGAATACGTCGCCGGTGAAGACCTGCGACGCATCGAGAAGCGCGCCGCCGCCGTGGGCAAGGGCATCCCCATCGGCATCATCATCCGCATCATCGCCGAGGCCGCCGCGGGCCTCGACTTCGCCCACAAGGCGCGCGACGCGAAGGGCGAACCGCTGCACCTCGTGCACCGCGACGTGAGCCCCCAGAACGTGCTCGTGGGCTTCGACGGCTCGGTCAAGCTCATCGACTTCGGCGTGGCCAAGGCCGCCGGCCGCGCGCAGCACACCGCCACCGGCATCTTGAAGGGCAAGTTCCCCTACATGTCGCCCGAGCAGGCGCACGGCGAGGACCTCGACGCCCGCAGCGACGTCTTCGCCCTGGGCATCGTGCTGTGGGAACAGCTCACCGGCCGCCGCCTCTTCAAGGGCGACAACGACCTCGCCACCCAGCGCCTGGTGCGCGCCTGCCAGGTGCCCGCGCCCTCGAGCGTCGAGCCCTCGGTGCCCGCCGGCCTCGACCCCATCACCATGAAGGCCCTGGCGCGCGAACCCAAGGACCGCTTCGCCGACGCCGGCGAGCTGCGCGCCGCGCTGGAAGACTTCGCGCTGCACAACGCCATCCCCACCTCCTCGGCGCACCTCTCGGCCTTCATGAAGGAGCTGTACGCCGAGCGCATCGCCAAGGAAGCCGACCCGCGGTTCTTCGAAGAAGACTCGGGCCTCACGGACCTCGACGTGGGCGGGCTGCCGCGCGCCACGGGCAACGCCACCGTCGTCGACCGCAACAAGCTGCCCGGCGCCAGCGGCCCGCAGACCGCCATCGCCGGCGGGGCCACCCGCATCGTCGCGCCGCCCGCGGGCGGGCTCTCGGTGCCCAAGCTGGTTGCGGCCGGCGCGGTGCTGCTGACCCTCATCGGCGGCGGCGTCTACTTCGCGACCCGCCCCGCCCCGCTGCCGCCGGTCGTCGTCGACGAGACCCCGAAGTCCAGGCCGGTGGTGGTGGTGCCCGTCGAGCCGACCCCGCCCCCGGTGGTCGCCCCGCTGGTGGTGCGCATCGAGTCGGAGCCCCCGGGCGCCACGGTGGAGCTCGCCGGCGTCAGCGTGGGCCAGACGCCCTTCGAAGCGCGCGTCGAGAAGGTGAAGCTCCCGGTCGCGCTGCGCCTGTCCGCCGAGGGCTACGAGCCGACGGACGCCACGCTCACCGACATGACCAGCACCAGCCTGTCGTTCGCGCTCAAGAAGAAAGCGACCGCGCCGAAGCCGGGCGGCACGGGGAAGAACCCGGTCATCAAGACCACGCGATGACGGCCGAGGCGCCGCTGCGCTGCCAACGCCACGGCGCCGTCGCCGGCTGGGAGTGCACGCGGTGCAACCACGCGCTGTGCCCCGACTGCGTGGCGCTGAAGATCATCACCCCCACCACGCTCGTGGCCTGCACCCTGTGCGGAGAGTTCGCCGAGCCGCTGGTGCGCAAGCGCGGAGACGGCGCCTCGCTCGCCCAGCGCCTGCCCGGGGCCTTCCTCTTCCCCTTCCGGGGCGAGGGGTTGCCGGTGTGGCTGGGCATCGCCCTGTGGCTGTGGGCCCTGTCCTTCCTCGGCCTCACCGGCGGGCTGGTGGGCTGGAGCGTGGTGCTCGGCAGCCTCTTCGGCCTCACCCGCTCGACCGCGCGCGGCAGCGGGCAGATGGAGCTGTCCGACTTCCAGGACTTCTTCCAGTCGGTGGCCATGCCGGTGGTGCGCTTCGTCATCGCCATGGTGCCCGCCTGGGGCGGGGCGCTGCTCGCCGCGTGGCTCCATCAACCCTGGCTCTCGTGGCTGTCGCTGGGCCTCGCCGTGGTGTGGAGCCCCACCGCGTACATCGGCGCGGCCACCAGCGCCGGCCTCGTGGACCTGCTCAACCCCATGCGGGTGCTCGGCGCGTCGGCCCGCCTGGGCAAGGACCTGGGCGTGTACGTGGGCGCGCTGGCGGGCGTGGCGGCGGTGATGTTCGTCTCGCTGCCCGTGGCGTGGCTCGCCTCGCGGCTGTGGGTGCCGGTGCTGTCCGGCGTGCTCGCCCAGATGGCGCTGCTGGTGGGCCCGATCATCGGCGCGCGCGTCGCCGGGTTGGTGCTGCTGCTCCACGGGTCCATCTTCGGCTGGGGCGACGACGTCGACTCCTACGAGCCGGTGCTCAAGGGCGTCGAGCCGCGCGGCGTGCTCCCCGAGCCGACCCGCACCCTGCCCGCGCACCTGCCCGAGTCCATCGAGCTCGAGCCCGAGGCCCTGCCCGAGGCCGTCGCCGGTCGCGCCGTCGATCGCTTCGCCGCCCTCGAGCTGAACCCCGACGCCGAGCGCCCGCCCGACGTGGCGCCCTTCGACGTCACGCTCCTGCCCAGCCTCGCCGACCAGTCGGCCCACGCCATTCGCCGCGCCATGCGCGCCGGCACCCCGGACGTCGCCCTCGATGGCTTCCGCGCCACCGGGCTGACCGCCGCCGAGGTGCTCACCTTCGACGAGCTGCTGTGGCTGGGCCAGACCGCCGCCGCGCACATCGACTACGAGTCTGCCGAGCTCGCCTTCCGCAAGGCCACCGAGAAGCCGGCCGACCCCGAGCCCCTGGCCCGCGCGCAGGTGATGCTCGCCCGCCTGCTCGCCGAGCGCCTCAACCGCGCCCCCGAGGCCAGGACGTGGATGGAGCGCATCGTCGCCGAGCACCCCGGCACCGCCGCTGCCAGCTACGCCGAGCGCTGGCTCCAGCGCCCCTGAGGCCGAGTGTCGCGCTGCGTTACAGTTTCACTTTTGCAGTGGAGCAGGTACGCCAGATTGACCGAAGTCAGGGCAGCGGGTCAGGATAACCGCATGAATTCGCTTCAGTAAATCTGGCATGTGTCGTGCTCAGTGCCGGGCCACGATGCGAACGTCTTTCGGAATCTGGGTCGTGGCAGCAGTGCTGGCGGGTTGTGGCGCGGAGTCAGGCAGCCCGGCGGTCCCCAGCACCACGGTCCAGGCGCTCGACCTGTCGCAGGCTGCCCGTGAGGCCGCGGTCATCGACGCGGCGAGCCTGCGCTTCAAGCAGTCGGTGCAGGACCCCTTTCTCGCGCGGGGCATGACGGTGCGCGGGCTGACGCGCGCGGTGGGCCAGAAGAGCAGCCTCACCCAGTCGACGGGCCCGGCGACGCTGCACCCCGCCAAGTACAACGCCAGGAGCGGCTCGTGCGCGAAGCTCGAGGTGGTCGAGGGCAAGGTGGTCTACACCGCCATCGCCCGGTCGATCGCCGACGGCGCCGCGGTGCTGCAGGCGCCCCCAGGCTCGCCGTCGTGGGTGGTGTCCTACGAGGTCGAAGCCGAAGTGACGCCGGACGGTGAGCTGACCCACTTCGTGTTTCGCCAGCTCGGGGAAGCGAAGCAGGCGCTGCCCGGCGAGAACGACACCGGGCAGTGCCACGGCTGATCAGTACCGGGTGAGCATCACCGCGCCGGTCGCGGTGCTGACGTAGACCACCCAGATGTTGCCCGCCGCGTCGAGGGTGATGCCCGGCTCCGAGGCGGCCGCGATGGTGCCCACCAGCGTCAACACCGGCGCCGCGTTGCACGCGCTGTTCTGCGGCGTCTTGTAGATGAGCACGCTGCCCCCGAACTCCCCGGCCACCACGAAGAGGTTGGCGTTGAAGGCGCTGGCGAGCGGGCTCGCCGTGGCGGCTCGCGACGGCAGGGTCACCGTGGTCGAAAGCCAGTTGGGCGTGGTGGCGAAGGGCGTGGCGCTGCAGGCGATGCTCAGCTTGCCGTTGCTCAGCGAGTCTTCGACGTAGGCGACGGAGGCCGCGGTGGTCGCCACCGCGCGGCCCGTGCGGTCCGTGGTCTTGAGCGGAGCCTGGGCGGTCGCCGCGCCGACGGTGGTGCTCGCCCCCACCACGCTCGACGAGGCCCCGTCCCAGAAGCGCACCGTCTTGAGACCCGTCGTGGTGCCCTCGACGCTCGCCCGGCCCTCGAGCGAGCGGAAGCTGGTCAGCGCGCCCACGCTGGTGTTCCCCCAGGCGCTCGCGCCCTCCTCGAGCGAGTACATCGCGCTCGCGGTCGCGCCGGGGGTGACCACGGTGCGCGTGACGACCGGGCCACCGAGCAAGGGCCGGGAGGGCACCAGCTCCAGCGTAGGCCGCAACGCGCCCCGGGCCACGACCGGCGCCGCGGTCAGCGAGACCCACGGCCCGATGTAGTTGTTGCCCTCGGTGACGTCAGCGATCTCGAGGTCCAACGGCCCGGCCGCGCTGACGAACAGCCCGGTGAAGGTGTTCTGCAGGCGCCGCGAGGGCAACTGGGTGCTCGAGGACAGGCGGAGGTCGACCAGCGTCGAGCTCCATGCGCGCACCGAGAAGCCCAGCGCTGAGAAGGTACGCACCCCGTCGTACGCCACCACCGCCGAGAGGACGTCGGGCCCGGTCTGGGTGAGCCCCACGGCCGGGCGCCCGTCGGCGTCGACGGCCACGCGCGGGAGCCGGTTGACGTAGTTGGGGGACACCGAGGCCACCACCGCGGGGAAGGCCAGCGGCGCCAGCTCCGTGAGGAACGACGCCGAGGCGGTGGCCGCGAGCGGGTTGCCGGCCTGGTCCGTCGCGCCGCTGATGGTCATCGCGTAGGGCGTGTAGCCCGCGAGGCCGGTGGTGAAGGAGAAGCTCCGCCGGTCCGGGGTGGAGAGCTCCGCGCCCGTCACGGCCGGGGTGAAGCTCGTCGCGGTGCGCACCGAGACGATGCCCATGGGCTCCGAGAACACGGCCAGCGTCGCGGTGCGCGAGACGAGGCGCTGACCATCGACGGGAATGGTGACCGTCGGGGCCACGGTGTCGACCCAGAAGTGGCGCACCGCCTCCGCCGACACGTTGCCCGCGGCGTCGGTGGCCACCACGTGCAACTGGTAGCTGGCGCCGTTCACCCCCGCGGGGATGGAGGACCACGTGAAGTTCCAGTTGTTCGCGCCTGCCACCGCCGGGTCGGTGGCCGTCGTCACCGCCGTGCCCGAGAGGCTCTCGACGATGGTCCGGCGAATCGAGACCGAGGCCATGGGCTCACCGTCGATGACCGTGCCCTGGAAGAGGGCCGTGGTGCTCGCCGCGTTGAGCACCAGGCCCACGCAGGTGTCGTAGTTCAGGCAGACCGCGTCGCTGCTCCCCACGATGGCCACGCGCGGGGCGACGCGGTCGGCGGTGTAGCGGGTGGTGGCGCTGCGCGTGTTGCCCACCAGGTCCACGGCGCGCACCGAGAGCACCTGCTCCACCGCGTCGACGGTCGGGACGGCGAGGACCCCGACCCAGTCACCGTTGGCGTCGAGCGTCGCCGCGGTCCACGGACCGGCCGGGTCGCGGGCGAGCTCCACCGCCTTGAGGCCGTGGCCGTCGGTGGCCGAGGCGTTCACCGTCACCTGCGAGGTGCCCACCAGTGTTCCCTGCCGCGGCGAGTTCACCAGCAGGCTGGGGTTGACGCGATCGACGAGCACCACCAGCGCGCGCGTGGCGACGTTGCCCGAGCTGTCGGTGGCCGTGACCTCGAGGGAATAGAAGCGGCCGTCGACCAGCGGCACCGTCGACCAGGTGAAGCTCCACGTCGAGCCGCTGGCGAGGGTCATGTTCGTCGAGGGCACCACGACGGAAGCGCCGTCGAGCACGCGCACCTTCACCGGGTTCGTCGCGGCGAGCGCGAGGCCATCGGTGACGTCGGCGCTCAACTGGAACGAGTTCGCGTTGGCGGCGATCACCGCACCGGAGCAGCCCGTCGCGCTGCAGGCCGCGTCCTGCGAGGGCGAGAGCGTGATGGTCGGAGGCACCACGTCGATGGTGCGGCTCGCGGTGGCCTGCGCCTGGTTGCCCGAGCGGTCGGCGGCCGTGGCGGTCACCGTGAAGACGTTCACCGCGCCCATGAGCGTGATGGGGAGATCCGCCTGGTAGGCCCCGGCCTGCACCATCACCGCGACGGCAGGGCCGTTGCCCAGCGCCAGCGTCACCAGCGCGAGGCCCGACTCGTCATCGGCGGCGGTGCCGGTGACGTGGAGCTGGGTGTGGAGCGCGTTCGGCGCCACCTGCACCGTCACGCGCGGCGGGACGGGGTCGCTCACGCAGCGGTCGAGCGCGTTGCAGTAGTTGGGCAGCGGGCAGACACAGCCCGCGTCGGGGAGCATCACGCCCGCATCGGGCACCACGACGCCTGCGTCCGGCACCACGACGCCCGCGTCGACGACCACCACGCCCGCGTCGGCGCTCGCTACGCCCGCGTCGGCGACCACCACGCCCGCATCGGCGACCACCACGCCCGCATCCACCACCGCAGCGCCCGCGTCCATCGAGGGCGCGCCCGCGTCGGGAACCAGCAGGCCTGCGTCGGAGCGGGTCTCGCCGGCATCGAGCACCTCGACACCGCCAGCATCCCGCTGCGGCTCGAGCGGTTCAGGGAAGGCCGTGGGAGCCGCGGGACCACACGCGACGAAGCAGGAGAACAACAAGACGGTGGCGAACGAACGCATGGCGGAGAGCACTCCAGGGGGTGAGGGGAACTGGCCCGCCCCCCCGAGCACGCCCCGTGCTCACCCAACCGACCGCACTTGCTCAGGCCCTTCGCGCCGGGACTCTGCGCCGACGGACTTCGGGTCTGCGCCCGGAGACGGCTCACCGCTTCGCGAGGCGCTCGTTCTCCAGCAGGCTGCGCAGCCGGTCCTGCTCGCGGCGGGCGATGTCGAGCTCGCGCCGCAGCGACTGCAACCGGGCGTCCCAGGTGACGCGCACCTTGTCGGCGCGCTCGAGCCGTTGGCGCAGCACGGTGTTGTCGTGCTCGAGGCGATCGATCTCCGCGTGCAGCTCCTCGGGCTTGAAGGCGGAGAGCTCGGCGACCAGGCCGCGCAGGCCCTTGTTCTCTTGCTGGCTGCTCTCGAGCGCGTCACGCAGTCCGCGCGCCTCGGACACGGAGGAGTCCATTGCGGCGAGTGTACCGGCTACGGTGCCGCATGCGCCGACGTCCTTCGTGCTGATCCCCACCGACGTCCGCGCGTACACCTCGCGCACCCTGAGCGTGGCGGTCAGCGAGGCGCTCACCTTCCAGATGCACGAAGTGCTCGCCCAGCCCCGGCCCAACCACTGGTCGCGGGTGTGGCCGACGTCGGTGGCGATGAGCGGCTGGCTGCTCGACCAGGCCATCGGCTCGCTGCCCCAGGCCGCCCTCGAGCTGGGCTGCGGCATGGGCCTCGTGAGCATGACGCTCGCGCACCTCGGCCTGCGCATCGAGGGCACCGACCGCGAACCCGTGGCGCTCGCCTTCGCGATCAAGAACGCGGCCCGCAACGCGCTCACCGGCTTCAGCGCCAGCCTGCTCGACTGGGGCGGCGACACCGGCACGCCGACCCAGCTGCTGGTGGCCTCGGACATCGTCTACGAAGAGAGCGCCCCGGAGCGGCTCTTCACCCTGATGCAGACCTCCGGCCTGCTCGCCCCCGGCGGTCGCCTGCTGCTGGGCGTCCCGCACGCGCGCACCGAACTGCTCGACGCGCTCGTCGCCCGGCTGCAGGACCACGGCTACACCCACCTGCTGGAGACCCGCGTGGTGCCCTGGGAAGGGCGCGACGAGGCCATCGACCTGCACGTGCTGGTGCGCCCCACGTGAGGCGCGCCCTGCCCGGAGGTGCATGGCACAGTGCGCCGCCATGGCTGACCGCATCGCCGAATTCTTCGCTGAAAAGACCGCTCGCCGCGCGCTGACGCTGGGCCTGTTCCTGGGCCTCATCGTCGGCTTCCGGCACCTCGCCGTGCTGCTGGTGTTCTTCGTGTCCTTCGAGCGGGGGCTCTTCTTCACCGCGGGCTCCCTGTCGCGGCGCTTCAAGTGGAAACGGCTGACGGGCCTGTTGCTGGTGCTCGGCGTCGGTGCGCTGTTGCTGGGCCTCGTGGGCTACGTGTCGGCCGGGCGCCTCGCCTCGCTGGTGGTGGAGACCCGCGAGACGTTGCCCCAGCGCATGGCCGCGCTCCGCGAGCACCCCTGGTACGTGCAGCTGCAGCAGCACCTGCCGGACTCCGAAGACCTCGCGCAGTCCGCGGAGCACTACGCCGCCGACGTCGCCAAGTCGGCCGCGGCCATCGGGCGGGGGCTGCTCTCCGCGCTCATCGGCCTCATCCTCGCCATCGTGTACTTCCTCGACGAGGAGCGCATCCGGGCCTTCCGTGACTCGCTGTCGGGCAAGACGTTGTTCGGCACCCTGGTGCGCTGGTTCGAGCACCTCGCGGAGTCGGTGAGCCTCACGGTGCAGTTGCAGTTGGTGGTGGCCGGCTGCAACGCGGTGCTCACCCTGCCGGTGCTGTGGTTCATCGGCGTGCCCCACGTTCCCGCGCTGATGGTGCTGATCTTCGTCTCGGGCCTCATCCCCGTGGTGGGGAACCTCATCTCGGGCGCGGTGCTGGTGGTGCTCGCGTACCAGGTCAAGGGCTGGGGCGGCGTGGGCCTCTTCGTGGCGCTCACCTTCGTGCTCCACAAGATCGAGTCGTACTACTTGAACCCCAGGCTCACGGCCCGCCACGTGGCCCTGCCCGGCTTCGTGCTCATCCTCTCGCTGCTGGCCTGGGAGCACCTGCTGGGCTTCGCCGGCCTCTTCGTGTCGTTCCCCTTCCTCTACCTGCTGGGGAAGATCCGCTCCGAGTTCGCCGCCGAGGACGCGCCGCCCCCCGTCGAGTTGCCCGCTCCTGCGCAGGTCGGCTGAGCGACCAGGCGAGCTCCACCGCGCCTGGTCGCCGCGCACAGGGCGCCTCCTCGGCCCGAAGAACCGTCACCTCAAGGCTGTTCCCGGAAATAGTCGCCCTGCGCGTTGTTCGAGTACGTGTTGCCCGACACGCTGCCCGTCTGCCCCGAGTTGAACCAGATGCCGTACGTCGCGCTGTAGCGAACGGTGCTGTTGGTCACCGAGACCGTGACCCCGTGGCTGTCGGAGTGGGAGAAGATCATCCCCTTCCACCCCAGGCGCGTGGCGCCGCCGCCGTACTCCACGATGCAGTGGTCGAGCGCGTTGGCGGGGTTGTTGTCGCCGTCGAAGGTGATGCCGTCCCAGAAGCCCGCCGTCTTGGTGACGCCGGTGAAGGTGATGGGCAGCGCCGCCGTGCCCACCGCGTGCAGCCCCGCCACGTCGTCCGTCCCCGCCACCGAGATGGCCGACTGCTCCGTCAGCTCGATGGTCGTCCCCGGGGCGATGGTGAGCACCTTCTGCGGGCGGAGCTTTCCGTCGAGCCGGTAGGGCACGTCGAGCGCGTTCCAGGTGACCGAGTCGTTGACCCAGTTCGCGCCTACCTGCACGCGGTCGAGGTCGTTGCCCGCGTAGGTCGAGGTGGGGAGCAGCTGGTGCACCGTCTCCGAGCCGACGTACGCCGGCCCCGAGCCGTTGCGGGTCAGCACGTTGCCGTTGAAGTCGGTGAGGATCGCGCTCGCCGAGAGGTACAGCCCGAAGCCCTCGCTGTCGGTGAGCCGGGTGTTCGCCATGCGCAGCTGCGCGCCGCGGCTGTCGGCGATGACCTTCACGGCCGAGCCGGTCCAGTCCGAGGTGATGTCCCCGGCCCACTCGATGGTGACGTGGTCGAGCACGTTGCGCGCGTCGTTGGAGCCGAACACCAGGCCCTTCCACGCGCCGCGCGTCTTCGTCACGCCCGTCATCACGATGGGCTTCTCGGCGGTGCCCGCGGCGTTGAGCGTGGACCCTTCCGGCACCTCGAAGCCCGAGCCGTCGGCCATGTGCAGCGTCACGCCGGGCTGCAGGGTGAGGTCGGCGGTGGAGAGCGCGATGCGCTTGGAGACGTAATACGGAACGTCGATCGCCTTCCACGTCGCGCTGTCGGTGAGGCTCATGCCGTACACCACGAGCTCGTCCCGGGTATTGCCGGCGAAGCCGGAGGCCGCGTCGAGGACGCCCACGACCGGCGCGTCGAGGGCCGCGGGGCCCAGCGTGTTGAGGGTGAAGGTGTTGGCCTCGAACTGGGGAAAGACCGACGAGCCGCTCGCGCTCAGGCCCCAGCCCTGGCTGTGGCGCACGATGGTGTGGGTGAGGCCCACGCGCACGCCGCGGCTGTCGGCGCTGAGCTTGATGCCTGCCGCGTCGCGATCGGCCGTGGTGTTGCCCCCGTACTCGACGATGACCCAGTCGAGGCGGCTGGGCGTGCTGGTGCCCTCGAAGCCCAGGCCCTTCCAGAACCCGCGCTCCGGCAGCAGCGCGGTGAACACGATGGGGTGCTCGGCGGTGCCCTGGGCCAGGAGCACCTGGTCAGCGGAGATGCTGAAGTCCACGTCGCGCGAGAAGACGATCTTCACCCCGGGCTGCATGGTGAGGGTGACCCCGGCGCTGATGACGGGCGTCTTCTGCGCGAGGTAGCACCCCCCGGCGAGCGTGGTGCTCACCGGGAATCGCTCGGGGAGCAGCGTGACGCAGACCTCTGGCTGGGTGCCCGCATCGACCCCCGCGTCGACGCCGGCATCGGTGGTGGGTTCCCCCGGGTTGCAGCCCATCACGGCGATGGCGGCGACGAGTCCGACGATGATCCGTCTCATGGCGTGCTCCTGTGGTTCGACGAGGCTGCAGGCGGGCGGTGCAAGCGCGTCGCCATGAACGTGACGTCGAATCGTGCGCGGCGGGTGATGGCCTGGCGGAACCTGCGCGCGGTCTGGCCCGGCGCGTACGGGGCGCGCAAAAGCCCCTGCGGCGAAGGAGCGCAAAGGCGAGACCGCAGGCGCAGACCCAGCGTCCAACGAAACCGCTGCGCTCGACGCCGACCGTCGCCCCCGCTACCGACGCCGGCCGAGCCGCTCACCGATGCCCTGGATGAGCGCCTCTTCGATCCGACCCGCTACCCCTCGCAACCCCTGGAGCGGGGGCTCGGTTTCCAGCGCACGGCGGGCTGCGGCCTCGAAGGTGTGTGTCGGCCGGTGTTGGATGAGGCCCCAGTACCTGTCATCGACGGGGAGCAGGTCGCAGCTGAACCCCAGCACCAGTTCCCGGGCGAGCGAGAAGTCAGCGCGGGTCACCAGCTTGAGCCACCACGACGAGAGCGAGGGGCTCAACAGCGGCACGCGGAGCGCCGGGACGTAGCGCCCGCGCAGCGCCGCGATCTTCAGCAGCATCTGGCGACCGTTGAGCACCTCCGGGCCTGGAAGGTCGAACCACGCGCCCTCGGGCAGCTCGAGGCCCAGGCCTCCGACCAGGGCGAGGATGACGTCCTCGAGGGCGATCGGCGAGGTCCGAGATTCGGTCCACTTCGGGAGCACCAGCGCCGGAAGCCGCAGCGCGAGATCGCGAACGATCTGCCAGGACGCACTCCCGACGCCGATGATCAACGAGGCGCGCAACTCGAGCGTCGGCACCCTGCCGGCCCGAAGCACCCGCCCCACCTCCAGCCGGCTCGCCAGGTGCTCCGAGGGTTCACCGGCGGGCGCGACGCCACCGAGGTAGATGATCCGCCGCACGTTGGCGCGGTCGGCCGCGGCGGCGAAGATCTCGGCGGCCTGTCGGTCGGCCTCGCGGAAGCCGTGACGCCCCCCGCCCATGCCGTGCACCAGATAGTACGCGGCATCGATGCCCTCGAGCGCAGCCTCGACCTCTTGCGGCACGTCGAGGTTCGCCTTCACCCACGCCACCCCCGGCTGAGGCGAAGCCCGGGAGAGATCGCGCGTGGTCGCCCGGATCGAGTGACCTGCCGCGACGAGCGGGGCCACCAGGGACCGTCCGATGAAGCCGGTCGCGCCGGTGATGAGGATCCGCTGTGGCACGAGGGACATCGGGGCGACCTCCAGGATTTTGCGTACACCGCTCTCGGACTGAATGCGCTGACGACAGAGGGCGCGCCAGCCCCTTGTCCCCACGCGGGCAGACGGACGGGATGGTAGGGCTTCCCCTTTGTTTTCCACGAGGAATCGAACCAGTACGTTTCCTGGCGGTGCGCAGGGGTGCCACGCGAGCGGCCCCAGGGTCGAACCCCACCAGCGAGGGTCGACGTCAGGCACGCGCTCTTCGTGCAGGTGGTCGACACCTGCGTCGGCGCTGACTTCACCCGGGTGATGCTCAGCGAAGTCCCGTAGCTGCCTCCATTCCAGTGCCCCACGGGCGCAGAAGCACGGTCGCGAATTTCACCGTTCCGCAGTTTCTGCGCCGGAGCTTCGACGCAGCCTGACGAACCACGGGGAAAACAAGGGCTCACGGATCTTGCACGGCTGATCCGCCCATGACGACCACCACGCGCTGGGTGTTTGGGCTGGATGAGTTGAACGCGGTCAAGAAGCTCGCCCCGAAGTGGGATGACGTGAAGGGGTTGCTGGGCGGCAAGGGCGCGAACCTCGCCGAGATGACGCGCCTCGAGCTGCCGGTGCCGCCGGGCTTCGTGGTGACCACCGAGGCCTGCCGCGAGTACCTCAAGAAAGACACGCTCCCGAAGAAGTTCTGGGCGGAGGTGGACGCCAGCTTGCGCGCCCTGGAGAAGAAGACCGGCAAGAAGTTCGGCGACCCGAAGGCCCCGCTGCTGGTGGCCTGCCGCTCGGGCGCGAAGTTCTCCATGCCCGGCATGATGGACACGGTGCTGAACCTGGGGCTCACCCCCGAGGTGACCCGCGGCCTCGCCGAGCTGACCTCCGACGCGCGCTTCGCGTGGGACTCGGCGCGGCGCCTGGTCGAGATGTACGGCGGCGTGGTGATGGGCGTACCCGACGGCCCGTTCTCCGAGGTGCTCGCCGCAGCCCGCGCGAAGCGGGGCGTGGACAACGACGCCGACCTGCCGGCCGAAGACCTGGAGGCCATCACCGCGCAGTTCAAGGACATCGTCGCCAGGCACGCCGGCCGCCCCTTCCCCGAGTCACCCGACGAGCAGCTCAAGCTGGCCATCGAGGCCGTCTTCAAGTCGTGGAAGGGCAAGCGCGCCGTGGACTACCGCAAGGCCGCCGGCATCCCCGACGACCTGGGCACCGCGGTGAACATCGTCACCATGGTCTTCGGCAACATGGGCGCGACCTCGGGCACCGGCGTGGCCACCACCCGCAACGTGTCCACCGGCGAGCGCTGCCTGGAGGGTGACTTCCTGATGAACGCGCAGGGCGAAGACGTCGTCGCCGGCACGCGCACCACCCGCCCCATCGCCGAGCTGGCCACCATGCTGCCCGCGGCCGCGAAGGAGCTGGCCCGCATCGCCCAGAGCCTCGAGGACCACTACGTCGAAGTGCAGGACATCGAGTTCACCATCGAGCGCGAGAAGCTGTGGATGCTGCAGACCCGCGACGCCAAGCGCACCGCCCGGGCCGCCGTGCGCATCGCCGTGGAGTTCGCCAAGGAGAAGCGCATCACCCGCGAAGAGGCGGTGATGCGGGTCAAGCCCGAGCACGTGGACTTCTACCTGCACCCGCAGTTCGACCCCGCCGCCGTGAAGCAGGCGCGCACCGAGGGCCGGCTGGTGGCCTCGGGCCTCAACGTCTCGCCGGGCGCCGCCACCGGCCGCCTCGCTTTCGACGCCGACACCGCGGTGCGCATGGCCGCCGAGAAGCGCGAGGTGGTGATGATTCGCCCCGAGACCAAGCCCGACGACGTGCACGGCATGCTCGCCTCGAAGGGCATCATCACCAGCCGCGGCGGGCGCACCAGCCACGCGGCCCTCGTGGCCCGGCAGTTCGGCAAGCCCGCGGTGGTGGGGGTGATGGCGCTCGAGGTCGACGACGTGAAGCGCGAGGCCACCGTGGCCCGCAGCAAGCTGGTGCTCAAGGAAGGCGACGAGGTGTCGCTCGACGGCACCACCGGCGAGATCTTCCTCGGCCGCCTCGACACGGTGCAGCCCGCCCTCGACGACCCGTGGCTGCTGGAGTTGCTGGGCTGGGCCGACTCGTTCCGCCGGCTGCGCGTCATCGCCAACGCCGACTACCCGCGCGACGCGGTGCGCGCCCGCGAACTGGGCGCCGAGGGCATCGGCCTGTGCCGCACCGAGCACATGTTCTTCGAGACCGACCGGTTGCCGCTGGTGCAGAAGCTCATCCTCGCCAAGGAACGCAGCGTGCGCGACGAGGTGCTCACCCTGCTGCTGCCCCTGCAGCGCGCCGACTTCGAGGGCCTGTTCCGCGCCATGAACGGACTGCCGGTCACCATCCGGCTCATCGACCCGCCGCTGCACGAGTTCCTGCCCCGGCGCGAGACGCTCATTCGCGAGGTCACCGACCTCGAGACGCGGCTCGAGCTCAACGCGCCCGACCGCCCCGGCCTCGAGGCGAAGCTGAAGCTCAAGCAGCGCATGCTGCTGGCCGTGGACTCGTTGCATGAAGAGAACCCCATGCTCGGCCTGCGCGGCGTGCGCCTGGGCATTCACATGCCGGAGCTGGTGATGATGCAGGTGCGCGCCATCTTCGAGGCGGCCTGCACCTGCGCGCGCGACGGGGTGAAGGTGCTGCCCAAGGTGATGATCCCCCTCATCGCGCACACCAACGAGCTCAAGGTCGAGCGCACCATGCTCGAGGCCGTGGCGAAGGAGGTCATGGCCGAGCAGAAGATCAAGGTGAAGTACCAGTTCGGCACGATGATCGAGATCCCCCGCGCGGCGCTGACGGCGGATCAAATCGCCGTGGACGCGGAGTTCTTCAGCTTCGGCACCAACGACCTGACCCAGACCACCTTCGGCATCTCGCGCGACGACGCCGAGACGGGCTTCCTCTCGGAGTACCTGCAGAAGGGCATCCTCGCCGACAACCCCTTCGCCACGCTCGACGAGCAGGGCGTGGGGCAGTTGATGGAGATGGCGGTCAAGCTCGGCCGCGGCGCCCGCAAGGACCTCGCCGTGGGCATCTGCGGCGAGCACGGTGGTGACCCGCGCAGCATCGCGCTGTGCCACCGCATCGGCCTCGACTCGGTCTCGTGCAGTCCCTTCCGCGTGCCGGTGGCGCGGCTGGCGGCGGCCCACGCGGCGCTGTCCCAGGGAGGCCTGAAGAAGAAGGTCAAGGCGAAGCGGTAAGCTGCTAGGCGACCTGCGCGATGGCCCAAAACGTCTACACCCAGGTCGCCAGTTCGATGGTGATGCTCACGGAGATCGTCACCGGCCGGCTCTCGGTGACCCCCATCGGCCTGTCGAAGCGGGTGCTGACCATCACCCCGCCCGCGGGCCCCAGCTCCAACGCCGGCGCGCTCGCCCGGCAGCCGCTGATGCTCTCCAACGGCGCCGAGCAGACGGTGTGCGGCTGGGTCGACTTCGCGGCCGCCGTCGCCGAGGTGCGCGACTTCGCCGCTTCGAAGGCCGGCTACGAGGCCCGCTACCGCAAGACCTTCGACGTCAACGAGGCCGAGTACCGGGTCTGGCTGCAGAAGCTCTTCGCGGTCTTCACCGAGCTGGGCGTGCGCGCCACCGTCACCGGGGAAGCCGAGTCCTACGCCCCGACCGACCCGGCCACCACCCAGCCTCCGGGCGCCCCGCGAAGGGCCGCCGCCGCCCCCTCGAGTTCGCTGGTCCCCGTGCTGGTGGGCATGGTGCTGGTGATGGTCGGCCTCGCCGTGGCCATCGTGGTGCTGATGCGCTGAAGGCTAGCGGCCCCCGGGCAGGGTCTCGGCCTCGGAGCTCGACACCCGCGCCGGCGACACGCGCTTCAAGTCCGGCGTGCTGGGGGCGGTGGTGAGCAGCGTCGTGGCCACGGCCCCGGCCAGCGCCCGCGCTCCGTCACCCGCGGCCCCCGGGTCGATGCCACGCAGCGCCTGCAGCATCACCCGCGCCGTGGGCGTGCGCCGCGACACGTCGCGCTCCAGCAGTTGCATCACCAGCGCCTCGAGCGCGGGGGGCACCTCGGGCCGCTTCTGGCGCAGCGAGGGCACCGGCTTCTCGAAGGTGTTCTGCAGCATGGTGGTGGGGTCGAGGGCGCCGAAGAGCTGCTCGCCGCTCAGGCATTCCCACAGGGTGACGCCCAGCGCGAAGAGGTCCACCCGGCCGTCGATGGCTTCCCCCCGGGCCTGCTCCGGCGCGAGGTAGCCGGGCTTGCCCTTGATGAGCCCGGCCTCGGTCAGTTGCAGGTGGCTGGCCGAGCGCGCGATGCCGAAGTCGGTGAGCTTCACCTCGCCGAAGCGCGAGAGCAGCACGTTGGGCGGGTTCAGGTCGCGGTGCACCAGGTGCAGGGGCTGGCCGTCGACGCCGTGGCGCTCGTGCACGTACTGCAGTGCTTCGCCCAGCGAGGTGGCGAGGTGGAGCACCGCGGGCACCGGCAACCCGAGGCCCCGGTGCGCGCGCAGCACGCGGCCCAGGGGAGGCCCGTCGAGGTACTCCATGGCGAGGAAGTAGCTGTCGCCGAAGAGGCCGAAGTCGAAGACCTGCACCACGCCGGGGTGCGAGAACTGGCTGCACAGCGCCGCCTCGCCGCGGAACATGGCGATGAAGTGCTCGTCCTGCGCGAACTGCGGCAGCACCCGCTTGAGCGCCACCACCTTCTGGAAGCCGCCCTCGGGGTTGTAGGTCGCGCGGAAGACCTCGGCCATGCCGCCCATGCCCAGGCGCTCGTGGAGCAGGTACTTGCCGAACACGTCCTTCGCGCGCACCGCCGCGAGCGCCTGCTCGGCGCGCCCGTTGAGCAGCTTCACGAAGAGCACCGTGAGGATCGACGACGAGAAGAGCAGCACCACCCGCGTGGCGAAGAGCGGCGGCCGCAGGGTCACCAGGGCATCGGCGGGTAACGCCGGCACGGCGACGAACACGTAGAGCAGCACGTACTCCAGCGAGGCCAGCGCCCCGGCCCCCAGGCTCAACGCCGTGCTGCTGCGCAGCCCCGAGAGGGCGATGAGCGTGCCCCACAGCACCAGCGGAGGTGCGGTCAGGGCGTACTCCACCCCACCTTGCCGGGCATCGAGGACGAAGATGAGCGCCGGCGCCGAGACCTCGAGCGCCACGTTCACCCAGGCCACCGCGGGGTGAAACCAGCCTCGCGCGATGAGCCGGGTGAGCCCGAAGTAGTAACCGCTCAGCACGAAGAGCAAACCACCGAGCGCGAGGCCCAGTTGGAGCCCGATCCACGGCAAGAGCAGCAGCGCGAGCAGGCCGCTGACGCCTGCCACCCCGGCCATGAAGCGCGCGACCGACGCTTCGCGCTGGGGAGCGTCGTTTGCGAGGTGGTCCCGCAGGAGCTGCGCGGCGACAGTGGTCGGGGTGGGGGACAAGGGGCCACTTACAGCGTGAGGGGGCCCCCTGCGTCAACGCTCGCAGCACGGGAAGTTGAACTGCATACTCCCGGGCCGTGCAGCAAACCCGGTCGACGCAGCGAAAGCTCGTGGGGCTGCTCGTCAAGCTGGCCCACAAGGGGCTCGACGAGTTCGCCGCGAAGTACGCCACCAACCTCTCGGAAGGCGGCATGTTCATTCGCACCCGGGAGCCGCGCCCGGTCGGCACCGAGCTCTCGTTCAAGGTGGAGATCGCCAACGGGCTGCGCGTGCTGGAAGGCACCGCGCTGGTGAAGTGGACGCGGCCCGACAACGACCCCGGTGGTCCCCCGGGCATGGGCCTCGAGTTCGTGACGCTCGAGCCGTCGTCCCGGGAGCTCGTGGACCGCATGCTGGGGCGGCCCCCGCGCGCCGAAGTGGCCGCCGGGTTTGATCCCTTCGATCGCGCCGCGCCGCTCCCGAAACCGCCCGCGCCCGCCGCGAAGCCTGCCCCCCCGGCCGCCGCATCGGTGGCTCCGGCCATCAAGGCCACGGTGCCCCGCGTGCTGGCGCCCACCGTCAAGCCGCTCGCGGCCCCGGCTCCCGACGTGGAACTGCCGGTCGAGCGCGCGCTGCCTGACGTACCGCCCGTCGCGCCTGATCAGGGTCTCTTCGCTGACGCTGCGCCGACAGCGGCCCCGGACTTCTTCGCCAACGTCGCTCCCGACGCCGCGCCACCAGCGGACCCCGAGGACCAGGACTTCTTCGCGAGCCTCGCTGCGGATGCCGCGGCGCTGGTTGAACCCGTTCCGCAGGATGCGGTGTCGGCCGCGCCTGGTCAGGACCTGGTGGCGGCGGTTGTTCCCGAGGTGGCGCAAGCCGACATCGCGCCCGATGCGGTGGAGGCGGCCCTCGAGCGGGAGTTCTTCGCCGCGATTGTTCCCGACGTGGCGCTGGCCCCCACCGAGCCGGAGATCGTCCCCGACGTTGCTCCCGATGCGGCCGACGCCGACCTCGAGCGGGAGTTCTTCGCCGCGGTTGTTCCCGACGTGGCGCTGGCCCCGACCGAGCCGGAGATCGTCCCCGACGATGCGGCCGACGCCGACCTCGAGCGGGAGTTCTTCGCCGAGGTGATCCCCGAGGGGGCGCAGGCTTTGCTGGATCAGAAGTTCTTCGCCGACGTCGCCCCCGACGCGGCCCTGGAGCAGGGTCTCTTCGCCGACGTGGCGCCCGCGCCCGCCGAGCCTTCGGAGCACGAGCTTTTCGCCGACGTCACGCCCGAGGCCGCGTCCGATCAAGAGCGCTTCACCGCCGTCGCGCCCGTCGAGCCGGAGGACGAGCCCTTTGGTAACTTCGCGCCCGCGCCGGCCGCGAAGACATCACCGACCGAGCTCGAGCTCTCCGCCGACGTCGTCCCCGACGAGACGCCTTCGCCTGCGGAGCCCGCCTTCGTCGCCGACGAGTCGCCTGCGTCGAGCGAGCCCGAGCTTGACGCCGACATCCTCGCCGACGAGACGCCTTCGCCCGCGGAGCACGCCTTCGTCGCCGACTTCGCGACCGACCTGGCGCCTTCGTCGCTCGAGCCAGAGCTCGACGCCGACATCCTCGCCGAAACAGCGGATCCTGTCGTCGCAGCGCCCGAGGCCCCGCCGGCGCGCCCCTCTGCGCCGCCGCGCGTGCCCGTGCTTCGCTTCGAGCCGGCGCCGAAGAAGGCCGCCGCGCCGCCCATCGAAGCAGCCCCCGCGTCGCTCGAAGTAGCGCCTGCCGAGGCCTACGACATCGACATCTCGTTCGACGTCTTCGGCGCCGTGGCCGACGGCCCCAGCGAGAACTCGGTGCTCGTCGACTACGAGGCGCTCCTCGCCGACACCCCGCCGGCACCGCCCGCGCCCCCGAAGGCCCCCCCGGCCATCGACCCCTCGTCGCTCGAGTCCATCGAGCCGCTGCCCAGTGCGCCCCTCGCGGAGCCCGCCGCACCTCACGGGCTCCCGCTCTCGCCGCTGGGCGAACCCGAGTTGCCCACGTTGCGCCGCGACACGCCGAGCACGCCCGCGCCCACGCCGGTGGAGGTGCCCGCAAAGCCCGCGGCGAAGGTGGAGCGGCCCCCGGCCCTCGTCGTTGCGCCCCCGCCACCTCCGCCCGAGATGCGCACCGTGTACCTGCGCGACGTGAAGCCCAGCGACGGCACCGGCCCCATCATCGGCATCGACCTCGGCACGACGAACTCCGCCTGCGCGGTGCTCACCAAGGGGCGACCGATCATCCTGAGCTCGAAGGACGGCTACAACACCATCCCCTCGGTGGTGTCGCTCACCGCGCAGGGCAAGCTGCTGGTCGGCCGCCGCGCGAAGTCGCAGATGGTGCTCAACCCGACGCAGTCCATCTTCGGCGCCAAGCGGCTCGTGGGCCGCGAGTTCGACAGCCCCACCGTCAAGCAGCTCAAGGAGAGCTCCCACTTCGAGATCGTCGCCGGTGACGATCGCCGGGCGGCGGTGACGCTGGGTGGCCAGCGGCTCTCGCTCGACGAGGTGCAGGGCCTCATCTTGAAGGAATGCCGCGACATGGCCGAGCAGGCGCTCGGAGTGCCGGTCAGCCGCGCCGTCGTCACCTGCCCCGCCTACTACTCGGAGCCCCAGCGCGAGGCCGTGCGCCGCGCGGGCGCCCTCGCCGGGCTGAAGATCGAGCGCGTGCTCAACGAGCCCACCGCCGCGGCGCTGGCGTTCGGCATGAACCGCGAGTTGACACGCACGGTGCTGGTCTACGACCTCGGCGGCGGCACCTTCGACGCCACGCTGCTCAAGCTCGACCAGAACGTCTTCGAGGTGCTGGCCACCGGCGGCGACGTGTTCCTCGGCGGCGTCGACTTCGACGCGCAAATCACCGGCGTGCTGCTCGAGCGCTTCGCCGCGTGGCACAAGCGGCCCTTCAAGGGTGACCGCGTGGCCCTCTCGCGCCTCGCCGAGGCCGCGGAGCACGCGAAGATCGCCCTCTCCGAGCGCGCCACCTGCGACGTGCACCTCCCGATGCTGGAGCTCGACGCCCAGGGTCACCCGCTCGACCTGCGCACCACGCTGACCCGCGCCGACGTCGAGGCCGCGTGCGCCGACCTCATCGACCGCACCCTGCAGGCCGTGCAGGACGTGCTGCTCGACGCGAAGCTCAAGGCCTCCCAGGTGGACGACATCATCCTCGTGGGTGGCATGAGCCGCATGCCGATGGTGCGCGAGAAGTTGAAGGCGCTCTTCAAGAAGTCGCCCCACGCCTCGGTGAACGCCGACGAGGCCGTGGCCCTGGGGGCCGCGCTCTACTCGGGCAGCGTCGACAAGGTCTCGAGCCTGGTGCTCATCGACGTGGTGCCCATGACCATCGGCCTGGGTCGCCCGGGCGGCCAGTTCCACCGGCTCATCGAGCGCAACACGCCGCTGCCCGCCACCAAGTCGTTCGGCATCTCGACCCAGAAGGACAACGAGACCGAGCTCGAGGTGATGATCTTCCAGGGCGAAGACTCGAACGTGGCAGGCAACGAGTTCCTCGGGGCGCTGACCATCACCGGGCTGCCGAAGGCGCCGAAGGGCGCGGTGCAGGTGGCGGTGACCCTGGGCCTCGACGCCGAGTGCGTGCTGCGGGTGGAGGCGCGGGAGTTCAAGACCCGCACGGTGGTGCGCTCGGTGCTCGCCACCCGGTACACCACCGAGGAGATCGCCCAGCGCCTGGGCATCAGCGCCGAGAAGCAGGCCGCGGTGAACAAGTCTCGCCACGACGAGCTCGAGAAGCGTGCCGGCGGCTTCTGGGGCGCGCTCAAGAAGATCTTCAAGCGATGAGCTCCGGCGGCGCCACGCTGATCGACGTCACCTTCGTCGACGACGAGACGGGCCAGCCGTTCTTGAAGCTCAAGCTGCCCGCGCGGCTGTTGCCCTCGGCCTTCGCCGCGCACACCCTGATGGCGCTGGGCACGGACGACTGGGCGGTGCTGCGCGCCACGCCGGGCACCGCCGACGAGTTCATCGCCGCGGGGCGCCTCGAGTTGGTGATGCGCAAGGTGCAGCCCGTCGACCCCAGCACCCTGCTCTTCTCGCTCCCCACCGTGGCCGACGAGATCCCCCAGGTCGAGGAGCCCGCGCCGGCCGACGCCCCGGTCTTCCGCCTCACGGAGGACGACTGGCTGCAGCTCGAGCTGATTCCCACGGCGCAGCGGCCGCAGGTGCAGGCCGACCTCGACGCGGTGCAGGCGGTGGTCACCCATGAGCGCGCGGGGGTGGGCTTCAAGCAACTCCACGTGCGCAAGGCGCTGCCCGCGCCGTTCGCCCGAGCCCCGCTGCCGCTCGCTGACCTGCGCGCGCGCTTCGGGCCCGAGCGGCCGGTGGCCTGGGTCGACCACGCGGGCGTGCTGACCGGCTGCTTCGCCTTCACCCTGCCCTCGGGCGCGGTGCTCTACGGCCAGGCGCGCGACGGCCTGGTGGTGGCCCTGGGCCTCTCGGCGCTCGAGCCGGAGGTGGCGGCGAGCCTGGGGCTGGCGCTCATCGACTGGTGCGCGGCCCGCTAGCTCCAGCGCGCGCACGAGACGTTCGCGCGCAGCGTCTCGTCGACGGTGAGCAGCGACGCCCCGGACGCGAGGGCGTGGGCGGCGATGAGTCGATCGTACGGGTCGCGGGTGAAGCTGAGGTCGAGCGACCGGTCCACGGCCTCGGCGAGCTGCGCGGTGTGCACCAGCACCTCGTGGTCCTCGGCCAGACGCTCGGCGATCCACCGACCGGTCTCGCGCAGCCGACCGATCTCGAAGAGGGCCTGGAGCTCGAGCACCACGAACGGCGAGATGCGCAGCTCCGATGACGCGAGCACCTTGCGAATCGGCTTGAGCCGCTTCTGGTCGCCCGCGCGGAGCCACACGGCGACGTGCGTATCGAGATGAATCACAGCGTGGGCTTCCAGTGCGAGACCCAGTCGAAGTGCACGAGCTCGTCCGGGTCGCCGACCACCAGGTCGGGGTTCGGGCGCGGCCTTCGTTTCGCGGGCCGCGCGCGCTTCTCGGAGACCAGGGGCTTGATCACCACGGTGCCCTCCGCGCGGGTGACCTCCACCGACTCCCCCGTCTCGAGCACCCGGTCGAGGATCTGGTACAGCTCGGATCGCAGGCGGGTCGCGGTGATCTTCATGAGACCGAAGCGTACGTCCGCACGTACGTACGCTTCAAGCACGGCCCCGCCGAGCCTGCGACCCTGCTACACGGGCCAGGCGATGCTCACCGCCCGTCCCCACATCGAACCCCGCCGCGTGGCCTCCGCCGACTCGGTGGTGGTCAAGGAGCTGTACCTCTCGCTGCAGGGCGAGAGCTCGCACCAGGGGCTGCTGTGCGCCTTCGTGCGGCTGACCGGCTGCCACCTGCGCTGCTCGTACTGCGACTCGGAGTTCGCCTTCCGCGGGGGCACGCGCACCAAGAACGTCGACGTGCTGCGCGCGGTGCTGGAGATGAAGGCGCCGATGGTCGAGGTGACCGGGGGCGAGCCGCTGCTCCAGCCGGGGGTGTACCCGCTGATGGAGTCGATGCTCGACGCGGGGCTCACGGTGCTGCTCGAGACCAGCGGGGCCATCGACGTGCGCGAGGTGCCCGACGCGGTGCACGCCATCGTCGACATGAAGACGCCCTCGTCGGGCGAGTCGTCGCGCAACGACTTCAAGAACTTCGACTCCATGGACGCGCGCGACGAGCTCAAGTTCGTCATCGGCTCGCGCGAAGACTACGAGTGGAGCCGTGCGTTGATCGCCGACCACGGCCTGGGCCGGCGGCCCTTCGGCCTGTTGTTCTCCACGGTGTTCAGCAAGCTGCAGCCGCAAGCGCTCGCGCAGTGGATCGTCGACGACCGGCTGCCGGTGCGCTTCCAGCTCCAGCAACACAAGTACGTGTGGGAACCCAACGCCCGCGGGGTGTGACGCGGCGCGAGGAATAGCGGGCCGCGCCTCGGGTTTGCTGGGGCATGACGAAGCCGCCCCGCGCCGTGCAGTTCGCCCTCGCCGAACGCCTCGCCCACCTCGACCGCGGCGCCTGGGACGGCTTGACCCGCGAGGCGGGCGTCTTCATGCAGCGCCCCTTCCTCACGGCCCTCGAGGCCGCGGCGCCCGAGAACGTCTCGCCCCGCTACGCGCTGATGTACCGCGGTGACGAGGCGATCGCGGCGCTGCAGCTCCAGCTGGTGCGCGTCGAGGGGCGCTCGGCGCTGCCCACCACCGGCGTCGCGCAGCTGGTGAACGAGCGGGCGCTGGTGCTGGGGAACCTCGCGGCCTGGGGCGAGACGGGGCTGGTGGTGAAGCCCGGGGCCGACCGCGCGCTGGCGTGGCGCGAGGCGCTGCGCCTCATCGACCGGCTGCGCCGCTTCGAGAAGCCCGAAGGGGTGATCAACGTGTCCTTCGTGAAGGACGCGGCCTGCGAAGAGGACGAGGTCGCGTTGCGCCAGCAGGGCTACCAGCGCGCGCCCTCGGGCCCCGACATGCAGCTGGACCTCGACCCGGCCTGGGGCACCCTCGACGACTACCTCGGCAAGCTCGCCTCGAAGCGGCGCCGCGCGGTGAAGAAGACGCTCGAAGACCTCGACCTCGCCGGCTACCGGGTGCGGCGGCTCGACGCGCCCGAGCTGGAGCTCCACGTCGACCGCCTCGACGCGCTCTACGGGCAGGTGTGGGCCAACGCCGACGTGCGGCCGCTGCGCCTGTCGGGGCGCTTCTTCGTCGAGCTGCAGCGGCGCCTGGGCGACGACTGCGTGATCACCGGCCTCGAGCGCGACGGGCGCCTCGACGGCTTCGGGGTCTCGCTGCGCAGCGGGGGGCAGTGCGTGGGCTACTACCTCGGCTACGACAAGTCGGTGGCCGCGCCGCTGTACCTGCGGCTGCTGGTGTCGATCCTCGAGCAGGCCATCGCCTGGCGGTGCACGCGGGTCTCGATGGGGCGCACCGCGGAAGAGCCCAAGGCGCGGCTCGGCGCGGTGCCCGGGGCGTCGGCCTTGTGGGTGAAGCACCGCACGCCGCCGCTCAACTGGGCGGTGGGGGCCATCCTCGGCTCGCTCGAGATGCCCGGGGTCACGGCGCACCGGGTGTTCAGACAAGACGGCTGACGGCGTCGCGAGGCCGTATGCTGCCACTTCGTGAGTCCCCCAGCCACGGAGCCGGCGGTCCAGGAGGCGCAGCGCAGCATCCTCCGCGACGTGGTGCGCACGGCGCTGCCCACGGCGATGGGCATGGCGACGGTGACGCTGACCACGTCCATCGCCACGGGCATGTTCGAGGCGTTGTGGTCGCGCGGGGTGCCCAGCTTGGTGTTGCTGGGCTTCGCGGGGCTGGCGTGGGTCGACGCCCGGCGAGGGCGCTTCGAACGCGCGCTGGGGTTGATCATCTCGGGCGTGGCGGTGGTGGTGCTGATCGCCTTGACCTTCAACGGCGGGGTGCGCGCGCCGGCGGCGATGTTGTTGGCCTGGCTGGTGTCGTTGTGCGGTTGGATCTTCGGGCGGCGCGGGGCGAGCGTGATGCTGCTCATCTCCTTCACCCTCACCACGTTGGCCTTCCTGCTGGGGGTGACGAAGGTATTGCCCGAGCCGCCCGCGCTGCCGCTGGTGGGGCAGTACGTGATGCTCCTGGTGCTCAGCGGGTTGATGTGGACCACCTCGGCCTCGCCGCCGGAGCGGTTGCGCGCGGCGTTGCTCGAGGCGACGGTGCGCGAGCGGGAGCTGAAGGCGGAGCAGGAGCGCCGGCTCCAGTTCCAGGCGGTCTACGAGCAGACCTCGTACCTCGTGGCGTTGATCAGCCCCGAGGGCGTGCTGCAGAGCGCCAACCGCGCGGCGCTCGACTTCGTGGGCCTGGCGTCGGCCGAGCTCGTGGTGGGGCAGCGCTTTTCCCAGGCGCCGTGGTGGGGCGAGGCCAATCGCGCGCCGCTCGAGGAGCGCATCGCCCGGGTGCGCGAGGGCCAGGGGGTGCAGCGCTTCGACTCGACGCTCGTCGACGCGCAGGGGCGCACGCGCCACCTCGACGTCTCGCTCTCGCCGTTTCGCGACGCGGCGGGCGAGCTCAAGTCGCTCATCGCCGAGGGCCGGGACGTGACGGACGCGGTGCTCAGCCGCGAGCGCCTGCACACCACCCGGCGGCTCGAGCTGGTGGGGCAGCTGGCCGGCGGCGTGGCCCACGACTTCAACAACGTGCTGATGGCGATCCTCTCGTCGGCGGAGCTGCTGCGCCTCGACCTGGGGAGCGCGGGGGTGCGCTCCGAGAACATCGACGACAGCCTGCGCACCATCGCCCAGTCGGGGCAGCGGGCGAGCGACCTCACGCGGCGGCTGTTGAGCTTCGGGCGGCGCAGCTCGGTCGAGAAGCGGGCGCTGTCGGTGCATGCGCTGCTCGAGGCGACGCGCAAGCTGTTGGAGCGCACGCTGCCGGCGAACGTGCACGTGAAGTGCGAGCTCCACGCGACGGCGGACCTCGTGGAGGGTGACCTCGCGTCGCTCGAGAGCGCGTTGATCAACCTGGCGTTGAACGCGCGCGACGCGATGCCCGGGGGCGGCACGCTGACCTTCAGCACGGGGCAGGCGACGCTCGACGCCGACGCGTGCCGGCGCAGCGGCTTCGACGTGCAGCCCGGCGCGTGGCTCAAGGTCTGGGTGCGCGACACGGGCACGGGCATCTCGCCAGAGCACGTGGCCCGCGTGTTCGAGCCGTTCTTCACCACCAAGCCCGAGGGCAAGGGCACGGGGCTGGGCCTGGCGTCGGTGTTCGGGGTGATGCGTGAGCACCAGGGCATGGTGCACCTCGAGTCGGAGCTCGGCCGGGGCACGACCTTCGAGCTCTCGTTGCCGCTCTCGAGCGGCGTGCCGGCGGCGGAGCTGAAGCCGGCGCTCGAGCGTGGGTTTCCCGGGGTGCGCGCGCTGGTGGTGGACGACGAGGTGGCCTTGCGCGCGACGCTCCCGCGGCTGTTGGGGCGAATGGGGATCACCTGCACGGCGACGGGCAGCGCCGAGGAGGCGCTGCGGGGGTTCGACCCGGAGATGCAGTTGCTGGTGAGCGACATCGTGTTGCCGGGGCGGCGCGGCACGGAGCTGGCGGCGGAGTTGTTGGCGCTGCACCCGCGGCTCAAGGTGCTGTTGATCTCGGGCTTCCCGAAGGACAGCGAGGTGTCGGCGCTCCCGGCCGACCGGGTGCGCATGCTGGCCAAGCCATTCGGGATTGCTGAACTGCAGCGCGCGCTGGGCGAGTTGTTGTGAACGGGTGGTGCAGGTCGCGGGGAGGCTTCGATGGGAGGGTTGCGTCTCCTGCGATCGGCACAGGTCGTCTCTTTGTTTGGGTGCCCGGGATCGCCCCTATCCCTTCCTTTCCCCCCGGGGAAAGGGGAGCGCCCATCTGCCGCGCGGGCTAGACGAGCGCACAGAAATTCGGGGCAAGGCCTCAATTTTCAGGAACGGTCGGTGGGGTTGATCCACCGTCGGCCCTCGACGGTTTTCGTGGACGGCGACGCGGGGCGCTGAGGCAGCAGCATCTTGCAGCTGCAGGTGCTGCCCTTCGGCAGCCACGACGGGAAGTCAGATGTTGCTGCCTGGGCGGTGGATCAGGCGCATTCCAAGACCATCGAGAAGAAGCGTCGGCGATCTGCGCTGCGGCCGGTCCTGCACATCGAGGCCACGCCCCGTCTCCCTCTGAATCCCGTCTGGCCCGCGCGGCGAGCGCTCCCCTTTCCCCGGGGGGAAAGGAAGGGATTGGGGCGAATCCCGGCACCCAAACAAAGAGACGACCTGTGCCGATCGCAGGAGACGCAAACCTCCCACCGAAGCCCGGACGCCTTACGACCCGCCCGCCCCGCCCGCCCCGACCCGCGCGACGAACACCTCGTACTCCAGCTCCACCCACGCATGCCGGCACCGCGCCGCGGCCCCGGTGCGCACCCGTCGCCACGGCCCCTTGCCCGCGATGCCCCCGCACAACGAGCCACAGCGCGGACACGAGAACGCACACCGCGCGATGGGCGGCAGCGCCCGGCCCCACGGAGGCAGGTCGATCCCCCGCAACCACTCGAGCCAGCCCCTGCGCCTCCAACGAAAACGCGCGCGACCCGCCTCCAGGTCACGCGCGCCACGGTACTGCGAATGGTCAGGGCCTTCTCAGCGGCGCGCGCGGGCCGTGCGCGCCGAGGCCCGCGCCGGCGCGGTACGACGCGCGACGGTCGTCGCGGCCGGCTTGCGCGGAGCCGCCTTCGCCGCCGGCGCCGCCTTGGTCTGCTTCACCACCGGCTTGCTGGGCGTCGCCTCGGGCGCGAGCCGAACCACCGGCATCTGCGAGACCGACACGCGCTGCTTCATGCGCTCGGTGCGGGCGACCAGCTCCATCTTCACCTGGTTGAAGTACTCGCGACCGCCGGGCACCTCGGACGTGCCGTCCATCTCCGGCGCGGACTGCACCACGATGGGCCAGGCCGGGGTGCGCGTGTCGAGCTGCTTGAGCCGCTGGGTGAGCAACTGCCGGAAGACGGTGAGCACCTCCAGCTCCACGATCTTGCCCGGCGCGAGCAAGATGGCGGCGAACAACCCCGGCCGGCCCCCCTCGTCGAGGCCCTTCATGGTGAAGGCGTCCGCGATGGCGAAGCCGGGCACCAGCGAGCGCATCGTCAGCTCACGAGACAATTCCAGGAGTTTTCCGTCCAACCGGGTGTCGTCCAACATAGGCGGGCTGTGTACATGATCTGCCCGCAGCGACGCACCGACGCCGTGTAAAATAATTCCAACCTACTGGAACAACTCAAGAAATTTCGTCAGGTTTTCTCAGCGCCCGAGAGTGAGCTGTTCGAGCAAGGCGGCGCCTGCCTTGCCCAGGTTGCCGCGGGTCACCACCCGGGGCTCGAAGACATGCACCGCACCCTGGGCCAGTTGCAGGGGCCGCAGCTCCTTCTTCGCCAGCTCTTTTTCGATGAGCCACTCGGGCAGCCAGCCAAAGCCGATGCCCCCCAGGATGGCCGACTTCTTGGCGTGAAAATCAGACAGGTGCACCGTCGACTGGGTGTCGAGGTCGGCCGTGGCCAGCTGCAACCGCGGGTCGCTGCCGCGCACCGTGAGCAACACGTGCCGGGCCAATTCTTCGGGCGTGACCCGGCCCAGCTTCGCCAGCGGGTGCCGGTGGTGCGCCACCAGCCGCGCCTTCAACTTGGGCAACGCGCGAATGGTCAACGAGGGGCCCGGCTGCGGCGGCAACACCGTCACCATCACCTGGGCCTGCTCCGCCTCGAAGCGCGCGGCCACGCCGTCGAGCGAGTCCACCGAGAGCATCACCCGCGTCGGCGCCCCCTCGTCGCGCACCCGCCGCACCACCTCGAAGAACGGGGTCAACGGCACCACCGCGTCGAAGACCACCCGCAGCACCGGCTCCCAGCCCGAGAGCAGCACCGCGCAGGTCGCCTCGAGCGAGCGCTCGGCCTCGAGCATCACCCGGCAGTGGCGCAGCACCGCGTCGCCGGCTGGCGTCAGCCGCGTGCGGTAGCCACTGCGGTCGAACAACGAGAGCCCCGTCTGCTGCTCCAGCTGCTTGAGCGCGTACATCACCGCCGGGTGCCCCTTGTGCAGCCGCTTCGCCGCCGCCTGCAGCGTGCCCTCGCGGGCGAAGGCGTCGAGCGTGCGGGCCTGGTCGAGGGTGACGTTCATGGTGCGCTGCATTGTCGAATTCTTCGACAAAGAAGCGCAACTCTTTGTCACTATCTCGAGATCGACTGCACACCTTACGAACCCGGTCACCATGGACATCCCCTGGATCCGCGGTCGTGTCGCAGCGCAGGCCCACGTCGGTCTCCCCGAAGGAACGGTCGAAGAAGAGTACGCACGCAACGGCTTCTTCGGCCGCTACGCCCACCTCTACCGCCAGCACGCGCCGGTCGGCTGGAGCCGCATCGAAGGCCCGCTCAAGCCCCGCGCCTACGACCTGCGCAAGCTCGAGGGCGCCAGGGGTGACGACTGGCTGGAAGCGCGCCACGGGGTGCTGGGCAACGCCGACGTGAAGCTCTCGCTGGCGACGCTCGCCACGCCGATGCCCTACCTGTTCCGCAACGCCGACGCCGACGAGCTGCTCTTCGTGCACGCCGGCGCGGGCCGCCTCGAGACCGACTTCGGGCCCCTGTCCTACGAGCCGGGTGACTACCTGCTGCTGCCCCGCGGCACCGCGTACCGCCTGGCGCCCACCAGCCCCTCGCGGCTGCTGGTCATCGAGGCCTACAGCGAGATCGAGTTCCCCGAGAAGGGCATGCTCGGCCAGCACGCCCTGTTCGATCCCGCGGTGGTGCAGGTGCCCACGCCCGAGGGCTCGTCGCTCACCCCCAACGGCGCCGGCGAGTTCGAGCTGCGCATCGTGCAGCAGGGCGCGCTGACCCAGGTGTTCTACCCCTTCAACCCGCACGACGTGGTGGGCTGGAAGGGCACGCTCTCGGCGCTCAAGCTCAACGTGCGCGACATTCGCCCGGTGCTCAGCGACCGCTACCACCTGCCGCCGTCGGCCCACTCGACCTTCGTGATGAAGAACGCGGTGGTGTGCAGCTTCTTGCCCCGGCCGCTGGAGAACGGGGACCCGGCCGCGCTGAAGGTGCCGTTCTACCACTCGAACATCGACTTCGACGAGGTGCTCTTCTACCACTCGGGCGAGTTCTTCAGCCGCGCCGGCATCTCGCCCGGCATGCTGACCTTCCACCCCCAGGGCATCCACCACGGGCCGCAGGCCGCCGCCTTCGAGCGCAGCCGCGCCGCCACGCGCACCGAAGAGGTCGCGGTGATGTTCGACACCAAGAACCCGTTGCAGGTGCTCTCGCCCGTGACGAAGACCGAAGTCCCCGAGTACTGGAAGAGCTGGAAGGAATCGAAATGAGCCACCCCCTGCCCCCGCAGTTCCCCGTCTCCGCCGTGAACCCCTGTGGCCTCGACGGCCTCGACTTCGTGGAGTTCGTCTCCAACGAGCCCGCGAAGCTCGACGCGCTCTTCAAGGGCTTCGGCTTCTCGAAGACCATGCGGCACCAGAGCAAGCCCATCGACCTGTACGCCCAGGGCGACATCACCTTCCTCGTCAACCGCGAGCCCCACTCGTTCGCCGCCGGCTTCTCCAGGCTGCATGGCCCGAGCATCTGCTCCATGGGCTGGCGCGCCGTCGACGCGAAGAAGGCCCAGGCCGCTGCCGTCGAGCGCGGCGCGAAGTCGCGCCCCGAGGGTGACTTCATGGTCGACGGCCAGCCGCTGCCCGCCATCTTCGGCATCGGCGACAGCCTCATCTACTTCGTGGACACCTATACGAAGTCGGACAGCTGGAGCCGCCGGGGCTTCGTGCCGCTGGAGCAGCCCGAGCGCGTGGCCGACAAGGGCTTCATCGCCCTGGACCACCTCACCAACAACGTCGAGAAGGGGACGATGGAGCGGTGGGCCACGTTCTACAAGCAGGTCTTCGGCTTCGAGGTCGTGCGCTACTTCGACATTCGCGGCGACAAGACCGGCCTGACCTCGAACGCCCTGCGCTCGCCCTGCGGCCGCTTCTGCATCCCCATCAACGAGGCCGACGAGAAGAAGTCGCAGATCAACGAGTACCTCGAGGAATACAAGGGCCCGGGCATCCAGCACCTGGCCTTCATCACCCACGACATCCTCGGCTCGCTCCAGAAGCTCGAGGGCTCGCCCATCGAGATGCTCGACATGGACGACGCGTATTACGCCGAGGCCTTCGGCCGCGTGCCCAACGTCACCGAGGACAAGGTCGAGATCCGCAAGCGCAACGTGCTCGTGGACGGCGACGAGAAGGGCTACCTGCTGCAGATCTTCACCAGGAACCTGGTGGGCCCCATCTTCATCGAGCTCATCCAGCGCAAGAACCACAGCTCGTTCGGCGAGGGCAACTTCGGCGCCCTCTTCCGCAGCATCGAGCGCGACCAGCAGAAGCGCGGCGTGTTCGATACCTGAGCGCCGGGCTTTGCCTGTAGAGACGGGGGCATGAAGCCCCCCGACCTGAAGCTGCGGTTGCTGGCTGATCACCACCGCCTCGAGAAGCTGTTCACCCTCGTGATGGACGCGTTCGAGGCGGACGCCCGCGAAGACACGCAGCGCCTGTGGACGGAGCTGGAGCACGGCCTCGAGCGGCACTTCGCCGCCGAGGAGCGCTTCCTCTTTCCGCAGTTCGACCCGCTCGACCCCGCGGAGACCGCGGCGCTGAGGGCCGAGCACGTGACCATCATGCGGCAGCTCGAGGAGCTCGGCGTGGGCGTCGACTTGAAGCTGGTGCGCGCCGAGGTGGCCCGGGCCTTCATCGATTCGCTGCGGGCCCACGCTACGCGCGAAGACGCGGTGCTCTACCGCTGGGCAGACGAGTCGCTCGAGACCGGCGCCTCGCAGATCGTCGAGGCCCTGTCAGACGACTGACGTCCCCGCACTCCCGGTTGCATGCCCGGCCGGCCCCAGTGATGCATTGGGGATGATCGACGTGACCAAGCTGCTCGTGGGCGTCCCGGTGATGGATGAGCAGCACGCCTCGCTGGTCGAGCTCTACAACGCACTCGAGGCCCCGGGCTCGGACCTCGAGGCGCTGTGGGGCGCCTTCGCGGCCTACGCCGACTTCCACTTCGAAGAGGAAGAGTCGTTGATGCGCCAGTATGCCTACCCGGGCACCCAGGCCCACGTCGCCGGCCACCAGGCCTACCGGGCCACCTTCGAGCGCATGCTCAACGAGCCGGGCGGAGGCCCCGGGGCGGGGCGCGAGGCGATGCTGGCCTACGTCGCGACCTGGCTGGCCGAGCACATTCTCGGGGTCGACAAGCACTTCGCCGCGTTCCTGCTCGCAGCCGGCTACGCGCCGCGGCGCTGATCAGGCCTTGGCAGGCGGGGGCGTGGTGGCCACCGCGGACTTGCGGCGCATCACCGCGAAGGCGATGCCCAGCGCGGCGCCGAGGCCCGCGCCGACCGCGCAGCCGGTCATCTGGAAGGAGATCATCCGCTGGGCGCCCTGGAAGGCGACCTCCTGGCAGATGCACATCGCCGAGGCGCCCGAGCCGACGGTGTTGTCCCACGAGATGTACTTGGGGCCCACGAGGCTGACCGCGAGCACCCCGAGCAGCGCACCTGCCACCATGAAGTTCAGCACCAACCGGACGAAGGCCATGGGCGTCGCATACCACGCGGGCACCCGCCCGGAATCACCACGCGCCCCCAGTCGTTGATATGGCACCCCCATGACCTCGAGCGTGCTGGGCCTGCTCCTCATCTTCGTGTCGGTGCTCTGCTACGCGCTGGTGCTGGTGCATGCCTTCTCGCGCAGCGTGGGCACGGGCTTCATGGTGCTCTGCCTGCCGGTGTACACGCTGTATTACGCGTTCTCCCAGTTCGACCACCGCCGCAAGGGCCTGGTGCTCGCCGGCTGGCTGGGCGCCTTCGTGCTCGGCGTGGTGCTGCGCGTGGTGGGCGTGAGCCTCTCGGCCCAGGGCTGACGTTTCCACCGGGCGCGCGCGGGGTCGCCCCCCCAGGTTGTGGAGCCTCGGCACTCCAATGTCAGCCGCGCTGCAGCCTGATCCGCACACCTGCGTGGTGGCCCGCTTCGTGCTTTTCGCGGGCGCCATGACCCGGCTCTCCTGCATCGCGGTGCTCGTCCTCGCCTCGGCGGCCTTCGCCACCGGCGAGCGCATCTCCATCACCGGCGCCGCGGCCCCCCTGAAGGACACGCTGTGCTTCTCCATGACCTGCGTGCCCGGCGGTGGCCGGGACTTCACCGTGGCCGGCCGCGCGGTGAAGGGCGGCCTCGAGCTGACAGTCACCAGCAGCGCGGGCCAGGTGCGCCTGACCCACGTGGCGCGGCTCAACGAGTCGGGCCAGGTCAGCTCCACGGACCTGGTGCACGCCACCTCGCTGGTGGTGCAGGCCATTGAAAAAGGCCCCCTCGCCGCCCCCGCAGCGCCCGCGAAACAGGCCGCCGCGGCCCGCAAACTGCCCAAATCAGCCGTCGCCAAGCGCTGAGAACTTCAGGGTTTCGATGTCGTTTCAGGTAGGTGAGTTGACATACACCGACACACAGGAGCATGGATGTCCCAACAAAGGGGACGCACATGCTCGGCGACTTTACGAAATCGGCTTCGCTCTCGACGGTCATCAACCGCACTGGCCGCACCTCCGCCTCGGACAAGTTCTCGCCGAGCTTCGGGGTGCGCCGCGGGCTCATCAAGGACCCCAACTGGCCGCCGGCGCACTTCCCGGAGCACGGGAGCGCGGCCTCGCGCCGCTTCCGCCGGGTGGACTCGACGTTCGACGTCGCGCTGCGCGGTGAGCAGGTCACGGTGACGGGCGACATCTCGGAAGGGGGGGCGATGTTCCTCCTCGACCGCAAGGTGGACACCAAGGTGGTGGACGTGGTGGTGCAGGGCAAGGCGGCCCGGGCCGAGGTGCTGTCCGCCTCGAAGAAGGGCCTGCTCTTCGCGCACCACTGCCGCTTCCTCGACGCGGCCGAGTCGCTGCCGGTGTGGGAAGCGATCGCGGTCAGCTGAGTTTCGGGTAGCTTCCACCCATCGTGTCCAACAAGGTCGGCGACGAGACCATCCGCAACGTGAACCTGGTCTCGTTCACCGACCCGCTGCTGGGGACGGTGGTCGGGCAGTACAAGATCGAGTCGCTGGTGGGCAGCGGCGCGATGGGCATGGTGTACCGCGCCATGCACCAGGTCATCGGCAAGGCCGTGGCCATCAAGGTGCTCAAGGCCGACTTCGCCGACGACCCGGAGATGGTGCAGCGCCTGGTGCGCGAGGCCCGCTCGGTCAACGCCATCCGCCACCCGGCCATCGTCGACATCTTCGACTTCGGCACCCTGCAGCGCACCGGGCAGTCGTACATCGTGATGGACCTGCTCGAGGGTGACCCGCTCGACGAGTACCTGAAGCGGTTCGCGCCGATGAAGTTGAAGGAGCTGGCGCCCTTCATCGACGAGCTGCTCTCGGCGCTCTCGGCGGCCCACGCGGTGGGCGTCATTCACCGTGACCTGAAGCCCGGCAACGTCTTCGTGGAGTCGAAGCCCGACGGCCAGAAGGGCATCAAGGTCATCGACTTCGGGCTCGCCAAGCAGGCGGATCGCGCCGGCGGCTCGGTCAAGCCCACCAACCCCGGCACGCTGCTGGGCACGCCGGCCTTCATGGCCCCCGAGCAGGTGATGGGGGCGAAGGTGACGCCGGCCACCGACCTCTACGCCGTGGGCGGCATCGTCTACCAGGCGCTCACCAACCACCTTCCGCACGAGGCGCCCTCGGCCATCGAGATGCTCACGCAGAAGATGGCCCACGACCCGATTCGGCCGCGGCAGTGGCAGCCCGGCATCGACGAGGAGCTCGACGCCTGGGTGATGAACCTGCTCTCGCGCGAGCCCGACCAGCGCATGCAGGACGCCGACGAGGCCCGCCGGGCGCTGCGCCGCATCGTCGACGGGCGCACCTCGGGCGTGCGGCCGGCGCTCGCGCGCCCCGCGTCGACCACCGGCGTGGTGCCCCGGCGCGACTGGGGCGAGGCCAGGACGCTCATCACCGAGGCCAGCGCGCCCTCGGTGGCCGAGAAGGCCGCCGACGTCAGCACCGGCGACCACGTCTCGCCGTGGGCCAACACCAGCATCGAGCACCCGGTGACCTCCGAGCTCGAGCCGACGGCGCCGCCCATGCGCTCGCCCTTCGAGACCGCCCGCGGCGAGGTGGTCACCGTGGCCATCGACGCCCAGGCCGTGGCCGCGCCGCCGAAGAAGCGCGAGAGCCAGGCCCGCCTCATCTCCGTCGAGGTGCCGGCCGAAGAACCCGTGGCCCAGGTCCCCTCGCGCACCCCGCTCTACGTCGCCCTGGGCACGGCCATCGCCGCGCTGTTGCTGGGCCTCGCGTGGCTGCTGAGCAGCCGATGACCGGGTGGGGGCCCCGAGATTCGTGCCCTTCGGTCATGAAAGGCCGTAATGTCGAGTCGTTGGCGAGCCTGATGGGGCGTCGTCCAAGGGTAGGACATCAGACTTTGACTCTGAGTATCGTGGTTCGAATCCACGCGCCCCAGATGTAGCGAAAGCGCGCAGGTGTGTCGTCGGCGCGAAGTGAGACACAATCGTGAGCAGTTCGTAGCCGTTGCCTTCGCTCTGGGGGAGCAGCATGGCGGTCAGGGAGCTGCAGTTGGTGCCGGTGGGTCCCGTTCAGGGGACCTTCCTCATGGAACTCGAAGCGCCCATCGCGCAGGTGCTCGGTGTGAGCGCCTACGTGGGCAAGGCGTCGCTCGGGCAACCGACGTTCGCCTTCAACAAGGATCGAAACCAGTACCACACCACGGCGATCATGCGCCGGCTGCTGACGCTCAAGGACGCCGGCACGCCGCTGATCATCGGGGTGGCGGACGTCGATCTCTTCGTGCCCGACTCGCCCTTCGTCTACGGCGAGGCCGACCGCGAGTCGCACGCCGCGGTGATGTCGCTGTGGCGGCTCAAGGGCGAAGGCGAGGCGTGGAAGCGGCGCACCTTCGTCGAGGCGGTGCACCAGGCCGGGCACCTCATCGGGCTGTCGTATTGCGAAGACGCGCGCTGCGCGATGTACCTCGCGACGACCATCACCGACGCCGAGCGGCGGCAGCTCCACCTGTGCAACAACTGCCGAAACGAGCTGGTGAAGATTCGAAGAGTTTGAACGACATTGCGTCCCATGTCCGTGCGCGCCCTGACCGTCGGCCTCCTCTCGCTCTTCGTCCTCTCGGGTTGTGACCTCTTCGGCGGGGGTGGCGGTGGGGGAGGCGGTACCGGCGGTGGCGGCGGCGCGGCGTTCACCTTCAACAAGGGCTTCACCTTCGTCCGCAAGGACGACCGCAACGTCTACCTCGCCGACGACAGCGACGTGCAGACCACGACCACGCTGACCCAGTCGGGCAACGTGCGCACCCCGGCGCTCTCGGTGGACGGCACGCGGGTGGTCTTCGTGCGCGGCGGCACCACCGACTCGGAGCTGGCCACGGTGGCCACCACCGGCGGCGTGGTCCGCACGGTGCTCGCGGCGACCAGCACGGTGAAGAACTTCAAGACCCCGGTGTTCTCGCCCGACGGCGCGCGCATCGTCTTCGGCTTCGACGACGGGGCCTCGACGAGCATCGGGCTCATCAACGCCGACGGCACGGGCTTCCAGAAGCTGGCCACCGGCGGCCTGGCGCAGGCGTTCCCCTCGTTCACCCCCGACGGCGCGGCGGTCATCGTGGGCGCGGGCAGCTTCGGCCTGGGCTACCGGCAGATCGAGCGCATCGCCCTCGGCACCAACAGCGTGACCAACGTGACCAACGACCTGGGCCTCGAGGTGCAGAGCATCGCCAACCGGCTGCTGGTCTCGCCCGACGGGGTGCACGCGGTGTTCGACGCGCGCGGGGCCTCGGGGGTGACGCGGCTCTTCCTCATCGACCTCTCGACGAAGGTGGTCACCCAGCTCTACGCGGGCGAGGCGGGCACCAACGACAGCTTCCCGTGCTGGATGGGGAACGCCGCGGTGGGCTTCTCGTCGGACTCGGGCGGCAACGACAACGTCTACAAGGTGAACCTGCCTTCGAGCACCTCGGCCTCGCTGTTGGTGCCCAAGGCCATCGAGCCCTGGTACGGGCCGTAAGCGGCGGTGGTAGGAGGCGGGCCATGCCCCACCCCCACGAGGTCCTCGCGCAGGCCTGGCTCGACGCCTTCAACGCCGGTGACGTGCCGCGGCTGGTCGCGCTGTACGCGGAAGACTGCACCCACACTTCGCCGAAGATTCGGGCGCTCCACCCGGAGACCGGGGGCAAGCTGGTGGGCCGGGCGGCGCTGACCACCTGGTGGGCCGACGCGCTGAAGCGGCTGCCGGGGCTGCGCTACGAGAAGACGTCGCTGACGGCGAACGAAGACCGGGTGTTCCTGGAGTACGTGCGCCACGCCCCCGACGGCGCGCCCATGCCCATCGCCGAGGTGTTCGACATCGGCGCGGGGAAGATCGTCGCCTCGCGCGTCTACCACGGCTGACCGGTGATGAACCGCTCGCTGCTCTTCGTCACCGTGCTGGTCATCGCCACCTGTGGGCTCATCTACGAGCTCATCGTGGGCACCCTCGCCAGCTACCTGCTGGGCGACAGCATCACCCAGTTCTCGACGGTCATCGGGGTGTACCTCTTCGCCCTGGGCATCGGCGCGTGGCTCTCGGGCTTCATCGACAAGGGCGTGCCGCAGCGCTTCGTGGAGATCGAGCTGGCGGTGGCCTTGTGCGGGGGCATCTCGGCGCCCTTCCTCTTCGCCACCTTCGCCGCGGGGGCCAACTTCCGCGTGGCGCTCTACGGGCTGGTGATCGTCATCGGCTCGCTGGTGGGGCTCGAGATTCCCCTGCTGATGCGCATCATGAAGGAGCAGCTGGAGTTCAAGGACCTGGTCTCGCGGGTGCTGACCTTCGACTACCTCGGCAGCCTCTTCGCCTCGCTGCTCTTCCCCATCGTGCTGGTGCCGCACCTGGGGCTGGTGCGCACCTCGCTGGTGTTCGGGTTGCTCAACGCGCTGGTCGGGCTGTGGAGTACCTGGCTGCTGGCGCCGGTGCTGGGCTCGGTGACGCGCCTGCGGGTCAAGGCGATCATCGTCTCGGTGCTGTTGATCATCGGCGTGGTGATGGGCGACGCGATGACCTCGCTCTTCGAAGAGCACCTCTACAACGACGAGGTGGTGCACGCGCAGTCGACGCCCTACCAGCGCATCGTGGTGACGCGCAGCCACCGGGGCTTCTCGCTGTTCTTGAACGGCAACCTGCAGTTCTCGTCGGTGGACGAGTACCGGTACCACGAGGCCCTGGTGCACCCTGCGTTCCAGGCGGCGGAGAAGCGAGAGAACATCTTGATCCTCGGCGGCGGTGACGGGCTCGCGGCGCGCGAGGTGCTGCGCTACGGCGACGAGGTGAAGAAGGTGACCCTGGTCGACCTCGACGGGGCGATGACCAAGCTGGCCCTGGGCGCGCTGGAGCTGGCGGAGCTCAACGGCCGCTCGCTGGCCGACCCGCGGCTGCACGTGATCAACGACGACGCCATGCAGTGGCTGACGCAGACCGACGAGCACTTCGACGTGGTGATCGTGGACTTCCCCGACCCCAACAACTTCTCGCTGGGCAAGCTGTACACCACGCGCTTCTACGACTCGCTGAAGCAGCACCTCGCGCCGGGCGGGGCGGCGGTCATCCAGTCGACCTCGCCGCTGTTCGCGCGCAAGAGCTACTGGTGCATCGACACCACCATTCGCGCCTCGAAGTTCGAGACGCGGCCGTACCACGTGTGGGTGCCCAGCTTCGGCGAGTGGGGCTACGTGCTGGCCGGCGTGGGCGAGGGGTCGCTGGAGCCGAAGCACCCGCTGCCCGGGGGCCTGCGCTTCCTGAGCGACGACACCATGCCCTCGCTCTACCAGTTCCCCAAGGACATGGACCGCGTGCCCGCCGAGGTGAACCGGCTCAACAACCAGGTGCTGGTGCACTACTACGAAGAAGAGTGGAGACGCTGGAACTGATCAGTCGTCGTCGGGCTGATCAGCGCCGGTGTCACCCGCGTCGCCTTCGCGCAGCCAGGCCAGGCCCCCGGACCTCGCGTCGGCCAGGGCGAGCATGGTGGCCAGGGTGCCGTCGGCGAGCGTGAGCAGCCGCGTGGGGTCGAGGCGGTACGCGAGGTGGGGGCTGCCCTCGCCGAAGAGCTCGAGCAGCAGCGTGCGGGCCCAGAAGCGCAGGCCCTGCACCGCCTCGTTCACCTTGCCCTTGGTGGCGGCGGCGGCGCGATCGAAGCCCTCGGCGGCGACCGAGCGCAGGAGCTCCTCGAGGTCTTCGTCGGCCTCGAGCGACTTGGGGTCTTCCTTCAGGCTGCGCGCGTAGACCTCGGAGCGCAGGGCCTCGTTGAGCGCCTCGTAGAGCTGGGCCTTGTCTTCGACCTCGTCGGCCGGGCGGAGGGTGACGGCGGCGAGGAAGGCCGCGGGCTCGCCCAGCAGCGGCACCTTCGGGAGCAGCGCGGCGCCGTCGGCGGGCACCTCGAGCGAGGGGAACTCGACCTGGCCCAGGGCCCACAGCAGCAGCTGCAGCTCCTCGGTGGTCCAGCCCACGGCGTCGACGTCGTCCTCCGACCAGGTGCCCAGGGGGGCGTCGAAGAGCTCGATCCCGTCGGCGCCGAGGTTGGTGAAGAGGCCGTGCGCCTTGACCCAGGTGGAGAGCGCCTGGAAGCGGGCCGGGTCACGCGCGGTCTCGAGGCGGGCGCGCTCCATGAGGGCGGCGACCATCAGCGCGCGGCTGGCGACGACGGCGGCCCCGGGAGGCGTGGGTTCGGCATCGGAGGGCTTTCGGGAGGTGGCCATGGGCCTCGTATACACTCCGCGGCCATGCGAGTCCTTGGGGGCACCGTGGCGCTGCTGATCTTGCTCGCCACGGGGTGTGGGCCGAAGACGATGGAGGCGCGCATGCGGGACGCCGAGAAGCTGGCGGACCGGGCGGCCGGGTACCTCGACGACGCCGAGAAGGCCATGGCGGCCCTCGAGCCGAAGCAGATGCAGTCGGCCCTGGAAGACGCGAAGGACGTGCTGGCCAGGAAGGACATCGAGCTCTACCCCGAGGCGCAGATGCACCTCGATCGCTACCGCGAGCTCAACGGCAAGCTGGCCGAGGTGAAGGCCACCCGCGAGAAGCGCGACCTCGAGAAGCGGCTCAACCAGGCGCGCGACAAGATCGTCCCCCGGGCGCAGGCGCTGCTCGAGGCCCAGGAGGCGCTGGTGCCCGGCGCCCCCACCCGCGCCGCCTGTGACACCCTGGAGGCGAAGGCCAAGGCCCTCAAGGACGCCGTCGACGACGACCTCGACCTCTTCGTCAAGGACAGCGACTTCGCGGCCTGGGCCAGGTCCCAGCGCAACAAGGTGGACAAGGCCCTCGACGCCGCGGCCCACGCGCGCGTCGCCCTCGCCTTCCTCGAGGGGCCGGTGACCTCGTGGCGCGAGGGCGTGACGCTGCAGAAGGACGCGAAGGCGAAGAAGTCAGCCGGAGACCGCGAGACCGCGCTGCGCGAGGCGAAGAACCGGTTCGCCGACTGCGCCAAGGCCGCCACGCCGGTGGCCGAGCTGAAGGTCACGGTGGACGGCAAGCCGATGAGCCCGGCCCAGCTGGTCACCGTGTGTGACAAGGCGCTGAAAGGTGTGGAAGGGGAGTGGAAGAAGGCCGCCGCCGCCCTGAAAAAGCCGAAGAAGTAGTCGGTGTCTGTCGGCAGGTGTGGGCATCTTCTGATCGGGCACAACCCGCCACGCCTTTTCGCGATACTCGAGAAGTTGCTCTGAATTCCTGAAGGGGATCACCCATGGCCCGCATCGACTCTGGCTCTAGCGCCTCCTCCTCTGCCGCGAGCCAGGCCGCCGCTGCTGCCGCCGCCAAGCAGGCCGCCGCCGCCGCCGTGAAGAAGGCCGCTGCCGACGCCGCGAAGAAGGCCGCCGCCGACGCCGCCAAGCGCAAGGACGGCTTCGAGAAGAAGCACCTGGGCAAGCTCGACAAGCACCACGTGGGCGGCAAGTCGGCCGACCTGCAGAAGCTCGCCGCCGGCAAGGGCACCACCAGCCGCAACGCCGACGGTTCGACGGCCACCTCGCTGGAGGTGACGAAGAAGGGCACCAGCACCAGGCAGGACCTCACCACCGAGCGCAACAAGTTCACCGGTGAGACCAAGCTCAAGTTCGAGTCCACGGCGACCACCCAGGCGTCGAAGACCAACTCGCGCGAGACCAAGCACACCTTCGAGGCCGCGACCGACCTGCTGGGCCGCACCACGTCGACCCAGTCGAAGGAGGTGAGCCTCCAGAAGGGCCACACCACCACCGTCGACAGCCGCGCCACCGCGACCGACGAATACGGGAACAAGAAGGTCACCACCGGCCTGTCGACCGCGGTCGAGAAGAACGGGGTCACCGCCACCGACGGCAAGTCGACCACCAGGGGCGCGTTCGGCACCCGGCAGTCGGTCAGCGAGAAGAAGCTCGAGACCTTCAAGGGCACCGGCACCATCGAAGAGATGAAGAAGGGCGACACGCTGAGCAGCACGAGCTCCAAGTCGACCACCGGCACCGACTTCGCGTTGAGCCACTCCAGGGAGTTCGCGGACGGCACCTTCACCCTCAAGGACTCGGCCGACTGGAAGAAGAACTCCTTCAACAAGCAGGGCAGCAAGGAGAAGTCGTGGCAGCTGAAGGACGCCAAGACGCCCGACACCGGCTTCACCCAGCAGAAGACCACCGGGGTGCAGGGCGCCACCGACAAGGTGAAGCTCGCCGGTGACGCGCTGGGCGCCGCGGGCCTGAAGAAGGAATGGAAGGGCAAGGAGTGGGACACCGCCAAGCTCGGCGAGCTGGGTGACGAGAAGACCCACTTCGTCGGCACGAAGCGCGGCACCTCGGGCGCGTCGTCGGTGAGCGTGGGCGCCAACGGCGTCGACGCGAAGTTCAAGCGCGAGGCGAGCGCCGGGGCGTACGCGCAGCACAACACCTCCGTCGAAGGCAGCCACGGCAAGGCGAGCTCCCAGGCAGGCGCCCGGCTCGAGGCGAAGGCCGGCGTCGATGCGGCGGGCAAGCTGAACCTCAACGGCCTCGACGCGAGCGCGGGCGCGCGGGTCGGCGTGTCGGCCGAGGCGTCGCTCAAGGGCGCGGTCGAGACCAAGTCGGTGAAGTTCGCCGGCGTGGACCTGAAGGCCGGCGCCGAGGGCACCGTGAAGGCCTCCGCGGTAGCCGCCGCCGAAGCCCGGGGGAGCGTGAAGTTCACCCGCAACCCCCCGGCGGCCATCATCGAGGGCAGCGCGGGCGCCTCCGCGGTGGTCAAGGCCGAGGCCGAGGTGAAGGTCTCCGCCGGCCCCTTCGCGCTGCGTGCGTCGGGCTACGGGAGCGCGGGCGCCGAGGCGAAGGCGTCGGGCGTGCTGGGCTACGACCACGGCAAGCTGAAGATCGGCGGCTCGCTGGGCGCGGCCGTCGGCCTGGGCCTCGGTGGCGCGGTCAACGTCGAGGTCGACGTGAAGCAGATCGGCGACATGGCCAAGCACGCGGCGGATCAGAACGGCGACGGCAAGCTGGGCCTCGACGACGTGTCGGCCGGGGCGAAGCACCTCGGGCACGCGGCGGCGAGCGCGGTGAGCAGCGCGGCGAAGACGGCGCGCTCGTGGTTGCCCTGGTGAGCGCGCGGTTCGACTGATGAGGGATGGCACATCTGGGGCTTGATCCCGCCGTCCCGCGTGGGAGCGTGCGGTCCCGATGCCCATCCAGATGACGGAAGATGACGACTCGAGCTCGACGAACAACGATGACTCGGGTGGTGGTGGAGGCGGCGGACGCGGCGGTGGTGGCGGCGGTGGAGGGGGAAGCGGCGGTGGTGGCGGTGGCGGCTTCGCGCTCATCGTCGCGCTGCTGACGTTCTTCTGGCGCTACCCCAAGCTGGGCGCGATCGCCCTGGTGCTGGCCACGGGCTACTACTTCTGCGGCGGTGACTCGCCTTCGCCCTCAGCCGACCCGAGCGCCCCGAAGAAGTCGGCGTCGACGGGCAAGAAGAACAAGGCGTCGCACCAGGACAACAAGGGGCCCGGCACGCTGGGCACCGGCGCGACGCTCGACCCCGAGGTCTACGACACGGCGTTGGTGCACGAGCCGCTCGACGAGAACGGCAACCCCGGGCTGCCGCGGCGGGTGTCCTTGAGGGAGTTCGCACCTCCGCGCGGAAACCAGGGGCACCAGGGCTCGTGCGTGGGCTGGTCGACCTCCTACGCGGCCCGCTCGATCCTCTACGCGCAGCAGACCGGCAAGGACCCGGCGACGACGCGGTTCAGCCCGTCGTTCGTCTACAACCCCATCGCCAAGCCCGGCTGCCACGGCACGTACATCATCCGCGCGCTCGAGGCGATGCAGGGCGTGGGTGACGTGCCGTGGGACGAGTTCGCCTACGACCAGGACTCCTGCAGCAAGAAGCCGAGCAGCGACCTGAAGGAGCGCGCGGCCGAGTTCCGCATTCGGGGCTTCGATCGCCTCTCGGTCGACGACGACGACTACGCGACCAACGCCGCCGCGGTGAAGCAGCACCTCGCGCAGCGGGCGCCGGTGGTCATCGGCATGGACGTGGGCGGCACCTTCGAGACCGAGATGAACGGCACGCGGGTGTGGCACCCCACGCAGGCGGACCGCGACCGCGACGGGGACTGGGGCGGGCACGCGCTGGCGGTCATCGGCTACGACGACACCCTCGAGGGCGGGGCCTTCGAGATCATGAACTCGTGGGGCAAGAAGTGGGGCGAGGACGGGGTGGCCTTCGTTCGCTACGAAGACTTCTCGGAGTTCGTGCACGAGGCCTACGGCCTGTACCCGATGGGCGTGGCGAAGGACGTCGCGGACCAGCCGCAGCACATCACCTTCGGCCTGGTGGAGAACAAGAAGCAGCAGCGCATCGCCCTCGAGTCGCAGGGCGGCATCACCTGGCGCACCACCGCGGCGCTCAAGAAGGGCACGCGCTTCAAGGTCGAGTACTCGAACGGCAAGCCGACCTACACGTACATCTTCGGGCAGCAGACCGACGGCAGCTCCTACGTGCTCTTCCCCTACAACGCGAAGCACGACCCCTACTGCGGCACCACGGGCACGCGCATCTTCCCGCGCAAGCAGAGCCTCACGGTGGACGACGTGGGCACGCGGGACTCCATCGCGGTGGTCATCTCGCCCGAGCCGCTCGACTTCAAGGCGCTCAACGAGCAGATCACCACCGAGGCCGGCGACACCTATGCCGAGAAGCTGACCGGGGTGTTCGGGGACCAGATGATCAGCGAGCCGTCGGTGAGCATCGAAGACGACCTGCTCTCGCTGACCTCGGAGGCGGACCAGGCCGACAAGCTGTACGTGATGGTCATCGAGGTCGACAAGAAGTGACGCGGGGCTGAGTGGGGGCGATCCGCGCGCTCGCGTTCGCCCACCCACTGGGTCACACTTCGCGGCCGCATGGCACAGACCGAACTGTTTCGTCAGGGGCTCACGGAGCTCAAGGCTGGGCGTTTCGCCGAGGCGCGGCGCCTCTTCGTGGAGAACGAAGAGAAGGCCGGCACCGCGGCGCAGACGAAGGAGCTGTTGCGCCAGGCCGAGGCCAACCTCGCCGCCGGCAAGCTCGACGTGGGCGCGCAGCAGCTGGCCACCGTGCTCGAGCGCAACCCCACCATCCCCGAGGTGTACGTGGGCCTGGCGCGGGTGGCGCTGTTCACCGGCCAGCTCGCCGACGCGCGCACCCACGCCCTGGGCGCGGTGAAGGTCGGCCCGCAGCAGCCGCTGGGGTGGACGCTGCTGGGCCTGGTGCACGAGGCCGAGGGCGACGTGAAGGGCGCGCGGCCCCACCTCGAGAAGGGCGCGCAGTTCGGGCAGAACGTGTTCCTCTGCCAGTTCAACTACGGCCGCGCGTTGACCAGCGAGGGCCGCGCCGCCGAGGGCGTGCCGTTCCTCCTCAAGGCGACCGAGCTCGAGCCGAAGAACCCCGACGCCCTCGTCGCCCTGGGCTTCGCGCTGCGGCAGCTCAAGCAATACGAGAAGGCGCTCGAGACGCTGGAGAAGGCGAAGGACGTGGCGCCCAGGAGCGTCGACGCCTGGGCCTCGCTGGCCGACCTGTTGTTCGAGTTGAAGGAGTTCAAGGCCGCGCGCGACCTCCTCGACCGGGGCCTCACCGCGGTGGGCGAGCACCCTGCCCTGCTGGAGAAGGCCGTCGCCTGCGCGATGCTGCAGGAAGACCCCGCCGGCGCCGTCGCCTACCTCGAGCGCGAGGTGAAGGTGGTGCCGAACCACGAGCAGGCCTGGCTCAACCTGGCGCACCTCTCGTTGCTCACCGAGAACCTCGACCGCAGCGAGTCGGCCGCGCGCGAGCTGCTGCAGAAGAACCCGAAGAACTGGGAGGCCTGGTTTCACCTGGGCAACCTCTTCGACGCGGTGCCCGACGAGGCGAAGGCGGAAGACGCGTACCGCAAGGCCCTCGCGCTGCAGCCGGAGAACTGGAAGGTGCTGATGAACCTCGCCACCGCGCTGGTGCAGACGAAGGTCGCGGCGAAGCACCAGGAAGGCAAGGCGCTGCTGCTCGAGGCGAAGGGGCTCGTGCCGGCCGGTGAATGGCGCGTGCACTACAACCTGGCGCTGGCGCACGTGCGGCTGGGCGAGACGAAGGAGGCCCTGGCGCTGGCGAAGGAGATCCAGGCCGCGGCCCCGGCGGACCCCATGGCGGCCGAGGCGAAGAAGATGGAGACGAACCTGCTCGAGAAGAACTGAGTTCTCCCTCGCCCTGCGAGAGCGGGGAGAGGGCGGGGGTGAGGGGCTGTGCCTGCCTGACTCCAGAGGTAGGGTGCGCGCGTGCTGTCGCGCCGTGACGTCATCGTGAGTTTCCTGGGAGCCGCCGCGCTCCAGTCGTGTCGTCGCAGGCCGGTGATGCCCGAGGTCCCGGGCGCGCTCGTCGACTCGGTGCATGAAATCGGTCACCTCCTGCGCGGGCCTCCGCTGCCGCTGGCGGGCGAAGACAGCGGACGCCTCGACTGCCTCATCGTCGGCGCGGGGGCCGCGGGGCTCTCGGCGGCGTGGCGACTCAAGGGCGCGGGGCTCGCTTCGCTGCTGGTGGTCGAGGTCGAGGGCGTCTCCGGAGGCACCTCGCAGAGCGGGAAGAACGACGTCTCCGCGTTCCCCTGGGGCGCGCACTACCTGCCCTCGCCGCTCACCTCGACCGGCCCCGTGCCGCGGTTGCTGCGCGAGCTGGGCGTGGTCACCGGCGTCGATGAAACCGGCGCGCCGACCTACGCGGAAGAGGTGCTCATCCACGAGCCCGAGGAGCGGCTGTTCTACAAGGGCCAGTGGTACGAGGGGCTCTACCTCCGCGCCGGCGCCAGTGAAGACGACCTCGCGCAGTTGCGGAAGTTCGAGCGCACCACCAAGGCCCTGGCCGCGGCCCGCGATGGCAAGGGTCGCAAGGCCTTCGCCGTGCCCATCGAGACCGGGAGCGACGACGCCGAGTGGACCCAGCTCGATCGCCTCAGCATGGCCGAGTGGCTCGAGCGCGAGGGCTTCACCTCTCCGCGGCTCAAGTGGCTCGTGGACTACGCGTGCCGCGACGACTACGGCGCCACCGCCCAGTTCACCAGCGCGTGGGCCGGGCTCTGGTACTTCTGCGCGCGGCAGACGGGTGAAGAGAAGAGCGACGGGTACCTCTCGTGGCCCGAGGGCAACGGGCGGCTGATCAGCCAGCTCGGCAAGAGCGTCGACGCGGCCCAGCTGCGCAAGAACGTGTTGATCCACACCGTGGCCCCGGTGGAGGGCGGGTGGCACGCGCACGGGGTCGACGCGAAGACCCGCGCGCCGGTGCGGTACTTCGCGAAGCAGGTGGTGCTGGCCACGCCGCGGCACGTCGCAGGGCGGCTGGTGGCCCCGTGGCGCGAGCAGCGGCCGGCGTTCCTCGACGCGTTCACCTCGGGGCCGTGGGTGGTCGCGAACTTGACGTTGTCCAGCAGGCCGAAGACGCGGGGCTTCCCGCTCGCCTGGGACAACGTGCTCTACGACTCGAAGTCGCTGGGCTACGTGATGGCCTCGCACCAGTCGATGCGCGCCAGCACCGTGGGGCCGGCCATGGCCACCTGGTACTACCCGCTCGCCGAGGGGGACGCGGTCGCCGAGCGGAAGCGGTTGTTGTCCACCACCTACGAAGACTGGCGCACCATCATCCTCACCGACCTGATGCCCGCGCACTTCGGGCTCGAGCAGCAGGTGCAGCGCATCGAGGTCATGCGCTGGGGTCACGCCATGGTGCGCCCGGTGCCGGGGTTCATCTGGGGACAGGCGCGGCAGTTGGCCCAGGTGCCCTTGAATGGCTCGCTGCACTTCGCGCACTCCGACCTCGGGGGCCTGGCACTCTTCGAGGAAGCGAACTGGCACGGGGTGCGCGCCGCCGAGGCGGTGCTCGGTGGGCTCGGCCTCAACTCGACGACGTGGATGTGACGAGGAGCTCGCATGCGCTGGTTTGATTCGCCGCCGTGTCACCGCATGGACGTGAAGGAGTCTTCGGACCAGCGCCTGCTGGTGACGGGGCCTGGTACCGGGGCGCGCGTCGTCGGAGGCGCGACGGCCGCGTTCGGCACGGTCTTCGCGAGCATGGGCCTGCGGTTCCTGCGGCTGCCGGTGCCCGGGCCCTTCAAGCTCGTGCCGCTGCTGTTCGCGGCCGCGGGCGGTGGGGTCGCGGCGCTGGGCGCGACCACGGCGTTCTCCTCGTGCTCGGTGGAGGGGACTCCGGGGCGGTTGCTGGTGAAGTGGAAGATGCCCGGGCTCTCGGAGCGCTCGCTGGAGATCGTCGGCAAGGACGTCGCGGCGTTCGAGGTGACGACGCATTCGCATCGCGTCGGCTCGAGTGAGTTCGGCCCGGACCAGCGCGAGTACGAGTACCGGCTGGTGGTCGTCTCGCGCGATGGGAAGGCCGTGGAGCTCGAGTCGTTCGGCACGAAGGCCCAGGCAGAGCTGCGACGCACGGAGCTGGCCCGGGTCGTGCGCAGCGGGTGACTCGCGGCCTGCGCCGAGGGCCGGGTCCTGGCCAGCCCCCGACCCGGGGCTGTCGACCACATCGCTGGGTGCTGACACCCCGCCCCGCGAGGAACGCCGCGCGCGAACCAACAAGTTCAGGGACCTGGTGCGTGCAAAACATGCACGAAGGCCGCGACCCGCTGGACCCCTGATTGCAGAACTCCCGTTCTTCATGTCTGAGTCGGGATTGATCTTCTTTCAGGGCACGTGTCGTTCGATGCGTGGCCCGTTGGCGCACGTGGGCGAAGTGGTGGTGACGGTCGACGAGGTGCGCTTCTCGCCCTCGGTCATTGACCGGCTCGCGGGGGCCAGGGACTGGGTCGCGCCGCTGGCGGGGCTGGTGGCGTTGCGTGCGCACCGCGACACGCTGGAGCTCGTGATGGCGACGACCGTTCACCGGCTGGTCGGAGACGGGACGGCGGCGCTGAAGGCCGCGGTGGAGCGAGCGCTGCGGTCGAACGAGGCCACGCGGGCTGAGGTGTGGCCCACGCCGCCGGGCGAGCGGGTGCTGTTCACCGAGGAGCTGCAGGTCAGCGAGCCTTCCGGCGAAGAGCGCTTCGGGGTGGTGACGCTGGCCAGCGAGCACCTGCACTTCGCCCACAGCGGGCTCGACCGTCTCGAAGCCGGGGCGGTGGGCCTCGACGTGGGCATCGACGGCGTGCGCGACGTGCACCTCGGCGCGGGCTTCGTCGACCTGGAGACCGGGGGCGGGCACTTCCGCTTCCACACGGCGCGCTCGGTGCCGCTCTTCGTCGCCCTGTGCGGCGCAGGACACGGGCAGCCGGCGGACGGCCCGCACTCCCACCCCGCGACACTCGCGGGCACCGCGGAGCCCGGGGTGTTCGCCGTGACGCCCCTCGGGCTGCGCTTCCACGCCGAGCACACGCCCCCCCTGGAGGTGGCGCTGGCGGAGGTGACGAGCGTGGAGCGCGGCCCCGCGCAACACCTCGTGGTGCACGCTGGTTCGAAGGCGTGGGACTTCTCCGTGCCCGACGCGAACGTCGAGTTCGAGGAGCTCAGCGTGCTGCTGGCGAACCTCCACTTGCCCGACGAGCCGACCACCGACGCCGACGGCGTGTATTCAGAGGCAGCCATCGACGAGGTGCTCGCCAGCTGGGCCTCGACGCTGCCGGGCCTCACCTCCGGGCGGGTGGTCACCGGCTTCCCCGGGGTGATGGTGCGCGGCAAGGAGGGCGCGCGACGCGGGGCGCTCCTCTTCTTCGACCAGGGGATGGCCTTCGTGCCGCTCCACCACGGAGAGGACCGGGTGACGCGGGTGCTGCACACGGAAGGAATGTCGGTGCGCGCCTCGGCCGACACGGGCGACGACGTGCTGGTGATCGACCAGGGGGACACGCCGGTGCGGGTGGTGCCCTCGGGCGGGGCCGCGTGCGTCCGCCGGGTGAGACCCAAGGTGCGGCACCTGTGCCACGTGCACGAGGCGGTGCAGGACCCCAGGAGAAACAAGCGCCGGGCCTTCCGCGCGCCGCCCGGCGAGACGACGTGGGTCCAATTGCGGTCCTTGCGTGGCCGCGGGAAGACCGTGGCCGGGCCGACGCGCGCGCGGCTGGCCGACCTGTCCCCCGACGGCTGCCGCATTCTCGTCGACGCCCGCCTCGAGGGTGTCGTGTCCATCGAGCTCCAGCTCCCCCTCAGTCCCCCGGTCATCGTCCGCGCTGAGGTGATCAACGAGACCAGCACCGACCCCCTGTTCGGCACCGACTGGCGCTACGGGCTGCACTTCGTGCACACCACGCCGGCGCAGAGCCGGCGCATCCGCGAGTTGTCGATGGAGTTCCAGCGGCGCGCCCTCGCGCAGCGCCGCGACCAAACCGGCGACGCCTAGGCAGCAAGCCCGGCGGAGCCCCCGTCACACGGAGGATGAAGCAATGAAGGACTCGACCCTGCAACTCGAGACGCTGCCGCGGACGGTGGAGGCCTTCGTGGCGCTCCGCGACGAACTGGCGACGACCCCCTTCGGTGGGGCCGCCCTGTTCGCGGTGGCGCTCAACGTGTACTCGGAAGACCCGCGCGCTGGAATCCCATTACTGACGCTCGCGCTCGACCAGGCGTGCCTGTCGAACGGGAACGAGGGGGTCGCCGGGAAGCAGCCGTCGGCGCTGCGCGACTTCAAGGACCGCAACGGACAGAAGCCGTGGATCGCGAGATCGATGGTGCAGGGCACCTCGCCCGCGGAGGGCTACCGGCTCCCCGCGTTCCCGCTGATCCTCAAGTTCCGCGAGCAGGAAGGGGACCTCGAGGAGCGAGAGGCGCGCGTGTTCGTCTACACCACCGGCGCCGACAGCCCCAAGCCGATGCGCCTGAAGAAGAACGACAAGGGGATCTGGAAGGCCTGCGAGTGGAGCTCGTTCCAGGGCAACTGCCGGCCGCCCGAGGTGTCAGCGGCCGACGACCTGTAGCCGAGACGGAGAGGGAGGCTGGGGGACGGGGCCTGGTTACTGCCGCGTGAAGGGCGCCCACGCCGGGTACCGAGCGCGCGAATCGACGGCGTAAATGGGCCCCGTCGTCGAGCCGCCGTCGGGGATGCGGAAGCTGACGTTGGTGAAGTCGCCGTTCACCGAGGTGTTGGTGGTCCGCACGAAGAGCCCGCCATCGGGCGGGCCCCAGTACAGGCTCACGCTGGCGTCGGCGGCGAAGTTGGTGCCGCTGACGGAGGCGGGTGTGCCGGCCTGGCCCAGGCTCGGGCTCACGGTGAGCACGGGCCCGTACGCCTCCACCGTCGCGCTGTAGTTGCCGCCACCGTCGGTGGGGATCTGGTTGCCCATGAAGACATACACGCGCCCATCCTCGCCGAGGGCAATCGGCCCACCAGAGTGCTCGTCGTTGGTCGAGGCGACGCCAGCCCAGGCCTGGGGTCCGGGCGAGAAGGCGTCGACGGCGCGGACGCCGCCGACCAGGTAGAAGCGTTGGTCCGGCGCGAACACCGCGCGGCCCCCGGCATGGCTTCTCGGCGCGCTCGCCAGGGAGAGCGTGGAGGAGCTGCCAGCGGGGAGCCTCAGGGTGGTGCGATCGCTGTCGCTGGCGAAAAAGTAGAGGTCACCGCTGGGGTGCAAGGCTGCGCCGGTCACCGAGCCGCTCACGGCGCCGGCATCGACGAAACCAGCGTCAGGATGCCACGTCACCAGGTCGCCGCTTCCGAGCGCGACCAGCACCCCGCCGTCGGGCAACGTCATCGGGGTGCCCTCGTTGAAGCGCGTGGTGAGCGTCCCCGCAGCGGTCCAGGTGTCCGAAGCCGGGGTGTAGCGGACGATGCTGTTGACCGGAATGCCGAGGCCCGTCTGGCCTCCGAAGACGTAGAGCTCCCCCGCCGTGAACACGGCCCACGGCCCCAAGCGCGCGGCCGGCATCGACGACTTCGTGCTCAACCCCGTGAGCGCGTTGTTGATGGGCGACGTGACGAGCTCGAGGAGCTTGCTGCTCGCGCGATCGGGAAAGCTGCCGCTGGTGAGGGTCACGCCCCCGCCGGCGACGTAGAAGCGGGACCCGTTGCGCGCCAGGCCCATGGCGGTGCGCCCGTCCGTCTCTGCGATGTTGGCGTTGTTGTAGCGGCCGACGAAGAGCCAACGCGGGGTGGGCTCGGTCGGGCCCGCGGTGACCAGTGCGCAGAACGAGGCCACGCACGCGCCGGTCTGACAGTCCGCCGCCGTGTTGCAGGCCCGGTCGACGTCGCACGGCAGACAGGTGCCGCCGCAGTCGATGTCCGACTCCGCGGAGGTCAGGTCGAGCTGCCCGTTCGCGCAGACACCGGGGCCTGCGTCGAGCATGCTTCCGCCGCCTCCGCCGGTCGCTGTGCCTCCGCCGGTCGCGGTGCCTCCGCCCGTCGCGGTGCCTCCGCCGGTCGCGGTGCCTCCACCGGTCGCGGTGCCTCCACCCGCGCCCCCGTCGGCGCACAACTCCGGGTGCTCGAGACAGAACTCGGTCTCCGCCCCGGGAAAATCAATGCACGCCGTCGACAACGACAAGGCCGCCCAGAGAAGACGCTTCACGGCTGGCTCCAGGACCACGCGAGGGGGAGGCGGCCGCCCTGGAACCAGGAGAGCGCGCGGGCATCGGGCTGCAGAAAGAACAACACCACCGCGACCCCGACCGCAACGAGGCCCACTCCGAGCAGCACCCCCGAGGCGATCTGCTGGCCGGCGCCGTCGAGCGCCACCTGGTGCGCGAGCGTGCTGTTGGTGATGGACGGAGCGCCGTTGCGCAGGCTCGCTTCCGCACCCAGCGCGACGGCGAAGAGCACGCCGCTGGCGATGAGGCTCGCCGCGCCGATGGCCCCGGGGATCACCACGCGAGGCGTGAAGCGCGAAGACGGGCCCTGCGCCCGATCGGCAGGCGGCGCGATCTGCCTCAGCTTGAAGAGCACCTCGTCATGAACCACGCGCGCGGTCAGGGTGAAGAAGTCGAGCAGCCCCTCTTCCTTGAGGACGCGGATCGAGCGGGAGATGAGGGTCGAGCCCTTCTTCGCGTCGACGGCCTTGAGGGTGACGGCGAACTCCTCGCCCACGCGAGCCACGGTCCCCACCATCAGCACCTCGCTGCCCAGCGCCCCGGCGAGTTCGGCGACGCAACTGTTGTCCGAGCAGCCCAGGAGCTGGCGCTGCCGTTCGACGCCGAGCACCGCGACGATCTGCGAAGGCGTGGTGATGGTCAGCCCCCCTTCGGCGGCGAGGCGGTCTCCGAGGTACTCGGCGAAGAAGGTGCACTTGCTGGCGGGGATCTCCGAGCCGCAGGCCAGGTCGGGGATGGCGACGGAGACGGAGACGTCGGTTGCGGTCAGCGCCGCGGCACCAAGAACACTCAAGACCAGGGCAGACATGAACGGTCGACACTCCAGGCCCAGGCCTGCATTCGCGAGGTCCGCAGTGCGGCCTTGCCGCCGCGGATCAACGCAGGTGGGCCTGCAGCCAGTGGAGGATCGGCTCCACCATCGTCTCGACTGCGCTCGAGCCGTGGCCTCCCTCGGGAGAGACGAGCTTCGTCTTGTCGGCGCTCTTCGTCGCGGCGAGGAGCTCGTCGCTACCGCGCGGATCGATCAGCGCGTCTCGTGCGCCCTGCACCAGGAGCACCGGCGCGTCGGTGGCGGCCGCGTTCTTCGCGCAGCGGTCCATCACCCGCTTCTGGGCCCAGAGAAAGCGCAGGCTGAAGTAGCGCACCACCAGCGGGTCGGCCTGCATCGCCTCTCCCTCTGCGCGATCTCCCGCGTGGGCCACCGCCGAGGGCCGGCTGTTCATGTCCACGGTGAGCGCGGAGGGGCGGAAGAGCGCGTTGCCTGCGAACACCAGGTAGTCGCTGAAGGAGGGCGTCATGCCTTCGGCCGAGAGCAGCTTGTAGGCCGGGTTCACCAGCAGCACGCCGGCCAACGGGCCCCTGGCGTTCGCGGAGAGGTGCAGCGCGAGCGCTCCGCCCACGCTGTGGCCGAGAAGGAAGATTGGCTTTCCGGGAAATCGATCGCGGAGGTGATCCAGCCCTCGACGTTGATCAGCGAGGAGGGAGTCGTAGTCCTCGAGATCACCTCGCAGCCCTGGCGAGTAGCCCGTCCCGCGCGGGTGCAGGAGCATCGTCGCGAAGCCGGCGTCGTGAAGCGCCGTGAGGAACGCTGGGGAGGGCGGCGCGGCGGTGATCTCCGGTCCCAGGACCAGGAACAGCACGCCTTGCGGCTCGCCTTCGGGGAGGTGCGTGGAGGTGTAGAGCGGCGCGCCGTCGTCGGCCGTGAGCCACTGGGCTCCGGGCGGGGGATCGAGCGGAGGCCGGGTGAGGCGCGGATAGGCGGCGCAGCTCTGCAAGGACAGGGTGAGGGCGAGGAGAGGGAGGAGAGCCGGGGCTCGCATGCAGGGTGACGATGCAATTCGGGCTCCTCGTCGCTTCGTGGAGGCGCGGTCTTCGTCACTGCAAGCTGTGCGTTCAGCGCAGGCAGTGCTGGTTCGGCCCCTCACCCCGGCCCTCTCCCCGCTGGCGCAGGGCGAGGGAGACTTGGGGCGGGGGCTCGATTAGGCACCGCGTCATGCGGTGGTTCCTCGTGCTGTGCGTGACGCTGTCGGGCTGCAACATGGTGAAGGGGCCACCGCGCGACCACGAATGCCGCGCCACGCTGCGCTCCATCGTCGGCCTCGAGTACGCCTACTTCTCCACCTCGCAGCGCTACTCCATTCACCCCGTGGAGATCGGCTTCGCCCCCTCGCAGGGCAACCGCTACCTCTACCTCTTCGCCCCCGAAGGCCAACTGACCCGGCGCGACGAGCTGCCCTCCCCGCCCCTCGAGGAGTCCGTCGGCTACGGCCCCGACAGCAAGAAGCGCGGCGTGCTCCTCGAGGACCTGCTCACCAAGCTGCCTCCGGAGCTGCGATCGATGACCGGGCTCCACGGCACCTGCCCCGAATGCGACGTCACCATCGCCTGCATCGGCAACGTCGACGACGACCCCGACCTCGACGCGTGGACCATCTCCACCAGCGACCGCCCCGGCGCGGCGCGCGGCACCCCCATTCACCACCTCAAGGACCTGTGAAGACCGCTCTCCTCCTGCTCACGTTCTCGTTGATCAGCGGCTGCATGAAGCCCGCGGCGCCCAGCAAGCTCGTGGTCGATGCCGGCCCGCCGCCCGATGACTGCACCGCGGAGACGGTGCTCGTACCCGGCGTGCCCGGCAGCCCGGGGCACCTCATCGCCTCGGAGATCAACCCCAACGGCGCCAGCGAGCTGGCGACCCTGATGCGGACCTTCGTCGCCGACTGGAGGGACGCGCGCCTCAAGCTCCAGGCCGACGCCGGGGTGACCGCGCGGCTGCCCGTACACCGTCGCCTTCGTTGCAGCTGGCCCACCGCGGCCAACGATCGCAACCCCACCTTCGACGGCCTGGCCGTCAGCTACGTGGCCCAGGTGAAGGCCTTCGACGCCGCCCCCTCGCGCCAGACCTACGAAGGCGTGCTCGACGCGTGCAAGGCCTGTCACGAGGTGTCCTGCGGCGGCCCGCTCGAGCTCATCGAAGGCCTGCGCTGGAAGTGAGCTGCCGTAACACCCCGAGTGGCGCGAACGATGCTTCGTCGAGCCACCGGAGGTGGACGTGATGATGCAAGGCCGTGAAGACACGACCCGTTTGCTGGCGCAGGCGCTGGATGAAGCGGTGTCACGTGGATCAGTCCGGGTCCCGCCGTACCCGTCGACGGCCCTGCAACTTCAAGCGGTTCTGGCCAAGGAAGACTACGGGACGGCAGAGCTGGTCGAGGCCATGCGCACCGACCAGGTGTTCACTGGCAACCTGCTGCGCCTGGCGAACTCGCCCATGTACCGGCGGGGCAGCGACGTGGCGAACATCGGGGGCGCGGTGTTGCGCGTCGGGGCCCGGGAGCTGACGCGGTTGGCGATGGCGGCGGCGGTCACCCAGGCGGCGAGCGGCCATGGCCTGTTCGCCCTGCGGCGGCGCGTGTGGCGCGAGTCGTTGGCGGCGGCGGTGATCTGCGAGTCGCTCGCCAGTCACGGCGTCGACCCCGGCGAGGCCTTCGTGGCGGGGCTGCTGCACGACGTGGGCAAGCTGCTGGCGCTCACGACCCTGGAAGAGGTGTTCTCCCGCGGCGCGGCCCCTCGGGTCAGTGACGAGATCTGCTGGGCCGAGGTCGAGCGCACGCACGTCGCGCTGGGCTCGCTGTTGGCGCAGCGGTGGCAACTGCCGGGGGTGCTGGGAGCGGTGATCACCGCGCACCACGACCCGCGCGAGGCCGGCGCGCCGTTGACGCGCACCGTGCTCCAGGCCGACGCCATCGTGGCCTTGCTCGAGGGACACCGCGAGGTGAGCGTCGCGCAGCTCGAAGCGCTGGGCCTCGAGCCGCACGTCGCGCAGCGCATCGCCAACATGCTGCCCAGCGTGCCGGGCTTCTTGAACGCCCTCGACACCGAGCCGGCGAAGCTCGCGCCGAGCGCGCCGTCAGCCAAGCCCGCCGCGACGCGGCCCCACGACTGGTTGTGCGTGGCGCCGTTGAGCGCGCTGACCGGGGCGCCGTGGCTGGTGAAGCACATCGACACCGTCTCGTTGCGCGCGACGAGCCCTCAGCCGCTGCAGTCGGGGCTGCTGGTGGAGCTCGCGTTGACGCCGGCCGACCTGCGCTTCTGGGCGCTGGTGGACTCGAGCGAGCCGGTGGGTGACGTCTTCGAGCTGGGCTTCAAGCCCTTCGCGTTGACGGCGGATCAAGCGCGCCGCTGGGATGAGATCGTCGTGGCCCAGCGCGCCGCGGCGTGAGCACGCCAACAAGCGGGTGACGTTCGAAAGCATGACGCGCGACACCTCGCGCAGACAACGGCATCGGGACGTGATGTAGCGCGCCTCCCAATCGCTGGTCCGGGGGTGTCGAACGGTCATGAGCATCTCGTATCCATGGGACCCATCTCTCGCGGCCCTGCGCGCGCGCATCAACGCTGAGGATCCACTGCATCGGCGCGTGCGCCGCGGGCTTCGAGCCCTCTGGGATGCGGGCCTCCAACTCGAGCAGGCGCCGACGGCACCAGCCGACCTCGCGCCGCTCGTTGCGCTGCGACGCGAAGCGGTGCGATTGGCAACGCAGGCCGTGCCCTTCCCCTCGCTGGCTGAGGGCGCTGACGCGTTGCTGGCGCTCAACATCCTCATCGAGCGCGGCCTGGACGACGTTTCACCGGAAGAGACGAACCGTGTCCTCGCGTTGGGCCGTGACGCGCACCAGCGTGCGCTCACCTCACTCGAAGCAACGCTGGTGGAGGCCGAGTCGTTGACGCGACGCTGGCAGCTCACGGTCGCGACGTTCGCGGTGTGTATCGCGCTGAGCGCTGCGATCGGTGGTGTGCTGGTTGGAAAGCAGTTCCTTCCTGAGGATCTCGCTGCGGGGAAGCCCTTCACCCTCTCGTCGAAGTGGGCCGATTGCCACCCTGATCAGAACGAGTGCGGCAACTATCCGACGCGCATCGCCTTCCACACGCTGCCGGAAGCCTCGCCCTGGTACCAGGTGGACCTGGGCGCGCCGACGACGTTCAGCGGGGCCACCATCGTCAACCGCCAGGACATGGCGATGCCGCTCGCCTTGCCGCTGGTGCTCGAGGCCAGCGACGACGGAAAGAAGTTCAAGGAACTCGCGAGGCGCACGGAGTCGTTCGTGACGTGGTCGCCGAACTTCCCAGCGCAGACTGCGCGCTACTTCCGGGTGCGGGTGGATCGAACCTCGACGCTTCACCTCGAAGCGGTGCGGGTGCACCCGTGATTCCACGACCGCGGTGGGGCGCGGGGCTGTTGTCGTTGGGGGCGCTGGGGGCGGGAGCGTACGGCGTCGCGGTAGCGGCGTTGCCGCTCTGGGTGAACGGCCTCGGACCTCGACTGTGGAGTACCTGGTGGTTCTTGGCCACCTTCGTGCTGGCCACGGTGTCGTTTGGACAGTTCATCGTGCGTCGTTGCTCGAAGACACCCCGAGACGGCACGTGGGCGTTGTCGTTCAGCGCCGGGACCATCGTCTTCGCTGCAGCGATTGGCCTCTTCGGGTGGCTGGGCTGGATCGGCTGGCCCTTCTTCTGGCTATTGCCACTGACGATGACCTTGGTGGGACTCCCCGCGCTTCGCGATGCGCTGGTGGAAGCGCACGCCGCGTGGAGGACGTCATCACCGTTTTCGCCCATCGAGTTCGTGGCGTTGCTCTTCGCGGGAGCGTGCCTGGGGTTGCTGTTGCTGCAGGTCATCGCGCCCGACAACGTCAACTACGACTCGGTCTGGTACCACCTGCGCGCGGCAGAGCGGAACGCACTGGCGAACGCGATCGTGCGCACGCCGGAGGGAGACATGCTCCTCGCGCTGCCCTCCGCGACGAGTTGGCTCTACACGTGGGCGTTTCTCGCCCCGCAATTCTCCACTGAAGACAAGATCGTGCTGGCGCTGCACCTCGAGTTCTCGGTCTTCATCGGCACGATGGCCTTCATTCCCGCGCTGGTGCGGGCGCTGGTCCCGGCAGTGAAGCGGACTGCGACTCGCATGACCTGGGTCGCGCTCTTCTTCTTCCCCTCGGTCTTCATCTACGACACGGGCTTGATGGGCGGCGCAGACCACATGGTTGCATTGTGGGCGGGCGCGGTGGTGCTCGCGTGGATCCAGGCCAGGGAGCGCGACGATGCGTCGTCATGGGTCTTGCTTGGCGTTCAGATCGCCGGCCTGAGCGCGAAGTACTCGAGCATCTACCTCCTGGTGCCCTTTATCCCCGCGATGCTCGGCGATGCGGTGTGGCGTGGACGCGCGAAAGGTCTGTTCCCCAGCCTGCGCAACCTGTTCGTGGCAGCTGGAGTGACCCTGGTCTTGACCGCGCCGTACTGGCTGCGCAACTGGGTCTGGTACCACAACCCGGTCTACCCCTCAGCGAACAGCCTCTTCCCCAGTACGCCGTGGAATGAAGACGCCAAGGCCTGGCAAGATTTCTACGCGCTCTCGAATGTCTTCACGGTGCAGGTGAGCAGCGGCGCGTATCGCCTCGAGTCCACGCTCGCATCGCTCTTCGACTACCAGCAGCGGATCTACGGCTGGAGAGACATGATGGGCGACCAGTCGGTGATGGGCTCGGGGTACTGGCTCTCGATGTTGGTGTTGCCCTTCTTGCCTGAGCGAAGGCGGCTCTTCGCGCTCGCCGTGCTCCTCAACCTCGGCATCGCAGTGTGGTTCAACACGCACCAGCACCACATGCGGTACCTGACCGTACTCACACCACTCATGGCTGCGGGCATGGCCGCGACCGCGCTCTCGCTCTGGGACATGGGCTGGCCTTCGCGGGTGGGAGTGCTGGGCATCGTGGTGCTGCTGGTCTCGGCCTATGCCGACGTGCCCTTCCGCAAGACACACCGCATGTCGAGGCACTCGTCGCCCGTGGAGAATGCAGGTGAGTACATCGCCACGCGGGGCCCTCAGAGCACTCGGGTGAAGACGTGGCGCGAAATCGGGCTGGAGTTGCCGCCCCAAGCCAGGCCTCTGGTGCATGGCATCGAGCCTCATCTAGGCCTGCCGCGACTCACGGTCACGGACGCCATCGGGCTGCAGTTCGGGATCAACTATGCACGGGCGGGCTCGGTAGGCGCCGCTTGGAAGTTGCTGCGCGGAATGGGCGTGACCCACCTCATCTGGAGTGGCGACGTCGAGCAGCCTGACAGCATTGCCGGCGAGGCCATCTTCATGGCCTTGGCGAAGAGCACCGTGAACCAGAAGGTCCTGCACGGACTGCACCTGGGTGAATTGACGGCTGATGAGCCGCCTGCCGAACCCGGTACCCACGTCGTCTACATCGGCTGCAACGAGCAGTGGAAGACAGGGCTGTACCTGCTGGCCACGCTCGCCGAACCGCTCCCTCCGATGCACTACCCGTGGCCTGCGCTATCAGCCGTAGAGCCGCTCACCAACGCGACATGGGTGTCCGCCGTCAGCGATGAGCGGGTTGGCTGGGTCGTGCAGGAGGAATCATGTCAGCAGGCGGCGCCCGCCGGGTTCGTGTCCATGGGTCGGCAGCGTGGAAGCCCCTCGTACTGGCGCTACTTCGTTCGCCAGCGTTGAGCACCTGGGTCGAGGCTCAGCGACACGTGACCTGCAGCGATTGCGGCCCGACGCTGGTGCTGGCTTGGAGTCGAACTGGAGTGGATGTCCCGGCATCAGCGGTGGCGTTGGTGATCCGCTGAAATGTGAGTGAAGCGGGCTTGAGGCCAAGCTCGCGGAGCGCCAGCGCCGGCACCTCAAAGTGACCATCACCTGCAGGTACTACGCAGCGCACGATCGATGTCCAGGTCGCGTAGTACATGGCCAGCGTGTACGGCGCGGAGGTGGCCTCGATGACAAGGGAACCGGAGCCCGGAACCCACGTGATGGGGAGCGGCGAGTTGAGGGGGATTGACGTGGGTGCTGCCACGTTGAGCGATGACACGAGAGGCGGCGCGAGGAAATGACCTTCGAACGGGGGAATCCGACCCGAGTAGCCACCGTCGCCACCGAGCGCGACCACGGAGATCGGCTCGTCGCCAACCCAGCCAGCATTCGTCGCAACGCCGTCGTATTGGGCGTCGTCGCCATAGCCCAGGGTCTGTGTGAGCTGCAGCGACGTGGTGCCGACGGAGACGGTCATCTGACCCGCGCCAGCGCCGCAGTTTCCACAGCCTCCGCCTTCATTCTCAACGCCTACTGCGATGATCTCGCAACCACCGATCACGCAGTGACGAGACAGCGTGCCGACATTGCCGAGATCCGCATGCACGCGCCATTCAGGGGCGCCCCCTTCGCGTTGGCTGATGGTCGCGTTCGGCGGAGCGGCCCGGCCCTGATCGGTGGTGCAGCTGGTCCAGGGGCCTGAATTCGAGGGGCATGCAACAGAACCCATGCCGCCACCGGCGCCGCCTGGGCCTGACCCGATCTCGTGGACAGTGTTGATGAGTCGAATCACACCGTCGTCGTAGTCGTTGTCAGGGTACTCTTTTCTGTCTCCTTGTTGGTTGTCCGCGAAGTGCGTGCGGTGAGTTGATCAGTTCGTCTCGATGACGCTGAGGCCACCATCGGCCTCGGCGTTCATCGTCGCGTGGCTGCCGAGACCGCCGGTGATGTAGCCCACGAGGAGCCCGGTCTTCTTCTCGCCGTGCCACTCGAGCTCGTAGCGGACGGAGCCTTCACCGCCGAACTCGAAGCCCTCGGTGAGCTCGGCCTGCGCCGGCACGTCGCGCAAAGCGTGCTGTCGTTGTGCGGGGTCGAGGAAGATGACGTGCGTCAGCGGGGCGGTGCTGGCGTTGTGCACCGTCACCTGGTGGGCCCTGAGCGAAGGCGACGACTTCAGCCACCACAGCCCAAGGGCGCTCACCACACAGCCCAGCGTGAGGACGTGCCAGCGATTCACGACGCGCACTGTACGCCGCCTCACTCGAGGCGACGGCTCTACTTCGGCGAAGACGTTCGCACCGACGCGCCCGTGGCAGCCTGCACCCGAAACACCGGCAGCAGGATCGGCAGGAGTCCCAGCGAAGCCGATGCAGCCTGGACCGCTGCGCGCGCATACGGCCACGCGTGCATGACCCCGTTGGTGTTCACGAACTCGAGCAGGACGTCGTCGCTCGCGTCACCGTGGCCGGAGTAGCGAATGTTGAAGCGATGCACGAACCGCGCAAAGGCGGGGCTCCCATCGCGCCTGCGCGCACGCACGTTCAAGGTGATCAGCGCCACGAACGTATCCACCTCCCGGACCATCCCGACGCGCAGGCCAATGTCGAGATCGACCTGTTCGCCGGGTTGAGGTCCCGAGACGCGTGCGGTGCGGCGGGCCAGGGTTCCGGTGGTGATCAGTTCACGAAGCTCGATGCGCCTCGCGAGTTCAAGCACCTGCGGTCCAAGGTCCCTGCTCACGCCGCCTCCGTCGTGGCGGTGCTCGCGAGTCGGGGCTCGAGCTCATGAAGCATGCCCGTAACCGGGGCCTCGACTGCGCTCGCAGTGACGAGGGTGAGGTGGCGCATGACGAACACAGGCGCTGGAGCACGAGCGGGAGCGCTTGCGGGCGGCGCCCAGACCTGTCCCACGCGGTCCCAGGCCGTCGCGGGCGACTGGGCCAGCAGCACGAGGCATGTCGTGAGGGCCACTGAGCTCTCCTTGCCGGCCTTGAGTCGCGACAGGTAGCCGGGTGAGATCGCGAGCCGCTTCTCCCAGTCGCGTTGCGTACGCTCGGTGCACAGCGAGGCGATCGCCCCGAGCAGCAGCTCGTGCTGCTTGCGCGCGAGGGCGCTCTCGAGCGCTTCGTCGAGCGCCTTGCCGGTGGCGTCATCAATGAACCGCTCACCGCACGCCTCGCAGGTGGGCACGGGTACGGGCCACGCGGGGATCAGTGACGGGACATGCCGAAACGGCATCGGCGCCACGCTGGGTACTGCGATCAACCGACCCTGCTCACACGCCGGGCAACGCTGGTTCTTCCTCATCTTCTCCCCCGTCTCTTTGATGACGGCCTCTCTGCAGGGTGCATCGAAACGCAGGTGATGCAGCCGCCGTCGTCCGACTCCAAGAGCTTCAGCTTCACGTACCAGGTCGCGACGTTCTCGAGCCCGTAGCGCGCGACCAACGGTTCGGGCAGCGGCCTGACGTAGACGTCGAAGGCACCGCGATAGGGCGGCTCATCGAGGACGATGGTGCCCTGGAAATGCTCGAGTTCCAGAGAGACCAGCAGCGCACGCGCGAAGGCCAGCGCATCGGCATAACAATCGATGAGGTCGAGCACGATCTTGCGCGCCCGACTCTCTCCGAGCACGACGTCACCGTCGCGCGCGACGGCGTGCACCTTGTCGAGTGGGTACTTCGGTTCCAACTCACGCCCCCTACCTAACTTGAACTGAGTTCAATCTCAATTCGGTCGGGTAAGGCTAGCGCAAGGGACTGACATCACAGGGAGATGGGGCGCTACGAACTACCCCGTGAGCCGTTGCCGGAACTCCACGAGGCGTTGTTTCAGGTCGACGAGGAACTCATTGGAGACCAACTGCGCGCAGCTCGCGGTGCGCGAGAACTGGTGCTCGAGGTCCTCCCACTCGTCCTTCAGGTCCATGCGAGCGAGATGAACCTGTACCTTCACCTCGTCTCTCAGCGCCCGCAGGTCCTGGTGCAAGGACCTGAGGTCCTGCTGCGAACTGCTCATGGGTGTCACCTCGGGGCGAAACGCTTCAACCGTCGTGCCTTCTGCAAGTGAACGGAATCGCGTCGTCGCCCTCGGTACGGACTGCAGAAGCTGCGTGTTGCTCAGGTGCCTTTTCGCCGCACTTGCGTGTCGTGCGACTTGAGGATCATCACGCTGATCTTCAAGTTGATCATGGCGAAGCGAACGAGCTGCCACGGCACGAAGGTGCGCCAGAACACCGTCCACCTGGTGGGGCGAACGAAGGCGAGCGCGCGCGGGGCGGTGGTCAACGTCTTGGGGGGGGGCGTCGTCATGTTCACTCCGGGATGATCCACCACAAGGGGAGTGCCTTCGCCTTGTAGAGAAAGGCGTGATGCAGCGCCTGTTTGATCCAGTGCCCCGCGAGGCCGATCTCCCCCGAGGTATGCGACAGGTCGCGGCCCGAGTCGGGGTACTTCTCGAAGTCCGGCACGATGGGGCACATGGTCATCGAGGCGGCGCTGCCCTTGAACCAGCTCGCGCCAGCGCTGGCGACACAGGCGGCCCCCAGGCGAGCCATCGAGGCCCCGCGCGTGGCGTCCGGTGCCCCGTTGATCATGTCCACGATGGAGTGCGCCACGGCCCGGCCCATGATCGCCGAGGGCATGCCGGTGCGCGGCGGAGCGGGGGCGATGACGGTGCCGTTCTTCGTCTTGCGCGGCAGGGAGATGGCGTGCGGCGGCGCGAAGGCGATGCCGATGGCGAACACGTTCTTGTACTTCGGCGTCTGGTACCGCTCGGGCCAGTCGGCGGCCTTCCACTCGCTGGGGTCCTTGGGCCGGTAGTCCGCGTCGACGCGCATGAAGCCGTTGGGTGAGAAGAGCTCCCTGGTGACGTCCGCGCCGGCCGCGTCGAAGGCGGTCAACGGAACCCCGGTGAACGGCGGCAGCAACATGGCGAAGTCGAAGTCGAGCTCGTGGTGTTCACCATCGAGCGTCTCGTAGAAGACCTTCTTCGGCTCCACGCGGGCCACGTGGGCTCCGGTACTCCACTCCACGCCGCGCTCGACGAAGAGGGACTCGGTGAACACCTTGCTGGGGGTGACGTAGCCGCCCATCTTCAGGTGCAGCCCGCCCACGCCGAAGTCACCGAGGCCGGCTTCGTTGGTGAGGAACACCAGCCGCGCCTGGTCGCGCACGCCGCGTTTCCGCAGCTCGAACTCGAGGTTGAAGATGTACTCGAAGGCCGCGCCCTCGCAGGTGCCGTGGCCGGTGCCCACCACCAGCGTCTTCTTCGCGCCCTGCTTCATCTCGGCCACCAGGGCGTCGAGCGTCTGCGAGGCGTGCGCCGCGTGCTGGTAGGTACACACCGAGACCGAGTGGCCGTCGGGGCCGAGGCCGGGCGTGGCGCCGAAGTTGAGGCGGGGACCGGTGGCGTTGATCAGGTAGTCGTAGTCGAGCTCGACGCGTTGCCCCCTGGTGTCGGTGCCGGTGCTTTCCGCCACGATGTACGGCCTGGGATGACTCGCGTCGCCCTCGGGGTGCAGCTCGGGGGTCATGGTCCCCGTGCCCACCCAGATGTTCGAGGGGATCCAGTTCCACTTCGAGTTGGGGGTGACGACGGCCACCTCGTGCTCGCGCGACAGTTGCTTGCGCAAAAGCAGCGCGGCCGTGTGACCCGAGACTCCGGCGCCGA
>CAIVGN010000025.1 GCA_903905455.1 uncultured Archangium sp.
CGCAGCGTACGAGGGCCTTCACCACGCGCCTGCGCGGGGCTGATTGGGAAGTGCTGCGCCTCGACGAGGGCCGGGGCGAGGTCTTCGCGCCCGAGGTGAAGTCGTTCCCGGTGAAGTTCATGGAAGGCAAGGCCGACGCGGCCGAGCTCATCACCACCCACCAGGCGCAGTGGAAGAGCGGCGAGCTGGCCATGGCGGCGAAGAAGGAGTTCCCCTTCCTCGTGACGAAGTACGAGACCAAGGCGACCGCGGCGACGCTGGCGCTGGGCAAATCGTGCCGCGCGAGGCTCACGTTCACCTACGCGTGGGCGACCTTCTCCGACGCCGACATGAGCGACCTCGACGCGTGGAGCCTGTGTCAGCCGCTGGTGAGCGCGCTCAGCAAGCAGTGCAGCGCGGTGCAGGGCGTGACGAAGCTGGTGTGCCGGCGCGGCGCGGAGCTGGGCTTCGAGCGCACCGCCGACACCGTCACCTTCACCACCACCCAGCAGGGCGCGTCGGCCGCGGGCTTCATCACGGGCCGGCTGGGGAAGTGACCGCCGGCCTGCCCTTCCGGTTCAGCACCAACGCCAGCGCCGCGCCCAGCAGGCCCAGCCCCATCAGCCCCCAGCCTTCGACGCCGCCACGGCGCTCGAGGGGCCGGTGGCGAACGCACACCAGCGCGCCCGACATCGAGCGGCACGAGCCGCGATAGAGGTTCTGGGCGCCGTCTTCGAACGAGCACGCTTGGCCCAGCGACGCCTGGGCACACGCCGCCCACGCGACGTTGGTGAAGTGACCTTCGTGGGCGAAGGCGAGCGACGAGCAGAGCGCCACCAGCACCGCCGCGCGGGGGCTCACTTCGCCGACCCCTGCTGGCCGTGGAAGCAGCCGATGAACTGGTTCTCGCCGGCGCCGGCCACATGGTAGTGAAAGCCCCGCACCGCATCCGTATGGCCTCGGCAGGTGTCGAGGTCGTCGGGCTCGGCGCCATCGACGTTGAGCATCGCGTGAATGGCGTAGCCGTCGAGCGCATAGCCGATGAGCGGCGCGTGCCCATCGGACTGCGGCACCGAGGCCGAGCACCCGGTCGCTGCGTGGTAGTGGTACCCGGCCGCGAGGTTGACGTGGCCGCCGCAGTCATCGAAGGCGGCGATGGTGTGTGCCGCGAGGATGGCGTCGGTGGGCGCGGGCGGGTCGAAGTTCACGCCGTTGAGCGCGACCCCCACGATGCTCATGCGGCCGATCTCCGCGGCGAGGGAGAGCGGCACCGGCGTGACGGGAATGAGCACGGTGCTCGGCTGGCCGCCGTTGACGTACGAGAGCAGGCACTCGACACAGTAGTTGTTGTACTGCGCGTCGACGTTGGGGCGGGCCGCGGCGGCGCATGAAGCCTGGGTGTCGGTGACGTGCACGAGGCCGGTGGTGGCGTCGAAGAGTTGCCAGGCGCTGTCGTTGTAGAAGGTCGCGAGGTTGGCGATGAAGGGGCCGGTCAGCTCGTAGGCCGTGCCCTTCTCGATCCACAGCCCGCCAGCGTCGGCGCCATCGGTGATCGACCGGGGACAGAACGGCCCGACCGGGTGATCCGCCGGAGCGCCGGTCAACTGCAGCCGGTAGCACGTGGCGCTGGCCCCGCCTGAGAGCGTGCAAGCCTCGGTGGTGATCGACGAGCCCGCGACCAGCGCGCCCGGCAGGAAGTGCTCGGTCTTGAGCCCGACGAGGGTGCCGCCGTCAGCCAGCAGGTCAGTGGGGGTGGTGCAGCCGACCAGGATCAACGACGCCAGCGCGAGTGCTCTCATGGGCCCGCAGGCTGCAAACCCTGCGCCCGGGGAGCTGTGCGGGCAGCGACGGATGGGCCACTGCGAAATCCGCATCAACTGACTGCCGAATCCGCAGCACCCGCACGGGTCAGCGGGGCAGCGGACGCGCACCTTCCACGAGCAACTCCTCGCCGTCGCTGACGAAGAGCACGCCCGAGAACTGCTCGTTGCCGTGGGCGTCGGTGCGCGACTTCACGAAGACGCGCCCCTTTCCCTTGTCGCCCGAAACGTCGAACACCACCGCGTCGAGCGCGCCTTGTTCCCCGGGGCGTTGGTCGCAGTGCGTGAGCCGGCCGGTGCGCTCGGTGATGGCCTTGAGATCTCCGAGGTGCGTGCACACCTCGCCGCGGTAGCCGCTGAAGCCGTAGACCGCGACGGCGCTGCCGGTGCACACGAACACCGCGGACAGCACCCCGACCCCCACCAGGGCCTTCTGCACGGTGGTCAGCGGTGGGCGCGCGGCCTTCACGGGGCGAACGTCGTGGGCCGCATCCGCGAGCGGATCAGCACGGCCAGGCCCGCGAGCACCACTACCGGCAGCACGTGGAACACCGCGAGGTGAGCGAAGGTCCCATTGCCGCAGTGGAAGTGCAGCGCGAGCGCCCCGCCCGCCCCCGACGCGAGGGTGGCGGTGACGAGGTGCACCGGCCGCGCGGCGAAGCGCAGCGAGAGCACGAAGATGAGCACCAGGGGCGCGAGCGCCACCACGCACTCGACCAGCGCGCAGCTCACGCCACGGAAGAACGGAGCCCCGGGGTCGAAGCCCGAAGCGACGCCCACGGAGAGGCCAGCGGCGAGCACGAACCCGCCCAATACCAGCCACCGCGGCGCGCGTGCTCCCGGCTGGAGCCACCACACGGAGCCCGCGGCCATCACCAGGAACCACGCGGTGGCCACGAGGTACTTGGTGGTGCTCGAGCCGTGCTGGGTGTCGGACCACGACATCATCGCCGCCGCGCCCAGGCCCATCACCAGGTTGAGCCCAAGCACCAGCAGGCCGTCCACCCACCACGGGCGCGCCTTCGGGTGGGCCGTCAGCTCTTCCCGCGCGGCCTTGGCCAGCGCGTCGAGGGCGGCGTCATCGGGCTTCGCGCCACCGGCCGCACCGAGCGCGGCGTCGAGTCGTTCGTCAGCGGTGCTCATGGCCAGATTCCCTTCAGCAGCTCACGCAGCCGTTCATACCCACGGTGGGCGCGCACCTTCACGGCCGACTCGGTGACGCCGGCGTGCAGGGCGATCTCCGCGAAGGACAGCCCCTCGAAGCGGTTGAGGACGATGGCCTCGCGCTGGGCCTCGGGCAGCTGGGCCAGCGCGGCCTTCACTGCCTTCTCGAGGCCCGGGTCGCGCTGCAGTGCGGGCTCGGCTTCGGTCTCGGGCAGCTCGCCCTCGTCGGTGACGGCCTCGAACTTGTTGCGCCGGCGCCAGTCACGCGAGGCGTTGTTGGCGATGGCGTAGAGCCACGGCTTGACCCGCGCCCCGCGTTGGAAACGGCCGCGCCCGCGCACCACTGAGATGAAGGTGGCCTGGGTGAGATCATCAGCCACCGCCGCCGACCCGACCAGGCGATGGAGATAGGCGCGCAGCGTGCGGCCGTGCCGCGCGAAGAGGAGGTCGAACGCGCGTGCGTCTCCGTCGATGAACCGGTCCATCAAGACCTCGTCAGTCGGTTCGCTCATCACGGGAGGGCGCGGACCGTAGCCGAGATGGGAGGCCTTCGTGGAACCCGCGCATGGGGCGGGTACGCAGCAGGGCCACCCGGGGTTACATGGGGACCCGAGAACCCCGCCCCCGCTCGCGCGGCTCTCTGTCGGCGCACATGCGCACGCTCCTCGCCCTGACCCTCGTCGTCGTCACCTCGGCTTGCCAGCAGTCCACTCCGTCGGTCGCCGCGCCCACGTCTGCGGCGCCGGCCGCGAAGCCCATCCAGGTCGTGATGGGGCAGGAGGCGCGCACCTTCATCGCCGCCGGGGCGACCCTGGTCGACGTGCGCACCGTCGACGAGTTCGCCGAGCTGCACCTCGAGGGGGCGAAGAACATTCCGCTCCACGAGCTGGGGCGCTCGCTCGGCAGCATCCCCAAGGACAAGCCGGTCATCGTGTACTGCGCGGTCGGCTCGCGGTCGGCCAGCGCCGCCGAATTCCTTGCCAGCGCGGGCTACGACGTGAAGAACCTCGGCGCGATGGGGAACTGGAACCGGTGAAGTGGCTCGTGCTCGTGCTCGCGTTGGGGGCCTGCCAGCAGGCGCCGGCGCCCCAGCTCGAGCTGCCGACGCTCACCCTCGCACAGGTCGAGGCGAAGCGCGGCCAGCCGGGGGTGTTCCTCTTCGATGCCAACCCGCGCGAGTTCTACGATCACGGCCACCTCGCCGGCGCCAGCTGGGTGAAGTTCGACGAGGTCACCGCCGCGGTGCTGCCGGCGGATCACGCGGCGACGCTCATCTTCTATTGCGCCAACGAGATGTGTACGGCGTCGCACACCGCGGCCCGGAGCGCGTTGGCCCTGGGCTACGCGAACACCTTCCTCATGCCGCAGGGGTTCATCGGATGGAAGAAGTCGGGGCGGCCCGTGGCAGGGCGATCGCATCTAAATCGGGTGGACGGGCAGTGAATTCGATCGGTTGAGGCCGGGCGTCAGCGCGAGAGTTGTCGACGAGCGCGTGGCGTGATCTCCGTGGGGCATGAGCCCCGCGCGACCTCGCCCGCCGCTGATGATGGTGCACTTCGGCAAGCTGGAAGACCCGCGGGTCGAGCGGACGAAGCGGCACTCGATGACGGACATCCTGGTGTTGAGCATCTGCGGCTTCGTGTGCGGCATCGACAACTGGGTGGACCTCGAGGAGTTCGCCGAGATTCGGGAAGACTGGTTCCGCACCTTTCTCGAGCTCCCTAACGGCATCCCCTCGCACGACACCTTCGGGCGCTTCTTTGCGGCGCTGGACCCCGAGGCCTTCTCGCGATGCTTCTCGACCTGGATGCAGTCGGTGGCCGAGGTGACCTCCGGCGAGGTGGTGGCCATCGACGGCAAGACGCTGCGCAGGAGCTTCGACCGCGCGTCGTCGAAGGCAGCCATCCACATGGTGAGTGCGTGGGCCGCAGGGAACAGGATGGTGCTGGGGCAGGTGAAGACCGAGGAGAAGTCGAACGAGATTACGGCCATCCCCAAGCTGCTGGAGACGCTGCACCTGCAAGGCTGCATCGTCACCATCGATGCCATGGGCTGCCAACGGGCCATCGTCCGCGACATCGTCGGCAAGGGCGCCGACTACGTCATCAGCCTCAAGGGGAACCAGGAGAAGCTGCACGACAAGACGAAGGACTTTTTCGTCGAAGCCCACGCGGAGCGCTTCGAGACCATCCCCCACGTCTACACCGAGACCAGCGAGCAGGGCCACGGCCGCAAGGAGCGCCGTCGGTACTGGCTCACCAACCGCCTCGACTGGCTGCGTGAGCGCGGCGACTGGAAGGGCCTCACCAGCGTGGGCATGGTCGAGTCCACCCGCGAGGTCGACGGCAAGTCCTCCACCGAGGTCCGCTACTTCATCTCCAGCCTCGACGGCACCGACGTGCACAAGTTTGCTCGCGCGGTGCGCCACCACTGGACCGTCGAGAACAACCTCCACTGGGTGCTCGACGTCGCCTTCTCTGAGGACCAGTCGCGCGTCCGCAAGGACAACGCCCCGGAGAACGTCGCGATGCTCCGCCACGTCGCCCTCAACCTCCTCACCGCAGAGACCTCCAAGCGCTCCAGCATCAGCACCAAGCGCAAGAAGGCCGGCTGGAGCCCC
>CAIVGN010000026.1 GCA_903905455.1 uncultured Archangium sp.
CGGGCCCAGCACCTGGAACGCGCGGTCGGGGAAGTGCTGGCCCATCAACTGGCTGGCGAGCACGCGCTCGTCTTCGTCCCCTTCACTGAAGGACTGCGTGAGCCAGCGCAACGCGTCGTCGCTGCCCGCGCGCGCGAGCCCGGTCAGCACCTCCTTGCGCCGCGACGCATCGAGGCGGGCCATGAGGTCCTTGAAGGTGCGCTGCCGAGCGGCGAAGCGGCCCTTCTCGAGGCAGTACGAGAGCTCCATCAACCGGCGCGGGCGCTTGGGCTGGAGCCGCTCGAGGAACGGGGCGGGGTTGAGCGCCGCGAGGCCCGCCAGCCCCGGGAGCACCGCGTCGCGGCTCGCGGGCAGCTCCAGGCTCTCGAAGAGCGTGAGCCACAGCTCGGCGTGCGCGCCGCCGAAGAACGGCAGGAGCCGGCCGAGGCCCTCGACGTCGACCGGCGCCGCTTCGCGCAACGCCCTCGAGAGCCGCGTCGCCCGGGCCGGCGTCGCGAAGGTCGCCTGCGCGAACTCGAACACCTGGCGGTCGATCGGGTCGACGGTGGCCCGCGCCTGGAGGTGCTCGAGCATCGTGGCGAGCGCGCCCCAGGCCTCGGCGAGCAGCAGCCCTTCGATGGCCCCGGCAACGCGGGGGAGGATCTGCGCCTCGTTCTCGAGCGTCCTGATCAGGCGACTGGCGTGACGGGGAAAGCGCACGAGCAGCTGGAGCCCCTCGTCGCGCTCGAGTTCGGCGCTCGTGGCCTCGAGCTCGGCTGGCGTGCCGAGCAGCGCGCCCGCGTCGTACAGCCGCATGGCCGTGGCGTCGGCGAGCAGGGCCGCGGCCCGGAGCTCGGCCTCGGTGCGCACGGGAGCCGGCGCGGGGCGCGGCATCACCGCGGCGGGGGCAGGGCGCGGCGGCTCCACGGCGGTCGGGGTGGCCTGTGACGGTGCGCGTGCAGGCGCGGCGACCGGGGCAGCGATGGGCGCGGGCGGCGCAACCGACGAAGGTGCAATGAACGGCGCCGGTGACGGGAGTGATGCAGGCCCGCGACGCGAGGCTGGCGCAGTGGCTGACGCTGGCGGAGGGGACGGCGACGGTGAGGGCGCCGATGCGGACGCGCGGCGCCATGCAGACGCAGCGACTGAATCCGGCGCCGCGAGCGGTGGTGCTGCGGCCACCGACGAGGGCGAGCCGAACGATGCTCGCGCGGCAATCGGCGCCGGCGGTCCCCATGGAGCGCGCGGCGCAAGGGGCTCGGACGCGGTGACCCGGGCCGGAGCATGCAACGGCACCGGGGACGACCCAGGCGCAGCAGTTGACGTGGGCGCACCAGATGACACGGGGATATCATCCGACGCGACCACGGCAGGCGACGCGGGCCCCTGGGGCCCCTCGTCCTGGAGATCGGCGAACCACTCATCGAAGAGGACGTCGCCTCCGGGCCGAGGCTCCGGCGCGGGCGACGGCACCGGCACGAGGCCCGAGCCCCGCGAGACGGGGGCGGTGACCGGAGTTCCAAAGGCGGCGAAGGGGTCGGCCCGCGGCAACCCACGCGCGGGCGAGATGCCCGGGGGAACGGAGGATCGCGGGGCGGGCGCCGCGGACACCGCAGGCGGCGCAGGCACGGCAGGCGTCGCGGACGTCGCCGGCGTCGCGGACGTCGCCGGCGTTGTGGACACCGCCGGCGTTGTGGATACCGCCGGCGTTGTGGATGCCGCAGGCGTTGTGGATACCGCCGGCGTTGTGGATGCCGCCGGCGTTGTGGATACCGCCGGCGTTGTGGATACCGCCGGCGTTGTGGATACCGCCGGCGTCGCGGACGTCGCCGGCGTTGTGGACACAGCCGGCGTTGTGGACACAGCCGGCGTTGTGGATGCCGCAGGCGTTGTGGATGCCGCAGGCGTTGTGGATACCGCCGGCGTCGCAGCTACGGCAGATGTCGCAAAGCGTGCAGGCGTCCCAGTCACGGCAGGCGTCGCAGCGCCCGCAGACGTCGCCGCGCCCACCGCAGATGTCGCAAAGCGCGCGGGCGTCCCAGTCACGGCAGACGTCGCAGCGCCCGCCGGCACCGCGGGCGTCGCGCCGGTGGCCGGCGCCGGCTTCGGCGCCGAGTCGTCGAGCAGCGCCAGCACCGCGAGCTGCCTCGGGCCCACCCGTTCTCCGTGGCTGGTGAGGAAGTCCTCGAGCGCGGCGCCGAGATCGCGACCGGTCTGGAAGCGGTCGTCGGCCCGGCGCGCCATCGCCTTGGCCACGATGCGCGCGAACTCGGGCGGCAGGTCGGGCTGCCGTGAGAGGAGCGGCACCGGGTCGGTCTTGATGATCGCCGCGAGCAGTTCCTGGTCAGGCAGGTTGTCGTAGGGCCGCGTGCCGGCAGTGATCTCGTAGAGGATGACCCCGAGCGCGTAGAGATCCGCCCGCAGGTCGGCCTCGCCGATGATCTGCTCCGCGGGCATGTAGGCGATCTTCCCGCGCACCGTGCCGGGCGCCGCGTTGGAGAGCTGCCCCGCGACCTTCGCGACGCCGAAGTCGACGATCTTCACCGCGCCGTTGCGCGCGATGATCAGGTTGTCGGTGCTGACGTCACAGTGCATCAGCCCCAGCGGCGTGCCCGAAGCGTCGGCGAAATCGTGTACGTACGAGAGCCCTTCACAGGCCTGCTCGATGATGCGCGCGGCCAGCGCCACCGGGAGCCGCCGCCCCGGCGAGGCGCGCACGATGGTCTTCAGGTTCTGACCGTCGATGAACTCCATCGCCAGGAAGAACTGCCCGTCGACCTCGCCGAAGTCGAAGATCTGCACCACCGCGGGGTGCGCGAACTGCGCCGCCATGCGGGCTTCCTGCAGGAACAGCTCGACGAAGTGCGGGTCCTTCGCCAGCGCGGGGAGCATGCGCTTGATGACCAGCGACTTCTCGAAGCCGCCCGGGCCCGTCATCTTCGCGAGGAAGACCTCGGCCATGCCACCGGTCGCCAGCTTGCGCACCAGCTGGTAACGCCCGAGTTGTTCACTGCTCGCCATTGCGGCGCGCATCGTAGTCTCGCCGCCCGGCGCGGGTGAAGAAGAGGTCGCATCCCCTGAAGGAGATCTGCCGCGAATGGAATCAGGGCTCGACATCCAGGGCGAAGCGAGCGCCCCGGCGCCCCTCAGGGTTTCCCGGATCGCCTCAGTGACGGGTGCTGTCGACCACCAGCGGCGCGGTGCAGCCGCCGTCTCCGGGGGAGAAGTACACCCCGGTGCCTGACAAACGTCCGCCGTCCGCGGGCTCGAGCTGCAGCTCGACCGTCCAGTTCTGGGTGGGGTCCAGGTTCCGGGCGTCGTAGTTCACCCGCACCGCGCAGCCCGTGGGCCCGGCCCAGGTGGCGATGGGGTCGAGCGTCGAGCAGACGCGCCCACCCACGAGGGTGAAGGTCACGTCGCGGAAGCGAGCGAGGGCGTCGAACGAGGGGCACGTGTCCATCTCCGGGTTGACGCTCACCGTCCAGATGCCGGTGAGGCAGCCGGCGCGCACGTCCGTGCACAGGGACGTCGTGCCGTCGCTCAGGGTGCAGCGCGAGCCGCCGTCGATGCACACCTGGCCTGCGGGGCACGCGCGCGCGACCGGGTCGAGGCACTCGGCCCGCGCCGGTTCGCACCGCAGGGCCGCGCCATCGACGCAGCCAATCTCCACGAGGTTCGAGGTGACGCGACAGCCGCCGCTGGGCCCGCAGTCAACGCCGCCGCCGTAGCCGCTCCCATTGATGCCCCCGCCGCCGCTGCCGCCGGTCGAGCCACCACCTCCGCCGCCGGTCGAGCCGCCTCCGACGCCGGCCGAACCTCCGCCCGTGGAGCCGCCGTCCGGCTCCGGTGTCGGCGCCGTCGAGCAATCAAGAAACATGAGCAGCACCACGACGAGGCTCCCGACCACGACCTTCTTCGACATGGGCGCATTGTGTCGTCGAATGCCATTCTTTGACATCCTCGCGCCGATCGCCCCGCGATGTTGCTGCAGCCCTGAGACCTGCTCGCGCTCATGTCCCGGCTGGCGACGCTCAAGACCCGGGCCCGAGGAGACGCTCCTGCGGTCCCCCGAGGCCAACGGCACCGAGCACTTCCACGGCTGCCAGGCCGGCAAGCTGACCATGGGCATCGAGTCGGACGGCTCGGTCAAGGGCTGCCCTTCGCTCCAGAGCAGCCACTACATCGGCGGCTCGTTGAAAGATCAGCCGCTCGAGGCGCTGTGGCACACGCCGCAGGTGGCCTTCGCGCGCGCCCGCACCGTCGACGACCTCTGGGGCTTCTGCCGCACCTGCCCCTTCGCCGCGACCTGCCTCGGGGATTGCACCTTCACCGCGCACTCGGTCTTCGATCGCCCCGGCAACAACCCCTATTGCCACTACCGGGCGCGCGCCCTCGCGGCCCAGGGAACGCGCGAGCGCCTGGTGCTCAAGGTCGCGGCTCCCGGCGTGCCCTTCGACAACGGCCGCTTCGAGCTGGTCGAAGAGCCCTTCGACGCCCCCGACCCGCGCCCGCCCACGCCGCGCGAGCTGGTGAGGAAGTGCCTCCCCGGACCGACGTCAGGCGTCCCCGGGCTGCAGGTCGACCCCGCAGCCCTGGGCTGAGTTCAGGTTCCGCGGCCTTGGAGCCATGGCCGCCGGCGCCGACGGCGGGAACATGGGGGAGGGACGGGGATCGAGTGAGACGGTCACCGGCGCGGACATCTTCGCGTGGCGGGCAAAGACGTTGCGCAGGCGGATCATCGCCCGCGTGAACTCCGTGTCTTCCACGCCCGGCTGCATGAGGAAGGTGTCGAAGTCGAGCACGATGGCGCGCAGGCGCGCGATGTCCAGTGACTGCGGCTCGCCGTGGTGCCTGGACACCCACTGCACCAGCGCGCGGTTCACCCCGCCGTGAATCGAGAGCTCCACCGTGGCCCTCAGTTGCTCGAGGCGCTCCATCAGTTCGCCCTCCGCAGGCTGGGCTGCGCGGCGACGAAGGCGCTGCCACGCACGACGAGGAGGCTTGCAACGGTCTGGGGGGGCATCTCGAAGGCTCTCAATCAGGGCGCTGGATAGCCTCGCCACCCCCCGTCGCCATCGAGACATTGTCTTGTCCCGGGTGAGGGTTTCCGCTTCGGAAGGGGGGCGTTCCTGAGGTTGCACTTCGAGCCCCAGCTGCCGGCGCGCGCAGCTCGCCGTCGACGTGTCGACCCCTCCGGGCGAAGATGAAGCGTGCGCGTCGCTTTCATCTGCAGAGGGTACCCGGGCCTGGGCAAGGTCATGGGGGCGGTGGCGCTCGAGGAGATGCTGCGGCACGCCACGCCGGGCCTCGAGAGCCTCTTTCTCTCGTACGAGCGGGGCCTGGCGTACCTGCGTACGGTGGGCGCCAACGTCGTCGACCTCTTCGCGGGGCTGCCGCCGCTGTCGCCCAACGCCTTCTGCACGCCCTTCGGCCCCGAGACGGCCCGGGCCATGAGCGCCCTGGCGGCCTTCGCGCCCGACCTGGTCATCAACGACGGAGAGCCGTACCTCGTGGAGTTGACCAGTGAAGTGCTCGGCACCCCGACCGTGGTGCTGGCCCACCCGCTCGACTTGCACAACCCCGGCAACTCGGCGCTGGCCGTGGCGCTGTTCCGGCACTTCTACGCGCGCGCCCACTGCGTCATCGCGCACGGGCTCGAGCGGCTCCCTGCCGGTGCGAGCGAACTCGGCGGGCGGGCGCAACGGGCGCTCGAGGTGAACACCATCGTTCGGCCCGCGATTCACCGCGCCATCGGCCGCCGCCCGGGGGCCCTGGCCCTGGCCGCGGTGCTGGGGGGCGGGAGCCAGAACTCCGCGGAGCACTTCCGCGCCGGGACCCGGCAGCTGGGCGAGTGGGTGTTGCGGGCGTGTTCGACCCTGCAGCTGACACCTGCGGTGCTCTTCGTGTCGGACCCCGACCTGGCCGCCGAGCTTCCTGCGGCGCCGCCCGGCGTGACGGTGGTCGCCGACGCCGCCGAGAACGCCGACGCCCTGGCCGACGCCGAGCTCGTGGTCGGCCGTGCGGGGCGCAACCTGGTCAGTGAATTCGTGGCCCTGGGCAAGCGCGGCGTCATCGTGCCCGTGGCGGGGCCCGCGTTTCGGACCAGCGGGCAGGTGGTGGCAGCCCAGGAAGCGGCCCGGGCCAACCCCAACCTGCGCATCGTGCGCCTGGAGCAGGGGTTCGAGGTGTTCGAGCGCGAGCTCGCCGCGGCCCGTTCGACGCCTGCGCTCAGCGTCGCGTGGAGGCCCGGCAACGACGAGGCGCTCGCGGCCGTGCAGCGACTGCTCACGCCGGCCTGACGTCAGGCCTGCGATTCGTGCAGCGTGGCGTCGCCGGGTCGGGCGGAGAGCTGGCCCAGGCATCTCTGACACCTGGCCTCCACGACCCGGCCCTCGGCGAAGCCGTTGCGCAGCGCTCGTGCCCGTGACGACGCGAGGATCTCGACCAGCGGCCGCTCGAGAATGTTGCCCAGGACCAGTTCGCCTTCGGCGTCCACGCAGCACGGCACCACGTCTCCGTTGACCAACACCGTGACCTTCTCGACCAGCGCGTTGCACCGACCGTGGGTGACGGGCTCGACGTGGCGGGTGGTGAGCGTGTTGCCCCAGTTGAGGGCGGGGCGAATCTCGAGCGCGAAGGTGTCCGACACGTTGAAGTCGGGGTTCCAGGTGTGCCACCGGAGGGCGTCGAGGCGAGGCCAGATGAAGTCGTGTGGCGGCAGCGTGACGTGACGCGCCGCCTCGGCGAGCACCGCCTCGACCTCACGGCGAAGCGCCGCGGGCGATGAGATCAGCTCGAGCCCGTCGATGCCGCCGTCGAAGCCCGGGGCAGTGGTCATCAAGATGACGACCACCCGCTTGCCGGTGCCGGCGACGGCTCCGATCAGCCGCCCGATGCCCTCGAGCACCAGCTGGGGCGTGAAGCGGGGGGCCCCGTGCGCCGCTGCAGCGTCTCCGAAGGTCGAGTCGTGCGACACCTTGATGGTGAACAGGTGGCTGGCGGCGATGCGCGCCACCATGGGCTCGGTCAACAGGCTCCCATTGGTGATGACGTGGGTCGACAGCCCGAGGCTCGCCGCGTACTCCGACACCTCGAAGAGCCGGGGGTAGAGCAACGGCTCGCCGAGGTAATTGAGCCACACCCGCTCACCGATGCGACCGCTGCGAATCTGCCGGAGCGCCTCGGTGGCGACCTCCCAGTCGATGTGCCGCTTGGGGCGCTTCATGTTCGGGTGCGGGCAGTACACGCAGGCGTAGTTACAGCGCGACGTGACCTCCAGGTACACCCGGGGAATCACTCGAACACCCCGCGACGACGGTCAGTCGGATCAGGCAACACGCGCCTCATGATGTCGCACCGGGTCGCGGCAGTCGAGGCGTGCTGCGCGGGAATGCACGGCGAGAGAAGAGGGGCCACCTCACGCCTGCTCGAGCCAGTCGCAGAGGTCGCGGACCGCCAACTCGATGCCGCGTCGAGGCGCGTACCCCAGCCGATCCCGCGCGCGGGTGAGATCCGCCATGGTGGCGTCGACGTCCCCCCGCTGCATGGGCTCGAACTCGATGCGAGGCTCGCGCCCGACCGCATTCCCAATGTGTCGGACGAGGTCGATGAGTCGCACCGGCTGACCGGCTCCGAGATTGATGACGTCGAAGCCTTTGCAGCGCTCCAGGGCGCTCGAGATTCCGTCGACGAGATCGAGCACGTGGGTGTAGTCGCGCTCCGAGGTGCCATCTCCGAAGAGCGTGAGCGGCGCGCCCTGGCGCACGAGCCTGGCGAACTTGTGCACCGCGAGGTCGGGCCGTTGTCGCGGGCCCACCGCGCTGAAGAACCGAAGACAGGTCACGTGGAGCCCGTCCGTCGCGTGGGTGGCGTGGCACAGCAATTCCCCGGCTCGTTTCGTGGCCGCGTAGGGGGAGACAGGGCGATCCGCAGGACTGTCTTCGCGCGAAGGGCGTGCGCCGGCGTTGCCGTACACCGAGGACGACGAGGCGAAGACCAGGCGCTCCACGCGGTGTTCGACGCACGCGTCGAGCATCGACTGGGTCCCCTCGAGGTTGTTCTGCACGTACTGCCTGGCGTTCTCGACCGACGGGCGAACACCCGCAAACGCCGCGAGGTGCACCACGCTGTCGATGCGATGCCTCCGCAGCACCCCGCGCACGAGCGCCGCATCCCGAAGGTCGCCGCGCTCCAGGGTGAACCCCGGGCGTGCCCGGGCCACCGCGAGGTTCGCTTCCTTCCGCTCCGGGTCGTAGAAGTCGTTGAAGTTGTCGAGGACCACCACGGGGCCGTCGTGCAGCAGCTTCTCGACGAGGTGTGAGCCGATGAAGCCCGCGCCTCCAGTCACCAGGGTCGTCACACCACCCACCATGCCAAGCCCGCCCCGGCCAGGAGAAGAAAGAACCACCCCGGGAATCACCGACGGCGCCTGCACGTGACTGCACGGTGGCTTCATCGATGGTGGCCGCGCTCAGCGGAGCGTGTGTTCGCGTTGAGCTACTTCATTCGGTTCCATCCGCTCAAGCTCCACCCAGGGCCGGTCTGACCACCCCTTCGCGGCGGCGCTAGCGCGCCCGCGCATGAAGACCTCGAGTTCGATCTTCCTCTTCGCGCTGGCGCTGAGCGCTTGTGGACCCCGATCGACGGTGGTCGGCGGCACCTACGTGACTGAACGGCTTGGCTCCCTCCCTGGCTCCACCCTCGTGGTGGAGCTCAAGGCGAAGACCGCCTCGTTGACCCTCTCGGGCGCGACGACCCCGATCGTGCTTCAGCTGAGCGGACCGCAATGGACCAAGAGCTGTGTGACGAACTTCAGCTCGGTCTTGGTGGAGACGTGGACCGTCTCTCCTGACCCCGCGGTGCTCGGCACGATCACCCTCTCGGGCCCCCGGCTCCTCGCCGGCTGCGGCGAGGACATCGCCGACCCTGACACGGTGTTCCTCATGGGCACCGAGTTGAACTCGTCACTGGCGTTCCTGCTCCTGCGCTGACGAGGCTCATGGAGGGAGCGTGACGACGGCGGGTGGAGGCATGCCGGCCGGGGCGGGCAGTGGAGGAGGTGCCTGCGTCACCGCGCTCCGGAGCCGTGCGTTGGGCGCGAAGACGCCGTGGAATCGCGTCAGGTGAAGGCCGCGCGGTGGACGGGGGGCGCTCACGTCGAGCTGGGCCCTGCGCGTCGCGTGCAGCGCCTCGGCGCGAGCGTGGGGTGATGCGCGTTCTCGGGCTTCGCCGCGTGGCGCTCACACTGACGGACTCCGTGGGGGTCCGCACCACCACGGAGTCCGTCAGTGTGGAGGAAGCCAGACGCCGCGCCATCGAGGCGCACGCCGGCGACGCGCACGGCATGAAGCCCCTGCACGCCCATGCGGAGCGAGAGCTTCACGGGAACCTGGCCGGAATGCGAGTGAGTGAAACTGCGCAGTTCGGTGTGAATGGCAACACCCGCCCGAAGCGAAACAGAACCCCCAGGGGCCGCGCGCGTGAGGCGAAGGGAGCGCCCGCGCGAGCCTCCCGAGCCCCGGAGCTACCCCTGCACCTGCGCTTCGTGCTTTGCAGCGCCCGCCCATGACGAGCGAACAACTGACCGTGGTCTTCATCTTCACCGACGGTGCCTGCAGCGGAAACCCGGGCCCCGGCGGCTGGGGCGCGTTGCTGCGCCACGGCACCAAGGAGCGCGAACTCTTCGGCGGAGAGAAGGACAGCACCAACAACCGCATGGAGCTCACCGCCGTCATCCGCGCCCTCGACGCGCTCACCCGCCCGGTGAACGCCCACGTCCACACCGACTCGAAGTACGTGATGCAGGGCATCACCACGTGGATCCACTCGTGGAAGAAGAACGGCTGGCGCACCTCGAACAAGGAGCCGGTGAAGAACGCCGACCTCTGGAAGCAGCTCGAGGTGTCCGTGCAGCGGCACCGCGTGGAGTGGCACTGGGTCAAGGGCCACGCGGGTCACGAGGGCAACGAGCGCGCGGACTCGCTGGCGAACCAGGGCGTCGAATCAGTGCGATGATGCCCTTCCGCAGCGAACCCGCTGCGCGACTGACGAGCGCCCCCTGCCGATGCGAAGCAGCAACCCCACCCAGCCGTTGATCCTCGCGGACCCGCTGCTGGGCATGCGCCTGGGCGAGTACGAGGTCATCGAAGCCATCGGCGAGGGTGGGATGGGCGTCGTGTACCGGGGCGTCCAGCCGGTCATCAAGAAGCGCGTCGCCATCAAGGTGCTCAAGCCCAGCGTGGCCGAGGACGCCAGCCAGGTGCGGCGGCTCCGCGACGAGGCCGAGGCCGTCAACTCCATCGGCCACCGGAACATCATCGACATCTTCAGCCTGGGGCAGCTCCCCGACGGCCGCCCCTACATCGTCATGGAGTACCTCGAGGGCGAGCCGCTCGACGCCTACGTCAGCAACCGGCCGCGGCTGGGGACCGGCGAGGTGCTCTCGTTGATCATCGCCATCTGCTCGCCGCTCGCCGCCGCCCACCGGGCCAGCGTCATCCACCGCGACCTCAAGCCCTCGAACATCTTCGTGTGCCTCAGCGCCGACCAGGAGCGCTACCTCAAGCTGCTCGACTTCGGCCTCGCGAAGAAGGCCACCAGCTTCGGCGGGTCGACCGAGCAGACCAGCCGGGCCACCGTCACCGGCACGCCCAACTACATGGCGCCCGAACAGGCCCGGGGTCACAGCGTCAGCGCGCGCACCGACGTCTATGCGCTGGGGGTGCTGGCCTACGAGCTGCTCACCGGCGAGCTCCCCTTCAGCGGCGCCGGCCCGGTCGAAGTGCTGATGCAGCACGTGTCGGCCCCCATCCCCTCCGCGCGCGCGCTCGCGCCTCACCTGCCGCCCGGCGTCGATCGGTTGATCACCCGCATGCTCGCCAAGCGCGCCGAGGACCGGCCGCTGGTCGACGAGGTCCGCGCCACGTTGATCACCGAGGCCCGCGCGCTGGGCCCCGTCGAAGCGTTCGAGACGCTCGACCCCGTGAGCGGCGGACACCCCACGCTGCGGCCCCTCATGACGCCTGCGCACAGCGCGCCGGCGATCGAGGTGATGCCCGGCGACACGCTGCTCAGCCAGCGCACGCTGCGCCCGTCCCGCTGGCCCTGGGCGAGCGCCGCGTTGGTCGTGGTCATCGCCGCGCTGGTGGCCGCCCTCGCACTGACCTCCGAGCCCGCGCCCCCGCTGCCCGTCGCCGTCGCGCCGCCCCCGGTCATCGTCCCCGCCAGCCCGCCCCTGGTGGTGACCCCGCCCGCGCCCATCCCCGTGCCTGTGGCCGCGCCCGTGATGGCGCCCGTGCCCGAGAAGGTGCCGCCCGAGAAGGTGCCCGCGCCAAAGACGAGGCCCAGCGAGCCGCAGACGGCGCTGGCGCTGCAGGCCCGCGTGGGCCAGCTCGAGCTCGCCGTCGCTCGCACCACCCCCGCCGGCGAAGAGCCCGACCCCACGGCGCTGACGTTGCTGCGCAAATACCGCGTCGACGCGACCATGGTGAGCACCCCTGACGAACGACAGCGACTCGCCCGGAACCTCGACACCTTCGAGCGCACCTTCCTCAAGCGCTGACGGTAAGGTCGGCCACCGATGATCTCCGCGTTGGTCCTGAGCCTGGTGCTGAGCGTGGATCCCCCTGGCGCCGCGGTGCTCGTGGGCCGGCGCACCTCGGTGAGCCAGGCCGACGCCACGGCGGTGGCGCAGGCGCTCTCGACCCGGTTGCTGGCGGCGGGCGTGCCGCTGCGGCTGACGGCCGAGGCCGCCCACGCGGCGCTGGCCCGCCTCGGCGTGAAGGACCCGTCGGCGTGCAACGGTCGCAGGGCCTGCCTCGTCGAGCTGGGCCGACAGCTCTCGTCGCCGCTGGTGATCAGCCTGAGCGTGGGCCAGGTCGACCGTGATCGCGCGCTCGCCCTCGAGCTCATCGACGTGAGCGACGCGAACGTGCTGGAGAAGGAGGGCCTGATCCTCCCCGCCGGCACGGTGCCGGGGGAAGCGCAGCTCGCGCCGTTCATCGCCCGGGTCAAGGCGCGCCTCGCGGTGCCGGCGCCCGACGCGCCCACCGTCGAGGCCCCGCGACCGAAGCTCGAGCCGGTCGCGCAGGTGCCCGTGATCAGCCTCCCCGTCGTGCCCCCTGCGCCGAAGTCGAGGGTGGTCCCGGTCGCCCTGGGCATCGGTGCCGTCGTCGCCCTCGGCGTGGCCACCACGCTGCTGGTGACGGGGCTCAACACCCGCGCTGACGCGTACCGCACCGACGGCCTCGGCCATTCTCCGTATCCCGCTTCAGAGGTGCAGTCCCGGGCGGCCAGCGGAGCCCTGCAACTCGGGGTCGCTGGCGGCCTGGGCGCGATTGGCCTGGGGCTCGGCACGACGGCGGTGATCACATGGTGAAGCGCGTCGCGATCTTCCTGGCCTGGGCTTGCCTGTCCGGCTGCAACGGGCTCGACCCCGCGGTGCTCTACCGCTGCGAGGCCCCGGGTGACTGCCTCCAGGCGGGCTTCTCGTGCTGGGCTGATGGCTTCTGCCATCCCACCTCCGAGCCGGCTGACGGGTCGACCGGCGGTGGCGGCGCGACGGGCGGCGGCGGTGGTGGTGGCGCGACGGGCGGCGGCACGGGTGGAGGGACCGCGACGTGTGACTGCCCGGCCGTGGCCTGTGGCTTCTTCGACGCCGGCCCCGGCTGCGCGACCCTGGACTGCGGGCTGTGCGCCGCGGGCACCGAGTGCGGCGTCTCGCGACTCAACCGCTGCGACACGCCCCGGCTGTGCATGAACGACGGCTGGTGCTTCGAGAACCCGCTGCCCCAGGGCAACACGCTGCGGGGCGCCTGGGCCATCGACGGCCGCGCGGCCTGGCTCGTGGGTGACAACGCCACGCTCCTGCGGTGGACGGGCGAACACCACGAGGTCGTGCCCCTCGCCGCCCTGGACGACGGCACCGACCTGCTCGCGGTGCACGGCACCGGTCCCGACAACGTCTTCGTCGTCGGCACCCAGGGCACGGTGCTCCACTTCGACGGCGCCACGTGGACGCGGGAGTCTCTCGACTTCAACCTGCCGCGCCCGCTGCGCGGGGTGTGGGCCTTCGCGGATGGCGGCGCCCTCGCCGTGGGTCGTGGGCTCGACCTCTACCGGCGCAGGGCCACCGGCGTCTGGGCATCCCAGAACACCACCTTCGGCCCGATGGACTTCAACGACGTGGCGCAGCTGGGCGACCGGGCGCTGGCCGTCGGCGACTACGCGCCGCTCGCGGGCCTCACCGGCGCCATCGCCTTCGAGAACCCCGACGGGGGCAACACCTGGGTGACGGTGCGCAAGCTGCCGCTGGCGACGGCGAACTCCGTGTGGGTGAGCCCCGACGGCGGCCTCTTCGTGGTGGGCGCCACCGACGCGGGCACCGGCTCGGTCGTCCGCCAGCAGGCCGACGGCGGCTTCACCGAGGTGCTCCAGGTGGCCCGCCCCCTTCGTGTCATTCGGGGTCGCACCAGTGACGACTACGACGTCGCCGGTGAGCTCGGCCTCGCGGCCCACGTGGTCGACGGCGGCGCCCGGGTGGTCAATGGCCCCGGCACCTGGTTCGCCGTGGCCCTGCTCGACCGCGGCGCGCTCCTCGAGGGGCGCCAGGGGCACGCCGCCTTCTTCGTCGACGCACCGGTGGCCCTGCGGGTGATCTCCGGCGGCACCCGCGGGCGCATCAACGCGCTCTGCTCGACCAACAACGGGTCGCTCTTCGCGGCGTCCGAGGGCACGGCCGGCTGCGTGGGGGCGGGCTGCACCTCGGCGCTCCTCGAGCGCAACGCCTCCGGGAAGTGGACCGAGACCCTGCTCGCGTTGACCAGCAGCGGCGAGTTCACCGGCTGCGCGTCACTCTTCGACTTCCGCTGGCTCAGCGGCGATGGCGCCAACCTGCTGGTGCACGACACCAACGCGTGGTCGATGATCACCGGCCCGGCCCAGAGCGCCACCGGCGTGTGGATGTCGTCCGCCAGCAAGGGCTGGGTCACCAACAGCGATCGCCCCACGGGTACGCTGCCCTTCGTCACCCGGCTCAGCACCGCGCTGGGTCGCCAGGCGACGCCGGTGCCCTACGACGGCGGCGGAGATCTGATCACCTCGGTCGGCGGCGTGGGCGACGTCGGCTTCGCCGTCGGTGAGGCGGGGCTCCTCTTCTCGCTGACCAACGGGGTGATGGCGGATCAGGCGCGGCTGGGCACCGATGACCTGCGCGCCGTGTCGGGCGCCTCGTTGGATGACGGCGGCGTGGTGATCGTCATCGCCGGCCGGTCTGGCGCCCGCTACCGCCTCGAGGGTGCCCCGGTGCCGGCGAACTTCGTGGCCGAGCCCGAGCCGGATCTCGACTTCTTCGCGGTCGCCACGGTCTCGCAACAGGCCTTCGCCGTGGGGGCCGACATGCCCGACGGTGGCCGGCGCACCAGCCGCGTGTCGAGGCGCGTCGCCGGCGGCTCCTGGGTCACGCTGCCTTTCCTCGGCGACCAACCCCTGCGCGCCGTGCACGCCTTGCCTACCGCTGACGGTGGGGTGCGCGTCTGGGTCAGCGGCCCGGGCGGCGTCATCGAGCGCAGGGATCCGTAGGGGCCGCCCCGGCGCTGATCAGTTCGAGCAACACGCCAACGGCCGCGCCCTGCGCACCGGTGACGCCGTTGCAGATCACCTGCGGCGCCCCGCCATCCTCGAGCGTCAAGCGCACGCCACCCGCGGCCCACGTCGCCCCCGTCGAGCACCAGCACCTCTCCGCGCGGTCCCTCGGCCCCGCTCGTCGACGGGCAGGCTCACAAGGACAGCGAAACGAAGAGCACGAGCAGGGCGCGGAGCATCACGTCGGTGCAACACGCCACGCGGCGTCGAAGTGCAGGGCGAGCCTCAGCCCGGGTGTCCCCACTTCATCCTCGAGGCAGTTGCCGCCCAGCCATCCAGAGCCTAAGAACTTCCACTCTGTGCGCATGGGAGGCAAGTGATGACCAAGCCGGCACCCCTCGAGTCCCGTCCCTCCACGAGCCCCGCCGATTTCATCTCGCAGCGCCGCGTCTTCCGCCTCGACGAGCTGCGCGCCGAGTACCGCGCTATGGGCCGCAAGCCCTCGGCCGCGCACGACACCGTCGCCTACCACCTCGGCACCGGCCGCCTCGTCGTCGTCCGTCGCGGCGTCTACACCCACGCCGAGTGCTCCGACCCGCCCCTCATCGCCAGCAAGCTCACCGCCGATGCCGTCCTCTCCCACGAGGGCGCGCTCCTGCTGCGCGGCCTGGCGCTCGATGACCACGGCTGCTGCTTCCTCACCGCGACCCGCACCGGCATCACCCGCTACGCCGGTTGCGTCTACCAGCCCATTCGCGTGGCGCCCTCCTCGCTTTGGCCCGACGTCGAGACCCTCGAGCGCTCGGGCCAGGCGCTGCGCGCCACCACCCTCGAGCGCACCTACGTCGACTGCCTGACCCGCCTCGATCGCAGCCCCCCGCCCGAGCACCTGCTCAAGACCTTCGTGGCCACCGCGCCCACGCTCGACGTGGACCGCATCATCTTCACCGCGCGGAGGTCGGGCAGCCCCCTGGTCACCTCCCGCGTGGCCTTCTTCCTCGCCTGCGCCCGCAGCGCCCTCACCAGGAAGCAGGCGCAGCACCTCGAGCGGGACGGCGTCCAGGTGCCGACGTACTTCCTCCGCTCCGCGCGCACGAAGAACGACGCCTTGATCAGCCCCTGCAACCTCATCGTCTCCGCGAAGCTTCGCCGCTTCTGGGCCGGTGCTTGAGCCCCATCCCCGAAGGCATCCTCGACGGCATCGCCGCGCGCCCCGATGACCTCGGTGCGTGGGAGGTGCTCTCGGACTTTCTGCTCGAGAACGACGCCCCCGGCGCGGCCCTCGCCCGCTACGACCTCGAGCTGCTCCGTGGCATCTCCAACCCCGACATCCTCATCGCGCTCGCCGACGCGCGGGCCCAGCGACCGAAGCTCCCGCATGAACCGTGGGGCGGCTTCAGCGCGCAGTGGAGGTGTGGCTTCCTCGTCCGACTCACCCTCGAGCTCCACCTCCGCGACCAGCAACTGCGGGAGGTGCTGGCCGCCGGCGCCACGCAGGGCCTCCACACGCTCGTGCTCGAGGAGGACGCGACGCGCGGTGAGCTCTCCGTCCCGCTCGTCGGGCGACTCCACGCCGCTGCCGCGGCCGTCACCCGGCACGTGCGCCGCCTGTCCATTCGCCTCGCGCCGCGAGCCACGCCGCTGCTCGCCCACCATCAACGTGAAGCCGTGTCGTCGCTCCTCGAGGTGCTGCCTCCGCGCCTGGAGCGGGTGGATCTCGCCCTCGGAAGGCTCGACGCCGTGGCGCTGCCCGAGTTGATCACCCTCGCGGGTCGCCTGCCGTCCCTCAACCTCGACGGCACGCAGTTGCCCGAAGACCCGGAGTTGATCAGCGCGCTGCTGGCGACCCGCGCCACGGTGTTCCTCGGCGGCACCGGCCTGAGCCCGCGCAGCCGCCCCGACGCCCCGTGGCTCGCCCCCGACGTCACCGCGTGGCTGGAAGATGAACGCACCGGCTGCGTGACGCCGCTCACGCCCTCGACGAAGGCCTGCGGCTTCGACGCCCCGTCCTGGCCCGCCCTCGCCTCGTCCCTGAAGCACGACCTGCTCGGCTGGAGCCACCGGGACCTCGCCCTCGAAGCCGCCACCACGCTCACCTTCGCCGGCCGTCGCTACGTCTTTCACCGACGTTGATCGGAACGCCCCCCGCGCATCCTTCAGATTGATGCCCTTCGCCCGCGTGGCGCAGGCGAACCCCTCGCAACGAGGGCGATTCACGGTCGGCGTCGCGCGCGGCGCGGTTCATGCTTCCTCCGGGCCTCCGAGGGAGCACCATGACTCGATCGTCCCCGGCGCCGCGCAACCAGCTCAAGGCCATCGCCCAACGCGCGATGAAGGAACGCGGCCTGCTGCCCACCTTCTCCAGGGAGGTGATGGCCGAGACCCGGGCCATCACCGGCGCGGCGCTCAACACGCTGCCCTTCGCGCGGGACCTGCGCTCGTTGCTGTGGGCCTCCATCGACAACGATGACTCCCGCGACCTGGACCAGCTCTCGGTGTCGATGCCCGCGACGGGCGGGGCGACGACGGTGCTGGTGGCCATCGCCGACGTCGACGCGCTGGTGAAGAAGGACTCGGCCGTCGACGGCCACGCCGAGACCAACACCACCTCGGTCTACACCGCGGCGCAGCTCTTCCCCATGCTCCCCGAGCGGCTCTCCACCGACCTCACCTCGCTCGGGCCCGGCGTGGAGCGGCTGGCGGTCGTCGTCGAGATGACCATCGACACCGACGGGCAGCTCGTCTCCTCGGACCTCTACCGCGGGCTCGTGGTGAACCACGCGAAGCTCGCCTACGACGCCGTGGCCGCGTGGCTCGACGGCGTGGGCCCCATGCCCGCACCCGTCGAGGCCGAGCCGGGTCTCGTCGAACAACTCCGCGCGCAGGACCAGGTGGCCCAGGCCATGCGGCGGGGGCGCCAGCTGCACGGCTCGCTCAACCTCGAGACCATCGAGCCCCGCGCGGTCTTCGAAGGCGACGCGTTGACCGGGCTGCGCTCGCAGTCGAAGAACCGCGCCACCGAACTCATCGAAGAGTTCATGGTCGCCGCCAACGGGGTCACCGCGCGCTACCTGCAGGCCAAGGGCTTCTCGTCCATTCGCCGCGTGTTGCGGTCGCCCGAGCGCTGGTCGCGCATCGTGGAGCTCGCCGCCGCGCTCGAGGTGGTGCTGCCCGCGCAGCCCGAGTCGAAGGCCCTCGAGGCGTTCCTGCTCGGGCGCCAGCGCGCCGACCCGGTCCGGTTCCCCGACCTCTCGCTGGCCGTGGTGAAGCTGCTGGGCCGCGGGGAGTACGCGCTGGAGAACGCCTCCCAGGTGGCGGAGTGGCACTTCGGGCTCGCGGTGAAGGACTACACGCACTCCACGGCGCCCAACCGGCGCTTCCCCGACGTCATCACCCAGCGGCTGCTCAAGGCGGCGCTCGCGGGCAAGACCGCGCCGTACCGGGACGACGAGCTCTCGATTCTCGCGCAGCACTGCACCGCGCAGGAAGACAACGCCACCAAGGTGGAGCGCCTGGTGCGCAAGTCGGCCGCGGCGATGTTGCTCGGCTCGCGCGTGGGCCAGCACTTCGACGGCATCGTCACCGGCGCCTCCCCCAAGGGCACCTGGGCGCGAATCATCGACCCCCCGGTCGAAGGCAAGGTGGTGCAGGGCTTCGAGCGGCTCGACGTCGGTGACCTGGTCCGGGTCGAACTGCTCCGCGTGGACGTCGAGCGCGGCTTCATCGACTTCGCAGCATCGAGGCGAGACACATGAGAGCAGCGCGCTTGATGGCCCCGGGACGGTTCGAGATGCAGGACATCGACGTGCCCGAGCCGGGCCCCGGGGAGGTGCTGGTGCGGGTGGGCGGCGCGGGCCTGTGCGGCTCCGACGTCCACATCGTGCACATGAAGAGTGCGCCGTTTCCGTTCCCCATGACGCTGGGGCACGAGACCGCGGGCGTGGTGGAGAAGTGGGGGTCGGGCGTGAAGGGCCTCGAGCGGGGCCAGCGCGTGCTCGTCGCCGGCATCTGGGGCTGTGGCCAGTGTCGCGCGTGCCTCGAGGGCCGCGAGAACGCCTGCGAATACTGGGCGCGCCGCTCGCCGGTGCCCCTGGGCCCGGGCCTGGGCTTCAACGGCGGCATGGCCGAGTTCATGGTCGCGCCGGCGCGGTCGCTCTACCAGCTCGGTGACCTGGACCCGGTGCAGGCCGCGCCGCTCGGCGACGCTGGCGTGACGCCGTGCCACGCCATCAACCTGGTGCGCTCGCACCTGCGCGGTGACGCCACGGTGGTGGTCATCGGCGTCGGCGGGCTGGGGCACATGGCGCTGCAGATCCTCCGCGCCACCACCGCCTGTCGCCTCATCGCCGTGGACACCGACGCCGGGCGGCTCAACGCCTCGCGGGCCCACGGCGCCGACGACACCGTGCTCTCCGACGCGCACGCGGCGGCCACCCTGCTGCAGATGACGGGCGGCCTGGGCGCGCAGGTGGTCTTCGACTTCGCCGGGGTGAGCCCCACGCTTGCGCTCGCCAACGCCGTCGTCGCCACCTACGGCGCGCTGGTGATGGTCGGACTGGGGACGGGGTCTCTCTCCGTGGTGGCCGATGCGCCTCCCGCCGGCGCTCCGAAGTGGGGCGTGACGCTCATTCGCCCCTACGGCGCCACCAGCCGCGACATCTTCGAGGTCATCGGGCTCGCGCAGCAGGGCAAGCTCAAGGCCGACCTCGAGCGCCACCCGCTCAGCGAGGCGCCCGGGGTGCTCACCGCGCTCGCCGAGGGCAAGGTGCGCGGTCGCGCGGTGCTGGTGCCCTGATCAGCGCGGCGTCACTTCCCCAGCACGTCGAAGGCGGCGTTGACCACGCCCGAGTACTGCACCTGCCAGAGGTGGGCGAGCGGGGTGTCGTGCGGCCCGCCCAGCAACACCGTCTTCGCCCCGGGCATCGCCAGCTGGGAGGACGGCATGTAGCCATCGCCGTCTTCGAAGACGCCCCTGGCCGGGCCGAGCGTCGGGGTGCCGGTGGTGCCGATGAGGGTCACTCCGCCGGCCACCTGCGCGCGCTGGCGTTCCCAGGTGGCGTTGAGGGAGTTGATCATCTTCGAGCCCACGGCGAGTTCGGCAGCGGCGTCGTCGACGTTCTTCACCGGGTTGCCCACCACGCTGCCGATGTTGCCCAGGTACGTGCCGTGGGACGCCGCGCCGATCAGCACCGCGCGCTCGACCTTCGGGCCCTTCGAGGGGTCGCGCGAGTCGAGGTACAGGCGGAAGTCGGTGCCGCCGGCCGAGTGGGTGACGACGTCGACGGCCGGCTGCCCCGTGGCCCGGGAGATGCGTTCCATGGCGCGGGCGATCTGCGGCGCCTTGAGCGTGGGCGAGGCCCAGGGGTCGCGGTACTCGACCTCGAAGAGCTTGGCGTTCTCGAGTTCGGCGGCGGTGACCTCGCGGCCCTGCTGGTCACCCAGGCGGAAGGTGTCTTGCGAGGCGACGTAGACCACCACCGGCCCGTTGGCCTTGTTGGTGGCGAGCTGATCACCCATGCGGTCGAAGCTCTGCGCGGGCATGGTCAACCCGGGGATCATCACCACCGGGCGCTCGAGCGTGGGCGGCGCGGCGAGCGGCCCGTAGGCCACGCGCTGGGCGCCCTGCAGCTTCTCGGGCGCGAGGTCGGGCTTGAGTCCGTTGAACACGCGATCCGACATCCAGTCCTTGGTCGCGTTGAAGCGGTCGATCTTCGGGCCCGGGCCCTGCTGGAAACCACTGGGGCTGAGGCGGCTCTCGAGCGAGGCGAGCTTCGGTCCCCAGCCCTTCGCGACCGGGGCCGCCGCGGGGGTGGCCGTCTTCGGGGCGGCGGTCGCGCGGGTCGGGGCAGCGGCGGTGAGGCGGGTGGTCTTCATGGGCGCACTGTCGTCAAACCGCTGCCGGCGCGCATCGGCAGGCCACGACAAAGCGTATGCAGATCACGCCACGCGGAACTTGCCGGGCGTGGTCCCGGTCCACGTGCGGAAGGCGCGCACGAAGGCGGCGGTGTCTGCGTAGCCGACCTGCTCGGCGACCTGGTCGAGGGAGGCGTCGGTGCGCAGCAGCAACCGCTCGGCCTGGGCGCGGCGCACCTCGCTGAGCATCGAGGCGAACGATGCCCCCTGTTCCCCCAGCCGGCGCTGCAGCGTGCGCGGGGTGACGTGGAGCTTCTTCGCCGTCTTCGCCAGGGTGACGGGCCCGCGCGGCAGCAACTCGGCCATCACCGCGCGCACCCGCTCCCAGGCGTCGTCGAGGTTGCCGGCCTGCGCGAGCATCGCCTGGCCGTGTCGTTCGAGCGCCCGGTTCAGCTCGGCGTCGGCGCCCACGGGCACGCGCTGCAGCGACTTCGCGTCGAAGGAGAGCCCGTTGGACGCGCGCCCGAAGGCGATGGCCTTCGTTCCCAGGACCTTCGCCAGCTCGGGCGGACACTCGCGGGCGTCGTGGGCGAACCACGCGCGCGTGGGCACGAGGTCGTCGCCCAGCATCTCGCGGGCGATCTGCAGGATGCGGGCGACGGTGAACACGTTGGCCTGGGGCCCCACGCCGCCGGGGTGCGGGGCGCGGTGGTGCAAGGAGACCTCCTCGCCGTCGACCTCGAGGCTCCAGCGCACCAGCGGGTTGATCAACGCGCCGTAGGTGGCCAGTTGCTCCAGGGCGAGGCGGCCGGTGGGCGCGGCGCGCAGGGCGAACTCCAGCAACCCATACGAGCCCCGGCCCATGGACAGCGCGCAGTGGAGCCCGAAGAGCGGGTCCTTCAACACCTTCGCCACCTCGCCCAGCAGCGCGCCCAGCTCGTCGAGCGTCACCTCGGCGTGGGGCAGGAACTTCTTCTCGAGCGCGCGGGTGTCGTGACCGTGCTTGCGCACGAGCGTCAAGACGAGCGGCACGAGGGCACTGGTGAAGCGCTTGGCGGCGAGGGGGCGGGGCATCAGTCGGCGCAATCTGCCACGGCCCGCCGCAAGCCGTGCGCGCCGTCGCACGCGAGTCGTTGATCCGTCAGTGGTCCGACCGGCACAACGAATGCAAACCGACCGTCGCATGCGCTTCATCGTTCTTCTCGTCACTGCCCTGGGGGTGGCCGGCTGCTGGGGTGACCCGGTGAGCCAGTCTTCCGGGTGCCACGCGTGGGTGGCCTGCATTCGGGCGCTCGACGATGTCGCCGATGCGGGTGAACCGGCGAACCTCGATCGCTTCGTGGAGGGAGGCTTCTGCTGGAACAACCCCAGCCTGGCGGAGGGCTGCATCTCGGCCTGCGACCGCGGGCTCGCCCGCCTCCGCGAGCGCAACGACGTCCTTCCGGAAGGGTGCAAACCATGAGGCGCACCTGGCCACTGCTGTTGATCCTCTTCGCCACGCCGGCGCTCACCCACGTCCCCGCGCGGCTCCACGCGGACGCGGTGTACGTGCTGCCCAGGCCTGAGGTGAGCTCCGCGCTCTTCGGCGAGTTCCTCACCGGCGCGGAGCACTTCGTCGTCAAGGTGACCCACGCCACGCGCTTCGGCGCGCCCATCGAGATCCTGGTGCCGCACCAGGCAGACCTCTTCACCCATCGCCCCGCGTGGGCCGTGGTGGGCCCGGGGTTGCCTGCGCCGAACGCGGAAGAGCTCGCGGCGCTCCCGGCTCCGTTGCCGGCGGGCTTCGGCGCGGTGGTCGACTTGAACCAGGTCGATCCGCGGCCGGTCATCTTCGAGAGCGTGATGCGCCGGTTCTATTGGACCAGCGGGCCGCTCGCGGTGGTGTTGCCGAAGGGGGAGAGCGAGTTGTGGATCTGGAGCCCCGGACACACGCGCGGGAAGTTCGGCCTCGGTTACGGCGTGGAAGAAGGCGGCGGCTACATGGCGGCGCTCCAGGAGTGGTCCTTCTATGCGTACTGAAGCTGCGGTCCTCTGCGTGGTGTTGGCGTCAGGGGCGTGGGCGGAGACGCCGGCGAGCCACTTCGAGGTCAACGTGCCGCTCGAGGTGACGTTGGTGGGGCTGACGTTCGGCGTGCGCCCCGAGGTGCTGTACCGGCCGGCCTCCGCGGGCACGGTGAGCAAGCTGCGGCTCGCGTTCGGGGTGCTGGGTGGGCCGGAGCAGCTCTTTCTCCCGTTGTCCCTGGGCTACCGCGCGCACTTCCGCCAGGCGGACCTCGTGCAACCGCTGGTGGGGGCGGGGATCGAATTGCAGCACCGCTGGGTCAGGGATCTCCCCGTGGTGCGGCAGTTCGGTGGGTACTTCGAGTTCGGCGTGGCATTCGCGGTGACGGCGCAGTTGCGGGTGCAGGTGTTGTTTGGTTTGGACTTGATGCTGCTCGGTGGTCCGGGGGTTGGCTTTGGTCCTCGCGCGGGTGTGGGGTGGTGCTTCTGAGGGGTGCAGTTGGCCTTGATGGAGCGCGGTCGGGGCAGGTGTTCGTGGCGTGATGCTCGTCGCGTGCAGCGCCTCGGCTTCGGTACACCAGGTGACGCGGTCACTCGTCTTCGAGACAGGAGGTGTGAGACCCGCGGGGTTCTGCGAGTGCGTCATCAAAGTTGACAAAGTGGCTGTGATTGGGTCCTTGCGGTGTGAAATAGTTGAATTGTCAATTTTGATGATGCGTTGCGAGACCCCCGGCCCCTCCGCACGCCTCCCAGAAGTGGCATCAACTCGCATGGAGTCGCGGGGCACGCCGGCGCGAGGCAGGGCCTGAAGCCCGGCAGACCCACCTCCCTCGAGGCCGCCTCTCTCAATTCGCTCACCAAACCGACCACTCGCTGCGACGCTGCGCCCCATGGCTGCAACCAGGAAGCGCGCTGCGTCGAAGGTGTCTCGGAATGACCAGGTCGTCCGCGTTCTCAATCTCCTGCGCGAGCTCGAGCGCCTCGGAGGCGTCGACATCTACGAGCTCGCCGAGCGCTACGGCACCTCGGAGCGCACCATCCGTCGCGACCTCGCGGCGATTCAAGAGGCCGGCATCCCGCTGATCAACGTCGACGCGGAGGACTCGCAGAAGAAGCGCTGGATGGTCGACGAGGGCGCGCTCAAGAGCCTCGGGCGCCTGATGGACGCGAGCCACTACCTCGCCCTGCGCCTCGCCATGGGCCAGGCCGGCGCGGTGCGCGAGCAGTCGGTGCTCTTCGCCGCGCTCGAAGACGTCGCCAGCCGCATCGAGACCGCGCTCGGCACCCCGGGCCGCAAGCACCTCACCGCCATCGACGCCTGCTTCTTCAGCTGGGAGAAGTTCGCCTGGACCAAGGCCGCCCCCGAGCTGCTCTGGCCGCTGGTGATGGCCATCATCGAGAAGGCCATCTGCGTGGTCACCTACCGCGGCCCGCAAGACGTGAAGCCGAAGAAGTTCCGCGTGCTGCCGCTGCGGCTCTTCGTGCACCAGGGCGCCGTCTACGTCCACGCGTGGACCGAGCGCTACGACTCCGTGGTCACCTTGAACCTCCACCGCCTGGTCGAGCTGCAGAAGACCCGCGAGACCGCGCCCGTGCCGAAGGGCTACTCCACCGACGCCTTCGAGCAGTCGGCCTTCGGCATCTTCACCGGCACCGCGCCGGCCGACTACCACCTGCGCTTCAGCAAGACCGTGGCGCCCTACATCCGCGAGCGCGTGTGGCACCCCTCGCAGAAGCTCACCGAGCGTCGCGACGGCGGGGTCGAGCTCACCTTCCGCTGCGCCGAGAGCTACGAGGTCCTCTCGTGGATCGCCTCGTGGCGTTCCGAGGTCGAGCTGCTCGAGCCGAAGCGCCTGCGCGCGTCGATGCGCGAGCACTCGAACTGGCTGGCCACCACCTACGCCGACTGAGTCGCGCTCGGCGCCCTGTCCCCAGGCGTCATACCTCCCGCTGATGCTGTCCCCATGTCAAAAGGGGTCACACCAGCGTCGCCGGCCACCCTCGAACTGCCCGCGGTGCGGCTGACGCACGCCGCTCGCAAGGGCCTCGTCGCGGCCCCGCACCTCGCCGACTACGCGCGCAACGTGTTGATCAGCCCGAGGGTTCGCGCGCTGCGGGGCCCGGGCCTGCGGCGCCTCAACTCCGTCGACCTCTTCGAGACGCTCTTCCCCGAGCTCGCCGACGAACGCGACCCGCAGCGCATCGGCGAGTTCCTCGTGCGCTGGCGGCGCACCAACAAGCGCAGCGTGACCCCGCGCGCGGCCGACGACACCGTGGCCGGGAACGTGCGCAGCCTGGCGAAGATCCTCTCGCTCTCCGAGACCGACGCGGCGCTGGTGCACCTCTACGTCGACTTCCGCCGCTACCCGGAACTGATGGAGTTCCTCGCGCTCTTCAACGCGACGACCCAGCTCGACGGGGTCACCCTCATCGCCGCGGCGACCTGTCTCGACCCGGGCGCCACCCACCGGGCCCTCGACGAGGGAGGCACGCTGCTGGGCGCCGGGGTGCTCGCCCCCCAGCCCCACCAGGACGGCCCCAGCCTGCTCGAGGTCCCCACGCGCATCTTCGAGGCGCTGTGTGGCGCGCCCCTCGACCTCGACTCCTTCACCCGGCGGCTGTTCCACGTCGACCCCGGTCCCACCCTCGGCCTCGACGCCTTCGCGCACCTCCCCGGCACCAGGCTCGCCGTCGACCTCGTGGCCGCGGCGCTGCGCGAGAAGCGCGCGGGAGTGAACATCCTCCTCTACGGGCCCCCGGGCACCGGCAAGACCGCCTTCGCCAGCGCGCTCGCGGCGTCGGCCGGGGCGCGGCTGCTCCACGTCGGCGGCAGCGACAGCGACGGTGACTCGGTCAACGGCTCCGAGCGGCTGGCCATGCTCCGCGCGGGCCTGCGCATGGCGCTCCCCTCCACGATGCTGCTCTTCGACGAGTTCGAGGACGTGTTCCTCGAGCACCCCCAGCGCTTCGGCTCCTCCCCGCGCGTCTCCAAGCTCCACTTCAACCGGTTGCTCGAGCAGGTGGCGCGCCCCGTGGTGTGGACCACCAACAGCACCGCCGACGTCGACCCCGCGTTCCTGCGTCGCTTCGCCCTCGCCCTCGAGTTCCGTCCCTCCACCGCCCGCCAGCGCGTCGAGGTGCTGCGCAAGGAGCTGGGCCCCGCGCACCAGCTCTCCGAAGGCGACCTCGAGCGCCTCGGCCAGCAGTACGACGTCTCCTTCGCCCAGCTCTCCAAGGCCGTGGAGATGGCCCGCCTCATCGCCCCGCCCGCGGGCCCAGAGCGCGCGCCGCTGGAGGGACTGCTCTCGGCCACGGAGCGCCTGGTGCTGGGCCGGGCCACCACCCCGTGCCTGGGCTTCGACCCCACGCGCTTTCGCCTCGAGGCGCTCAACTGCAACGTCGACCTCGCGCACCTCGTGTCGGCGGCGACGGCCTGGAGCCCCGCGCGCGGCGTGCCGCTGACCCTGTGCTTCTACGGCCCGCCGGGCACCG
>CAIVGN010000027.1 GCA_903905455.1 uncultured Archangium sp.
GCCGGCCGACGGCGCGAAGACCGCCCACTTCTGCTCGATGTGCGGCCCGCACTTCTGCTCGATGAAGATCACCGGTGACGTGCGCGCCATCGCCGACGGCCTCGAGACCAAGGCCCAGGAGTTCCGCGAAGGCGGCGGCGCGCTCTACGTCGCCCGGCCCGAAGGCACCGACCCGGCCTGACGGTCGAGCCGTTCGCCCGTGGCGTGCACGCCACGGGCGCGGCCTTTCACCATCGCGACGCCGCCCGGACGTTCGTCACCGGGGGCTGATCACGCCACGTCGGCCAGCGCGGCCACCTCGGCCACCGGCAGTCGAATGGTGAACAGGGCGCCCTGGCCGGGCCCTTCGGACGACGCCTCGATGTCGCCCCCCACGCGCTTGACGATGCCGTAGGCCGCGGTGAGCCCCAGGCCGATGCCCTTGCCCACGCCGCGCGTGGTGAAGAAGGGCTCGAAGACGCGGCGCACGTTCTCGCGGGCAATGCCCTGCCCCTCGTCCTTCACCTGGATCAGCACGAAGCCGTCTTCGGTCTGGGTGGTGCGCACCAGCACCTTTTCCTTGCGCGCGGTGGCCTGCCGCGCGTTGCGCAGCACGTGGCCCAGCACCTGGTCGAGCTGCAGCGGAGGGATGTCGGCCATGGCCCGCGCATCGAGCTGCACGGTCACGTTGGCGGCCTCGCCCAGCTCGGCGCGCACCACGCGGGTCACCGAGGCGTTGACGTTGGCCGGCTCGCGCTTGCCGATCTCCAGGCGGGACAGCTCGCGCAGGCCCTTGACGATGTCGCCCACGCGGCGCGCACCGTCGAGCGACTCGTCGATCATCTCGAGGCCGTCATCGAGCGGCTGGAAATCGGGTTCCTCGCTCGTCGAGAGCAGCGACATCAGGTCGTCGACGCGCCGCTCCTTGGCCATCAGTCGCGCATCGGCGAAGACCCCGATGGGGGCGCGCATCTCGTCGACCAGCCCGCGCAGGGTGCGCAGGTTCGAGGTCACGAAGCCCAAGGGGTTGTTGATCTCGTGGGCCGCGCCGCTGGCGAGCTGGCCGACGGCCGCGAGGCGCTCGCTCTCGCGCAGCTTGTCCTCGAGCACGTGGGCCTGGGTGATGTCGTGGTAGGTGACGACCACCGTCGGGTCGGCCTGATCGTCGCTCAGCCAGTACCCGTGAAAGCGGTAGAACTCGTTGCGCCCGGTGCGCCGGTCGGGCGTCTCGAGCTCGGCGTCGAGGGCGTGGCCCCGGCCCTTGAACAGCGGGCACGCGGGGCACGGCGACTCACGCTGGGCGAAGACCTCGAAGCACTTCTTGCCGGGGATCTCGCGCACCTGCATGCCCACCCGGCGCGCGTAGGCCTGGTTGGTGCGGCGAATGACGTAGCCCTCGAGCAACGCGATGGGCGCGTCGATGGCGTCGAAGGTGCGCTCCCATTCCTGCTTGGCGCGGGTGATCTGCTCGGTGCGCTCCTTGACCTTCTTCTCGAGGCCGACGTTGGCTTCGATCACCTGCGACTGCGAGGTGCGCAGGGCGTTGGTGATCTGCGCGTTGTGCACGGCGATGGCCACGTGGGGGGCCAGCTGCACCAGGCGCTCGAGGTGCACCGGCGCGAAGGGAGGCAGGCTCGTGGAGCGCACGGCCATCAGCACCCCGAGCACGTCGCCCCCCAGCACCAGCGGCGCGGCGACGATCGATCCGGTCATGAAGCCCGACTGGCGGTCGGCCGAGCGGTCGAACTCGGGGCAGGTCTGCGCGTCTTCCACCAGCCGGGCGCGGCCCTCGATGGCCACGTGGCCGGCGATGCCCTTGCCGCGCGGCAGCAGGATTCGCTCGAGGGCGTCACCGCCGCCACCCGCGACGGTGTCGATGTACAGCCCGCCCGTCGAAGGCTCGATGAGCAGCAGGCTCGCGCCCTCGGCCTCGCAGAGCTCGCGGGTCTTGGCCATGGCCACCTGCACCAGCTCGGGCAACGCGAACTGCTCGGCGATCACCTGCGCGAACTGGTTGATGCGCGTGGCGCTGCCCGTCTCGAGGCCCATCAACCGGCCCTGGGCGCGGAAGACCGAGGCGATCAGCTCGGAGGGGCGCAGCACGCACTCGATGTCGGGGGTGACGTCGGGGCCCGGCGCGCCGAGCACCACGGGCACCGCGCCGACCGCGCGCAGCCGCTCGAGGTACAGGCGCATGCCCCGGCAGCGCTCGATGACCACCACGCGGCAGTACCCGTGCTCCACCTTGGGCAGGGCGCCCATGTCGGTGACGCGCTCGAAGTGGAGATGCCAGGCCGTCAGGACCTCGCGAATCCGCTCGAAGAGCGACTCATCGGCGACTACCAGGAGGCAGTCCAGCCGGGCTGTCAGCTCGGACTGCATCCGCCCTCACGAGGCCTTCGAGAGCCTCACCTCGATGGTGCCGGGCCGCTCTTCTTCATCGAGCAGCACGTACCCCTCGGCGTCGCGCACCACGTGGCCGATGCCCGGGTGGTCGATCTCCAGCGCCTTGATCACGTCGTATTGTCGCCGCACCATCGACAGCAGCTTGCGGTTCTCGCGCTCGAGGTCGAGCTGCTCGAAGGCGAGGAAGAGCGTCACCTTGAGCTCCGTGTCGTCCCACGGCTTGGTGAGGAAGCGGTAGATGTTGCCCTGGTTGATGGCGTCGATGGCCGTCTGCATGTCGGCGTGGCCGGTGAGCATCAGGCGCATCATGTCGGGGTGCCGGTCGCGGACGATCTTGAGGAACTCGAGGCCCGTCATGTTCGGCATCAGGTGATCGCTGATCACCATGTCGACCGGCTGGGTCTTGAGCAGCGCCAGGCCTTCCGCCGGCTCGTGCCCGAAGAAGAGTTCGTAGCCTTCCTTCCGGAGGCTCCGCCGCAGCGCGTGGCAGACGTTCTCTTCGTCATCGACAATCAGGATGCGGCGGTTCTGTTCAGCCATGGGGAACGCTCCTGGGGACGGCAGGACTTCAAGGCTGGTGCCACCGGATCACGGCGTGATTGCGGGCACCTGCACGACGGCGCTCTGGGGCAGCAGCAGCCCCAGGGGCACACTCGACCCATTGCGCAGGGCCTTCAGCAGCCTGGCCTGGAGGTCCGGGTCAACGCGCATCAGCTGGACCCGGCCGGCGTTGCGCACCACGACCACGCGGGCGCCCTGGGTGGGCAAGGGCTCGTGGGCGACGAACTGCTCGATGTCGCCGACCCGGCCGCCGGGCAGCTCGATGGTCTCGAGCTCGGCGCAGGCGCCCTTGAGGCACTCCCGCCGGCTGAAGGTGAAGGTGGTGACGATCAGCCCGGGGTACCGGGGGTGAAAGCGCGACTCGTGGGCGCCGAGCTCGACGACCGCGACGTCTTGAGCGGCATCGACGGCCCGCTTCACGGCCACCGGCGAGGTGTCGGCGAACGCGAGCGCGGGCACGACGGCCATCGCCAGCGCGAGCCGGCGGCGCCGCAGCACCAACACCATCAGGGGAAGCATGAAGGCCCACACCGGGGCGCTGCCGGTCGAGCTGCAGCCCACGGGGGGAGCCAGCTCCTCGGTGGTGGGCGCCAGCTGCGTGGAGTTGCCGTACAGCGAGAGCAGGCCGTCGCGGTCATCGCCCTTGAGCTCGCGCTTGACCGTCTCGCCGGGGATCGCAGAGGGGAACATCACGAGGTCCTCGGAGTGGTTGTTGTGCATCAGCCCCAGCACGTGCCCCAGCTCGTGGGTGAAGGTGTTCTGCACATCGTCGAGCTCGTCGCTGTTGTTGCGGTTGTTCGCAGGAAGCACCTTGAAGCGGTGCTCGTCGCGGTTGAAGGCCACGTCGGCGTCGAGGATCTCGTTGGTGCGCGCGTTGAGCGTCACCAGGGTCACCGCCAGCGCGTCCTGCGCGTAGGGCCACTCGTCGAGCACCACGATGGAGTTGGTATTGTCCGTCGCGCCCACCACGTAGCCAATCTGCTTGGCCGCGCCCACGCGCACGCTCACGTCGAGGAAGGGGGTCGCCTCGTCGAGGTTGGCCACGGCGGCGCGAATCGCGTCTTCGGCGCCCGGGGCGTTGAGCTGCTCCGCGGCGTTCTGGTCGAGCACCATCGTGAGCGCGTGGCCCCAGCGAACGACGTCACCCTGCGAGTCGGTGCGCACGTCCCACGCGGCGGCGGGGAGACTCACGAAGATGAATGCCAGGACCCAGGACTGGGGACGCATGTGCGGCCTCCTCGGTGTGGCGGTTTTGCATCGCTCACGCCAGCGTCCTCTCCGAGCGGAATGGCACCTCTGCCCACAGGTCGGCCACGAGCGCCGGGGCCCGGCTGACCTCGCCGGTTACGGTTCGAAGCTCGAGTCGTCGTTCGCCAGCAGCGGGCTGTCGGAGGGAATCGCACCCAGCCCGAACGCGCCGCGGAGCACCCGCTCGAGGCGCTCGGCCTGGGGCCGCTGGGCCGGGGGGATCTGCGCGGCGAGCACCTCGCGCAGCGCCTGGTCGCGGTGAATGAAGTCCACCAGCACACACAGGGCGCCGTCCGCCTGCGTCGCCAGCTCCAGCGCCTTCACGTCGTCGAAGTCGACGATCATCGTCCGCGGGTAGCCGGCGATGGGGGAGGCGAAGTCCAGGCGGAGGGTGAGCATCGCGAAGTTGGCCACGAAGCGCCGCTGCCGCTTCTCGAGGCGCTCGAACCAGACCGCCAGGGCCATGGCCGCCGCGCCGCCCAGCACCAGGCCCGCGCTCAGCACGTCACTCCCGCCCAGCACCAGGCTCCCCACGGCCAGCAAGAGCAGCGCGAGGCCCGAGATCCACGAGAACGAGGGACGCCCGGTGCGCGGGTGCCTGGGGGTTTCGCCGATCAACATCGACGGCTCGTAACGAAGCGCGATGTCGCCCAGCGCGGTCGGCGCGGGGTTCGATTCGAGGGCTTCGGCGAAAC
>CAIVGN010000028.1 GCA_903905455.1 uncultured Archangium sp.
CCAGCCCTTCTACCGCCGCATCAAGGTGATGCGCTTCTGGGACGCCGACCTGCCGCGCACCTCGTCGCGCAAGGTCAAGCGCCCCCTGGTGGTGGAGGAGCTGAAGCGCCTCGAGAAGGCCGCCCACGCCATCGACAAGGCGAAGAAGAGCGAAGACAGCACCGACTGGCTCACCCAGGTCATCGCCGACGTCATCCAGAGAGACGTGCACGAGGTGAAGCCCGAGTCGCGGCTGCAGGTGGACCTCGGCTTCGACTCGTTGATGCTCACCGAGCTCTCGTCGGCCCTCGAGGCCTCGGGCGTGCCGGTGTCGGCGGCCGGTGACCTGACGAAGATCGCCACCGTGGAAGACCTGCGCCGGGTGGTGGCGCAGTCGGGCCGCAAGCCGGCGGCCGAGGTGCGCGCGAAGGAGATCTCCCAGGAGCTGGCGCGCAAGAGCGAGGGCAGCCTCGAGCTCAACCTGCCCGATGGCGTGGCGGAGGTCGGGCGCTCGGCGCTGCAGGCCGGCCAGCGCGCCATCTACGGCGGGCTGTTCGACGTGAAGGTGACGGGCAAGACCTTCATCCCCCAGAACCGCAACTTCCTCGTGGTGGCCAACCACGCCTCGCACCTCGACATGGGCCTGGTGAAGATGGCCATGGGGGAGCAAGGCGAGCGGCTGGTGGCGCTGGCCGCGCGGGACTACTTCTTCGACTCGGCCATCAAGCGCGCCTACTTCGAGAACTTCACCAACTTGATCCCCATGGACCGCTCGGGGTCGCTGCGCGAGTCCCTGCGGCTCGCTGGGGAGTCGCTCACCCAGGGCTTCAACCTCCTCATCTTCCCCGAGGGCACCCGCAGCCCCAACGGCGAGCTGCAGGAGTTCAAGCCCACCACCGGGTACCTGGCGCTCGGCTTCAACGTCGACATCCTCCCGGTGTACCTGCACGGGACGTATGACGCGTTGCCCAAGGGCGCGTGGTGGCCGAAGTTCGAGCACCTCGAGGTCCGGATCGGCCCCGTGCTGGAGCTGGGAGCGCTGCGCGAGAAGGTCAAGGGCCTTGCCAAGAGCGAGGGCTACCGCCTCGTCACCCGCATGGCCGAGGAGTCGGTCCGCGCCTTGAAAGAGGGTCGCACCGTGCGCCAGGAAGACCTGAGCGTCCCCGCAATTCCCACCCGCGAACGTCGCGGCAGAACGGACAAGAACTCATGATTGACGTCGTGACTCGTGGAGAAGGGGGCTGTGCTCGAGCTCGGCCCCTCACCCGGCCTGCGGCCGACCTCTCCCCGCTGGCGCAAGGAGAGGTATGAACATCCTCATCACCGGCGGCACCGGCTTCCTCGGCACGCACCTGGTCCCGCTGCTCCGCGCCCAGGGCCACGCGCTGACCCTGATTTCCCGCAGCAAGCCCCCCGCGGCCTGGTCGCAGGGCGAACACCCCGTGCGCCACGTGCAGGCCGACTTGAAGGATCGCGACGCCGTGCGGGACGCGCTCAAGGGGGTGGAGGCGATCTACCACCTGGCCGGGCTCGTCAGCTTCAAGAACGAAGACGGGCGCAAGATGTACGAGCTCCACGTGGACTGCACCCGCGAGCTGTTGCGCGACGTGCGCACGCTGGGCACCAAGCCGCGCGTCATCCTCGTCTCCACCTCGGGCACCATCGCCGTGTCGCGCGAGGAGCGCATCGGCACCGAGGCCGACGACTACCCCATCGAGACCGTGGGGCGCTGGCCGTACTACCTGTCGAAGATCTACGAGGAGAAGCTGGCCCTCGAGTTCTGCAAGAAGGAAGGCATCCCCCTGGTGGTGCTCAACCCCTCGCTCCTCATGGGGCCGGGCGACGATCGCCTCTCCTCCACCTGGACGGTGGTGAAGTTCCTCCAGCGCGACATCCCCGCGATGCCCGGCGGGGGCATGAGCTTCGTCGACGCCCGCGACGCCGCCCAGGCCGCGGTCAACGCGCTGACCAAAGGCGAGCTCTACGGCCGGCACCTGATGGGCGTGAACCTCACGATGACCGAGTTCTTCAAGCGCCTCGAGCGCATGACCGGCGTCCCCGCCCCGCGCGTGAAGCTCCCCAGGAACCTCACCATCATGGGCGCCCATGCCCTCGACGCCTTCGCCCGCTGGCGCGGCGGCAAGCCCACCCTCGACCCCCAGGAGGTCGAGGTCGGCGAGCACTGGTTCTGGGTCGATTCGGGCAAGGCCGAGCGCCTGCTGGGCTTCACCGCGCGCGACCCCTACGAGACGCTCCACGACACGGTGCACTACGTGATGAAGAAGCTGCCTCCCGGCGAGCTGCCGGGGCTCAAGGGCGAGCTGGCCGAGCTGCGCAACCGCTAAGGCTTCGGCCCCTCACCCTGGCCCTCTCCCCCCTCGGGGGGCGAGGGAAGAGCGGCCTCGATCTTGTCGGTGGCCATGCCCAGGGTCTCGGCGCCGGCCTGCCGCGCGCCGTCGAGGGCCGAGACCAGCTTCGCGTAGTTGGCCTTGTCGTCGGCGGTGAAGAACACCAGCCGCTCGCCCTTCTTCTTGGCCGCGAGCATGTGGCTCAACTTCTCGACGTAGATCTCCTGGGTGGCCACCACCTCGAGGTTGATCTTCATCTCGCCCGACTCGGACACCGTGACCACCAGCTGGTCCTGCGGGAGCTCGTCTTGCTGCTCGACCTTCTCGCTCTCCGGCACCTTCACCTCGATGTCCTTCTCGAGGAGCGGGGTGACGACCATGAAGATGATCAGCAGCACCAGCACCACGTCCACCATGGGGGTGATGTTGATGTCGGAGTTGAGGCCGGTCTGCGGCTTGACCGAGATCTTCCGGCGCTGGTGGTGGCCGCTCACTTCTTGACCTCTTCGACGCCCAGGGCGATCGACTTGGCGCCGGCCTTGCGCGCGAGGTTCATCACCCGGCGCACGTCGTCGAAGACCAGCGACGCGTCGCCCTTGAGCAGGATGCGCTGGCCGGGGTTCGAGATGAGCTTCTTCTGCAGCTCGGCCTGGAAGCCGTCGTCGTCGTAGCTGTCCGACTCGATGTAGATCTTCTTGTCGGGCGTGACCGAGACCACGATGGGGTCGGCGCCGCCCTTCTTCTCGTCGTCCACCTTCATCGCGCGGGGCAGCTGCACGTCCTTGCCGCGCTGGAGCATGGGGGTGATCACCATGAAGATGATGAGCAGCACGAGCACCACGTCGACCATGGGGGTGACGTTGATCTCGGCCTTGATGCCCTTCCCACCACCGACGGCCATCGACATGGTTCTGGCTCCCGGTGCCGCTTACTTCGAGAAGTGCTTGGCGACGACGTCGAGGAACTCGTTGCTCGACTCGGCGAGGTCCACCGAGCGGGCATCCACCCAGCCCTGCAGGAAGTTGAAGGCCATCACCGCGGGGATGGCGACCAGCAGGCCGAGCGCGGTGGTGACGAGCGCCTCGGAGATGCCGGCGGACACGGTGCCCAGGCCGCCGGAGCCCGCCGCGGCCATCTGCTGGAACGAGTTGACGATGCCCATCGTGGTGCCCAGCAGCCCGACGAAGGGCGCCGTGGAGCCCACGGTGGCGAGCACGCCCAGGCCCCGCTTGAAGGTCTGCACCTCGCGGGCGGCCTGGCGCTCGAGCGCGCGGGCCACCGAGTCCACGGCCACTTCCCCGTTCGACGGCGCGTGGCGGAACGCGGTGAGGCCGGCGTTGATGGTGCGGCCGAGGTGGCCGACGTCCTTGGTGAGGCCCGAGGCGGCCGCGGCGGCGAGATCGCCCTTCGCCAGCACCGCCGACATCTGCTCGGCGAACTTCACCGACTCGGAGCCCGAGCGCATGAAGACCACGATGCGCTCGAACATCACCAGCAGGCTGGCCAGCGACATGAGGCCCATCGTGACCACGATGAACTTCGCGAACAGGCCCATCGAAGACCACAGGTGACCAAGAGAGAAGTCCATGGGCGGTGCTTCCTAGTGCGAACGGTTTGAGGGTGACGAGGAAAAGCCGCAGCGCGGTTCAGCGCGGCATCTTGAACTGGAAGTTCTGCACGTAGTCGATGCTGATGGGCTTGCCCTGGAACGTGGCCGGCTTGCAGGTCATCGTGGCCAGCTTGGCGAGCACCGACTCCGCGAGGTGGGGCAGGGGCTTGATCACCCGGCAGTTCCGCACCGAGCCGTCCGCGAAGATGTTGCACTTGACGATCATCATGCCCTCGACGCGGGCCTCGAGCGCCTCCCGGGTGTAGATGCCCGAGCCCAGCACGCTCTTGTCGCACTCCGGGCGGGTCATGCCTTCGCCGAAGGGCACCACGTCGGTGCCGGTGCCGCCCAGCGTGCCGCCCACGGTGCCGCCGACCACGCCACCGACCACGCCTCCGACGACGCCGCCCACCACGCCCCCTTCGACGCCGCCGGCTTCACCTTCGGGCTCGGGAGCGGGCTCGTTCTTCTGGGGCTCGGCCTCGCGCGGCTTGTCGGTGGGGATCTCGCGCGGCTGCACCAGCACGTCCTTCTTCACCACCTTCTTCTCGACCTTCTTCTC
>CAIVGN010000029.1 GCA_903905455.1 uncultured Archangium sp.
AGCCCGCGGTACTGCAACCGGGCGATCACCTGCGTGAGATCGCCCCGAATGACGAGCCGCTTCTGCACGATGGCCGCGATGGGGTCCAGCCCCCCCTCGATCAACGCCCACCAGTCGGCCTGCGTCGCCCGGGCGAAGTACTTCGGGCCGGCGGCCTCGACCTCGGTGGCGGGCAGGAAGCGGGGCTCGGGCAGGCGCCCGTCGACGGGGGCTCCGATGTGAATGCCGAAAGGGCCCGCGGGCGCGTCGATGACCACCCCGAAGTCGGCGTCCCAACCCTGGGCGGCGCCGGCGGCATCGGGGTCTTCATTGAGGAGGCGGATCGCGTCCTTGCACCACGCCTCGGAAGGGAACTCAGGCATCGAGGGCAGGGTGTCAGAAAACTGGTCTTTTCGCGCGGCTGCCGTGGGATGCCGAGGCGTGAACTGGATCTTCCTGGGCCTCATCGTGGTGTCGATCGTCACGGCGGCCTTCAACGGCACGATGCCCCGGGTGACCGAGGCCTCGCTGACGTCTGCAAAGTCGGCTGTCGAACTCGCCATTGGGCTCATCGGGCAGATGACGCTGTGGCTGGGGCTGGTGGGCGTGCTGCGCGAGGCCGGGTTGATGCGCTCGGTGGCCAACGGGCTCAAGCCGATCATGAGCCGGCTCTTTCCCGAGGTCCCCATCGATCACCCCGCCATGGGCGCGATGATCATGAACCTCGCGGCCAACGTGCTGGGCCTGGGCAACGCGGCGACCCCGTTCGGGCTCAAGGCGATGCAGGAGCTCGACAAGCTCAACCAACAGAAGGGCGTGGCCACCAACTCCATGGCCCTCTTCCTGGCGATCAACACGTCCGGCGTGGCGGTGCTGCCCCTGGGGGTGATCGCCGTGCGCGCCAGCATGGGCTCCAAGGACGCGGCCGGCATCATCGTGCCCACGCTCCTGGCGACCTCGGCCAGCACGCTCTTCGCGATCCTCGCCTGCAAGCTGCTGGAGAACCGCGCCTTCTTCGCGCCCTCGAAGTACGGACCGGTGGAGATCGACGCCACCCACCTCAAGGCCCCCGACGCCGCCTCGCTGGAGAAGGCCGAGGAGTTGGCTGCCGTCGCGCCGAAGGCCCAGCTGTGGCGCCAACTCGTCGCAGCGAGCATCGGGGCGGCCATCGTCTTCGCCCTGGTGCGCCACGTGATGTCCGCGCCGATCGAGCAGACCGCCTTCGACGTCACCCGCGGCGTGCTCTCCGACTGGCTGTTGCCTCTGCTCATCCTCACCATCGTCACCCTGGGCTTCGGGCGGCAGGTGAAGGTCTACGAGGCGTTCATCGCGTCGGCCAAGGAGGGCTTCCAGACGGTGACCGCGATCATCCCCTTCCTCGTGGGCATGCTGGTGACCATCGGCATGTTCCGCGCGTCGGGCGCGATGGACGTGCTGGTGCACGCGCTGGCCCCGCTGGTGGCTCCCATCGGCTTCCCCGCCGAGGCCCTTCCCATGGCGCTCATCCGCCCGCTCTCGGGCAGCGGCGCCCTGGGGGTGATGACCGAATCCCTCAAGACCTACGGGCCCGACTCGTTCCTCGGCTATTTGATCTCCGTGCTCAACGGCAGCACCGAGACCACCTTCTACGTGCTGGCGCTCTACTTCGGCGCCGTGCAGGTCAAGGTGCTGCGCCACTCGCTGGCCGCGTGCCTGGTGGCCGACGTCGCGGGCCCGTTGGGCGGGTTCCTCGCCTGCAAGGTCTTCTTCGCGTCGGCCCCGTTCCTCACCCCGAAATGAAGGCCCCGATGCCCTCGCTCCACGTCGAACACGTCCCCTCCGCGGTCCAGGAGGTCATCCAGGGGCTGCAGGCCGGGGGCTTCCGGGCCTTCCTCGTCGGCGGGTGCGTGCGCGACCTGCTCCGGGGCCAGCTCCCCAAGGACTTCGACGTCGCTTCCAGCGCCAAGCCGGCCGACGTGCAGAAGCTCTTCAAGAAGGTGATCCCCACCGGCATCGAGCACGGCACAGTGACCATCGTGGTACGCGGCGTTCACGTCGAGGTCACCACCTTCCGCGCCGAGGCCGAGTACGTCGACGGCCGCCGACCCTCGAAGGTCGAGTTCCACGAAGACATCGAGGCCGATCTCGGGCGCCGCGACTTCACGATGAACGCCATCGCCTGGGACCCGGTGTCGAAGGAGCTGGTCGACCCGTTCTTCGGCCAGGTGGATCTCCAGGCGGGCATCGTGCGCTGCGTGCGCGACGCGATGGAGCGCTTCCTCGAAGACGGTCTGCGGCCCCTGCGCGCGGTGCGCTTCGCCACGGTCCTCGACTTTCAGCTCGAGCCGATCACCGAGGCGGCCATCACCCAAACGCTCCACGTCTTTCGCAAGGTGGCCCAGGAGCGCGTGCACCAGGAGTTCGTGAAGCTGCTCCTCGCGCCGTCGGCCACCCGCGGGCTCGAGCTGCTGCGCCGCACCGGCCTGCTGGGCGAGTTCCTCCCCGAGGCCACCCTCACCGAGTTCGAGGCCGTCGGCCGGGCCCCGCGGGACGAGGTGATCCGCATGGCCCTGGTGCTGCTGGGCCAGCCGAAGGCGCGCGAGGTGATGGTGCGCCTCAAGTTCCCCACGAAGAGCTGCGACGAGGTCAGCGCGCTGGTGACCCACGTCACCTTGCCCGACCCCGCGAGCACCGACGCCCAGCTGCGCCGGTGGCTGGCTCGCATCGACGCGGTGCGGGCCGCGCCCCTCCTGTCGCTCCACGAGGCCCGGGGCTCGTTGCCGGACGGTTTCCGCGCGCGGGTCGAGGCCCTGCTGGCCACCGCGCCCCCACTCACCACCCGCCAGCTCGCCCTCGACGGGAAGGCGATCATGACCGCCCTGGGCACCGGGCCGTCGCCGGCCATCGGCCACGCCACCCGGCACCTGCTCGACCTCGTGCTCGACGATCCCTCGCAGAACACCCCCGACGCCCTGGCCGCCGCGCTGGGCCGCTGGACCCCTCCGAAATAGCGGTCCGCCGGTTTCCCACAGGCTTTCCCACAGGCCGCGGCTGCCGAATGCCAGCCACCCTCCGAGGGAAATGGCTCCGCTCGGAAGTCCTCAGAAATACATCGTTGAATCATGTGGTTATGCGGGCTCGTAGTTCGTGACGCCGAGCGACACCCACATGTGCGACCCGGACGGACCTCCTGTGGAAAAGGTGCTCCCGACCGTTTCCCGAGCAGGGGGTTTCAGGAAGGGGCGGGCTGTGGCATCCGGAGCCCCATGCGTGTCGTCGTGGCCATGTCGGGTGGGGTTGATTCGTCGGCGGCCGCGGCGCTGCTCAAGGAGCAGGGGCACGAGGTGATCGGCATCACCCTGCGGGTGTGGAGCTACGAGAGCTCGGCCCAGTGCGGCAGCTGCTGCAGCCCCGACGACATCGATGACGCCCGGGCCGTGGCCGAGAAGCTGGGCATCCCCTTCTACGTGGCCAACGTCGAGGAGCTCTTCAAGGAGCGCGTGGTCTCGCCCTTCGTGCAGTCGTACCTCGGAGGCCGCACGCCCATTCCCTGCGTGGCCTGCAACCAGGACGTGAAGTTCGGCTTCCTGCTCAAGCGGGCTCGCCAGCTCGGGGCGCGGCTCGCCACGGGGCACTACGCGCAGGTCACGGAGTCCGACGGCAAGTTCCAGCTCCAGCGCGGGGCCGACGCCGCCAAGGACCAGTCGTACTTCCTCTTCACCCTCGGGCAGGCCGAGCTCAAGGATCTCGTGTTCCCCGTGGGCCACCTCGAGAAGAGCGAGGTGCGGGCCATCGCCGAGCGGCACGGGCTGATCACGACCTACAAGGCCGAGTCGATGGAGATCTGCTTCGTGCCCGACGGCGACTACGCGCGCTTCGTGGAGAAGGTGGCCGGGGCGCAGCCGAAGGGCGAGATCGTCACCGCCGACGGCGCGGTGCTCGGCGCCCACGAGGGCATTCACAAGTTCACCGTGGGCCAGCGCAAGGGCCTGCAGGTCGCCCACCCCGAGAAGCTCTACGTGCAGCGCCTCGAGCCCGAGACGAACCGCGTGGTGGTGGGCCCGGCTTCGGAGACCGAGCGCGCCAGCTTCCACCTCCTGCGCCCCCACTGGGTCGACGGCGCGCCCGTGGAGCGGGCTGTCACCGTGCGCATCCGCCACCGCCACCAGGGCTCGCCGGGCCGGGTGAAGCTCGAGGCCAACGGTCACTTCAAGGTGCTCCTCGACGAGCCCGCGCGGGCCGTGACGCCGGGCCAGGCCGCGGTGGTCTACGACGGGGAGCGGGTGCTCGGCGGAGGGTGGATCGTTTGAAGCGCCTGTCGGTGCTGCTCCTGCTCGCGGGGTGCACGAAGGAGCCCGAGGGCCCGGTGTGTGGGCTCCACGCGGCCTCCGAGCCGGTGCTGCTCCAGGGCAAGCGCGACGTGGCGTTGTCGGTGGGGGCGCGGTTGATGCCTTCCGATCGCATCGACGCCCAGGGCTTCGCGTTGCTCGAGTGCTTCGGCGGCGCGATCAGGGTGCTCGACGACGAGAAGGTCACCGTGGGCGAGCTGACGGAGTCGAAGATCGAGGCGACCACCATTCCCCGCTTCGTGCTCAAGGACGGCAAGCCGGTGAAGGCCACCATGCTCGCGCCCTCGATGCTGCCTCGCTACTCGGACAACCGCTTCACCCCGGCCAGCGCGTTCACCGCGGGCAGCGACCCGACCTCGGCCGACTACTTCAAGGCCTTCTTCACCCCCAACGGCATCGAGAACATGACCTCCGCGCCGCGGGAAGACGGGCCGGCGCGCCTGCCGCCTCCCTCGCAGCGGGTGAAGGTGTCGCGCATTCACGCCGGGCCGTTGGGGCAGGGCGGGGCGCGCCTCGAGGTCGAAGACGAGGTGGTCTTCGCCGAGACCGACGAGCTGACCACCGCCGCGCTCCCCGAGGGGCACACGTATGAGCTGGGCCGGACGGTGCGCCTGGTGCTCCCCGACGGCGCCGAGGCCACCCTGGTGCGCGACGGGGTGAAGACCGAGCTCGACGGCCCGATGGATCTGCGCCTTCGCTAGTCTGTACTAGGGTTCGGCCGATGCGGCTTTCCCGTACCGTCGTCCTGGGCTGCCTCGCCGGGCTGCTGGGTGCTTCCGTCGTCTCCTGTGGTCAACCGATGTCCGGGCCGAAGGCCTGCAGCGCCGCAACGTGTGAGGGGTGCTGCGCCGAGTCGGGCGACTGTCTCGCGGGCACCGCGGTCTTCGAGTGCGGCGCGGGCGGCGCGGCGTGTACGAGCTGCGCCTCCAACGAGGTCTGCCAGGCGGGCGCCTGCGGGCCGTTCGAAGGCGGTGACTACGACGCGAGCTTCCCCGCGCTGGCCGACGCCTCGGTGCGCCTCGACGCGGGCGTGTACCGGCCGCCGGACTCAGGCGTGGTGGTGCCCGACGCGGGCACGGTGGACGCCGGGCCCATGAACGTCAGCTACTCCGCCCAGGTGCAGCCGATCTTCGACGCGCGCTGCATCGCCTGCCACCCGTGGAGCTACGACACGATCGTCAACGTCAACGCGCGCATCACCCCCGGCAACTTGAACGCCTCGGCCATCTACACGCGCACCCTGTCCGGAGACATGCCGCGCTTGGGCGGGGCGCCGCTGACCGGCACCCAGCAGGTGCTCCTGCGCGACTGGATCCTCAACGGGGCCCCACGAAATTGACGCCCTGATACAGCGCGCTACTTTCGTGATGCGCCCACCGCAGAGCTGATCGTGGGCGCCCAGGACCACATGCGCGACTCCCACCGCCTCAAAGAGAAGTACGAGCTCTCGCTCGACAACCGCCAGATCGTCACCATCACCGTCGCCTCGCTCGTGGTCCTGGGCGGCGTGTTCATGTTGGGGGTGGTCGTCGGCAAGAAGCTCTCGGCCGAGATGGTGGCCGGGCAGCAACAGCAGCCCACCGATCTCCTGGGGCAGCTCGATCGCAAGACCGACGCCCTCGAGAACGTGAAGGCCGACGCGGCGCTCACCTTCCAGGACGAGCTCACGCGCCAGGCGCCGACCCTCGTGGCCCAGGCCCCGGTCATCAAGCCCATCGAGGCTCCCAAGCCCGTCGCCGAGGCTCCCAAGCCCGTCGAGCCGCCGAAGCCCGTCGAGGTGGCCGTCGCCCCGAAGCCCGAGCCGGTGAAGCCGGAACCGGTCAAGCCCGCGCCGGAAGCGAAACTGCCCGAGACCCCGAAGTCGGAGCCCGTGGCCACGCGCACCGTCGACGGTGGTGGCCTCAAGGAAGCGTTCGGCAAGGTGCAGCGCGCGCCCGCCGAGGCCGCGGCAGATGGCTCGTGGACGCTGCAGCTCTCGGCCTACCAGGACAAGGCCGAGGCCGATCGCTTCGCCGCGGGCCTGCGCGACAAGGGCTACGCCCCATACATCATCGAGGCGGTCATCCCGGGAAAGGGCACCTGGTACCGCGTGCGCATGGGCCGCTTCGCGTCGAAGGACGCGGCCTCGCGCTACATGGTCGACTTCCGCCGCGAGACGGCGATGAACGCCATCGTCACCGCGGCGAACTGATCACCCCTCGCCGTCGGGGTTCTTCGTCCACTTGTCGACGTTGCCGTCGCCGTCGAGATCTTCACCGATGCGGTCGACCTGGTTGTTTTCCCAGTACTCCCAGTAGTCGACCTTGCCGTCCGCGTTGGTGTCGCGCTCTTTGCGGACGATCTGGCCCTTCTCGTAGAAGACCCAGAGTGACGGCTTGCCGCTCGACGACAGGTCGCGCTCTTTGCGCACCACGAGGCCCTTCTCGTAGAAGATCACCTCGTCGACCTTGCCGTCGAAGTCGAGATCGAGCGCCTCGCGGCTGATCTGCTCCTTCTCGTCGTACTGCCGGGCGATGTCGACCTTGCCGTCCCAGTTGATGTCGAGGTCCTTGCGGGCGATGCGCTCGACGTCCTTGCCCTCGGCGTTCTTGGCGACGACGGTGTAGGTCCACACGTCGGTCTTCTTGTCCTTGTTGAGGTCGAACTCGGCGACCTTCTCGTCGCCCGACTGCTTCTGCCGGATGTTCTCGGTGACCTGGTCGCCTTCGGTGGTGGTGGGCTTCTTCTCGCCCGACTCGGTGGTGGCACAGCCGGCGAAGGTCAGCGCGGCGCCCAGCAAGGTCATCCTGAACGTCTTGAAGCAGGTCATTTTGTTGCCCTCGTCCAGAGTCGACATAGCGTCACATACGTCCATGGCGCGCAAGAAGATCAGCACCACGATCTACATCACGCCCGAGCAGAATGAGCTCCTCAAGGAGCTCAACCAGAAGACCAAGGTCCCGGTCGCTGAGTACATCCGCCAGGGCATCGATCTCATCCTCCAGAAGCACAAGGACGACCTCCCGGGGCAGGCGCGCTTCGACGGCATGTGACGGGCCTCGTGGTACACGGCCCTTCGTGTCCACCATCCACGGAAAACGAGCAGTCGTATTGGGCGGGGCGGGGTTCCTCGGGTCCCACCTGTGTGAGCGCCTGCTCGCCGACGGCGCGGCCAGCGTGGTCGCCATCGACAACCTGGTCACCGGCAACGAGCGCAACGTCGAGGGCCTGAAGACCGAGGGCCGCTTCGAGCTGATCAAGCAGGACATCACCACCCCGCTGACGCTCGCCGGGCCCGTCGACTTCGTCTTCAACATGGCTTCGCCGGCCTCCCCGAAGGACTACGAGGTGCTGTGGCTCGAGACCCTGCGCGTCGGCTCCCTGGGCACGCAGCACGGGCTGGAGCTGGCCGAGGCGAAGAAGGCGGTCTTCCTCCAGGCCTCCACCTCGGAGATCTACGGCGACCCGCTGGTGCACCCGCAGGTCGAGACCTACTTCGGCAACGTGGACTCCACCGGCCCGCGCGCGGTGTACGACGAGGCCAAGCGCTACGGCGAGGCCATCGTCCAGGGCTTTCGCCGCAAGCGCGGCGTGGCCACCCGCATCGTCCGCATCTTCAACACCTACGGCCCGCGCATGCGCCTCAACGACGGCCGCGTGGTGCCCCAGTTCGTGGCCCAGGCCCTGCGCGGTGAAGACTTCACCCTCTACGGCGACGGCTCCCAGACGCGCAGCTTCTGTTACGTGGCCGACCTCGTCGACGGCCTGGTGCGCCTGGCGCTCTCCAACGAGCAAGACCCGGTGAACATCGGCAACCCGCGCGAGCAGACCATCGCCGAGTTCGCCGAGGCGGTGCGCAAGGCGGCCGGCGGCGGCGGGAAGATCGTCTTCGAGCCCCTGCCTCCCGGAGACCCCAAGCAGCGCAAGCCCGACATCACCCGCGCGCGCACGCTGCTGGGCTGGGAACCGAAGGTCACCCTCGAGCAGGGCCTGCCGGCGACCATCGCCTACTTCCGCACCGTGCTCTGAACACACCGACGCCCGCGAACCTTTTCAAGGGGCTCGCGGGCGCGGGGTACGTCAACTTGAGCTGAGGCTCAGGCGCGGACTTCGGCCGCCTTGGGCTCTTCGACCGCCGGCGTCACGGGCGTCGTCACGAAGGGCGAACGCTCCAGGGCCCACTTCAGCGCGTCATCGACGTGCGAGACGAAGTTGAACTCGAGGGTGGTGCGCACCGACTCCGGCACCTCGACGAGATCCTTCTTGTTCTTCTCGGGGAGCATGACGCGCTTGATGCCCGCGCGGTGTGCCCCGAGGACCTTCTCACGCACGCCACCGATCATGCCCACGATGCCACGCAGGGTGATCTCGCCGGTCATCGCCGTGTCGGACCGCACCGGGATGCCGGTGTAGAGCGAGGTCAGGGCCATGATGATCGCCACGCCCGCCGACGGCCCGTCCTTGGGGGTCGCGCCGTCAGGGAAGTGGATGTGGAGGTCGGTCTTCTCGAACGCCGTCACCGGGATGCCCATGCGATCCGCGTTCGCGCGGAGCCACGAGAAGCCGGTGGTGACCGATTCCTTCATGACGTCGCCGAGCTGGCCGGTGAGCGTCATGGTGCCCTTGCCAGGCATCTTGGTGGCTTCGATGAAGAGGATGTCTCCGAAGCCCAGCGGCGTGTAGTACAGGCCGACGCTGACGCCGGTCTGCGAGGTGCGCTCGGCCACGTTGAGCTCGTGGCGCTTGTTGCCCAGCAGCTCTTCGGTGCGGGCGACGTCGATGATCACCTTGTCGGTCTTGCCCGAGGCGACGTTGACGGCCACCGAGCGGCACAGCTCCGCGATGCGACGCTCGAGGGTACGCACACCGGGCTCGATGGCGTAGGCGCTGATGATCTTCTCCAGCGACTCGGTGGTGATCTCGATGTGCTCCGTGGTGATCCCGTGCTCCTTGATCTGCTTGGGGATCAGGTGGTTGCGCGCGATGTGCTCCTTCTCGATGAAGGTGTACGAGCTCATCTCGATGACCTCCATGCGGTCACGGAGCGGCGCGGGGATGGTGTCGAGGCGGTTGGCCGTCGCCACGAACATCACCTTCGAGAGATCGAACGGAACGTCGAGGTAGTGATCGGAGAACGTGCTGTTCTGTTCCGGGTCGAGCACCTCGAGCAGGGCCGCCGACGGGTCACCGCGGAAGTCCGAGCCGAGCTTGTCGATCTCGTCGAGCAGCATGAGCGGGTTGCGCGAGCCGGCCTTCTTCATCTGCTGGATGAAGCGACCGGGCAGGGCGCCCACGTAGGTACGGCGGTGGCCGCGGATCTCGGCTTCGTCCCGCACGCCGCCCAGCGAGAGGCGCACGAACTTGCGACCCAGCGCGCGGGCGATGGAGGCACCCAGCGACGTCTTGCCGACGCCCGGGGGACCCGAGAGGCACAGGATGGGGCCGCGCATGTCGTTCTTCAGCTTGCGCACCGCCAGGTACTCCAGCACGCGCTTCTTCACGGTCTGGATGCCGTAGTGATCGTTGTCGAGCTGCTTGCGCGCGTTGTCGATGTCGAGGTTGTCCTCGGTCTGCTTGCTCCACGGCAGGTCCGCGATCCAGTCCAGGTAGGTGCGGGCGACGGTGTACTCGCTCGACGCTGCGGGGATGGTCTTGAGCCGGTTGAGCTCCTTGTTGGCGACCTTCTCGACCTCGGGGGGCAGCGCGGCCTTCTTGATGCGCTCCGCGAGTTCGTCGAGCTCTTCCTCGTCCTCGCCCATCTCGCCGAGCTCTTCCTTGATCGCCTTGAGCTGCTGGCGGAGGTAGTACTCGCGCTGGGTCTTCGACATCTCGCCCTTCACGGCGGAGTCGATCTTGTTCGAGAGCTTGAGGATCTCGCGCTTGCGGTTGAGCAGCTCGAGCACGAGCTTCATGCGCGCCTTGAGATCGACGGTCTCGAGGACGGCCTGCTTCTCCTCGATGGGCACGTCGACGTTGGCGGCGATGAGGTCGGCCAGGTGACCCGGGTGGGTGATGCTCTCGACGAGCTCGGTGGCCGCGGCAGGCAGCTCCGGCATCATCTCGATCACTTCACGGGCGAGCTTCTTCAAGTTGATGGTCAACGCCTCGATCTCGACGTTGTCGGGCGAGGTCTTGTCGTCCACCGGCTCGATGCGCGCCTTGAGGTAGGGCGACTCCTGCACCAGCTCCATCACGCGGAAGCGGGCGAGGCCCTGGACGACGAGCGAGTAGTTGTCTTCGCCCATCTTCAGCAGCTTCACGATGCGGGCGACGGTGCCCATGTTGTAGAGGTCGGTCGCGCCCGGATCTTCCTCTTCAGCCTTGCGCTGCGTGACCACGCCGATCACCTGGTCGTCGCGCACGGCGTCCTTGATGAGCGCAATGGTCTTCTGGCGACCGACCGCGAGGGGCAACACGCCGCCGGGGAAGAACACGGAGTTCCGCAGCGGGAGAATGGGGAGGACGGCGGGGATGTCGTCCTTGTTGATGGCGCCCGGCGGCGTCATCGTCGTCGGCAGTGCCTGCGCACCGACCGCCTTCTTCTTGTCATCGGACATGTGGGGGGTGTTGCCTTGTTTCAACGGGTTGCTGAGGGAGCGCCCTCATGCGGAGTTGCGACTTCGAGAGGGTAGCAGCGAAAACTCGCACCGCAACCGCGTCGTGGAGGTTTTCCGGTTCCTCGCCCCCGCTGATTGTCCGGTGCATGATGCCCAGACGCGCAGGGCCGAATCTCCGAGCCAGGTCACCCATGAAACCGTCACGCTTTTTCGCCACCGCCGTGTTGGGGCTGCTCGCCAGCTGCCAGGGCTGCTTTGGCTGCAAGACCTCTCCGATCGATGATGATTCCCTGCTCCTGACCCGGAGCTGCGAGTCCACGCCCCCGCTGATCGAGCCGCCCAAGCTCGACATCCTGTTCGTCATCGACAACTCGAACTCCATGCGGGAGGAGCAGGAAGGCGTCGCCCGCGAGCTCACCGGCTTCATCGACGAGCTCAAGAAGGGCGGCGGGGTGCCCTCGGAGTTCAACATCGGCGTGGTGACCACCTCGGTGTACCTGAACGGCCGCCTGGGCCAGCAGACGTTCCTCCTCAACTACGGCAAGCAGGCCGGCAAGTTGCGCCCGGTCCCCGTGGCCCTGGCCGACGGCGGCACCGACTTCGACGACCCCATGGGCGAGCGGGTGTTGACCGGCACCGACCCGGAGTTGATCACCAAGTTCGCCAAGCTGGTCCGCCAGGGCACGACGGGCTCGGGCCAGGAGACCCCCTTCGAGGCGGTTCGCCTCGCGCTGCTCTCGGAGCTCGCCACCACGCCCCAGGTGATGGGCGGCAACCAGGGCTTCCTGCGCGACGGGGCGCGGCTGCTGGTGGTCGTGCTGACCGACGAAGACGACTGCAGTGAGAAGATCCGTCCGCCGCTGGTGAGCGTGGGCGACAACGGCGCCGTGGCCGATTGCACCGATCGCGAGATGGAGCTGACCCCGGTCAGCGAGTACCACCGCATGTTCCACGACGACCTGAAGAACTCCGACGGCAGCCAGAAGGAAGTCATCTGGACGGCCATCGCCCCGGTCTCCACGGTCAACAAGGCCGCCATGGCCTTCGTCGACGGCGCCCAGGTGCGCAACATCGACTGCCCCACCTCGAACCAGGGCGGCTTCCGCCACCGGCAGATGGCCGAGATGTTCGACAACACGCTCGAGAACCTCGACTCGATCTGCCGCGATTCGTTCCGCCAGACGCTGATCACCATCGCGCAGCTGGCCTCGGTCTCCCAGACCATCGAGATCCGCAACGTGGCCGACGAGCGGCTGATGCAGTTCGTCATCAAGCGCGCCGGGGGGGAAGACGTGATGTGCACCCTCGCCAACGAGGGCATCGTGTCCTTTTCGCGCAACGCCGCGGCGACCTCCGCGAAGGTCCAGTTCGGCAACCAGTGCAAGCGCCGGGCGGACGACCAGTCGATCCTCATCAAGCAGATCTGCGCCACCTGATCGGCGCGGATCACCTTTCGAGAGCGCCGCCGGGGCAAACCCTGATCCACGTGGATCAGGGTTGGTCAAAAATTTGCCAGATCCCGGAACGCAGGCACATTGCGCGGCATGCCGAGCCAGAGCTTCACGTTCTTCTTCACCGTCGACGCGCACCGAGCCACCGATCGCAGCCTGGAGCTGACCTGGGCCAAGCCCGGCGTGAGCAGCAGCGGGCCCGTGCAGAGCTTCGGCTGGGTCAAGCCGGCCAAGACCGCGTGAAGTGCGCCGTGCGGTGCGCCGCGTTACGGTGACCCCGTGCGTGGCATCGCCTTCTTCGATCTCGACAAGACGATCCTCTCGGTGAACTCCGGGACGCTCTGGGTGCGCCGCGAGGTCGCGCTCGGGCACCTCGCCAAGCGGCAAGCCTTCAAGGCCATGACCTGGCTGGCGCGCTACCACCTGGGCTTCGCCTCGGCGGAGGCCATGGTCTCCGAGGCCGTGGCCCAGATCACCGGCACCCAGGCGGCCGCGTTGCGCGAGCGCACCCAGCGCTTCTTCACCGAGGAAGTGCGCCAGACCTACCGGCCCGGCGCGCTGCAGGCCATCGAGCAGCACCGCCGCGAAGGCCGCCGGCTGGTGATGCTCACCTCCTCGACCCACTACCTGTCCGAGCTCGTGGCCGAAGAGCTGCGCTTCGACTCCGTGCTCTGCAACCGGCTCGAGGTCGACGCCCAGGGCCTCCACACCGGCCTCGTGGTGGGCGGCGTGTGCTTCGGGCCGGGGAAGCTGCCCCACGCCCAGCGCGAGGCGCAGCAGGCGGGCGCGGCCCTCAGCGAGGCCGTCTTCTACACCGACTCGTACAGCGACCTGAGCGTGCTCGAGGCCGTCGGCGAACCCGTCGCGGTGAACCCCGACCCGCGCCTGCGACGGCTGGCCCACAAGCGCAACTGGCGCATCGTCGACTGGGGTGTCCCGAGCGCGAAGGCCGCATGAGCCTTTCCGAGCTCGCTTCGCTCCCGGAGGAAGAGCGGCGCGTGCTGCTCGATCAACTCCTCGAGCGCCTGCCTCCGTGGCTCCAGCTCATCGACTCCAACGCGCTCCAGCCGCGGTTCCTCGACGCCCGCTTCGACGAGACCTGGCGGCTGTTCACCGGGGGCACCTTCGAGATGGGGGCGACGGCGGCGCGGCTCAACCGCTTCTACGAGCTCCACGCGCGGTACCCGCTGCGCATGGGCTTCGAGATGCTGCACTCCCCCCCACGCACCTTGTCGCTGCGCCCGTTCCTGATGATGGAGCAGGTGCTCCGCGACGAGCTCGATCCTTCCGAGCCGAAGGTGGTGATCTCCGAGCACGCCGAGGAGTCCCGGGCCCTGCTCGAGCAGCGCGGCGCGCGGCTGCCCACCGAGGCGCAGTGGGAGTTCGCCTGGCGCGCGGTGCAGCGCCAACCCGGGCACTGGGTGGCGCGGGAGTTCGAGCTGTGTGCCGACGGGTGGACGACCGATCTGACGGCCCTCACGGACGTCGACCCGCTGGTGCCCGGAGGCCCGGCGGTGCTGCGCACGGCGACCTTCGATCTCGAGGCCTTCGAGAACGTGCTGCCGTCGCGTCAGCCGCTGACGGGCATCCGCATGGCCACGGTGCGGGGCGTGCTCGACGTCCCCACGCTGTGACTCACTCGACGGCGATCGCCAGGGTCAGCGGCACCTTCTCGATGAGGCACTTCTCGGGGCTGCACACGCTGAAGGCGAGCACGCCCGCGACCTTCGCCGCGCCGGCCTTCTCGGGAGTCAGCGGCAGGGGGAACTCGACCCTGCACGCGTCTTCGGCCTTGTCGGCGCAGGGGGTCTTGGTGCCGGCCGTCAAGCGCACGCGCTCGTCGCCGAACTTCACCGCCTCGGAGCCCTCGGGCTTGAAGGCCACCGGGTACTCGGGGTTCACGTGGAGCCCCGGCGCGGCGGTCACGGTGATGAGCGCGCTGGCTTCCTGGCCCGCGGCATAGGGCGCGTGCGCGGCGATGTTCACCGTGTAGTTGTTCGCCGCTTCGGCCGGGGCGCTCTTCGCGGGTTCCTTGGTGCAGGCCGCGAGCGCGAGGCACGCGAGGACGGGCAGGGTCTTCATGGCCGCCGGTATAACGTCAGCCGCCCATGTCCGCCTCCCCCACGTCGTCGCGCCGCGTGCCCCCATGGAGCTGACGCTCGCTGATTGGTGGTCGCTCGATCTCGGGAGCCGGTCGGTGGTGATCGACCAGTTGCTCGAACGCATGCCGCCCGGGTACTTCGACCCGCGCTCGGTGGGCCACGCGCTGGGTCCCCTGCCGCAGTTCATTCACCGCGAGACCAACGTGCTCTTTCACGTCGTCTTCGGGGGCACCGGCGTGATGGGCATGTCGGACCGCCGGTTCGCGCGCCTGCGCCGGGTGACCGTCGAAGAATCCGAAGACTTGATGGTGCCCGTGGCGCGCCTCGAGGAGGCCCGGGAGTTGTTGCCCGCGCAGGAGATCGTCGTGCGCGCCGCCCTGGTGGCCGACCAACCCCTCTCGTTCGGCGTGTTGCGCAAGCTCGGCCTCGACGAGTCGCGCCTCACCATCGCCGGGGTGAGCCCCATCGCCGTGGGGGCGGTGCTCAAGACCCTGGTGGCCCAGCGGTGGCGCGCACCCTCCGAGGCCGAGTGGGAGTTCGCCTGCCGCGCGGTGGAAGACGCGACCGACGACGCCGATCCACCAGCGAGCCCGACCGGGGCCCTGCTGGGCACGGGCCTCGCGCAGATGGGCCACCGGGCCGAGCTGTGCCGGGACTCGTGGCACGACGACTTTCGCGACTACCCGTGGGAAGGGCAGGGCCACGAGGTGCTGCGCGGGCGCGGTGCCGGGGCGCGCTTCGCGGGCTGGGGCGTGTCGGCGGCGTGGAACGAGGCCCTGTGGCCGGGGCGCCGGCGGCTCTCGGGCTGGACGACCGCGGTGGCCATCAGGCCGTGGGTCGATCTCCTGAAGTGATCGCGCGCGGTCGCGAGGTGGGGTTTGGTGCGCGCCGATGCGAACGCTCCTGCTCCTCCCGTTGCTGGTCGCTGGTTGTGCCTCGATCCCCCTGTACCCGTCGCGCCCCTCGGCGCTGATCGGTGCACCCCACGCCGACCCGCTGCCCGCCAAGCTGGTGGTGCACGTCACGGCCACCGCCGACGGCCTCAAGCAGGCGCTCGACACCCGCGTCCCCACCAGCGGCGAGTCGACCTTCGAGCTGCGCGGCACCCGCGCGGTCGGCTGGTCCCGGGGCCCGTTCGCGCTCCGCTTCGCCGATGGCCGGGTCGAGCTGAAGACCGATCTCACCCTGGAGGTCGATCTCCCCGTGCTGGGCAAGCAGGTGGTGCCGGTGCTGGTCTCGGTGCAGGGCGAGCCGATCATCACCAGCGATTGGAAGTTCCGGCTGCAGGGCGCGAAGTCGAAGCTCGAGTCGAAGGACCTGCGGCTGCGCACCGCCCAGGGCATGGCCGGCGCGATGGAGAAGGCCACCGCGTCGCTGGAGGACTTCATCGAGCACTTCTCGTGGGATCTCTCGCCCCAGGTGAAGCAGGCCTACCAGCGGCTCTCGACGCCCATCGTGCTCGCGGCCGGTGGGGCGGATGCCTGCGCCACGCTCAAGGTGACCTCCATCGAGGCCGGGCCCACGGTGATCGCCGGGGGCTTCGAGAAGGACTTCGCGCTGGTCGTCGAACCCAGCGTCACGCTGCCGTGCGGGACCGCGTCGATGCCGCCGGAGCCTCCGCGGCTCGCCAACGTGGCCACGCTGCCCTCGGGCCCGTTCACCGTCGTGGTGCCCATCGCCGCCCGCTACGAAGAGCTCGCCCGCGCCATGACCCTGGCCTTCACCGACGGGAAGCTCTTCTTCTCGAAGTCCTTCCCCGAGCTCTACCTCACGAACCCCGAGGTCTTCGCGTCCCAGTCGGACCAGTTGGTGGTGAAGCTGCACCTCGCGGGGCCGATCAAGGCGGCGGGCCTGAGCACGAGCCTCGACGGCGATCTCTACTTCGCCGGCCACCCCGAGGTGATCGACAACGAGCTGCGCATCCCTGATCTCCAGCCCACGGTGGACACCAGCAGCTTCCTCCTCGCACTCAAGGCGAACCTCGATCGCGACGGCATCCGCGACCAGGCCCGGCAGGCCCTCAAGCTCGACCTCGGGGAACGCTTCGCCGCCGTGCGCGCCAAGCTGTCGAACGACGTGCCCTTCGAGAACGGGCTGGGGTGCATGAAGACCAACGTGGCGAAGATCGAAGTGACCGGGGTGTACCCGCACGCCTCCTACCTGCGCGTGTACGTGACGACCACGGCCCAGGCGGGGATCTACTTGCCGTGCCCCGCGTCCGCCGAGACGCCCGTCGCCGAGCGGTAACGCCCTCTTCAGGCCCCCGGCCGGCGCTTCTCGATCAACTCGTGGAGGTTCGGCCTGAGCAGCGGGGCCGATCTCCCGGTGCCCCGGAACGCCCGCAGGTGCAGGTAGTTCAGGAAGTCGCGCTGAAACCGCGCCAGCGTGGTGCCCATGGCCTGCTCGAAGCCCGTGGCGAAGTCGGCGCCAGCCTTCATCTGGCCCATGAGCGCGCCCAACTGCACCGCCCCGTACCTCCGCTCGAGGAAGGTGAAGGCGTGGAGCGCGAAGCCATAGACCTCGAGGTAGTGCTCGGCGGAGAGCGCCTCTCCGTCTTCGAACACATCGAGCGCGGGGTTCTTCTCGGCCCACTGCGCGGTGTCCTCCAGCGTGGGGTACAGGCCCTGCTGCTTCGCCGTCCACACTGCCATTCCCTCTCGGAACCACAGGGGAATCTGCTTCGAGCGCCACGACTCGGGCGTGCCGGTGCGCTGGAAGAGCAGGCAGTGCGTGAGCTCATGCAGGAGCAGTTCGTCGATCACCGCGGCGTTGGTGGTCCACGTCGAAGGGGCCTGGACGACGACGTCCTCGAGGCGGGCCCAGGCGCGCAGCCAGGCGTAGCCGGGGCGGTGCACCGCGCGCTCGAGGGCGCGGTGATCGCTCACCACGAAGACCGTCACCGGGGTCTCGAGCCCTCCCCACGGGGCGAGGCCGGCGGGCGCCTCGCTGAGGGCGTGCTCGATGCGGTGCACGTCGGCATCGACGGTACCGTCGCTGCGAATCGTGAAGCGCGCCGACTCCAGCGTGAGCGGGCGTTCGACCTTCAACGAGGCCAGGGGCCCGGCGCAGCCCGAGGCGAAAATCAGCAAGGAGAGCAGGGCCCTCACGGGGTGATTCCCAACAGCGAGAGCGCCGCCGTCCCCACGTCAGCCACGGTCCCCATGCGGGGGAGGATGCCCTCACCGAAGGAGAGCACGGCGACCTGGTTGCGGGTGTGCCCGCGCGTCGAGAGATCCTCCACGTTGCCGTGGTCGCTGCAGATCAGCACGTGGGCGTCGGCCGGCCGGGTGGCGATCACCGCGCGGGCGAAGGCGTCGAAGGTGCCCAGCGCTCGCTCGGCGGCCTCGAGGTCCTGGGCGTGCCCGGCCTCGTCCGCGAGGTAGTGCTCGAAGAGGGTGAAGTCGGCCGCCAGGGCCCAGAAGATCTCGGCCGCGCGCTCAGGCGTCCGGGTGGGCAGGTTCATCTTGCGCCGGGTCGCCGTCGAGCCGTCGACGTCGTGGGTCAGGCCCGCGTCGGCGCGCGCATCATCGAAGGTGCGCAGCGCGATCTGTCCGGCGGCCATCGCCAGGGTGCTCGCCGAGGGCTTCACCCGGCGCAGATACCGCTCTGGGATGCGCACGTCTTCCCCCGTCGACGGCCGCCGGGCCAGCCCCAGCGCGTCGAGGTACTCCGCGGGGTAGGCGTTGGCGAAGGTCGCGGTGCGTCCCTGGGTGGTGAGGCTGCGCACGATGGAGTGCGCGGCGATCAGCCCCTTGAGCGCCGCGTTGGGGTACCCCAGCACGTGGCGACCCACGAGTTGCGGGGCGGGGTGGCCGGTGAAGATCGCGGTCTGGTTGCTGGCCGACTGGGGCCGCCCGGGCACCCCGAAGGTGGTGTCCACGTCATGCCGCGCGCCGCCCGGCGGGAGCGTCGCCCCTGCGCCCCCCTCGAACTGTGACAGCAGGTACTCGCGCCGCGCGAGCGGGTTGGTGGCGGGCTCCCGGGGGCCAACCCCGACTCCATCCGTGAAGAGGATCGCCACCCGCATCAGCACGTACTGTAGCCTCTTCACGCGCATGGCCTTCCACGGAGATCTCTCCAGCTACCCGTTGCCGGATCTCCTCCAGTGGCTCGACGCGTCGAAGAAGACCGGCGCGCTCTCGCTCTCGTGGGAAGCCGGCCAGCGCAAGGTGTTCATCCTCTCCGGGCAGATCATCGCCGCCTCGGCCCCCGGCCTGTGGGAACGGCTGTCGCGCGTGGTCGAGCACACCCGCGAGGCCCGTGGTGACCAGGTGATGCTCGCGCTGCGGCGGGCGCTGTCCCTGGGTCCCGCGCTCGACGCCGCGCTGCGACAGATCGCCGAGGAGGAGCTCGTCGGCAGCCTGGTCGATCTCCTGCCCGCCAGCGGCCGCTTCCACTGGAGCGAGGACCTCGATCGAGGAGAAGACGAGTGGACCACGCTCGAACTCCCGTTGCGGCACGTGCTCTTCGAGACCTTGCGGCGCCTCGACGAGGTCGGCGACGTCGAGCGGGCGTTGCCCCACGAGCAACTGGTGCTGCGCGGCTCACCGGGCGCCCAGCCGTCTCACGCGCTGCACCGCGCGATCCTCGGGCTCATCGAGTCGGGCGAGGACGTCACCCTGAGCCGGCTGCGCATCTCGCTGGGCCTGGCGCGCTCGGTGGTGGCCCGGTCGGTGTTCGACATGCTGCGCGCCGGGCGCGCCATCGTCGTCGGCGCGGCCCCCGTGGCGTCGGACCCCATCGCCGACATGCTCGAGAAGGGCGCGATCCTGGTGCGGGAGCGCCAGTTCGACGCTGCGGCGTTGATCTTCGCCTCGCTGCTCCAGAGCGACCCCGGCGATCGCCGCGTGCGCGAGTTCGCCCGCATGGTCGAGCGCGAGCACGTCGCCGCGCTGTACCGGGAGATGCCGCCCCTGGCGCGCTTCCAGGTCACCACCAGCCCCACGGTGCTCTCGGGGCTGCGGCCCGAAGAACGGTCGATCGTGCGCTGGTTCGAGACCGGGTGGGATCTCTCGGCGGTGTTGCTCGCCAGCACCCAGCGCGAGCTCGACACCCTGCGGACGGTGATGCGCCTGGTCCGCGTCGGTGCGTTGACGCCGGCCTGACCTGGGTTCACTGCTCCGGCGTGGGCAGCCCGGCCTGGCTGAGGCGCACGAACAACTGCGAGAGCACGAAGAGCGCGAACGAGGCGTCTTCGATGTGCGCCGCGCCGCGCTGGGCCCGGGTCCACGCGTCCAACACGTCCCGGCCATGGAGCCCGAGGAGGAACGCCTGGTGCGCCACCGACGCGTCGCCGGCGAACGCCAACCCCCGCTGCAGGGTCTCGATGCTGGTGCGCACGCAACCGTCGAAGTCACCCGCGGCGAATGCGCCCTCGGCGACGCGCGCGAGATCGATCAACGCCGCCGGGGCGAGCGCCGCGATGGGACCCAGCACCGGCTTGGTGAAGGGCGCGGGCAGCGGCTCGGGGGCCGGCTGGGTGACGAGGTGCTCCTGCACCTGGGCCTCGAGCGACGCGCCCACGTCGCGCGAGAGCGAAGGCGTGGGCGCCGAGGGCCGGGGCTTCATCGAGGGCACGATCTTCCGGGCCCGCAGGTCCTTGATCACCAGGCGGATCATCGCCTTCATCGCGTCCAGCACGCCGTCGCCGCTCATGGCGATGGTCTCGAAGTCAGGCACGTTGCGCCGGTTGATGAGCGCCCGCATCTGCGCCACGGGCACCGCGTTCACCAGGTCGCGCTTGTTGTACTGGATGACCAGCGGGAACGAGTCGAGGCCCATGCCCTGCTCGGCGAGGTTCTCCTCGAGGTTGGCCATCGACTCGCGGTTCGCGTCTTCGGCCCCCGGGTTCGAGTCGGCGACGAAGACCACGCCGTCCGCGCCCTGGAGCACCAGCTTGCGGGTCGCGTTGTAGAAGACCTGGCCGGGCACCGTGTAGAGCGCCAGCCGCAGCGCATAGTCGCCGACCTTCTCCACGCGCACCGGCAGGAAGTCGAAGAACAGCGTGCGATCGGCCTCGGTCGGCAGCGTCATCAACTCGCCGCGCAGCGAGGGCTTCACCGACTCGTAGATGCGCTTGAGCGTGGTCGTCTTGCCCGAGAGGCCGGGGCCGTAGAACACGACCTTCGCGGCGATCTCCTTGGCCATCACGTTGACGGTGCTCATGCGGTCGTCCTCTTCTTGAGCGGGTCGTTCTTCTTCAGGCCGGTCTCCACCAGACGCGCCGCGCGCTGGGCCGCCAGCACTTCACCCTCGAAGCCCAGGCCGGGGAGCACCTGGCGGCTGGCGATCATCACGCGCTTCCACGGGCTGTGCGTCACCAGCCCGGCCACGCCCAGCCATGACTGCGGTGGGAGCTGGAAGAGCGGGTGCACCTCGACGCGGTTGTCCACCACCTGGATGGAGTCGATCCACGGGGTCGACTCGAAGGTGACGTGGGGCCGGGTGAAGGGCATCACCCGCGCCAGGGCCGCGTGCACCTGCGTCGCCAGCGCGCGGATCGCCGGCTCACCACCCACGCGCAGGGCGATCGGCGCCTGCACCGTCGCGCTGAGCACCCGCTGTTCGGCCGTCGGCCCGGCCAGCACCTGCACCAGCACCACGCCCCCATCGAGCGACGGCGCGTCGACCAGGGCCAGGGCGCCCAACCCTCGGGGCAGGGCGCGCTCGGGCAGCACGACGTTGAAGGTGACGCAGGCCTTCTGCGCGGCGACCGTGGGGGCCACCTTCGCCGCGGCCTTGCGCTGCTTCTCGGGGATGAGCCCGGTGAGCACGTCGAGATCCATCGCCGCGACCAGGAAGCCCGCGCGGTAGGTCGTGTCGCCGCGGCCCAGGCGCACCCCGGCCGTCGAGCCCTCGAGCACGATCCGCTCGACCGCTTCGTCGCCGGCCAGCACGTCGGCCCCCAGCTCCCGCGCGCGCTCGGCCAGTTGGTGCCACAGCCCCTCGCGACCGCCCTGGTACAGCACCGGGCCGGCCAGCGTTCGCCCCAACACCCGGGCCCGCGTCAGGGGGCCTGGCGCTTCGACGTTCGCCACGAAGGGCAACAGCCTGCGCAGCAGCGCGTCCTTCGGCAACGGCGTGTCGAGCTCCAGCCCGGGGTACCGCGAGAGCTGGCGCTTGAACTTCCAGCGGCCGAAGAAGCCCTCGGGGGGCAGGTCGGGCTTCGCCTGGAAGAAGGAGTCGCTGGCGTCAGCTGCCGCCTGGGCCTTGCGCACCAGCTCGTCGAAGGCCTCGGCGTCGGCGCCCAGGGCGCGAGACAGCTCGGGGCCGCGGCGCTTCTCGTCGTGACTCAGCTCGAACCAGCGGTCCTGCTCGAGCAACTGCAGCGGCACCGACTGCATGGCGCGCCCGACCACCGGGCCCAGCCCCAGTTCCTGCAGCGCCTCGTCGAAGGCCGGCACCGACTTGAGCGGCGGCACGAGGAAGGGCGCGTGGGCGAACTTGAACTCACCGTGGGCGTAGGGCTCGCCGAGCGCGTCGTGCGGGACGTGCAGCACCTGCAGGCCCCGCTTCGCGAAGAGCGCGGTCGCGAGCACGCCGCTCAATTGCCCGCCGATCACGATCACGTCGTAGACATGCCGGCCCGGGGCGGTACCGCGACGAACGACGGCCGACGGCGCCATCAGAGTGCCTCCACGAGCTGGACCAGCCGGCCCGATTGCGTGACGTGACCGCGGGCGATGGCCTGCACCACCGCGGGGTACAGCCGGTGCTCTTCGGCGTGAATGCGGGCCCCCAGGCGGGCCTCGTCGTCACCGGGCAGCACCTGCACCGCCGCCTGCGCGATGATCGGGCCGGTGTCGGTGCCCTCGTCGACGAAGTGCACCGTGCACCCCGCGACCTTCACCCCCGCGTCGAGCGCCTGCTTCACCGCGTGCAGCCCGGGGAAGGACGGGAGCAGGGCGGGGTGCAGGTTGAGCACCTTGCCCGGGAAGGCGCGCAGGAACGTGGGCGTGACCAGCCGCATGTAGCCGGCCAGGCAGACGAGCTCGAGCTTCCGCGCGCTGAGCGCCTCGACCACCTGGGCGTCGAAGGACTCGCGGGGGCCGGCGGTGCGGTGATCGATGACCACCACCTCCACGCCCGCCGCCCTGGCGCGCTCGATCACCCGCGCTCCGGGCACGTTGCACACCAGCAGCTCGACGCGCGCCGGGCTCCCCGCGACGTTCAACGCGTCGACGAGGGACTGGAAGTTCGAGCCGCTGCCCGAGGCGAGCACCCCCACGCGCATCATGAGACGACGATGGCCTCCGCCTCGGCGCCGGGAGTTCCGTTTTCGATGGACCCCACGTCCCAGGCTTGCAGCCCGCGCGCGGTGAGCAGCTCGAGCGTCGCCTTCACGTCGGCCGGCGCCACCACCACCGTCATGCCCAGGCCCATGTTGAAGGTGCTGAACATCTCGGCGCGCTCGACCTCGCCCAGCTTCTGCAGGAGGTCGAAGATCGGGGCCCGCTTCCAGCTCGCCTCGCGCAGCACCGCCCGAAAGCCGTCGGGCAGGCACCGCGGCACGTTGCCGGGCAACCCGCTGCCGGTGATGTGCGCCATGCCCTTGATCGCGACCTTCTCGCCCAGGGCAAGGATGTCCTTCACGTAGATGCGCGTCGGCTCGAGCAGCGCGTCGCCCAGCTTGATGCCTTCGACCGTGTCGTTGAGCGAGAGCCGCGCGTCCTCGAGGATGCGCCGCGCCAGCGAGTAGCCGTTGGAGTGCAGCCCCGACGAGGCGATGCCGATCACCCGGTCACCCGCGACGATGGTCTTGCCGTCGATGATCTTCGAGCGCTCGACGATGCCCACGGCGAAGCCCGCCAGCTCGTACTCGCCGGGCACGTAGAACCCCGGCAGCTCGGCGGTCTCGCCGCCCAGCAGGGTGCAGCCGGCCTGCTCGCAGCCCTTGGCCACCCCGGCGATCACCTTCACCGCGCGCTCCACGTCGAGGCGGGCGGTGGCGAAGTAGTCGAGGAAGAACAGGGGCTCGGCGCCGCTGGTGAGCACGTCGTTGACGCTCATGGCCACCAGGTCGATGCCCACCGTCTCGTGGCGGTCCATGGCGAAGGCGAGCTTGAGCTTGGTGCCCACCCCGTCGGTCCCGCTGACCAGCACCGGCTCCTTGTACTTCCCGGGAGGGATCGCGAAGAGGCCACCGAAGCCACCCACCCCGGAGAGCACCTCGGGGCGGCGCGTCTTCGCGGCGTGGGGCTTGATGCGCTCGACGAGGGCGTCACCGGCCTCGATGTCTACTCCAGCCTGCTTGTAGGTCGTTCCCACGGGCGCGGCTTGTACCCCTTCGCTCCGGGCCGCACCACGATTGAGGAGGTGTCCCACACCGCAGCAGGTAGTCTCCCGCGCGCGCATGCGCCAAGTCCTCTCGAAGCGACGTTACGAGTTGCTCGCCCTGGGTCTCTTCATCGTCTTCGGCCTGGTCCACGTGCAGACCTCCGAGCCGTTGATGGGCCTCACCGAGAAGGGCAGCCTGGTGCACCGGCTGATCCAGAACCTCGACGGGCGGGTGACCACCCAGTTGTTCCGCCTTCGGGGCTCCCGGCCGGCCCACCCCGACGTGGTGGTGGTGGAGATCGACGAGCGGGGCGCCCAGCGCTACGGCCTGTGGCCCTGGCCCCGTGAGCTCGTCGCCACCGCCCTCGACAAGCTGCTCGACGCCGACGCGAAGGTGATCGGCCTCGACATCGCGTTCACCGACCAGACCCAGGTCAACCCGCGAGAGCAGGCCTGGCTCGACGCGCTCCACCAGGTGCCCTCGCTGCCCACCGAGCTGGCGCCGCTCCAGTCCGAGCTCGAACAGCGGCTGCTCCACTCGCCCGACGAGCGCCTCGAAGCGGTGCTCCGCAAGGCTGGGCCGCGCATCGTCCAGGGCGCGATCCCCTTCGGCTCCAGCGACGCCGCCTCGTTCTCCGCCGCCCAGCGCGAGGCCTTTCGCACCGCCGCTGCGGCGTCGATGATCACCAGTATTCCGGGCAAGGTGAAGGGCTCGTCGTACCCCCTCGACGGCGTCGAGGCGTACCCCTACGTGGGGGTGCTGGCGCCGCTGCCCCGCTTCGCTGCCACCGGGTCACCCCTGGGGCACTTCGTCACCATTCCCGACATCGACAGCACCATTCGCCGCTCGCCGTTGCTGGTGCGCCTCGACGAGCCGCCGGGCCTGCTGCCGTCGCTGGCGCTGCAGGTCATCGCCCGGCAGCTCGACGCGCAGATCATCCCCGTGGTCGACGAGCACAAGCTGGCGGCGATCCGCCTCGCGCGCCCCGCGGGCGACGTGGTGGTGCCCATCGAGTTCGAGAGCCCGATGACGCTCATCAACTATCCCGGCGACTACAAGTCGTTCCACCGGGAGAGCATCGTGGACGTGCTCGACGGCAAGGTGGGCAAGGACCAGCTCGCGGGCAAGGCGCTGCTGGTCGGCGTCACCATCATCGGCAGCAGCGGAGACCAGCGCGTCACCCCGTTCTCCGAGTTCACCTCCGGCGTCTTCACCCACGCCTCCCTGGTGTCCAACGCGCTGACCGGGGACTTCCTGAACCGCCCGGTGTCCCTCAACTACCTCGAGCTGGGCCTGATGCTGGTGCTGGGCCTCGCGGTGGCGGTGATCACCCCGCGGCTGCGTTCGTTCGTGGGGAAGATGGTCTTGATGGTGGCGGTGATCGCCGGCTTCACCGCCGTGACCTACGTGCTCTTCGTCAACGGGCTCAAGGTGAACTGGGTGGTGCCCACGGTGCACCTCGCCGCCACCGCCTTCGGCACCATCTTCCTCGGCTACCTCTCGCTCGACCGCGAGAAGCTCAAGATGCGCAGCACCTTCAGCCGATACCTGGGCGAAGACGTGATGGACGTGGCCCTCGAGAACCCCGAGCGCCTCAACCGCGGCGAAAAGCGCGAGATGACCGTGCTCTTCTCGGACATTCGCGGCTTCACCTCGCTCTCGGAACACATGTCTCCCGAGAAGCTCGCCGACTTCATCAACCAGTACCTCTCGCCGATGACCCAGATCGTGTTCGACGAGAAGGGCACCCTCGACAAGTACATCGGCGACGCGGTCATGGCCTTCTGGAACGCGCCCCTCGACCAGCCCGATCACGCCCTGCGCGCCTGCCGCGCCGCGGTGCACATGCTCGAGCGCCTCGAGGAGCTCAAGGTGGTGTGGCGCAAGAATGGCTACCCCCAGCTGGAGATCGGCATCGGCATCAACACCGGGCAGATGGTGGTGGGGAACATGGGGTCTGACGTGCGCGTCGACTACACCGTGCTCGGCGACTCGGTGAACCTCGGCAGCCGCCTCGAGGGCACCAACAAGGAATACGAGACCCGCACCATCATCAGCGAGTGGACCCGCGCCGCCGTGAAGGACGGCATCGTGACCCGCCGCCTCGGGGCCGTGCGCGTCAAGGGCAAGAAGGTGCCGGTGGGCATCTACGAACTCCGCGGCCTCGGCACCCCCAACGAGACAGACGCCCGGGCCATCGCCGCCTTCGAGGCCGGGCTCGTGGCCTCCACCCAGCGGCACTTCGACGAGGCCATCGCGCTCTTCAACGAGGTGCTCACCCTGTGGCCCGGCGACGCCCCCACGCGCAACTACCTGGCCGAGCTCGAGACCTTCCGGGTGCGCCCGCCCCCCCCCGATTGGGACGGCGTCGTGTCGCTGAAGACCAAGTGAGCGCCGGTTCCGTAATTGACGCCCCCCGGTTTGCGGGTGAGAGTCGGGGACTTTCATGAGTGCCGAAAAAGCCCTGTTTCAGCGGTTTGGGAAGGACATCCCCGCGGGGACGCTGCTCTTCCGTGAAGGTGAGCCCGGCAAGGAGATGTACGTCATCCAGTCCGGCCGCATCGCCATCACCAAGAAGGTGCGTGACGTCGAGAAGGTGCTCGCCGTGCTCGGACCCGGTGAGTTCTTCGGCGAGATGGCGATCATCTCCAACAAGCCGCGCAACGCCTCGGCCTCGGTCGAAGAAGAGGCGCGCCTCCTGGTCATCGACCCGCGCACCTTCGAGGCGATGATCCGGGGCAACTCCGAGATCGCCGTGCGCATGATCAAGAAGCTCGCCGAGCGCCTCTCGGACGCCGACGCGCAGATCGAGAACCTGCTGCTCTCCGACCCCGGCAGCCGCATCGTCCACCACATGCTCAACCTGTGTCAGACGCGCGGCAAGCAGACGGAAGAGGGCATCGAGGTCGACTTCCCGGTGCGCGATCTCCCCCGCGAGCTCGCAGTCGGGGAGCCGGCGATTCGTTTCATGGTGAACAGGCTGGAGAGGGCGGGTTTGGTCGAGGTCTCGGGCGATCGCGTGACGGTGAAGGACACGGCGCGGCTCTTCGATTTCCTCAGGTATCTCGAGATGAAGTGGAAGTTCGGGGAACTCTGAGCCTTGAAACTGAAAGTGTTGGGCCCACACGGCGGTGAGCTTCCCGGGTGCAAGAGCACCTGTTTCCTGGTCGACGACCGCATGGCGATTGATGCCGGCGCGCTGACCTCGATGCTCGAACTGCCGGCGCTGGCGAAGGTCGACGACATCCTGCTGACGCACTCGCACTTCGATCACATCAAGGACCTGCCGATGATGTCCGACGTGGTCGTCGGCCGTCGCGACAAGCCCGTGGTCATTCACAGCAACTCGGAGTGCATCGAGACGCTGCAGAAGAACCTCTTCAACAACGTCCTCTGGCCGGACTTCACCAAGATCCCCACCAAGAAGAACCCGGTCTTCAAGCTGCGCAGCTTCCGCGCCGGCTCGAACATCAAGGTGGGGCCCTACAGCGTGAAGTCGGTGCTGGTCTCCCACCCGGTCGAGTCCTGCGGCTACGTCATCTCCGATGGCGAAGTGTCCATGGCCATCTCGGGTGATACCGGACCCACCGAGAAGTTCTGGAAGGTGCTGAACAAGGTCGAGAACCTGAAGCTGGTGCTCGTCGAGTGCAGCTTCCCCAACCAGCTCCAGGCCCTGGCGGACATCTCGGGCCATTTCACCCCGCAAACCCTCGAAAAAGAGCTCGAGAAGTTCGATCGGCGGGGGGCCGAGGTGCTGCTGTACCACCTCAAGCCGGCGTTCGTGGCCCAGCTCAAGAAGGAAGTGCGCCATTTGCCGGTGCACGTGTCCGAACTGGGCGAAGAATTCGACTTCTGATAACCGCGCGTTCCGTGTCGGCCGCCCCTCTCGTCCTCGGAATTGCTGGTGGTACTGCCTCAGGCAAGACCACCGTCGCGCGTAAGCTCCACGAAGCGTTCGCCTCGCGCGTCGCCTTCATCGACCAGGACTCGTACTACCGGCCCCTGGATCACCTCAGCCTCGAAGAGCGGCGCGAGGTGAACTTCGATCATCCCGACGCCTTCGACTCCGACCTGCTGGTCGAGCACGTCAAGGCGCTCAAGGCCGGCCACGCCATCGAGAAGCCGGTCTACGACTTCGTCAGCTCGACCCGGCAGCCGCGCACCGTCACCGTCAACCCGGCAGACCTCATCCTCATCGAGGGCATCCTGGTGATGCACATGGACCCGCTGCGGGCCCAGATGGACGTGAAGATCTTCGTGGAGACCGAAGACGACGTGCGGATCATTCGCCGCCTCACGCGCGACATCAAGGAGCGCGGCCGCGACTTCGACCACGTGATCCACCAGTACTTCGCGCACGTGCGGCCCATGCACATGGCCTTCGTCGAGCCCTCCAAGCGCTGGGCCGACATCATCGTGCCGCACGGCGGCAACAACGACACGGCCATCGACATGCTCGTCGGCGCCATCAAGGCGCGGCTCGTCAAGGCGAAGTGACGGCAGGCCCGGCATCGGCGCCGGGCTCGTCGAGCACGTCACCGAGCGCGAAGGGCAGCTCACCGAAGCGGCTGCCCTCTGACTCGAGCACCTGGTCGCGGGTGCCGCGCACGTAGAAGGTGACCGGCTTGCCGATGACCTCCTTGCCGATCACCAGGCGGGCCAGCTCCGCGCCGTCCTGGCCGTAGAGGGCGATGAACTTCGCCTTGGCGTCGAGCCCGTAGCGCCCCCAGTCCTTCGGCTTCTCCTCGCCGTTGACCAGGGCCTTGAAGCTGCCCAGCGTCCACAGCGCGCCGGTGACCTTGAAGACCTTCGCCTTGCCCGGCCGCGGGGCCACCACCCGCCAGGCATCGGCCGAGGCGTCCACGGAGTCCTTCTGCACCACCACCTCTTCGCCGGCCGGGTCGTGGAAGACGATCTTCGTCACCAGCTCGCGGCGGAAGCGGAGCACCGTCTTGTCGCGCAGGTCGCTCGGCGGGCGATCGTACTGGGTGACGTTCGAGCCCAGCTTCGCCAGCACCGCGCCGTCGTCGTCTTCGCGCAGGCCGTAGAACGCCTCTTCGCCGCCGTCGGGGGCCTGCCGGGTGACGCGCAGGTGCACCACCTTGTCGCCGGTCAGGGTCAGCCGGGCGTCGATCAGCGGCGCGTCGAAGCCGAGCGCCTTGCGCTGGGCCGGGGAGTCGTCGGGGAAGGCCTGGGCGCGCTCCTGGGAGGTGCCGGCGATGATCGCGCTGAGGGCCGCGCTGTCCGCGGGCTCGGCCGCGGGGCGCACCAGGTTCCACTGCTTGTCGTTGAGGCGCACCACCTCGTACTCGTTGGCGCCCGATTTCACCGCCAGCCGCTGCACCTTCGCCTCGTCGACCGCGAAGGGGTTCTTGTCGCGCAGGTCGAAGAGCTGCTTGGCGAGCATGAAGCGCACGCCGCCCTCGGCGGTGAACACGGGCTTCTCGTCGTTGCGGCGCACGTAGACCGAGCCGTCGAAGGTGTTCTCGATGCCGCCGATGATCTTCACCGTGCGGTCCTGGGCCCCGACCTGGGCGGTGGCCACCACCACGAACGCCGGGGCGTCGAGGCCGTACTTCTGGAGCGTCGCCGCGTCGGGGTCTTCCTCGAGCGTGGCCTTGAACTTCGCCGTCTGGAGCTGGCTGGTGATGCCGTCGACCACCAGCTTGTCGGCCTTCGCCACGACCGGGCTGACGATCCACCACTCGCGGTTGCCGCGGCGCTCGAGCGTCGTGACGTGGCCGCCGGTGGTGACGGTGAGGTGGGTGAACTCCGCGGGGGGCGATCCGCCGTCGGCCTGCCGCTCGTCGAGCTTCTGGGGCGCGAAGAGCCGCAGCTCGTGCTCCACGCGGCGCTCGGAGGCCTGGTCTTTCTTGAAGACGCCGAAGTACGCGTAGCCGCCGAACGCGCCGGCGACGGCCAGCAGGCCCAGCATCATCAGCATCGTCTTCTGGCTCTGGTTCATGGGGTCAGCGGGCGCGGCGCGTGAGCCAGATCGTCAGGCCCACGGAGAGCAACAGGGTGGGCAGCAACACCATCGACAGCAGGCGGATGGTGCTCAGCTTCTCGTTCGTGAGATCGAGCGTCGAGAGGTCGCGGTCCGGCGGGCGAATGGTGATCTTCTTGAGCTGCTGCGTGGTCCACGCGAACGCGTTCATCACCAGGTTGCGGTTGGTCTCGACCCCGAAGGCCGAGGTGAGCACGTCGCTGTCGCCGAAGATCACCAACCGGGCCTCGTCGGCGCGGCGCGGGGTGGTGCCCGTGGTGGGGTGGCCCACCGCCACGGCGAGGATCAGCTGGCCGGTGCGCTCGTCGGGGTCGCGCTGGGGGTTCTCCGACAGCGAGTTCTCGACCCACGCGTAGGGCGAGGTGAGCACCAGCGGGGTGAGGGTCAGCTCGTCGAGCGTGCCGCTGCCCAGCCGGGTGATGGCCCGGGCCGTGGGGAAGACCACGTTGGCCTGGGCGGCCATCAGCACCTTGGTCAGCTCGTGCTCGCCGATGAAGGGCGTGTAGACGATGTAGGGCTGATCGGGGTTCACCTTGGCGTCGGCCACCAGGCCCGGCTCGATCTGAGCGCCGTACTTCGCCAGCAGCTCGCCCAGGTCCGGCTCGGTGCCGGCCTCGGCGAAGTAGAGCAGGCGGCCGCCCTGCGCGAGGTACACCTCGAGCATCTTCTTCTCCGAGTCGGAGAACTTGCCGCGCGCGCCGGCGATGACCACGGCCGAGGCGTCGGAGGGGATCTCGCCCTTCTCGAGCAGGTTGAGCGGCTGCGGCGCGTAGCCCTCGTCCTGGAGGATGCGCTTGACCGCCATCAGCGAGGCCGCCATCGCCTCCTGGCTCTGCGCGGCGGGGTCCAGGGGCAGCTCGCCGTGGCCCACCACGAAGTAGAGCTTCTGGGTGCCCACGGCCTCGAGCTTGATCAGGCCGTTGGTCAACTCCTGCTCGGCGATCTGCGGGTTCCCCAGGCGCTGCAGGTTCAAGATGGTGTGCGTCTCGTTCTCGCCGCTGGAGATCAGCACCGCCGCCAGCTGACCTTCGCGGATCTGGTACTTGCCGGTGAGGTCGGGGCTCTTGCGCGGGTCCTTGAACTCCCAGGTGAACTTGTCGGTCACCTGGGCGTAGCGGCGGAAGAGCGCCTCGACCTGCTCCGGGGGGCTCTCCTTGACGAAGGCGATCACCCGCACCGGGTACTTGAGCTCCTGGAGCGTGTTGGTGGTCTGCGGCGAGAGCGAGAAGATCTTCTTCGCCGTGAGATCCCACGTGGGGGCGCGCTTCGCGGTGATGAAGTTCGCGGCCACCAGCACGCCGATGAACGCCACGCTCAGGCCCACCGACGACGAATAGAAGAACGCGGAGCGCGCCCAGCTGCCGGCGCGGTTGCCGCCGGTGGTGATCGCCCAGAACCCGATGCCCAGCACGCCCAGGCCGAGGGTCACGAAGAACGGCACCAGCGAATCCACGGTGAAGAAGCTGATCGGCGCGGTGAACAACACCAGCAGCAGGCCGACGCCACCACCGACACTTGCGAGGGTTTTCTTCATGGCGCCCTCAGGTCCAGCGCTGCGCTTCGATCGACCGGTGGGTCAACAGAAGGAAGAGGGCGATCACCGAGCCGAAGAACACCAGCGGCTTCACGTCCAGCACGCCCTTGACCAGGTTCGCCAGCTGGGTGTCGAAGGCGAGGTAGTTGAGCACCGAGCGGAACGGCTCCGGCGCGCCCGGTGCGACCTGCTTGAGCAGCATCCACGCCAGGGCCACCGCGAAGCTGATGAGCGCCGCGACCATCTGCGACTCGGTCGTCGAGCTGATGAACATGCCGATGGCCATGTTGGTCGCGCCCCACAGCAGCAGCGCGAAGTACCCCATCATCACCGTGCGCCACTCGAGCGCCGAGCCCGACTCGGAGCTCCCCAGCACCGAGAGCATGATCGGGAAGACGATGGTCACGCCCAGCGTGCACACCACGATGCCCAGCGCGCCGAAGTACTTGCCCAGCACGATCTCGTAGGGGCGAATGGGCGTGGTCATCAACAGCTCGAAGGTCTTGTTGCGCCGCTCTTCGGCGAACAGCCGCATCGACAGGAAGGGCGCGATGAACAGGGTCAGCACCAGCATCGTGCCCCACAGGTTCACCACCACGCCGTCGGTCAGGTTGCGGAAGTCCTGGTAGTCGGGCGGCAGCTGGCTCCAGCCCCCGGGGATGTCGCGCACCTCGTCATGTACCTGCTTGAAGCTCACCAGCAGGGCGATGAAGAAGATCGAACTCAGGAAGGACATCGCGGTGAACACCACCCAGGCCCACGGGGTGGTCAGGTACGAGGTCAGCTCTTTCTTCGTGATGGCGAAGATCGTTCTCATGCGTCACTCCGCAGTCAGTTGGATGAACTTGTCTTCCAGGCCGGTCTCTTTGCCGCCGGTGATGTTCGCCATGGTGTCGTTGGCGACGATCTTCCCGCGGTGGATGATGAGGACCTTCTGACAGATGGCCTTCACCTCCGCGAGGATGTGCGTGGAGAGCACCACGGTGTGCTTGCCGGCGAGGCCCTTGATCAGCTCGAGCACCTCCCGGCGCTGGCGCGGGTCGAGGCCCTCGGTCGGCTCGTCGAGGATCAGCAGCGCCGGGTCACCCAGCATGGCCTGCGCGATGCCCACGCGCTGCCGGTAGCCCTTCGACAGCACCCCCGTGAGGCGATCGAGCTCGGGGATGATGCCGGTGCCCTGGGCCACGCGGTCGATCTCCGACTTCACCTTCGCCCGCGGCACGCCCTTCAACTCCGAGACGTACTTGAGGTACCCGCGCACCGTGAGCTCCGGGTACAGCGGCGGCGTCTCCGGCAGGTAGCCGATGCGACGCTTGGCCTCCAGCGGCTGCTCGAAGATGTCGAAGCCCGCCACGCGCGCCTTGCCGCTGGTGGCCGGCATGAAGCCCGTGAGGATCTTCATGGTCGTCGACTTGCCGGCGCCGTTGGGCCCCAGGAACCCGACGATCTCGCCGTCTTCGATCTTGAAGTTGAGCGCGTCGATGGCGACGCGGTCGCGGTACTGCTTCGTGAGGTTTTCGACCTCGATCATCGCCATGCGGTGTTCTCCGCGAGAGTGGGGTCGGTGAAGCGGCGCGGAATATAGGGACGAAGTCACAGGTGTCAACGCGAGTTCGGGAATGAATCCCATGGGTTGGCCGCTTTCCTGCAATGAGGTATTCGCACGCGGCCAAGGAGGCACATGTCCCGCATCGTCGTGCAGAAGTTCGGAGGTTCCTCGGTCGCGGATGCCGGGAAGATCCGCAAGGTCGCCGCCCGGGTGAAGGCCCGAAGGGACGAGGGCTGGCGCCTGGTGGTGGTGGTCTCCGCCATGGGCGACACCACCGACGAGCTGCTGGCCCTGGCCAAGCAGATCAGCGCCGACCCGCCCCGGCGCGAGCTCGACATGTTGCTGACCTGTGGCGAACGCATCTCCATGGCGCTGCTGTCCATGGCGCTCCACGAACAGGGCGTCTCGGCGATCAGCTTCACCGGGAGCCAGAGCGGGATCATCACCGACTCCACCCACGCCCAGGCGCGCATCATCGAGGTCAAGCCCGCGCGCATCGAAGAGGAGCTGGCGAAGGACAAGGTGGTGATCGTCGCTGGGTACCAGGGCGTGTCGAAGAACCGCGAGGTGACGACGCTGGGGCGGGGTGGCTCGGACACGACGGCCGTCGCTCTCGCCGCGGCGCTCGGCGCTGATTGTGAGATCTACTCCGACGTCGACGGCATCTTCAGCGCCGACCCCCGCGTCGTGCCCAGCGCGGCGAAGCTCGAGTCACTGTCCTTCGACGAGATGCAGGAACTCGCCGCCGCAGGCGCCAAGGTGCTCAACGCCCAGGCCGTCGAGTTCGCCCGCGAAAAGGGCATCGTCATCCACGCGAAGTCCACCCACGGCAGCGGCACGGGCACGGCCATTCAAGCGTCCACCCCGTCGACGCGGGTCAAGGGCGTGACCTCCGAGAGCGACGTGTGGATCTTCGCCACCCACGGGGCGCCCGAGGCCTTGCTCGAGCTGCTCGACGCCCAGCAGGTGAAGGGGCGGAACCTGGTCTCCGACGCGCAGGGGCGCACCCTGGCGGTCGTCCCGATCCACGACGTGCACGGGCCCGAGGCCCTGCGCGCGAAGTTGCCCGCCGAGGTGTCGTTGCTCGAAGACCACGGCACGGTGACCTGCGTGGGCACCGGGTTGAACGCCGACTGGTCGGTGTCGCGAAAGGCCCTCGCCGTCGCGAAGTCCATCGGCGCCGAGGTGACGGCGAGCTACGCCTCGGCGCTGCAGCTGACGTTGATCGTCAAGCGCGCCCACGTGAAGGCGCTCACCAGGTCGCTGCATGAAGCGCTGATCGGCTGAACCCAACTCGAACCCCGCAGTGGTGCATGGCCCTCAGCAAGCAAGCCGCACACACGTGACCATTGATCACCGGGGCGCGAGCAGGTGGAGCACCCCCGGCCCCGACGACGCGTTGCTCACGCGCCTCGAGGAACTGGTCGACAGCGCCACCGAGACCGAAGCGCACCTCGTGGGGTGCCGCACCGAGCGCTGAACGGGCTCAGGGCCAGTACGACTCGGCCTTCGCGTACGCCCCGAGGCCCACCAGCGATCCCACCTGGCGCCCGGCGTAGTCGTCGGCGGCGATGTGAATGCCGCCCCAGAGGCGCGACTGGCCGGCCTGGTCGGCCGCGTCGAAGTAGGTGGCCCACTGCAGCACCACCGGCTGGCTGGGCCCCAGCTCGAAGGTGAGCGCCGTGCCCGCGGCCGCCGGCAGCTCGGCCAGCCCACCGGGGAAGTACGGAGTGCCCGTGATGCGCGCCAGGACCTCGGCGGCCGCGCGGCTGAAGGTGCTGTGCCCCGAGATGAAGCCGGGGAACGCGGGCGTGACGAAGTCGCGCTTCTGGTACGGCACCCACTCCACGCCGCGCACCCAGCCGACGCCCGAGACCTGGCGCACGTCACCCGGCTCTCCCTTCCACGCGCGCACCACGACCTGGCCCACCGCGTTCTGGAACCCCGCGTGGCGCCCACCCGGGGTTGCCGTCTCGGCCGTCACCAGCTCGATCAGCCCCGGCACCAGGGGGAGCCCCTTCACGTTGTACGAGGGCTGCGCCGGGTCGCTCGACTGGCCGAGCGCCGCGCAGGTGCGAATCAGGGTGATCGGCCGCGAGCAGAGGAAGACGCGCTTGATCTCCCATGCCGCGATCGCCGCGTCGTGCAGCGCGCCGTTCATCGCCAGGTACGCGCGCACGTCCCACTCGAGCGGCGAGAGCTCCGGGCCCGTGCCGTTCCACTTGCGGGTGAACAATGGGTGCTCGAAGGCCGCGTTGGCCAGGAGGTTCCAGTGGCCCGGCGGCGTCTCGGACTTCGGCCCATCGGCCCACACCTCGGCGAGCACGCGCCCGAAGTCACCCAGCGGGACGATCTGCGCGGCGTAGGGCTGGCCGGTGACGGGGTTGAGCGGGTGACCGGTGCCCGCGTTGCTGCCCAGCGGGTTGTTGCCGTACTTGCCGGGCGAGATGTCGGTCGGCTCGTCAGCGCTGACCGCCAGCTGTGACGATCGGCGGAGCACCTCGATCACGGCCGGCATGGTCGCCGGGGTGAGCATCGGCGGCGCGCCGGGATCGACGTAGACCGCGCCAGGCGCCGAGCGGGTGAGGGCGAAGGGCGTCACGTGGCCCCACTGCGCGCCGATGTACTTCTGCACCCCGGCGGCCAGGGGAATGCCGTTCTGGGTCGCGGCGATGGCGAGGTCGAGCTGCTGCCAGTGATCGATGTCCATCACCGGGGCCCCGGGCGTCTCCACCGACAGCGGCGGGTTGACGGCCACGAAGGAGGTCGTGTCGGCGTAGTTGTGCTCTTCGTTCGCGCCGTCGTTCCACGTCGCGTCGATGATCTTCTGCGCGACCCGGTTGCCTACCGCGCGCGGGGAGTCCCCGGTCACAGTGGTGTCGTCGGGCGCGTAGCCCAGCTTCGTCATGAACGCGCGGAAGCAGGCCTGTGACGTGGGGCCGCCGATGGCCGTCGCGTAGCGGTGCGTGAGCAGGCGGTAGGCCGCGAAGCTGATCGCCTCCTGGCGCGCGGCCTCGAGCTCGGTTGCCGTGACGCGCTCGTTGTTGAAGACCCCCAGCGCGGTCGGGCTGTACGCAGCCCAAGCATCCCACATGGCGGCCGAGAGGTGAAACAAGCTGCGCGCGTGCACCGTGGGGCGCGGGAGATCTCGACGGATCGCCCCGAGAATCTGCTCGTCCCACCGCCGGGCGATCGACCGAGTCGGCGCGGGATCGATGGACGCCGCAGGACAGCTCACCTCGGGAGGCAGGGGCTTGGCCGGCTGCTCGTAGGTGGGCGCCTGCTTCGGCGCGAGGCGCACGATCGCGCCGCCCGTCAGCGTGCTGAGCACCTTGCCTCCCACCGCCCACACGCCGCCCTTGGGGTCCACCCACACTGCGTGGAGCGACTCGACGTCGAGCGAGAGCCCGTGCGTGATCCTCGCCCAGCCCTTGCTCGAGCGCTGGAAGATGACCCCGGCCTCACCGACCGCGAAGGCCGAGTCCGCCCCGGTCGGGTCGGTCGCCACGCCCTGCAGCAGCCCGACGGAATCAGGTGAGACGTCCTTCCACTGCCGGCCGTCACCCTCGAGCAGCGCGCTGGCCACGCCGCCCCCGGAGATCAGCACCTGGCCCGCACGACCATGCACCGTGAAGAGGGTGTCGGTGCGGTTGACGTCAACCCGGTCCCACACCGCGCCGCTCTTGCGGAGCACGAGCCCATCACCGCCGACCACCCACACGTCGTCGCCGTTCCGGCCCCAGACCTTGAAGAGCCCGGGCGTCTCGCCGCTACGCAGCGGCACCGAGGACGGCAGCGGCACGTCGCTCCAGGCCGTGCCGTCGAAGTGCCAGATGAACCCACGGCGCCCCGACGTCTCGCTGCCCACGGCGTACACGTCGGTCGGCGAGGCGCCCCACACCCCGAACACCGTCTGCCGCGCCAGGCCCGGCGTGACGTGGCGCACGAAGTCGCTGCCGTTCCACTGCACGATGGTGCTGCGCGCGCCGGCGAAGAAGGCGGTGCCATCGGCGAAGCTGTGCGCCCACCACAGGTGTCCGTGCGTGCCCGTCTCGCGGCGCGTCCAGCTCGTGCCATCGAAGTGCAACACCAGCGGCCCGGTGCTCACGTCGGCACCCACCGCCCACACGTCGCTCTCCGAGCTGCCGCTGATCGACATCAGCGCCTCGTCGAGCCCGGTGCTGACCACCTGCCACTCGCGTGGTTCCACACAGCCAGCGAGCGCGACCAGCGCGCCAACGAGGACGACTCGGTTCATCGGGTTACCCCTTGCAGATGGATTCGCAGAACGCCTGGTTGGAGGCCGGGCACAACAACCGGGTCTTCGCCGTCGCACGCGTGAGCAGCACGCCGTTGCCCCGGATGACGGTGATCTCGAAGGTGAGGTCTTCCCCCGCGACGCTCACGCCCACCGGGGTCGGGCACATGAAGATCGTGACCGGCTCTTCGGTGGTCCACGAGCCACCGTCGGCGGCGATGTCGAAGGCGCGGCTCCCGCGGCTGACCAGCACGCCATCGCGAGACCTGCGCACCCGGTGCTCGACGGTCGCGCCTGCCTGCGTGTGCCCGGTGATGCGGTACATCACGGGCACGTGGAAGCCGCCCTGGGCGCCGGGGTGAAGCTCCATCGACGCGGGCATCGGCTCAAAGGTGGGCACCAGGTCCGACACTTGCGTGCCCACCTCCATGCTCCCGTCAGCCCACAGCGGATCGCCGCTGATGCCCGAGTCGGCCTCCTCTTCGGGAGGGGGCCGTTCGGGGCACGCGCACAACACCAACGCGCTGACGAGAAGCAACGAGCGCATGTCTTCAGCTCTGGCGACGACGACGCAGCACCGCGACGAGCGCGACCAGCCCCAGGCCGAAGGGCTCGACCACCGTGCAACTGCACCCGGCGGCCTTGGCGCCGATGGCGACCTTGTTGTCGGTCAACACCTGGGGCGCGCCCTCTTCGGACAACGTCTCGATGCGCAGCGCGGCCGGCACCCCGGACAACTGGGGGGAGGTGCTGGCGTTGCTCAACTGGAAGTTCCAACCCTGCTCGGTGGTCAGCGTCGCCGGCGATGTGGACGAGTCACCGAAGAGCCCGCATTGAATGACCAGGTTGGCGGTGTGATCGCGGGAGACGTCGGGCAGCGAGGGGTTGAAGCTGAACACCGGGTCGCGGGTCATGTCCTCGGGCGAGAGCGTCGTGTAGAGCCGGGTGAGGGTGGGGAACTTGCGGAACAGGCCGCCCGCCTCGAGCGCCGGCTGCACGACCTTCTCGTTGATCTGCGCGGCGAGCGCCGGGGCATCGAAGGCCGGGTTCCAGCCCACGAACTGCTCGGGGTGGTCGGTGCGGTAGCTGCCGAGGAAGAAGCGAAGGTTCTGCAGGAAGTTGTCCTCGCTCACGTTGAGGCCCGCGGGCATGGGCAGCGCGGTGAGCACCAGGCCGCGCAGCAGGGGCGTCAGCGTGGGGGCGAAGAAGGTGTTGGGGCTCTGCGTGGCGGTGTAGCCGTTGTTGAAGAGGTACTCGACGAAGTCCACCGGGTCGGTGAGCCGTGCGAGATCGCTGATGCGGCCGAAGCGCCCGGCGCGGTCGAGCTGGTCGACCATGATGCCGCTGGTGCCCGCGTACTCGGTCGCGAAGGCGTGCTTCTCGGGCGCCTCGGAGACCGCGCGGATGATCACGTCGTTGTAGTTCTTCGCCTGGTTGAGCCAGTCGATCTGCCCGTCGTTGATCACCACGTGGTTGTAGTTGCGCGGGATGGCCCGGCCTGCGCCGAGCATCCACACCTGCACGCCCATGTTCGGCGTCGCGGCGACGCTGGTGAGGATGATGGGGATCATCGGGAGATCCGACGGGTACTGGAGCACCACCGGCTGGATGTCACCCGACGACTTGCCGCTCTTGAGCTTCAGCGCGAGGAAATACCCGCCGGGGCGGATGTAGGGGCCCACCGTGGCGTCCGTGCCCGTAGGGATGAAGTAGTGGTTGTCGGTCAGCCACGCGAACATCGCGTCCTTCGACTCCGCGTGGAGCACCGCGTAGTCGTAGGGCCCGATCGACGACTCGGTCACCAGCGGCGACCCTGAGCTACCGCCAGAGTCGTTGGCGAAGCCAGCCGAGGCCGTGGGCGCCCCGAAGTTCCGTGCCGAGCAGGCCCCGTTCGTGGTGGTGGTCAGGAAATAGCGGGGCTGGGTGGTGTTGATGAGCTGGGTGAAGAGCTCCTCGGTCCCCAGCTTGAGCACCGGCACCGACGGCAGCGGGAGCAGCCACCCGAAGTCCTTCGCGTCACCCGCGTACTGGATCTGAATGTGCGCGGTGACCACGCCATTCTCGACCGCGAACAGGATGCGCTCGCCGGCCTGCACGATGGGCACGGTGGGGTCGGGCGGCGCGAAACACCCGCAGGCTTCCGCCTGGCGGCTGGCGAGGGCGACTCCGAGCGTCAGGACGAGCGCGGCACTGCTGATTCGGCTGAACATGTTGGGATTCTCCCGGTGGAACGGGGGCGCTCAGCATGACCTGTGCCGGTCGCAATTCCCAGTTGATTCAATGGGTTCCGGTGATGATTGCCCTCGGGCAACCGTCACCCCGGACAGGGAAGTCACGAGAATCTGAGTCAGCCGCCCAGCAGCGCCGCGCGCAGGGCCCGCCCCGCCGGGACCGTGCCCGCACCCCGGGAGAGCACCGCGAGCTTGTCGCCCAGGGTCAGCGTGCCTGCGTAGAACCGGGCGATCGTCTCTTCTTCGTGGCCATAGAACGAGTCGAAGATCTTCACCCGCTCGTTGGGCCGCGCCCCGCGGAAGAGCATGCGATTGAGGAGGCGGAAGAAGCGATGCTGGGCCCAGTGGCGTCGGGTGTGCGCCTGGAGCCAGGCGGTGATCGGCGCGGCGCTCAGATCCGGCAGCTTGGGGATCGCGTCGGCCACGTCGGCGGCCATGGGCAACGAGTACCCGGTGGTGGCGTGAAAGAGCCCGGCCGCGACGCCGATCACCGGGCGATCGAGCACCGGGGCCTCACCCGAGAGCGGAATGGGCAGCGCGGCGAACTCCTCGCGGTACACCTTCGCCACGCGCAGGTTCTTGTCCGCCAGGTACTTCGTGATCCGCTCCCGCATCGCCGGCAGGTCGAGCGTGGCGTCGTCGGAATACGAGGTGTCCTCCACCAGCACCCGGCGCTCGTCCCACGGGAGCATGTAGACGAAGCGGAACGCACCGAACTGCTCGACGCGGCCGTCCATCAACAGCGGCACCTCGAGCGTGTGGGGCGACTCGAGCTCGAGGTCGAGGCCGAGGAACTTCTGGTACCCGCAGGGCCAGGCCGGGGCCGTCGAAAACCCCCGCCCGTCGATGACCGCCTTCGCCTCCACCACCTCACCTGAGGTCAGCGTGACCCGCGTGGCTGTGACTTCTTTCACCGTGGCGCGCAGCCTCACGCGATCCTTGAGCTGCTCCATCAGCTTCCAGTGGAAGTCTTCGCTCTTGATCGAGTGGTAGCCCCCGCCGATGCGCCGCGGCTCGCCTGAGAAGGCCACGTCGTGGGAGGGCCAGGACTTCGAGCAGAGCACCCACAACCACTCGAGCTGCGCCCGGGTCACGTCAGTTCCGTGGAAGCTCCACGTGTGATTTCCGCCCAGCACGGAACCGGCCTCGAGAATCACAAAAGAAATGTCAGGCCGGGTCATCACCAGGCGCCAGGCGAGGAGGCCATTGGCGAGTCCGCCACCGACGAGCACGAGGTCGAGCACGGGCGGGCTCATAGCAGCGAGGGCTCCATGCGGCTGATGTTCCTCGACATGAACCGTCTTCATGTTTCTCAAAGAAACTGAATGGGGAGGCCGCGCATCTGTTGGGGCAATGCAACGAGTTGGCAGGCGCTGCGGTCCCTTTGAGCTCCTTGCTTTGTCACGTTCCTGCTGTACCTGAGGTGAATCATGAAAGGCCTTCCCCCGAAGACGTTGCCCCTCCGAGTCGCCGTTCAAGGTGACTACGCCCTGGTCGAGGCGCTGTCCGACCACACCGAGCAGATGATTCTGAGTCCCGTCGAAACCAACCTCGAGATTTCTGCGCGCGTCACGCAGGCCGATGTCCTGGTCATCGACGTCTCCACCAATACGGCGAAGGGTTACGAGACCATTCGCGAACTCACCTACGACCGCCCGGTCCTGGCGCTGGTCGCCATCGGCCAGGCCCTCGACGCGGTCCGCGCCGGCGCCAAGGGTGCCATTCGTCGGGACGCGAAGCCCGGCGCCATTGCCGCGGCCATCCAGGCGCTCCACAACGGGTTGTCGGTGCTCGACCCTGCGGCCCTGGCGAACCTCTCGACCTCCAAGTCGGTGGTCCAGGTCAGTCCGGCCGACGCCCCCAGCCGCGTGGCGGCCAACGACACGCTCACCAAGCGCGAGAACGAGGTGCTGGTGCTCCTCGCCGACGGGCTCTCGAACAAGGAGATCGCCGTTCGCCTCACCATCAGCGAGCACACCGCGAAGTTCCACGTGAACTCGATCCTCCAGAAGATGAACGCGCAGAAGCGGGTCGAAGCGGTCGTTCGCGCCGCCAAGCTGGGCCTCATCAACCTCTGAGCGTCGAACCAGTCGTCGTGACGCTCGAGCCTCCTTCCAGCACGCCTGGGAGGGGGCTTTGTCGTTTTTGCCCTCCGAACGAGCCAGCCCGAGCGGAGGGTGACCCGCTGTTGGGGTGGTGGCACGTTGAATTCCACTCCCTACGGTGTCGCCCGCCGTCCTCACCACTCGAAGGGAACACCACACATGCCTGTCGCCATCACTGACTTGTCGGACACGTTGAGCAGCATCGTGGAGCACACGGGGAAGAGCGTCGTCCGCGTCGACGGAGGACGTCGCCGCGCGGTCTCCGGGGTCGTCTGGAGCCCGAAGCAGGTCGTCACCGTCGCCCATGGCATTCAGCGGGAAACGGTCGCCGTTGCCATCGAAGGCAAGGAGTTCACCGCCCGGCTCAAGGGCATCGACGAGACCACCGATCTCGCGTTGCTGGAGCTGGACGAGGCGCTGACGCCCGCCACCTTCGACGACGGCGCGGCGTTGAAGGTCGGGCAGCTCGCGCTGCGCCTGGGGCGCCCGGGGGAGACGGTGCGCGCGACCAGCGGCATCCTGAGCGCCGTGGGCAAGAAGGCCTTCCGCTCACCGCGCGGGGGCGAGGTCGACTTCTTCCTCGACGCCGACGCGCCGCACCAGCCGGGCTTCTCGGGTGGGCCGCTGGTGGATCTGCAGGGGCGGGTGCTGGGCTTGACCACCACCGGTCTGCTGCGCGGCGCCAGTCTCGCCATCCCCACCACGACGATTCGCCGGGTCGTGGGGCAGCTCGAGAAGCACGGGAAGATCCGCCGCAGCTACCTCGGCCTGCAGTTGCAGCCGGTGCAGTTGCCCGACGCGGTGAAGGTGACCACGGGCGAGGAGATCGGCCTGCTGGTGACCTCGGTCGAGAAGGGCGGCCCCGCGGAGTTGGCGGGCATCCAGTACGGGGACACCGTGCTGCACCTTGGCGACGATTCGGTGAAGACGCTGGAGGACCTCTACGGTTACCTGCGGGCGGACCACGCGGACCAGCAGGTGAACGTGAAGTTGTTCCGCAACGGCGCGGTGGTGACCCAGCAGGTCACGCTCGGCGGTCGTTGAGAAGCGGGCGTCACTTCGGCTCTTCGCCCGGGCCCTCTCCGCTTTCCACGGGGGAGGGCAGGGGCGAGGCCGAGCGCAGGTGGCGGCTGGCCGGGGTGGCCTCGAGGTTCTTCGCGGCCATGTAGATGATGTTCCGCGTGCCCTTCTTGCCCCGGTACATGGCGCGATCGGCGAAGTCGATGAGGGTCAGCTTGTCCTGCGCGTGCTCGGGGTACGAGGCCACGCCGATGCAGGTACTGATGTTGAGGCTGAAGCCTTCGCGCGCGAGGAACCGGTGCGCCTCGATCGAGCGGCGAATGCGCTCGCCGACCTTGAGGGCCCCGCCGGAGTCGGTGCCCCGGAGGAGGATCACGTACTCATCGCCGCCCCAGCGGCAGACGATGTCGTTGTCGCGCACGCAGTTCTTGAGCACCCGGGCGACCTCGACCAGCAGCTTCGAGCCGACGAGGTGTCCGTGGGTGTCGTTGATGCTCTTGAAATAGTCGAGATCGAGGAAGAGCAGCGAGAAGGGCTTGTCGGCGCTCGTCGCGTTCTTGAACTCCTTGTCGAGCACGAGGTCGAGGTAGCGCGAGTTGAAGAGGTGGGTGAGGTCGTCGAGGTAGACGAGGTCTTCCACTGCGGCGAACTTGCCGAGGTTCTTGAGCGCCATGCCCAGGTGCCGCGCGAGGAACGGCGCCGCCGCGACCCCGACGTCCGAGATGTCGTCCTTGAAGAAGAGCAGCACCGCGCCATAGAGCGTCTCGCCCTCGGTCACCGGCACCAGGTACGCGGTCTCGAAGGGCAGCCCCTCGACGCGGATCTCCTGGCCGGTGCTCTCGATCTCCGTCACGCAGTCGCGCACCGGGACGACGGTGGCCAACTCGATGGCCTCGCGCGCGAGTTCCGCGAACCCCAGGGCCGAAGCCAGCTCCAGCTGCCCGTTCTCGCGCGTGAAGACCACCACCGCGTCGGCGAGGCACATCGACTGGAAGGCTGCGCCAGTCGCTTCCTGCAGTTGCTCGCGATCGAGGGTGGTGCCGATGCGCTGGCCGGCCTCGAGGAGCGCCACGTGCCGGCGCAGCGCCTCGTTCTCGCGCAGCAGCCAGTGTTGGGTCAGCGCCCGGTTGACCGCGTGGGCCAGCACCTCCGGCTGCACCGGCTTGACGAGGTAGTCGGCGGCGCCGCTCTTGATGGCGCGCACGGCCGGCTCGACCTTGTCGAGAGCGGTGACCAGCAGCACCTCGACGTCGGGCTGCGTCGACTTCACGTGCTGCAGCAGCGCCAGCCCGTCGCTCTGGGGCAGGATGAGGTCGGTCACCATCAGCGCGAAGCGGGTCTTGAGCAGCGCCTCTTTCGCTTCCTGCGCCGAGCCGACGGCCGTCACCTCGTGGCCCGCGCCTGCGAGGAAGTCGCTGTAGAGCGAACGCGCGACCTTCTCGTCATCGACCAACAGGATGTGCGCCATGGGCACCGGTCGAACTAGCAGACCCCCCCGAGCCGTGCGAGCTTCGGCGACACGGTGGTGACTCGCGACGAGCGGCGGTTGTGCGTGTTCTTCAGCGCTGGGGCGACGCGCTACGCGTTGGATGCGGTGCGCGTGCTCGAGGTCACCCGGGCCACCGAGGAGGGCACCTTCGAGCCCCCCCAGCACGTCACGGTGCGCGACCTCTCGCTGCTCCTGGGCGGCGACCCCGAGCCCGAGGTGCGCGCGGGGGTCACCATCGACGTGTCGCCGACGCTCACCCTGCGCGTCAAGCAGGTCGACGGGGTCTTCGAGACGGCCGGGCTCCCTCGCTGGCCCGTGCAGGGGCGCCTCATCCCCCTGATTTCGCCGGCCATTGGCGCGGCCCTCGAGTTCGAGGGGCGGCTGGTCTTCGAGCTCGACGCCGAGGGCGTGGCGCGCGGGTTGCCCCGGCAACTCAAGCCCCTGGTGCGACACACCTGCGAGGCCCCCCAGGCGCTCGTCTTCACCGTGCAGGGCGAGCGCCTCGCCATTCCGCTCCTCCACGTGGTCCAGGTCATCGAAGCCGGCGCCCACTTCAACCGGTGCCCGAACGCCGGCACCTTCCTCGGCGTGGCCCAGCACCGATCTTCCTTGTGCCCGGTCTTCACGGTGGGCCCCCTGGGCCTGGTGCAGCCCTTCGTGGTGCTCTTCGAAGTCAATGGAGACCTGCTGGGGCTTTCGGCGAGCCAGGTCGAAGGCGTTCGCCCGGCCACCTCCCTCGATGGGGTGCAGGTGCTCGACATCGCTCGCATGTTTTCTTGAGGGCGCCTGAAGGTTGCCCCTACACTGGCCCAGTTTTCTTCTGCATTTCTCTTTACCGGAATCCGCGATGCCCAAATCAGTGCTGGTCGCCGACGACTCGCTCACGATCCGCAAGATCGTTGGAATGCTCTTCGCGAACGAAGACTTCACGTTGACCACGGTCGACAACGGGCTCGACGCCGTCGCCAAGGCGCGTGAACTTCGCCCCGACATCGTGTTGGCCGACTGCATGATGCCGGGCAAGAACGGCTACGAGGTCTGCCACGACCTGAAGAGCGACCCCGCGACGGCGCACATTCCCGTGCTGCTCCTGGCGGGCACCTTCGAGCCCTTCGACCCGGCCCGGGCGCAGGCGTGCGGCGCCAACGGTCACATTCCCAAGCCCTTCGACAGCGTCGGCTTCCTCGACCGCGTGAAGACCACCGTCGGCGTGCCGATCGGCGCCGCCCAGCCCAACCCGTTGCAGCAGTCGTTCGCGCCGCAGCCGGCAGCCGCGCCCCAGGCCGCGCCGCCGCAGCAGCACCAGGTGCCGCACGCGCCGCCGCCGCCCCAGCAGCAGATGCGTCCGGCCGCCCCCATGCAACCGCTCCAGGGCATGCAGCAGCCTCGCCCCATGCCGGGCGCCGCGGGGATGCCGCAGCAGGGCATGCCACCGCGACCGATGGGGCCGCCGATGGGTGGCCAGCCGGGCATGCCGCCGCGACCCATGGGTCCGCCGATGGGCGGTCAGCCGGGCATGCCGCCGCGCCCGATGGGGCCTCCGGGTGGGATCCCCATGGGAACCCAGCCGGGCATGCCGCCGCGACCGATGGGCCCGCCGATGGGGCAGCCGGGCATGCCGCCGCGACCCATGGGCGTGCCGGGTATGCCGGGCACGATGCCTCCGGGGCCGGGCATGGCGCGTCCTCCGATGGCCGGCACGCCGGGCATGCCTCCCGCGCCCGGCATGCCGGGTGGGTTCCCCCGTCCTCCGGGCCAGGCTCCGCTGCCGGGCGCTGGAGTTCCCCCGCGCCGTGACCCCTTCGGGCTGCCCCCGCACCAGCAGCAGCACCAGCAGCCCCACCCGCCGCAGCGCACGGAGTCGCTCGATCTCGACTCGCACCGCTCGGCTGACGGGGGCGAAGCGATGCTCCGCGATGCGCTCTCGAAGGCCTCGAAGGAGGTCATCGAGAAGATCGCCTGGGAGGTCGTGCCCGCGCTCGCCGAGACCATCATCCGGGAAGAGCTCGAGCGCCTGATCAAGGACCGCGAAGCCAAGGGCCTCGCCTGAGGTTTCGGCCGCTTTCCTGATTCTTCAGTTGTCGAGGGCGGCCCTTTCCGGTTTGGAGGGGGCCGCTTCGTCGTGTCTGTCACCACGATGAAGTCCGGGCCTGCGCAGGGCCCGTCAGCCACGCAGCGCGCGAGGGGACGACATGAACAGCTATCTCGACCGGTTGATCGATCTCTCGCTCGACGAAGACCTGGGCAGCGCGGGTGACGTGACCACCGCCGCCCTGGTGCCGGAGGGCGCCGCGGGCCGTGCCGAGCTCTGGGCCAAGGAGCCCATGGTGCTCTCGGGTCTCGGCGCGTTCATGCGCACCTTCGAGAAGGTCGACCCGGCGGTGAAGGTGAAGCTCTCGGCGCGCGACGGCGACCGCACCAGCGCCCGGCAACGGGTCGCCACCCTGAGCGGTCCGTTGCGGAGCCTGCTGATTGGCGAGCGCACGGCGTTGAACATCGTGCAGCGCTGCGCGGGCATGGCCACGGCGGCGTCGAACGCGGTGGCGCTGATCGCCGGGGTCAAGGGCAGCAAGCTCAAGATCCTCGACACCCGCAAGACGCCCCCGGGCATGCGCGGGCTGGCGAAGCAGGCGGTGCGGGACGGTGGCGCGCACAACCACCGCTTCGGGCTCTTCGACGGGGTGTTGATCAAGGACAACCACATCGCCGCGGTCGGAGGCTCGATCGCCCGGGCGCTGGCCAGCGCGAAGGCCAACGCGCCCCGGCTGGTGAAGATCGAGATCGAGGTGACCACCCTCGAGCAGCTCCGCGAAGCCATCGAGCACGGCGCGCACATCGTGATGCTCGACAACATGGACGACGCGCAGGTGAAGGCGGCGGTGGCGCTGGCGAACGGCCGGGTCGAGCTCGAGGTGTCGGGCGGGGTGACCGCCGAGCGCCTGCCGCGGCTCGCGAAGCTGGGCGTCGACTACGTCTCGATGGGCGCGCTGACGCACTCGGCCCGGGCGATGGACCTGAGCCTCGAGATCCTCACCGCGGCCGGCAAGAAATGACGCGCTGAAGAGCGAATTTCGCGAAGGCCCCGTCAGGAACGGTGCCGTCGGCTCGTGAGGGGCAGGTATGGTCCCGGGCCACAGCCCATGCTCACTGACGACGAATTGTTCGCAGACGTTTCGCGGCGAAAAGCCCAGGGCCAGGACTACAAGCGTCCCCTCGGGGAGCTCGTCTTTCGCTGGCGTGACGCGTCCACCACGGTCATCCGCCGGGTCCAGGGCGCGTTCATGAGGGGTTCCCCCGACGACGCCGACGAGGTGTTCCAGGACGCGGTCGCCAAGTTCATGGCGAAGGGCCTGGACCAGTTTCGCGGTGTCTCGGAGCAGGTGCCCGGCAAGGCCGCCTCGCCGAAGACGTTCTTCCTGCGCATCGTCAAGCACTGCGCCATCGACCGCTACCGTCGCCAGCGCGAAGAGCTCGACCCGGGCACGGGCGTGGGTGAAGACGGCGACGAGCCCGAGACCTCGCTGCCCGAGGCCCACCGCTCGATGGCCGAGGCCAGGGCCCTGGCGGATCACGCCGAGGCGCACGGCGAGTACTGGAACTCCTGGGAGCGGCTCAAGGACGAGCACCCCAACGAGGCGGCGGCGTGGGACCTGTACCACCACCAGGATCTCGACGATCACGAGCAGGTCTCGAAGGCCCTGGGGATCACCGTGGTCAATTCGTACAAGCGGGTGAGCCGCGCGCAGGCGTGGCTGAAGCTCTACATCCTCGAAGCGCGCAAGCGTGACGAGGGTCTGCCGGAGGAGTCGTAAATGAACGCTACCCCTCGTGAGAAGTACGTCGCCCGTCTCTCGGAACTCGAAGCCCTGCACCACGAACTGGCCGCAGGGAAGAGGCCCGGAGACGGGGCCGTCGTGGTGGGTCTTCTCCTCGAGGCGGCGGGCGACGTGCTCCGGCGAAAGAGCGCCCTGGGCACCTCGGTGGCGACGGTGATGAAACAGCTCTCCGCCATCTCCGAGGACGGCCTTCGTTCGTGGGGCGAAGGGGTCCAGGTCGACGAACTCGCCGCGCGGCTCAAACGGGCCGCCAGCCAGGCCGTCGAGGCCGCGATCCCCGACAGCCCGGAGGCCGGCGAGGCGATGGCGCAATGGGCGGTGCAGGATCTCCAGGCCCGCGATCGCCTCGAGTCAGCGCTGGTGGCGCTCGAAGCGATGGCCCGCGCGGACGCCCGCACGCTGCTCACCCGGTTGCGCGCCGCCGCGGGAACCGTCGACAAGACGTGTCGCGCCACGGTGGTGAGCCTGACGGCCCTCAACCCCTCGCGTCGCGCCGAGACGGCGTTACTCGACACCGAGTTCCGTGGCGCCGCCTGGTGGTTCTCCGAGCGCACCGGCATCGACGACGACCAGTTGGTGCAGGTGCTGGGAGGAGAAGTGAAGGGCTCGATGCCCAGCGAGTTCAAGAGCGCGAATAGCGAGGTCACCCGCAGGCGCGGTCGCAAGGTGAGCTTCGACGACCTGCTCCGCTTCGATCTGGGCCTCTCGAACACCGCCGAGCGCGAGGCCATTCGAATCCAGGCTGACGCCGACCCCGAGTTGAAGCTGGCGCTGGCCGCGATGGAAGCCGCCGAGACCGCCATCACCGAAGAGACGCAGCACGAGGTGGTTTCCACCCGCGTTCCCGAGCCCCCGCCGGTCGAGCGCAACCCGCCGCAGGTCATCGACGAGCGCAGCGACTTCAAGGTGCTCGTCTTCCGCACCAGGAAGAGCGTCCAGGTGGTGGTTCAACCCCATCGACTCGACCGCTTCGCGACCGCCGCGGTGTTCCGCACCGACGAGCCCGATCGCCCGTTTCCCGCGAGCCCCGGTGACATGGGGCTGCACTTCGAGCTCGGAGCGCCGGAGCGACTCGCAGGGGTGCTCGCCCGGGTAGTGGTGAAGCTCGTCGACGGCCAGACCCACGCCTTCGAGGTCCGGTTGTGAGCCCCACGGGCGTGTCCGTCGTTTTGATGACGGCGCCCGATGAAGAGAAGGCCGCGGTGATGGCCCGAACCCTCGTGGAAGAGGGCCTCATCGCCTGCGCCAACCTCGTGCCGGGCGTGCGGAGCCTCTACCGCTGGGAAGGCAAGGTGTGCGACGAGCGCGAGGTGCTGGTGGTGATGAAGTGTGATGCCACGCGCTTCGAGGCGCTCCGGGCGCGCGTGGTGAGCCTCCACCCGTATTCCGTCCCCGAGGTGCTGCAACTCGACGTGGCCGCGGGGCATCAGCCGTACCTGGACTGGGTGTTGGGCGCCCCCCCTTGAGCTGGTGAGGTGGAGGGTGGTTGAGTCGCCCGCTCATGCTGCCGAAACCGGCGGCTGGTGGGGGGGCCACCAGCATTCACGACCAGGTGATGTCTGCGGACGCGTCGCGGCGTCGGCGCACGGCCATCGTGCTGGGGTTCTGCATGGCCTTCGCCGCGGTGCCCATCTCGATCCAGACGGCCGTGTTGAGGGAAGGCGCGATGCGCCTGGTGATGCTCGGCCTGATCGCGGTGCTGGCTTCGCTCTGCGTCGGGGTCTCGCTGCTGGCGCGGGCGGGGTGGGGCACGACCGCGGGCCTGGTGCTCACCGCGTTGCCGTGCGTGGGGTCCATCGTCGCCGTGGCCGCCTCGCGGCAGGTCGGCGCGGCCCCGTACTACGGCGTGCTCGGGGTGGTGATCGCCCTGGCGACGCTCGAGGGACGTGCGCTCCGGTTTGCGCTCGGCGGCTCGCTGGCCTGCGTGCTGGTCATCGCCGCCCTCGCCACGCAGCTGGACGTGGTCCCGACACAGCCGACCCAGTTGCTGGTGAACGCCGTGGTGCTGGTCGCCCTCGTTGCAGTGGTGGTCGCCATCTACGGCCGCGCCTACCGGGGCCTGCTCGACGAGGTCGCCGCCCAGCAACTCCGCGCGTCCGAGGTCGAGGCCCGGTACCGGGTGATCGCCGAGAACACCACGGACCTCGTGGCGCTGATCGACGCGCAGGGGGTGGTCACCTGGGCGAGCCCGTCGTTTCAACGCGTGTTGGGGGTGGAACCGCTGGGCCAACAGGCGAGCGTAGCCCTCGTGGACGAGCCCGATGCTTCGGCCTTCGATACGTTGCTCACGCTGGCCCGTGCCGGGCAGATCGCGCGCAGCGAGGTCCGGCGAACCCGGGGCGATGGCGTGGTGGGCCGCTTTGAGTGCGGGATCTCGCCGGCCGAAGACGGGGCGGTGCTGCTGTGCGTGGCGCGCGACGTGACGACGGAGCGCGCCATGGCCGCTGACCTCGAGCAGGCCCGCAAGATGGAAGCCCTGGGCCGGTTCGCAGGGAGCATCGCGCACGACTTCAACAACCTCCTCTCGGTGATGCGCACCTGCACCACCCTCGCGTCGGAGGCGATCGTCGCCGAGAGCCCGGCGCGCGCGGAACTCGATGACGTGCAGGAGGCGATCTCCCGGGGCAGCGGGTTGACCTCCCAGTTGCTGGCGTTCAGCCGTCGCGACGTGGTTTTGCCGACGCGGGTCGAGGTGGGACCCTTGCTACGGGGCGCGATCGGGCTCGCGCGGCGGCTCGTCGGCGAGCGGGTGCTGGTCGAGGTCGACGTGGCGCACGACGTCTGGGCGGTGCACACCGGGCCCTCGCAGCTCCACCAGATCGTGATGAACCTCGCGGCCAACGCCCGTGACGCCATGCCCGCGGGAGGGACGCTGCGCATGTCGGCCCGCAATGCCCCCGGGTCCGTGGTCGGCGACGCCGTGCTGCTGTGCTTCACGGACACCGGCAGCGGCATCGCCGCCGAGACCCAGGCGCACCTCTTCGAGCCCTTCTTCACCACCAAGGCCCCCGGCATCGGCACCGGCCTGGGGTTGGCGACGGTGCTCAGCGTCGTCAAGAGCCTCGGTGGCCAGATCGCGGTCGATTCGGAGCTCGGGCGGGGCACTGAGTTCCGCATCCTGATCCCGCGGGCCGAGGTCCCGATCCCCGCGGCAGTGCCGCGGATCACGAAGCGCCGCACCAGCCGCATCGAGCCCACGGTACTGGTGGTGGACGATGACGCCGACGTCCGCTCGCTGATGGTGCGCCTGCTCAGCCAGGAGGGGCTGCAGGTCATCTCCACGGGCAGCGCCGAGGGCGCGCTGGCGATGGCCATCACGCTCCCCGAGTTGCCGGTGCTGGTGACCGACGTGTCGCTGCCGGGCAAGGACGGGCTGTGGCTGGCCCACCGACTGCTGGAGCAGTTCCCCTCGATGCACGTGGTGCTGGTCTCGGGCTTCGCGCCCGACCCGCTCGCGACGGCGCGGCTCATCGGCCAGGGGGCGCGCTTCGTCCAGAAGCCGTTCACCCCCGGGGCGCTGGTGTTCTCGGTGCGCGAGAGCCTGGGCCTCACGCCCCATGCGCTGCGCCCGGCGCTCAGACCCCGCGTGAGTTGAGCACCGCGCGCAGCAGGTCGGGGCGGTCGGTCATGATGCCGCCCACGCCGTCGGCAATCGCCTGGCGCATGTCCGCCTCGTCGTCGACCGTCCACACGTTGATCCACTTGCCGTAGGCCTTCGCCACGCGGGCGAGCTCGGCGTCGAAGAGGGTGACGTCTTCCCAGCGCAGCGGCATGTCGAGCACCGTGTAGCGGGGGTCGTCGTCGGGCGGCTCGCCAGCCCGGGTGGGCAGGACGAACGCAGCCAGCGCGTCGCGCGGGTAGAAGAGGCACGCCGTGGGCAGCCGCAGGGCGAGATCGGCCGCGACGGCATCGTGCTCGCTGCCGATGCACAGTCGCTCGAGGCACTGCGCGCGACGCATCAGCGAGACGAAGGGGTCGACGGCGGCGGCGGTCTTCACCTCGACGTTGATCCGGAGCCCGGGAAACGTGGAGAGCACCGTCTCGAGCAGCGGAAGGGTGATGCCCCGGCCCCGAAAGGCCGGCCGGTGAAAGCCCGCGTCGAGCTTCGCGAGCTCCGCGTAGCGCAGCGCCGCCAGCGGGCCCGCACCGTTGGTGCAACGCTCGAGCGTGTCGTCGTGCGCGACGACGATCTGCCCGTCGGCCGAGGCGTGCACGTCGAGTTCGAGCATCTGCGTGCCGTGCACCCGCACCGCCTGCTCGAAGGCATACATCGTGTTCTCGGGGTAGAGCGCCGCGCCCCCACGGTGCGAAATGTGGAGCGGCGCCTGCAACCCCTCGAGGAAGGCGTACTTCATGGCGCCTCGAAGGTGGCCGCGATGCCCTGGCCGACGCCGATGCACATCGAGACCAGTCCCCGCTTGAGTGCCCGCGCGCGCATCGCGTGGGTGAGGGTGGCGACGAGGCGGGCCCCGCTCATGCCCAATGGGTGACCCAGGGCGATGGCGCCGCCGTTGACGTTGACGCGCGTGGGGTCGAGCCCGAGTTCGCGCAGGCAGCCCAACGACTGCGCCGCGAAGGCCTCGTTGAGCTCGATCAAATCGAGGTGCCCGGTCTTCCAATCGGCCCGGTCGAGGGCCCTCCTCGTGGCGGGGACCGGACCCAGGCCCATCACCCGGGGGTCGACGCCGGCGGTGGCGCTGGAGACGAAGCGCGCCAACGGGGTCTTGCCCCAGGCCTCGACGGCGCGCTCGCTCATCAGCAAGACCGCGGACGCCCCGTCGTTGAGGGTGGAGGAGTTGCCGGCGGTCACCGTGCCCCCGTCGCGGAAGGCAGGCTTGAGCGAGGCGAGCTTCTCGAGGCTCGAGTCAGCGCGCGGCTGCTCGTCCTGGGAGACGATCACCGGAGGGCCCTTCTTCTGGGCCAGGTCGACAGGCACCAGTTCAGCCGCGAAGGCCCCGGCCTGCTGCGCGGCGACGGCCTTCTGGTGCGAGGCGAGCGCGAAGCGGTCCTGGTCTTCGCGGGAGATCTTCAGGCGCTCGGCGACGTTCTCGGCCGTCTCGCCCATCGACTCGAGGGGGAAGATCGCCGCCAGCTTCGGGTTCGGGTAGCGCCAGCCCAGCGAGGTGTCCCACGACTCGAGCTTCCCTCCCGGGAAGGCCTCGCTCGGCTTGGGGGTGCTCCACGGGGCGCGGGTCATCGACTCCACGCCGCCGACCACCACGAGGTCCGCTTCCCCGAGGCGGATCTGCCGCGCCCCCTGGATCAGGGCCTCGAGGCCGCTCCCGCACAGCCGGTTCACCGTCGCCGCGGGCACCGTGTCGGGCACCCCCGCGAGCAGCATCGCCATGCGCGCCACGTTGCGGTTGTCTTCACCGGCCTGGTTCGCGCAGCCGGCGTACACCTCGTCGACCGTCCCCGGCTCGATGCCTGCCCGCGCGAGGACCTGCTTGATCACCAGGGCGAGCAGATCGTCGGGCCGCGCGTCCTTGAGCGCCCCGCGCAGCTTGCCGATCGGCGTGCGCACCGCGTCGACCACGAAGCAGGCGCTCATGGCGTGAGCACCACGTTGCCGAAGGTCTTGCGGTCAGCGAGCAGGCCGTGGGCTTCCGCGGCGCGCTCCAGGGGCAGCACCCGGTCGAGCACCGGCAACAGGCGGCCCTGTTCGACCAACTCCAGCACCTGGAAGAGCTCGCTCTTGCTGCCCATGGTCGAACCCAGCAGCGAGATCGACTTGAAGAACAGCGTGCGCAGGTCGATGCGGACGTCGTGCCCCGTGGTCGCGCCGCAGGTCACCAACCGCCCGCCCTTGGGTAGGCAGGCGATGGACTTGTCCCAGGTCGAGGCGCCCACGTGCTCGAACACCACGTCGACCAGCTTGCGCGAGGTGAGCTTCTTCACCTCCTCGAGGAAGTCGACTTCCGCGTAGTTGATGAGGTGGTCGGCGCCCAGGGCCTTCGCCTTGTCGAGCTTCACGGGGGTCGACGCGGTGGCGATCACCGTGGCGCCCGCGAGCTTCGCCAGTTGCACCGCCGCGCTCCCCACGCCGGAGCCGGCCGCGTGGATCAGCACCGTCTCGCCGGCCTTCAACTGGGCGCGCGCGAAGAGCATGTGCCACGCGGTCAGGAAGGTGAGGGGCAGGCAGGCGGCCTCCTCGAAGGAGAGCCTCTTGGGCTTGAGCAGGATGTTCTGCCGGGGCACGCAGACGAACTCGGCATACCCGCCGGCCACGTCTTCCCCGATGATCTGGTAGCGGCGGCACAGCACGTCGTCGCCGGCGAGGCACTTCGCGCACACCCCGCAGGACAACCCCGGGTTCACCAGCACCTCCGTGCCCAGGGGGAGATCGACGACCTCCGCGCCCACCGCGTCGATGACCCCGGCCACGTCGCTGCCCAACACGTGCGGCAGCTCGAGCTTCAGCCCCGGCCAGCCCTGGCACACCCAGAGATCGAGGTGGTTGAGGGCCACCGCCTTCACCTTCACGCGCACTTCCTTCGCGCGCGGCTGGGGCGTGGGGAGTTCCATCAATTCGAGGACTTCAGGGCCGCCGTGCTTCCGGAAGGCGATGGCTTTCAAGGTGACGACTCCGTGGCTTGCCGGGGTGGGGACCGTCGTGTACACGCAGCCGGACGTCGGCCGGAGCCCCGTTTAGAAGCGCGGGGCACTGAAATCCACAGGGAGCCTCTGATGATGTTTCGTTCGATGATGTTTGGTGCGCTGTTGGTCCTCTCGGTCGGCTGTCGCGTGACCACCAAGGTCGACGCTGGCTGCGTGGGCATCACCTGTCCCACGGGTGGTGGCGTTGGTGCCGGCGGCGGCACGGGTGGCAGCACCGGCGGCGGGACGGGCGGCAGCACCGGTGGTTCGGGTGGCAGCATCGGCGGCGGCTCGGGCGGCGGTACGGTGAGCGACGGCGGCGTCGCCACGACCATCACCGCGGCGAAGGGCTCGACCTACCCGGCGAAGGTCGCGCTCCAGGGCGTGGTCGTCACCGCGGTCTCGTTCGCGCGCAAGTCGACGTCCACGTGCGCGGGCACGACGCCCGGCGTCAACGCGAGCTTCTGGGTCGCGGACCCCAGCAACTCGGAGATTGGCGTGTGGGTCGAGAAGTTCCACTGCGACGGCGACGTCGAGTACTTCCCCCAGGTCGGCGACATCCTGAACGTCTCGGGCGTCATCGGCTTCGAGTCGAACTTCCAGCACCAGGAGGGCTTCCGCGTAATGGTGAAGTCCCAGTACGACTACATCTCCGGCAAGCCCCAGGGGTACGTCTGCGCGGCCACCTCGACGCCGCCCTGCGAGCCGTTCATCGTGACCAAGACCGGCTCGATGGCCGCGTTGCCGGTGCCTTCCAAGCCGATCACCTTCGGTGGTGGCTCGGGCGCGATCAAGGCGGAGCAGGGGCTGCGCGGCGCGCGCATCAAGATCGACGGCCCGCTGACGGTCGCCGACATCAACCCCAACTTCATGCACCGCGTCTCGGCGCTCGGCGCGGCCGACAACGTCTATTACGGGTTCGAGCTCTCGAACGGCGTGCTGGTGAACAACTTCCGCACCCGTGATGGCGCGGCGCTCGAAGACGGTGGCATCTCGCACTGCGACGTTCGCTGGATCGTCGGCGACGGCGGCACGGTGACCTTCCCCAACGGCATCGTCGGCGTGTGGGACACCTACACGATGTCGCCCTGCGAAGACGGTGGCACGAACCCGTACTGCGGCCGCAACATCAAGGGCTTCGTCCCGGGCGCGGACGCCGGCGTCACGTACACCAACGTGCTCTACCCGACGGACTGCGCTGACCTGACCCCGTAAGTTCAGCTCTCGTCGAACCCTCGCGACGCGCGTGCCTGGCCCTCATCGGCCCGGCGCCGCGTCGCGAATCTTTTTTGGGGGGACCCGCATGATCACCACGAACGTCACCGATGGCATCGCCTCGCTCGAGTTGAACCGGCCCGAGGTGCGCAACGCGATCAACCGCGAGCTGTGTGACGCCATCAGCCGCACCCTCGACGACTGGTCGGCGCGGGACGACGTGCGCGTGGTGATCGTCTCGGGCGCGGGCGGCAAGGCCTTCGCCGCGGGGGCCGACATTGGCGAACTCAAGGACCGCACCCACACCCAGGCGTTCCTCGCGTGGACGCAGCGGATGTTCCAGCAGCTCGAAGACTTCCCCCGGCCGACCATCGCGGCCATCGACGGCTACGCGCTGGGCGGGGGGCTGGAGCTGGCCCTGGCCTGCGATCTGAGGGTGGCCTCGAAGGGCGCGAAGGTGGGCATGCCCGAGGTCTCGCTGGGCATCTTCCCGTCGGCCGGCGGCACGTGGCGGTTGCCACGGCTGGTGGGCCTGGGGCGCGCCAAGGAACTCATCTACACCGGCCGCCTCGTCGACGTGGCCGAGGCCGCGAGCTGGGGGCTGTTCGAGTCCGTGGTCGAGAGCGACGCCAAGGCCGAGGCGCTGCGCATCGCGAAGTTGATCGCCGCCAACGCGCCGCTGGCGGTGCAGGTCGCGAAGGTGTCGCTCAACGCGGGCGCGCGCGTCCAGGGGGCGCCGCTGGAGTGGGTGGGGCAGGGCCTGCTCTTCGACTCACCCGAGAAGCACGAGCGCATGGCCGCGTTCCTCGAAAAGCGGAAGAAGTGAGCGCCTACGGGGCGGAGCGGTGCTTCTGCTTCGCCCACCAAAAGTAGAAGGCGATGAGTCCCGTCACGCCGAAGACCACCAGGAACCCGGTGTCGAAGGGCGGCGCGGGAGGCGGGGGCGGAGGAGGCGGCGGCGAGACGCGCTCGAGCTTCGCGCCCACCAGCGCCGCCTGGGTGTCGAAGGCCTCGAGCTCGGAGACCGAGTACATCGAGTCGCCCCCCTCGGCGGTCAGCCGCAGGTAGCGGGCGCGCATCATCAGCTCGGGCGAGGTGCGGGTCTGGATGCCGGGCAGCTCGACGGGCTGCGCCACCCACACCGGGAACCAGCTCGTGCCGTCGAGGCTCCCGGCGACGAGGTACCGATCGTTGTTGTCGGCCTGGATGCGCAGGGCGGCGATGGGCTCGACCTGGCCCAGGTCCCACTCCACGACGCCGTTGGCCGCGAGGATCGCCGCGCGCACCGAGTCCCACACGTCACCGTCGGTCGAGGCCACGCCGTCGGCCATGCGCGCCACGTTCGGGGCGCCGTCTGATTTTTGCACCCGCGCGTCGCGCAGCAGGTTGGGGCGGGTGGTGCTCACGCCCCCGTCATCGGCAGTCAGCACGAGAGCCAGCAAGAGACCGAACGTCATGGCGCGCCCACCTTACACGCTCAAAACGTGGTGTCAGCCTGTGCTCTGGGCTTGAGTCGCAGGCTTCCATGACTCGAAAGATCACGCAGGTGGGGATCGTCGGCGCAGGCACCATGGGGCACGGCATCGCCCATGTCTCGGCGCTCGCGGGCTTCGAGGTGCAGCTCTACGACGTGACCCTCGCCGCCGCCGAGGCCGGGCGCGGGAAGTTGCAGATGAACCTCGAGATCGGCGTCGAGAAGGGCAAGGTCACCCAGGCCGCGTTCCACGAGTCGCTGGCCCGCGTGCACTGCACCGATCGGCTCGAAGACCTCGCGGGGTGCCAGCTGGTGATCGAGGCCATCCCCGAGAAGCTGGCCCTCAAGCAGGACCTCTTTGGCAAGCTCTCGGCGATCTGCGCGGCCGAGGCCATCCTCGCCTCCAACACCAGCTCGCTCTCGCTGACGGAGATCGCCGCCTCGGCGTCGAACCCGGGGCGCGTGGTGGGGCTGCACTTCTTCAACCCCGTGCACCTGATGAAGCTGCTCGAGGTGGTGCGCGCCTTTCAGACCAGCGACCAGACCCTCGAGGTGGTGAAGGCCTACGGCGCGGCGATCAAGAAGGAGCTGATCGTCGTCAAGGACTCGCCGGGCTTCGCCTCGTCGCGGCTGGGCGTGGCGCTCGGGCTGGAGGCCATTCGCATGCTGGAAGAGGGCGTCGCCAGCGCCCAGGACATCGATCGCGCCATGGAGCTCGGCTACGGCCACCCCATGGGGCCGCTGAAGCTGGGCGACCTGGTGGGCCTCGATGTGCGCCTCGCCATTGCCGAGTACCTGCACGCCGAAACCGGCAGCCCGACCTTCCGGCCCCCGCAACTGCTCAAGAAGATGGTCCGAGCAGGTAAGCTCGGGAAGAAGTCCGGTGAGGGCTTCTACACGTATTGACGGAGTGCCTATCTCGACGTCCGGCCCCCAGAGCGCGATCCCCTTCGGCTCATACCTGCTGCTCAAGCGGCTCGCCGTCGGCGGCATGGCGGAGCTGTTCCTGGCCAAGGACACGCGCACCGACCGCATGGTGGTGCTCAAGCGCATTCTTCCGTACCTCGCGGAAGAGGCCGAGTTCGTGCGCATGTTCCTCGACGAGGCGCGCATCGCCGCGTCGCTGCACCACCCGAGCATCGTCGAGGTCTTCGAACTGGGGCACCTCGACGGGTCGACCTTCATCGCCATGGAGTGGGTCGACGGCATCGACCTGCGCCGGGTGCTGCAGAAGGAGCAGGAGCGGGGCGGGGTGGTCGCGCCGGGCGTGGCGGCCTGGCTGGTGGCGCGGCTGTGCGAGGGCCTGTTTCACGCGCACATGGCCCGCGACGCCGCCGGCAAGCCGATGGGCATCATCCACCGCGACGTGAGCCCGCAGAACGTGATGGTCAGCTTCCACGCCGACGTGAAGCTGGTCGACTTCGGCATCGCCAAGGCCACCGCGTGGATGGGGCGATCGAAGCCCGGCGTCATCAAGGGCAAGTTCCTCTACCTCTCCCCCGAGCAGCTGACGACCGAGCCGCTCGATCACCGCATGGATCTCTTCGCGCTGGGCACGATGCTCTACGAGCTGACGACCGGCCAGAGCCCGTTCTACCGGACCTCGACGGAGGCGGTGATCTACGCCATCCGCATGGAGGACCCGGACCCGCCCACGGTGGTGCGCAAGGGCTTCCCTCCCGCGCTCTCGAAGATCATCTTGAAGTGCCTCGAGAAGGACCGGGCCCGGCGCTACCAGTCGGCCGACGAGATCCGCGCGGCGCTCGAGGCCTTCATGCGCGACGAGGCGCCCACCACCAGGTCCGACGCGATCGACTACGTCTCGCGGCTCTTCGGCGACGACAACGAGCGCACCAGCATCTTCATCCCCCCCAACGCGCAGTCGAAGAACGTTCCGCGCAAGGAAAGCCGCACCGACACCGGCACCCACCGCGACGAGGTGCCCGCTTCGGACCCCGACGACGAGCACACGGTGTCGATCTCGGGCACCGGCGTTGGCGCGCGGTTGCTCGAGGGTCATCGCGAGACCGGGGAGATCGGCGACGTCCCCACCGGGCCAACGCGCGCGGATCGGCCGCGCCTGCGCCCCGAGGGGCCGAGCAACCCCTGGGAGCCGGAAGTGACCACTCCCATGGCCCAGCGCGCGGTGCTGGCGGCGAAGCGAGACCTGGTCTCGACCGACGAGATCGACGACGAGCGGGTGCTGGGCGGATCGCGCGTGCCCGAGACCATGGTCTCGATGTCGGGCGAGCGTGACGTGCCGGTCGGCGGCGTGTTCGCGCCGCTCTTGCCGACGATGATGGGCGAATCCGCACCGGAGTTGGCGCCTGCCGCGCCCAGGCCCCCTCCGAAGGTCCGCGCCCAGGGCACGAAGCCTCCGCCCCCGGTGCCCGGGCACGATTCGCTGCCCGAGGTCTCGGTGGTGAGCGCCGGCGAGGCGACGATGGGTGCGCTGTTGGGCGAGTTCGAGGACGAGGACATCGCCCCCCCCGCGCGCGCGGCGCCTCCTCCGATCTCCACCCGGGCCGCACCGCGCAAGGGCCCGCCGCCTCCCATTCGTCGCTCGGCCCCGAAGGACCCCGACGACGACGTCGCGACCGTCGACCAGGGCCAGGACTTCTCGACCGCCCGCCGCACCAGCCCGCAGAAGGCGCTGGTGGCGATCTTCGGCGTCGCGGCCCTCGTGGTGCTGGTGCTCCTGGCGATGCTCCTCTGGCCGAGTTCCGAGACTGCCGTGCCCGCCAGGCCGCCGGCGAAGGCACCCGTGGTGAAGCCCGCCGCGGTGACGCCGACGACCGAGACGCCGACGCTGGTCCGGGTGCAGGTGCGCGCGCCGAAGGGCACGGGGCTGGTGATCGACTCGAAGCCCGTGGCCCCCGAAGAGACCTTCGAGCGGGGCGCCGGCGAGCTGGCGGTGAAGTTCACCTGCCCGCCGAAGAAGAAGGGCAAGCCCCAGGTCGGCACGTTGCGCGCGCAGATTCCCCAATCGAACGCGCTGGTGGTCGTCGAAGTGCCCTGCCGCTGATGCGGTATGTCTGCGGGCATGAGACTGCTCACCCTGGGACTGGTGCTCGCCGCCTCGGCTCACGCAGAGGGGCTGGCCGACAAGGTCCGTGAACTGAAGCTCGCCAACGGCATGGTGTGGCTGGTGGTGGAGCGCCCCGACGCCCCGGTCTTCACCGGTTACGTGCGCGTGCGCGTCGGCGGCGCTGACGAGACGACGGGCGCCACGGGCCTCGCGCACCTCTTCGAGCACATGGCGTTCAAGGGCACGCCCTCGCTGGGCGCGAAGGACTGGGCCGCCGAGCAGCCGCTGCTGGCCGAGGTGGAGCGGGTCGGTGACGCGGTGGCCGGGTTGCAGCGCGGGGGCAAGGGCGGCGCACCCGAGACGCAGGCCCTCAAGGCGGAGCTCGCCGCGCTGCAGAAGCGCCACGGGGCGCTCTTCGACGAGAACGCGCTGGCGCGGCTCTACCAGGTCAACGGCGGCGTCGGGCTCAACGCCACGACCGACAAGGACCTGACCTCGTACTTCGTGAGCCTGCCGAAGAACCGCCTGGAGCTGTGGCTCACCGTCGAGGCCCAACGCTTCGCGGCCCCGGTGATGCGCGATTTCTACACCGAGCGCGCGGTGGTGCAGGAAGAGCGGCTGCGGAGCATCGAGACCAACCCCGCGGGGGCGATGTACGAGGAGTTGATGCAGTTGGCCTTCGTCTCGAGCCCCTATCGCTGGCCGACGGTGGGCTACGCGGGCGATCTCGCGGCGATGTCCATGGCCGAGGCGCGCACCTTCTTCGACCGGAACTACGTCGCCTCGAACGCCGTGGGTTGCGTCGTCGGTGACGTGTCGGCCGAAGCGCTCCGCCCCCTGCTCGAGCGCACCTTCGGGCTGCTCCCGCTCCAGCCGCGCCCGGCGGGCCCGGTGTTCAGCGAGCCGCCCTCGCGGGCCGAGCGCCGCAGCCAGCTCACCTTCGACGCCGCGCCGCGCCTGATGCTCGCCTTCCGCAAGCCGGCGCCGCCCTCGCGCGACGACTCGGTGTTCGACGTGCTCGAGGTGCTGCTGGGCGAAGGGAACACCGGGCGGCTCCAGCAGCGGCTCGTGTTCAAGGACCGGTTGGCCCAGGGCGTCGGCGTCTTCACGGGCCCGGGCGTGCGCCTCGACAACCTCTTCATCGTCTCGGTGACGCCGCTGGCCGGGGTGAAGACCGAGCAACTGGAGGCCGCGATCTGGGACGAACTGCAGAAGCTGATCGCGACCCCTCCGGCCGAACGGGAGCTGCAGAAAGTCCGCAACCGGGTGACCGTGGATCTCGCGCGCGCCATCGAGTCGAACCCCGGCCTCGCCAACGCGCTGTCCCGGGCGCAGTCGCTGTGGGGCGACTGGAGATACCCGCTCGAGCAGCCGAAGGTGGTGGAGTCCATCACCGCCACGGAGGTGCAGGCCGTGGCGAAGCGGTTCTTCACCCGCGAGAACTCTCTCGTAGTCACCCTGGTGCGACCGTGAAGAACGCCCTGTGGCTGTTGCTGGCAGGTTGCGCCGTGACGCCCGCCCAGACCCGTCACGAGCCCGGCCTCGAGTCGGCGCCGACCAGGACCGCCGCGCGGCAGTTGCCCCCGGGGCTCGCGGTCGACCCGACGAAGCTCACCCCGGGTCCGCTCGACTTCGCGCTCCGGCAGCCCGAGGTGGTCACCCTCGCCAACGGGGTGCAGGTGTACCTGCTCGAGGACCACGCCGTGCCGCTGGTGCTGCTGCGGGCGCTGATGCCGGTGGGCAACGTCGACGACCGGGCCGAGAAGCTCGGCCTCACGGCGCTGACGGCCACCCTGCTCACCGAGGGAGGGGCCGGGACCACCGCCCCCGAGGCCCTCGACGAGTTGCTCGAGTTCCACGCGGCCGACGCCAGCTCGGGGGCCGGCGACGAGTACTCGACGGTCTCGCTCTCGCTGCGCGCGGTGGACGTGCCGACCCTGTTCCCGGTGTTCGCCGACCTGCTCCAGCGCCCCCGCTTCGACGACACGCGCTTCGAGGTGGTGCGTGGACGCTTCCTCGAGTCGGTGCGCCGCAGGGAAGATCGCCCCGACGGCGTCGCGGCGCGCGCTCTGAACAAGGCGGTTTTCGGCCCCCAGTCGCTGCTGGGCCGCGAGCCCACCGAGGCCACGATGAAGGCGGTGACGCTGGCCGACGTGAAGGCCGCCTGGGCCGCGAACTGGGGCGCGAAGGGCGCGCGCCTGGTGATCACCGGTGACTTCGACCGCGCGGCGATGCTGCGGCTGCTCGAGGCGGGCTTCGGCACCTGGAAGGGCGGGGCGGCTCCACCGCGCGCGTGGGCAGCGCCGGTGCCGCTGGTGCGCCGGGTGTTGATCGTGCCCCGAAAGATCGCCCAGGCGAAGGTGCGCATCGGCACCTTCGGCTTCGCCCGCAACACCCCGCAGGAGTTCCCCCTGCGCCTGCTCAACACGGCGCTCGGGACCTTCGGCGTGGGGCGGCTGTACCGCGAGATCCGCGACGAGCGAGGCCTCGCCTACTCGGCTTACGCGACGGTGAACCCCGGGCCGACGACGGGACTGTTCACCGCCGGCTTCGACACCAGGCCCCAGCAGGTGGGCGAGGCGCTCGAGGTGGCGACGCGCATCTTGACCGAGTTGGGCACGACGGCCCCGGTCACCGACGCCGAGCTGCGCATCGCCAGCGACATGGCCACCAACGCCTTCGCCTTTCGCTTCGACAGCGCCGCGAAGATCGCCATGGAGCGCGCCACCTTCGATCTCGTCGGCTACCCCGTGGACTACCTCGCGAACTGGCGCGCGAAGATCTCCGCCGTCGACGTGGCGCACGCCGCCGAAGCGTCACGCCAGCTCGCGCAGGGGCTGCAGATCATCGTCGTGGGCCCGCCGGAAAAAATGGGAGACCTCTCGCGCTTCGGGCCGGTCAGCACGATCACCGACGTCGAGCAATTTCGCTGACGCGCGCGCGCCTTTTTTTGACGGTTCGAAACACGCCCGTAGGCTTCGCAACATCTCGCTGCATCGCTGCAGCGGGTTCCCACAAGGAGCGAAGCGCATGAGCAACAAGCGAAAGCAGTCCCGGGTGAACCTCGACATCTACCTGAACAAGTACGTCGCCGGCGTGCCGTACATGGCGCGGACGTCGGACATTTCGCGCGAAGGTGTGGGCTTGGCGCACCTCATCGAGCCGGACATGGCGGGCAGCCGCGTCGGTCTCCAGTTCCAACTCCCCGGATCTGAAGAGGTCATCTACGCCGAGGGCGAGGTCGTTCGAGAGTGGTGCGACCTCGATCACAAGGAAGAGGGCTCGGGCGTGCGCTTTACGTTGCTGACGGAACGCCACCGTCGCCTGATCGATCAGTTCTGCACCCGCAACGATGTTCAGTAATCAGTATTGAAGGTCGGGGACCCTCGACCGTAAGTTCGGCGCCGTCATTCCTTCTCCACCTTTGGGGGCGTCGAACATGAAGCGCATTCTGTGGGCCGTGGTGTTGGCTGTTCCTCTTGGAGTCTTCGCGCAGGGCAAGGACTCGAAGGCCGCCGAACCCAAGCCCCAGCCGGGCGTGAACTGGTCGGGGCAGGTCGTGCGCGCCACGGGGCAGGGTGCTCCTGATCTCAAGGCACAGAACCCCGCGCAGGCCCGCCTCGGTGCGGAGCGCGCGGCGCTCGCCGATGCGCTGCGAAACCTGCTGGCCCAGGTCAAGGGCATCTCCGTAGATGGTTCGCGCAAGATGGGCGACCTCATGGAGAAGGACGAAGTTCGCACGCGCGTCGAGGGCCTGGTGCGCGGCTACAAGATCACGAACAAGCGCTACTTCTCGGACAGCGGCGTCGAGGTGGAGATCGAGGTGCCCCTCGCGCTGCTCACCGACGTCGTCGACCCCGACACCACGCAGATGTTCGCCGTCGGCAAGCCCGAGGGCGACAAGAGCAACACCGGCCTGGTGATCGACGCGCGCGGCCTCAAGGTCACCCCCTCGCTGGCGCCCCGGGTGCTCGACGACGGCGGCAAGGCCGTCTATTCGATCGACTCGCTGTCCTCTGACGCGCGCAAGCAGTCGGGCGTCGCGGCCTACGTGCAGAGCATCGAAGACGCGCAGAAGTCGTTGAAGGCCGGCGAGAAGCCGCTGGTGCTCAAGGCGACCAAGGCCACGGGCTCCGACCTGCAGCTGACGCCTGAAGACGCGAAGAAGCTGGCGTCGCTCAACACGAGCTTCCTGGCCGACGGCAAAGTCGTCATCGTCCTCAACTGACGCGCGAGAACCCACACTCCATGAAAACCCTCAAGCTCACGCTCGTCTCCCTCGCGCTCTCCCTGCTGGCCTTCGCGCAGGCCACCGTCGTCACCAAGGAAGGCACCGGTGAGTCGGCCGTGGTGAAGGGCGACGACGTCAAGGCCTACGAAGACGCGAAGGAGAAGGCCCTCCGTGCGGCCGTCGAGCAGGCCGCTGGCGTTCGCATCGACGCCGACACGGTCGTGGTCAACAACCAGCTGGTGCGCGACCAGGTCTTCGCCAACACCTCGGGCTACGTGAAGAAGTACGACGTGCTCGAGAAGAAGATCGAGAAGGGCGTGGCCATCGTCAAGGTGAAGGCCGACGTCATCACCGACAACCTCGACAAGGACATCACCGCGGCGCGCGATCTCGTCAAGCGCATGGGGCGTCCCAGCATCGTGATCGTGGTGCAGGAGCAGACGGTGCCGCTGGATCAGAAGGCCATCATCAGCTCCGAGTCGATCGCCACGGTGCTCACCGAGGCCATGAAGGCGGATGGCTGGGACATCAAGGACGCCCAGGCGATGAACCGCAAGCTGAAGCTCGAGGGCGCGGCCACCATGGGGGCCACGGAACTCAAGGAGATCGGTGACCTCTCGAAGGCCAACTACGTGCTGTACGGCAAGGCCGTCATGCGCCACCAGGACATGGGGAGCGGCGGGTTGATCCAGGCCCGGGACGCCAAGGGCGTGCAGCAGTTCTTCCCGCTCTCGGGTGAGTACGACCTCGCCGTCGCTGCCACCGACAGTGAAGAGCAGATCATCAAGCTCAACGGCAAGCTCGTCTCCGAACTCTCGTCGCCCAAGGTCTCGCTGAGCGTCTCCTACGAGCGCACGGCCTTTGACCTCATCAAGGCGCGCCGCGAAGACATCGTCGCCCCGGTTCGCAAGGCGATCCTCGATCACTTCCGCGACCAGGCCGTCAACGGCAAGAAGATCACCGTCAGCGTGAAGGGCCTCGAGAGCTTCACTGCCGCCAAGGACTTCAAGAAGGCCATGGAGTCGATGAAGGGCCTCAAGGAAGCCACCCAGGACGGCTTCGCCGACGGCAAGGCCGCGTACCGCGTCACCTTCCTCGGCTCGACGCAGGACTTCGCGGAGCTCGTCGAGGCCGCCACGTTCAAGAAGCGGAAGATCAACGTGGTCTCGGTCAGCGGCAACGTGCTCGAGGTCCAGGTCACGAAGTGACGAAGTGCTGGGCGCTGGCCCTGGTGTTCGCAGGGTGTGCGCCGAAGCCGGGGGGGGCGCTGTTCCCCGAAGGGAAGCTCCCGCCGGCCCGGGTCACGACGAAGAGTGAGCTGGTGCTGGCCTGCGTGCCCGCCGACTCGGACGTCGTGCTCGACAGCGTGCCGCAAGGGACCTGCGAAGATTTCCGCGGGGCACCGAAGGGGTTGTCGCTCAAGAAGGGTGCGCACCGCGTGCAGGTCAAGAAGCCTGGGTACCTGCCGTGGGACACCATCGTGGAAACAGACGGAACCCGCGTGATGATGAACGTCACGCTCATTTCAACCGGAGGAGGTACGCCATGAACCGGCTCCTCGTCGTCGTCGTCTCGCTGCTCTCGTCATGGTCCTTCGCCGAAGTGGGGAAGGTCGCCGCCCTCGAAGGGGAAGCGTCTCGCGCGCCGAAGGGCGGGGCAGCCGAGGCCCTCAAGGTGGGCTCGCCCATCGAGCTGGGGGACACCCTCACGGTGAAGACCGGGAACCTCAAGTTCGAGCTCACCGACGGCAGCGTGATCATGCTCGCCCCGGCCAGCACCCTGGAGATCACCGAGGCCGAGTTCGAGGGCCAGGAGCGCAAGGGCTTCTCGGGCCTGCTCAAGGCCGGCTCCCTGTGGACCAAGGTCAAGAAGGCGCTGGGCGGCGGCAAGTTCGAGGTCTCGACCGAGCGCGCCGTCGCCGGCGTGCGCGGCACCATCTTCCGCATCGACGCCGATGCGTTGGTCAAGGCGGCCAAGGCCAAGCAGGGCCGCAAGGCGTCCATCGTGCGCGTCGTCGAGGGCGCCGTGGCCGTCAAGCCGTCGGTGCTCATCGCCAAGTCGATCAAGAAGGCGGTCCCCAAGGGCCCGCGCGTCGAAGTGCCCGGCCCGAAGGAAGTGAACGTCGACGAGTGGGAGAAGATCTTCGTCACCCTCGCCGCCAACCAGCAGATCGTGGTGGGCGTGGATCTCTGGGAGCAGGCCGAGATCGACCAGGCCTCCAAGACCGATGCCTTCTCGAAGTGGATTGAGAAGAACCAGTAGGCCGGTGACGGTCCTCTGTGCGCTGGCGGCCCTGGTCGCTGGCGCCCAGGACCAGCGACCGTTGCCCCGCGGGGCGCCGGAGGCCTTCGTGGCCACCGCGCCTCGCGTGCACGTGCGGGCGCACGAGGATCTCGACCCCGATCGCCTGCGCGATCTCGCCCGGCCCGGTGTCACCGTCTGGCTCACCACGCGCAGCAACACCCTGCGGGCGTCGACCCTGGAGAACCTGGCGCGCTTCGACACCGCGTGGGTACAGCTGCGCGGGCCGCTCAAGCCCGTCGACGCCACCGTCTTCTCCAAGCTGCCCCACGCCGGGGCCTGGGTCGACGTCGCCGGCCTGGAGCTCACGCTGCGCCTGCCGGGCGCTCGGCGTACCGCGGTGACCCTGGAAGGCCCGCTCGACGAGGCCACCATCGCCCACGTCACCCGGGCCCGGCCCGCCGAGGTGCGGTGGACGCCCAGCGGGGAAGTCGATCTCCTGAGTTGGGGCCAGTTTCGGCAGCTGCCGGGCCGGCGGGTGATCGTCGCCACGCCCCAGACCCTGCTCCCGGTGAAGTGCGGGGAGCGCAAGAGCGCGGACCCTTCGGTCGAGTTGCACGTGGCCAGCCTGCTCGCGCTCTCCAGCGACGCCTTCCCCTGCGGCGCGGGGACCCGCGTGGTGGTGCAGCCGGCCGTCGAGCCCTGGCTGCTGCAGTCGCTGCTGGTGCGGGACCCCTCGGTCGAGCTGATCGTCGAGGTGGGCGCCGATTCGGCCCGGGCGCTGGCAGCCCGGGGTCTGCTCGAACGGCTGCAGCTCGGGCCTGCCCGGTGAGCCCAGTCGGTGCTTGACCTCCCCTCACGCCGGGGGGGATGATTCGGCGTTTTCAAAGGGATTTTTCCAAGGAGTCCTGACCACTTGCTCCCCAGCAAAGGGTCATCGCGCAGGACGTTCTTCGCGCCCGCAACACCGGACTTCTGACCAGGACATACATGCGCCGATCCGTCTTCGTTTCTCTCGTCGCGCTCTCCGCGGTGGCCTTTGCCCAGGCCCCGGCAGATCGCAAAGCTGCCAAGGAAGTCGAGCTCAAGAAGAAGGAGACGAGCCTCGTCCCCGACAAGTCGCTGGCCGGCGACATCACGCGCAAGAAGGAGAAGCACGATGACGCGCCGGCGCTGAAGTACGACCAGTTCCGGCTCGGCGTCGAGCTGCAGGTCGCCGCCAAGCGCCGCGAGCAGATCGTCGATCTCCAGAAGATCATCGAACTGTCGCAGGACAAGAAGGAGAAGCCGGGCCTGCTGTTCCGCCTGGGCGAGCTCTACTGGGAAGAGTCGAAGTACTTCTCGTTCGAGGGCAACCGGAAGGACGACGACAAGATCCGCGCCATGAACACCGACGACAAGGCGGGCATCGCGGCGGCCGAGGCCGAGAAGGCCCAGCTGCTCGACCAGGCCAAGGCCTACGCGCAGAAGGCCATCGACAGCTATTCGCGCATCGTCCAGGAGTTCAAGGACTTCGAGCGCACCGACGAGGTGCTCTACTTCCTCGGCCTCAACCTCATGGAAATGGGCGACGAGAAGCGCGGCCTGGTCGCCTACAACCGGCTCATCGGCAAGTACCCCAAGTCGCGGTACCTGCCTGACTCGTACCTGGCCGTGGGCGAGTACTGGTTCAACGGCAGCAAGGGCAAGCGCGAGTCGCTCGAGAAGGCCCTCGACGCCTACAAGAACGCCACCAAGTTTCCCGACAACCAGGTCTACGGCTACGCCCTGTACAAGCAGGGCTGGTGCTACTTCAACATGTCGGACTTCGAGAAGGCCCAAGACCAATGGAAGGCCGTGGTGCTGTACGCGAAGTTCGCCGGCCAGGAAGAGGTCGAGGGCAAGAAGGGCGCGAAGGGCTCCCGTTCCGGTCTCGCGAAGGAAGCCCGCACCGACTACGTGCGCGCCTACTCGCGCGGCGGTGGTGGCCCCGGGGAAGCGAAGGAGAAGTTCAACAAGCTCTGCGACACCCCTGACGAGCTGCGGCTGATGCTCAAGCAGCTCGCCGGCCTCTTCTACGAAGACGGCAAGGACAAGGAAGCCGCGCTCGCCTACGACATGTTGATCAAGGAGCGCCCGACCTCGCCCGAGGCCCCGGGCTTCCAGTCCCGCATCGTCGACTGCGTCATGCGCGCGGGCAACAAGCAGATGACGGTGCAGCAGGTGCGCCGGCTCGTGAAGATCATGGACGACGTCCTCAAGGGCAACCCCAAGCTCGAGGACAAGGACAAGAAGGCCCTCGACGAGGCGCGCGAGCTCTCGGAGCGCACCATCTCCAAGCTGGCCGTCGACTGGCACAACGAAGGCCGCAAGACGCGCGACGAGCAGACCTTCGAGTTCGCCAACGCCGTCTACGCTGACTACCTCACGCTCTTCCCCCAGAGCCCCAAGGCCTACGACCTGCGCTTCTTCTGGGCCGAGCTCCTCAACGACAACCTCAACAAGTACGAGAAGGCCGCCGGTGAGTACACGACGGTGTTCGGGGTGGACGTCGAGAAGGTGAAGAAGGGCGGCGACGCCAAGCCGGGCAAGTACATGACCAACGCGTCGTACAACGCGATCCTGGCGTGGACCGAGGTCGTCAAGAAGGACGAGGCCGACGGGAAGATCAAGCCCGAGCCGGTCACCGACCCGAACAAGAAGCTGACCATTCCCGCCTCGAAGCAGAACCTGCTCGACGCCTGCAACAACTACCTGAAGTACATCGAGAAGGGCGAGAAAAAGGTCGAGATCGCCTACAAGGCCGCCCGCATCTATTACGACTACAACCACCTCGACGAGGCGGTCGCGCGGCTCTCGGACATCGCCCTCAAGTACCCCGACTACAAGTTCGAGGACGGCTCCAAGGCCGGCGAAGTCGCCGCCAACCTGGTGCTCGACTCGTACAACCTCATCGGTGACTGGTCGAAGGTCAACGAGTGGGCGCGGAAGTTCTACGCCGAGGAGAAGCTCGCCACCGGCCAGTTCAAGGCCGACCTCGCCAAGCTGATCGAGCAGTCGAGCTTCAAGCTCATCAACCAGCTCGAGGCGAAGAAGGACTACGCGAAGGCCGCCGAGGCCTACATGACCTTCGTCACCGAGTGGCCCAAGTCGGAGCTCGCGGACAAGGCGCTGCACAACGCGGCCATCGACTTCTTCAACGCGAAGATGCTCAACCGCGCGATCGAGGTGCGCAAGCAGCTCATCGTGAAGCACCCCCGGTCGGGCTACGTGCCGCAAGACGTGTACGCGCTCGCCGAGGGCTACGAGGCCATCGCCGACTTCGACCCCGCGGCCGGCTATTACGAGCTCTACGCGACCAACTACGAGAAGGGCCGTGGCGGCGCGAAGAAGGGCAAGGCGCCGGCCCCCAAGAAGGGCGCCGACACCAAGCGGCCCGACGCGGAGCAGGTCTGGGAAGAGCAGAAGGCGCAGGACGCGCTGTTCAATGCCGGCGTCTTCCGCGAAGGCCTGGGCACCTACACCAAGGCGCTCAAGAACCGCGAGAAGTACCTCGAGCTGTGGCCGACCTCCAAGGACGCCGAGGCCGTGGAGAAGTCGATCCTCGACCTCTACGAGAAGATGGCGGCCTGGGGCAAGGCGACCAAGGGCCTCGAGGACTACGAGCGCAAGTACATCAAGGACCCCAACAAGGTGCTCACCGCCGAGGGGCGCATCGCCACCATCTACGAGGAGAAGCTGAAGAACACGAAGCTGGCCCACGGGGTGTTCCTGCGCATCACCGACTTCTACGAGAAGCTCGGCAAGAAGCAGCGCGAGGCCCTGGAGATCACCGCGCTCGACGCCGTGGCCCGCGCCTCCTTCGTGGCCAACGAAGACGACTGGAAGAAGTACAACGCGATGAAGCTGCGCTGGTCGAAGCTCCAGAACATCGGCGAGCTCAAGGGCTCCATCACCAGCAAGAGCAACGCGCTCCAGGAGATCCAGAAGACCTACACCAAGACGGTGGCCTTCAAGTCGGCCGACCCGGCCATCTGCGCGCTGCACAAGATCGGGCTCGCCTACGATCAGCTGGCCGAGCAGCTCATCAACTTCCCCGTGCCCAAGGGCCTGCCCGAGGAACTGCTCATCGAGCTGCGGCCGCAGTTCGAGCAGCAGGCCGACCCGGTGAAGAAGAACGCCGCCGAGGCCTTCACTGCCGTGGTGCAGAAGAGCCAGGAACTCGACGTGTTCAACCCGTGCACCGTCGCGGCCCTCGAGATGCTGCGCAACAAGTACCGCCCCGACGCGTTCCCCAAGATGCGCGAAGACGTGATGGAGCTGAAGATGGCGTCGGAGAAGGTGACGGCCATCGGTGGCGACGTGCTGACCTCCATCCAGTCGGTGCCCACGATCTCGCCCGAGCGCTCGCAGGAGATGCGCAACAACGCGCGCGAGGTCGGTTCCCGTGACGTGGCCGACACCATGCCGGAGATGGACCTCACGGGCCCCCCGGTGGCGAAGAACAACCCGCCCCCGACGAACACCCCCCAGCCCAAGCAGCCCCCGCCCGAGCCGAAGAAGAAGCAGGCCGACCCCGCGCCCGCTCCGACGCCGAAGGGCAAAGACGCGAACGATGAGCCGGAGGACAGCCTGTGAGCCGCGCCGGACTCGAAGGACACACGATGCGAAAGCTCATTCTCAGTGCGGCCGTGGGTACCAGCCTGGCGCTCACCGGCTGCGTCACCACCGGCACGTCGGGCGGCCGGGACACCGTGCAGGGCCCCCGCGTCGTCGCCAACAAGGACGGCACCGCGCAGACCGAGGTCGTCCCGCAGATCTCCAACAAGGCGAAGTTGATCTTCGACGACGCCCTGAAGCTCTACGAGACGCAGAAGAAGGCAAAGACGGTCGACTACGCCACGCTCGAGAAGCGCTTCCGCGCGGCCGTCGACGCCGACTCGAACCTCGCCGAGGCCACCTTCAACCTGGGCGTGTTGGCCGACCGCCAGGGCAAGACCAAGGAAGCGGTCTCGCTCTACAAGGAGGCGCTCTCCAAGAAGCCCACGCTGCGCCAGGCTGCCGAGAACCTCGCGGTCATCGCCCAGAACAACGGCGACGAAGCGGGCGCGGTGCGCATCTACACCGACATCCTCAACAACTACCCCGACGACGCCGGCAGCCGCGCGCGCCTGGCCGAGATCAGCCGCCGCAAGGGCGACCTCGACAAGGCCGTCGAGCTGTCGCGCGAGGCCCTGTTCCGCGACCCCAAGACGCTGCAGGCCTACAAGACGATGATGCAGGTCTACTACGAGCAGAAGCAGTACTCGCTGGCGCGGCTCATCGCGCTGCGCGCGAGCAAGCTCGACGACTCGGACCCCGAAGTCTCGTACACGCTGGGCCTCATCAACCTCGCCGAGAAGGAACCGGCCAAGGCCCGCAGCCAGTTCAAGAAGGCCGTCGAGTCGCGGCCTGACTTCCTCCCCGCCCACTACCAGCTGTGCCGCATGGCCTTCGCGCAGGAGGACTACCAGGGCGCCGAGGAGCACCTGCGTCGCATTCTCCAGGCGAACGGCAAGAACGCCGACGCGCTGCTCAACCTGGGCGTCGCCTACAAGGGCATGGGCCAGCTCGACAAGGCCATGGCCACCTACGACGAGGTGCAGAAGCTCAACGGCGACATGCCCGAGCTGTACCTGAACCGCGGCATCATCATCGGCCTCAAGGGCGACCCCGAGAAGGCGATCACCCTGTTCAAGACCTACCTCGCGCGCAAGGGCGAGGCCGGCGTGGGCATGGACCACCCGGTGCACACCCTCATCTCCGAGCAGGAGGCGGTGATCGCCAAGCGCGAGGAGGACAAGCGCATCGCCGAGGAGGCCGCGAAGATGGAGGCGGAGATGAAGAAGATGGAGGCCGCCGCCGCCGAGGAAGAGCGCAAGCTGAAGGAAGCGGAGTTCCAGAAGAACAAGACCGACGCCAAGGGCAACGGTCCGCCGGCCCCCGCTCCCGACGCCAAGGGCGGCAGCACCAAGGCCCCGCCGCCGGCCGCGACTCCGGCCCCGGTGGCCGCGCCGGCTCCCGAGAAGAAGGAAGAGCCGAAGCCCGAGGCGAAGAAGCCCCCGGCCCCTGCTCCGGCGCCCGCGGCGGCGCCTGCTGCAGCGCCGGCCAAGAAGGGCGAGGAGCCCGACGACGGGCTCTGAGGCTCAGTCCTTGCCGCGGCTGATGATCATCTTCATCCAGCGCACGGCGATCTTCCGGCGGCTCCCTTCGACCATGAAGGCGGGGATGGAGCCGGCCGGATCGCTGAACACGACGTAGGTGATCTTCGTGCGGCCGTCGGGGCCGCGCTCGAAGCGCCACTCGCCCTTGAGCTTGGTGATGCGCACCCAGCCGTCAGGGCGGGGCGGCGCCACCTCGTTGGCTCCCTCGAAGGTCATCACGCACAGGTCGTCGCTGGTGCGAAGGCGCTTGGCGCGCACCGCGTAGTCCCTGTTGGCGACGACCGGCGGCGAGATCTGATCGTAGGTCACGCGCTCGTCGGCCGACTCCGAGAGGATCTTCCGCGACTTGAGGTCGGGCTCCTCGGCGTCGAACTTGCCTTCCCCGAAGGCCGCGTCGCACAGCGAGCCCGGGGTCTTCGTGGTGGTGGTGGTGAGCTTCAACTCGACGACATTCGAGCCCGTGACGGGGCGCGACTCGATGAGTACCCCGTCGGTCTCTTCCACCTTCGTGTAGTCGGTGCCAGCCGAGAGGATCAGCGCGGCGAGGGTTTCTCGAATCATGATGGGAGCTGCAACTTTCGGGTCTGGTCGCCCATGATCTGGATGGTGGTACGGCGGCTGAGCACGCGCCGCATGAAGAACGACGCGAAGCGGTTGAACGCGCCCGGAATGAGCACCGGCCCCCGCGCCAGGCCGTCGAGCGCCTCGCGCACCACCTCGGCCGGTTGCTGCATGCCGGGAGGCGGCTTGGTGATGGCCTTGAGCAGGTTGGGGGTGGCCGTCGCGCCCGCGCACACCGAGAGCACGTCGACCCCCGTGCCGCGCAGTTCGGCCCACAGGCCCTCGGCCAGCGCGAGGTTGTACGACTTGGTCGCGCCGTAGGTGGCCACGAAGGGCGAGCCCTGGAACGCGGTGAGCGACGAGAGCAACACCAGTCCTCCGCGGCCGCGCTTGATCAGCCGGGGCACGAAGTGGTGCGCGAGCGCGGTGGGGGTCCGCACGTTCACGTCGAGCGCCCGCAGGTTCTCCTCGAGGCTCTGCTCGGCGAAGGGCCCGATGGGCGAGAGGGCCGCGTTGTAGACGAGGAGGCCCACGTCGAGTTCGGCGGTGGCGGCGGCGATCTGCGCGGCCGCGTCGGGTTGGGCGAGATCGAGGGCCAGGCAGCGGGTCTCGCCGGGCAGCGTGCGGGCGAGCTCGGTCAAGACCTGCTCGCGCCGGGCGATGAGCACGACCTTGAGCCCGCGGGCAGAGAGTTGGCGGGCAAACTCGGCGCCCATGCCCTCGGACGCACCGGCGACGACGGCCCAGGGGCCATAACGGGAGGCGAACATGTCAGTAGGGGCTCTGGCCGGTGTAGTTGCCGGCGGGATCGTAGTCACAGACGGTGAAGAACCAACCACCGCCACCGAAGGGACTGTTGGTGGTGCAGGGCTGGGTGACGCAGCCGATGCCGACGCTCTGGCGCCAGACGAGCTGCGTGTAGTGTCCGCAGACCTTGCCCGCGGCGCAGGTGTTGGTCAGGTAGGTGTAGTTCGCCTGCTCGGCGGCCCAGCCCTCGACGAGCACGCGCGGGGTCTTGGCGCTCGTCGAGGCGAACAGGTTCTCGCCCAGGGAGTTCGGGTCGCGATGGGTGAAGTCGCACCGGGCGGCCCAGTCGGCGGCGAGCGAGGCGGCGCTGTCGCTCCAATGCACCTCGGGAAGCGCGGGGCTGGGGGCAGGCATCGCCGCGGCCCGGACCGCGTGGTGCGCGGCGACCCATTCTTGCTGGGCCGTCGGCGTGAGGCCGCCGTCAGCGGCGGGCGTGGGGGTTCCTGCGCAGGCGCAGAGCGCGAGGAGGAGGAGGAGGGCAGGGCGCTTCATGGGTTCTGCGGTTTGGCACCCCGGAGCACTTCGTACGAGGCCTTCTTGCCGTCGACGGTGAGGAGCGCCGCGAGGCCGTAGGCGGTGGTTCCGTCGTTGAGCTTCCACGGCAGCGGGTTGGCGGTGCCCTGGTCCACGAAGAGCGCGGGGTGCAGCTTCTTCGGCGGCAGCGGCTTGCCACCGACGTCGGTACCCCGCGCCCCGGCCTCGAGGATGTGGCCGTGAATGCCGAAGGAGATCTTCGCCTTCTGAAGCAGGGCGGCGAGCCGGGGATCGCCCACGTTGTCGGCGCCGGGCACGTAGTCGAGCGCCTGCTGGCCCTTCTGGCGCGGCGGGCCGTGCGAGAGCAGCACCACCGCGTCGTCGGCTGCCGCGGCCGCGCGCTCGAGGGCGTCCACGTCCTTGTCCTTGTAGATGCAGCCGCCGGCGAGGTGCAGGTAGGCCTTGTCGTGGTAGCCGCCGAGGCCGATCAAGTCGACCCCATCGCCGTCGTAGCGGCGGATCACGTCGAGGTTGAGGAGGTGCAGGGCACCGGCCTTGCGCTGCTTGAGGATCGCGTAGTTGAGCGCCGCGCCGCGCTCCATGTTCCCGGCGATGATCAGCAGCGGGCGGTTGGTCGCCTTGCCGAGGTACTCGAGGATCTGGTCGAGGCCCTCGGGCTCGGAGCTGGTGTCGCCGCCGATGACGATCGCGTCGACGTCGGCCTTCTCGAAGGCGGCGAGGAAAGTGTCGACCATGGCCTTCGTCTCGGGCTCGAGGTCCTTGATGCCCGAGAGGAGCCCGAGGGTCGGCTTCTTCGCGGCCCGGGGCGTGCTGCGGCGGACCTTCACCGTGCCTCCGGTGTGCTCGAAGCGCCAACCAGCGCGCTCCTTCACGTCGGCGGGCGAGAAGTGCTCGAAGGGGCCGTTGCAGTCGAACTGGTAGCGCTCCTCCCAGGCCGCGAAGTCTTCGGCGTGGGCCAGCGCAGACAGGAGCAGGGTGGTGGTGAGGATCAGGCGCAAGTCAGGGTCCCTTCGTCTTGGGGGTCATGGGGTCGGTGAGCGCTTCGCCGCTCCTGGTGCCGGCCATCTTCTGGTGGAGCTGGCGGGCGACGGCACGGGCCTCGTCACGCTCGAGGAGGAGCTTGTCGGACTGGGTCTTCAGCTTGAGGGCGATCTCGCGGGCCTCGCGGGTGGCAACGGCCTCTGCGTTCAGGCGCTCCTCGGATGCCGCGAGCTCGGCCTGCAGGGCATCACCGCGGGCGACGGCCATGCTGACGGACTCCTCGCGGCTGGCGAGCTCGGCCTGGAGCGACGTGAGTCGCGCGCGCGCGGCGTCGGCCTCGCCCGGTGCGCCCGCGGCGGCGAGGGCCGCCTCGAGGCTGGCGATGGTGCCCTGGGCGGTCTCGAACTCGGACGCGGGGACGGACGCGGCGAGCTGGGCCTCCAGCGCGGCGGCGTGAGCGCGGATCGCCTCGAAGGTCTCAGCAGACACCGCGGCGTTGAGCGCCTCGCGCGCGGTCGCCAGCTCTGCCTCCAGCGTGGCCGTGGCGGCCATGGCGGCCGAGAGCTGCGCCTGGGCCGCGTCGAGCTCCGTCGCGGGCGCCGCCGAGGCGAGCGCCGCCTCGAGCGCGGCGATGGCCTGCTGCGCGGCCTCCAGCTCCGTCGCCGGCACGGAGGCAGCGAGCTGGGCCCGGGCCGCATCGAGCTCCGTCGCGGGCACCGCCGACGCGAGCGCCTCGCGGGCCGTCGTGAGCTCCGCCTCGAGCGCCCCGACGGTCGCCCGGGCGGCCTCGAGGTCGGCGGCCGGTGCAGACGCCCCGAGTTCGGCGCGGACCGACGCCAGCGCGGTCTCGAGGCGCTGCCGCTCGTCCCGCTCGGTCCCCAGCGCCAGGTCCCGGGTCTCGGTCTCCTCCTTCGCTTCGGCCACCTGGGCCTCGAGGTCGGCGAGCCGGGCCCGCATCACTTCGAGGGCCTGCGCGGCCGCGTCACGGGCGACGCGGGACTCGGCGAGCTCGCGGGCGAGGGTGGCGCTGCCGCCTTCGAGTTCTTCCCGGAAGCGGTCGAGCTCCGCGCGGGCCTTCTCGCGCTCGGCGAGCGTGGCGAGGCGCGCGTCTCTTTCTACCTGGAGCGCAGCGCTCGCCGAGCTCAGCCCCTGCTCGGCTTCCCGGGCGACGAGGGCAAGCTCCTTGCCTTCCTCCGAGAGGATGGCCGCGCGATCGCGGGCCTCGTCGCGCTCGGTGGTCAGGTGGCCGACCTGCGCATCGAGCTGGGACTGGACCGCGGTGGAGGTGCGGCGGAGCCGGTCGAGCTCGCCCTCGAGCTGGAGCACCCTGGCCTCGTCGACCGCGATGACCGTCGCGTTCCGGGTGGCCCGCGAGAGGCGGGTGGTGCCGTCGGCGCTGACGTCGAAGGCCACCTTGAGCCGGCCGATGCCGGGGGCGTCGATCATCAGGCCCACGGCGCGCGGCTCGACGCAGAGGCCCACGTCGATGGGGCCGGCCTCGCTCTCGGCGTGGAGCCCTGCGTCCCAGGCATCGGGGGCCGTGATGCGGCTCGAGACTTCGGCGCGGTTTCGGGAATCCAACATGGGGTGCAGCGTACCTCCGAACGACCGGGCCCTCCCGTTTGTGGCCTGTAGTAGAGGCGCGCCACGATGCGTTCGCCGATCCGCTACGAGTTGCTGGCCACCGCCCCCTCCGGGGCGCGTGCCGGCGTGCTGCACACCCGCCGGGGCCAGACGTTGCTGCCCACCTTCATGCCCGTGGCGACCCACGCCCACGTGCGCGGCCTGACGATGGACGAGGTGCGCGACTCCGGGGCGACGATCTGCCTCTCGAACACCTACCACCTGCTGCTGCGCCCGGGCGTCGAGGTCTTCAAGCACTTCGGCGACGTGCACCGCTACATGGAGTGGGGCGGCGGCGTGCTCACGGATTCGGGCGGCTTCCAGATCTTCAGCCTGCCCGGCGCGCGCGAGATCACCGAGAAGGGCGCCCAGTTCCGCAGTCCCTACGACAACCACGCGCACATGCTCTCACCCGAGACGAGCATCGAGACGCAGCAGGCCATCGGCTCGGACATCATGATGGTGCTCGACGTGTGTCTCCCGTCGACCTCGCCCGAGAAGGAGACCCGCGAGGCCATGGAGCGCACCCACCGCTGGGCGCTGCGTTCGCTGGCGGCGCGCGACGCGAAGGACACGGGGCAGGCGGTCTTCGCCATCGTGCAGGGCGGCGTCTTCCCCGAACTGCGCACGGCGAGCGCGGGCTTCCTCACCCAGCACCCCTTCGACGGCTTCGCCATCGGCGGCCTGGCGGTCGGCGAGTCGCGCGAGCTCCTGTACTCGATGACCGAGCACACCGCGAAGCTGCTGCCGAGCGATCGGCCGCGCTACCTGATGGGTGTCGGCACGCCGATCGACCTCGTCGAGGCGGTCAACGCGGGCGTCGACATGTTCGACTGCATCGTGCCGCCGAAGATGGCGCAGCAGGGCTACGCGTACACGTTCGAGGGGCAGATCCGCATCAGCCGCAACGAGTACCGGCTGGCTGACGAGCCGCTCGACGCGACCTGCGAGTGCCCGGTGTGCAAGCGCTACACGCGCAGCTACCTGCGGCACCTCGCGCACGGCAACCACCACCTCTCGTCGCGGCTCATCTCGATCCACAACCTGTGGCACTACCAGGCGCTCATGCGCCGCATGCGCAACGCGATCCTCGAGGGGCGCTGGGCGGCGGAATACGCGACCCTGCGCGAGCTGCTCGCCCCGAAGAAGGGGCTCTACCGCTCGACCGGCGCGAAGGAAGGCGTCTTCGAGTTGGTCACCACCCGCGGCGGGTTCCGCGCGGTGCGGCACACGGGGCACGGCGAGATCATGCACCCCGTCGGCCCCTGGGAGGAGGCCAACCGCCTCTACGTCGACCAGCTCGAGCTCGAGAAGAAGCTGACGGTGGCCTCCGAAGACCCGCTGCGCGTGCTCGACGTGGGCCTGGGCGCGGCGACCAACGCCGTGGCCGCCCTGACGCGCGCCGAGAAGATGGGTGACGCGCGCCGCCGACCGCTGGAGATCGTCAGCCTGGAGATCGACCTCGCCCCGCTGCGGCTGGCCATCGCCGACCCGGAGGGCTTCCCCTTCCTCCAGCCGTGGAAGCATGCCGTGGAAGCGGTGCTCTCCGAGGGCCGCTGGGACTCGCCGAGCCTCTCGTGGCGCGTGCTCGAAGGCGACGCGGTGAAGCTGGTCAACGAGCTCGACGGTCAGTTCGACATCGTGTTCTTCGACCCCTTCAGCCCCGACTCGAACCCCACCATGTGGACGGTCGATTTCCTCCGCGAGATCCGCTCGCGGACGCCCCGCGAGGGTGGGCTGCTGGCGACCTACAGCGCCGCCACGCCGACGCGCGTCTCGCTGCTGCTCGCCGGCTTCTACGTCGGTCACGGCCTGTCGACGGGCACCAAGGGCGAGACCACGGTCGCCGCGAGCGCTTCGGGCCTGGTGCAGCAGCCGCTGGGGCAGCGCTGGCTCGATCGCTGGCAGCGCTCTTCCGCGCCGGGGCCCCACGGCGGGCCGCTCACCAGCGAGCTCGAGCTGACGGTGCGCGCGCACCCCCAGTTCAAGGTCAGTTGAAGAGGGCCCGCTCGGCGAGCAGCACGCCGAGCCCGGCCACCAACGAGAGCAGCGTCGCGGGCAATCCGACGCGCAGGTACTGCCAGAAGGTCACCTTGACGGTGTCCTTCGCGCCTTCGAAGACGATGAGGTTCGCCACCGAGCCGATGAGCGTGAGGTTCCCCGCGAGGGTCGAGGCCAGCGCGAGCACCTGCCAGCCCAGCTGCGGGTCGTGCATGGCCGGCACCCAGGTGCGCGCGAGCATCACGAAGGGCACGTTGGAGAACACGTTCGAGGCCACCAGGGTGAGCGTGGTGAAGCCGAACGTCTCCTGGAGCGCGCTGCCGTGCATCAGCGGCGCGAAGAGTTCGCGCATGGCCACGGCCCAGCCCTCCTTGTTCACCCCGTGCACCACGATGAAGAGACAGGCGAAGAAGAGCAGCAGCCCGTAGTCGACCTTGCGGTACTGCTCCTCGGGGTCGACGCCGGCGACGAGCATCACCACCGCGGCGCCCACCAGCGCGCTCCAGGCCATGGAGAGGCCGGTGAAGAAGGCGATCAACACCCCCGCAAGGGCGATCACGCACAGGGTGAGCAACCGGCGATCGACCTGCGGAGGCGCGCCCTCGGGATGGATCGAGCGCCGTGGCAATTCCTTCCTGAAGGCGAAGAGCAGGACCCCGTAGACGATGGCCATCGAGACCAGCGCCGGCAGGGCCATGAACCCGAGGAACTGCCCGTACGGCAGCTTCGAGGCCACGCCGATGATCATGTTCTGCGGGTTGCCGGTGAAGGTCGCGGCCGAGCCCGCATTCGAGGCCATGCACAGGCCCAGCAGATAGGGCAGGGGCGGGAGATCGGCGCTCTTCACCAGCATCACCACCAGCGGGGTGAGCATCAGGCAGACGGTGTCGTTGACGAGGAACGCCGAGAGCCCGCCGCTGATCAACACGATCGCCAGCAACAGCCCGCGCGGGGTCTTCGAGTGGCGCAGCACGTAGAACGCGGTGGCGTGGAAGAATGACGCGCGCGTCAGGTAGGCCGACATCAGCATCATGCCCAGCAGCAGCACGAGGGTGTCGAGGTCGATCGACTCGGCGATCTCGGTGGGGCGAATGATGCCCAGGGCCACCATCGCCGCCGCGCCGACCAGGGCCGCGCCGGTGCGATCGAGCTTGATGCCGGGGATCTTGAAGCCCGCCAGGAAGACGTAGGTGAGGAGAAAGACCGCGAGCGCCACGAGGCGGGCACCGTAGCCGCAACCCCCTCGTTCCCGAAGATGAACGCTGACGGGGAAGGTCGAGCGCGGGAGACTCGGGGCGTGATCGACGTCCTTCCCCCGCGAGGGCAGCTGCGAGTGCTCGCTGGCTCGCCCAGCGCAGAGACCGTCTCGGTCCCCCACGTCGCGTGCGCCGTCCCGAGCGCTCGACTGGCGAGGTACAGCCGGCCCCTGAAGCAGATCGCCACGAGGTGGGGCATCAACGCCGCCTCCAGCCTCATGGCGCACCTCGGCGACGTGCTCGAGGCCCCGAACTACGTGCTGGTGGTGCAGGACTTCGGCCCCGTGGCCTGGGTCGAGCACGGCCACGGCATGATGCGCCCGCTGATCCTCACGCCGCTCTTCGTGCAAGGTGACGCGTGGGTGGCCTGCGAGACCTCGAGCGGCCTGGAGGCGTCGATCATCGCCGCCGCCGACGCGTGTCTCGAGGCCCCGAAACGAACGCTCGAGGCCCTCTGCCAGGTGACGCACGCGCGCCTCTACGACACGCCGGAGTTGGTGAAGACCTGGAACCCCGAGGCCCCGGAGCCCGTCCTCGCGCTGGCCCGCCCCGCGGTCGCCGTAGGCCGCGAGGTGCACGCGCTCGTCGAGTTCGCGGGCTCGGTGGGGCCGCTGGTCCTCGAGGTCGACACCGGGACGGCCACCTTGCGTGCGCTGATGCAAAAGCCGTGGGCCCCGCAGGCGCTCAAGTGAGACGCCTGCTCCGCCTCAGCGCCCCTGGGCGATGCGGCGCACGACCACCCCGGCGATCTGCATGCCGAAGATCGACGTCACGAAGGCCACCGAGCCGTCGATCTGGGTTCGGTGCTCACACGAGTGGAACTCGTTCTCTCCGTGCGGGCACACGCACATGAAGCCGCCGTGGGCCTCGTCGTACACGAGGTCGAAGGGCTGGCGCCGGGGCTCGATGGAGAAGACCGCGGTGATGCCCGTGGGCTTGTTGGTGTCGATGCCGTACTTGCGCTTGAGCAGCTTGCGGACGTCCTTGGCGAAGGGGTCCATGTGCGTCTCGCACAGGTCGTCCACGCGCAGGTACGTGGGGTCGAGGCGGCCGGCCGCGCCCATGGAGCTGACGACGGGGATGCCGCGCTGCACGCACGCGTTGAGCAGGTGCAGCTTCGCCTTGATGTTGTCGATCGCGTCGACCACGTAGTCGTACTTCTCCGCGAACATCTGGTCCGACACCTCTTCCCGATAGAAGTCGATGACCGGGGTGACCGAGACGTCGGGGTTGATGCTCTTGCAGCGCTGGGCCATCAGCTCGGCCTTGGCCTTGCCGACGGTGCTCACGGTGGCGTGCAGCTGGCGGTTGGAGTTGGTCACGCACACCACGTCGAAGTCGACGAGCGTGAGGTGGCCGATGCCGCTGCGCACCAGGCCTTCGACCGCGTAGCTGCCCACGCCACCGAGCCCGAAGACCGCCACCCGCGCGCCCTGGAGCCGCTTCATGCCGGCGTCGCCGATCAACCGCCCGGTGCGATCGAACCGCCGATGGAGCCGGAAGGGCTTCTCGGGTTCGCTGACGGGGGCGGGGGCATCGACCGGCGGGTTCTCGAGCTGCTCCATGCGGGACCTCTAGCGCAAGCCGAAGCCACACCGGAAGAAGCGCCGCGCATTCTCTGCCGTCCGTTCTCGCAGTTCCGCCCCCAGGGCCGTGGCCATGGCGTCGATCACCAGGGGCAGGTAGGCCGGCTCGTTGCGTTCGCCTCGGTGCGGGTGGGGCGGTTGGTCGGGCGCGTCGGTCTCGGCCATCAGGCGGTCGAGGGGCACCACCTTGAGGGCCTCGAGGGGCCGCCGGGCCTCCTTGAAGCTCACCGGGCCGGCGAAGGAAAAGTGACAGCCCGCCTTCGCGTAGAACGGCGTCAGGTCGGCCGAGCCCGAGTAGCTGTGCATCAGCAGCCCCGCGGGGGGAATGGGGTACTGCTTGAGGTAGCGCTGCAGGTGCGGCTGGGCGTGAAAGCAGTGCACCAGCAACGGCAGGCCGTGCTTCTTCGCCAGCTCGACGTGGGCGTGGAAGACGCGCAGCTGCCGCTCCATGGGCGCGCCGGCCTCGCTGGGCCCATCGAGCCCACATTCGCCCACGGCGATCGCGCCCCCCACAGAGAGCAGGGCGTCGAGGGTCGCGAGGTGTCGCTCGTCATCGGCCTCGGGTAACGAGGGCAGCGCCTGGGGGTGAATGCCCAGCCCCACCTGCACGCGGGCATCGCGGCCGGGCCACCCGAGCAGCGGCTCCCAGGCGTCGGGGCCGATGGCGGGAATGACGAGGCCGGTCACCCCGGCAGCCCACGCGCGCGAGAGCACCTCGGCGCGGTCGGGCTCGAAGCGCGCCACGTCGAGGTGGCAATGGGTGTCGATCATCTCAGAAGTTCGGCTTCAGGCCGTCGCGGAGCGCCTGGGCGAGGAGCAACGCATGCTCCGCGGCGTCGACCGCCGTCGCTTCGTCGATGAGCATCTGGGGCACGTCGTCATCGATCCGGTACTTCCGCTTCAGGCGCGGGTTGTAGAGGAAATGACTCGACGCGAAGTACAGCAGCGGGCCCTTGTCTTCGGGGCACGCGAGAATCTCGAGCAGCTTCGGATCGAGCGCCATGCGCCCGACCTACCACAGCCCGCTTAGATGAAGACCAGCTTGCGCCCGACGCGCTCGCCCAGCCGCTGCGAGCCCAACACGCGCATCACCGCCGCCTGATCGTTTCCCAGCGCCTCGAAGGCCGCGGCGATCAAGTCGCCTACCGTCATCGTGTGGGGCTCGATCGCCACCTTCATCTTCGTCCTCATCTTGGGCATCGGACGACGACCCTGCATTTTGCTGTTCTTCATGGTGCTCCCTCCCGTGTGCCGGGTTACAGAGCAGCGAGCGTGCCACCGCATGGCGCGTCAGCTTCTCGACACTTAGGCGCGCGCCACATGGTTTGGTTTCGACTCACCCCTGGATACTTTCGAGCCCACGTGAGTCGCGTTGGCTTCGTTGCGTTGCTTGGCGCACTCGTCGCCGCGCCCGCGTTTGCCTTCGAAGAGACGGTTCGCAGGCAGCTCGTCGACGCCGGCATCCACGTGCCGGTGCTCACCAGGGCGCCCGCGCTGCTGACCTTCGTCGAAGCGCAATACCCCGCAGATGCTCAGAAAAGGGGCCTCGCCGCCTCGGTGAAGCTGATGATCACCATCGGCGCTGACGGCCTGGTGAGCGAGGCCGTGGTGACGGGGCCGGCAGGTGAGGGGTTCGATGAGGCCGCCTCGGCCGCGGTGAAGCAGTTTGTTTTTACCCCCGCGGAGGTCGACTTTACCCCGGCCCCTGTCCAGGTTGAGTACGTCTACAACTTCGTCCTGAAGGTGCCGGAGGACGCGGGTGTGGAAGGCGCGCCGTTGCTCTCACCCGACGCCGGCGCGACTGCGAAGCTCGAAGGCACGCTCTACGCCCGTGGCAGCCGTGGCTTCGTGCCCGGCGCCATCGTCCGCTGCGACAACGCCCCCGAAAAGGAGGCCTATTCGAGCGAGGCCGGCCACTTCGAGATCGAGGTGCCCGCCGGCGTGTGCGAGGTGCGTATCGTCGCGGCCGACTTCGAGGTCTTCAAGACCCGGGAGCCGCTGGAGGCCAACGAGACCAAAGAGGTGAAGTACTACGTGATGCCCAAGGTCAGCGGGTACCAGACGGTCGTCCGCGACACGAAGGAGAAGAAAGAAGTCGTACGCCGCACGCTCTCGCGGGCCGAGGTGCAGAAGATCCCCGGCACCTTCGGCGACCCGATCCGCGTCATCCAGAACTTCCCCGGCGTGGCGCGCGCGCCCTTCGGCCTGGGCCAGTTGATCGTTCGTGGCGCGAACCCCAACCAGACGCTCACGTTCTTCGACGGCGTGGAGATCCCGCTCCTCTTCCATCTCGGCGGCGGCCCCTCGATCGTCAACGGCGAGTTCCTCGACCGCATCGACTTCTTCCCCGGCGGCTTCGGCGCCCGCTACGGCCGCGCGGTCGGTGGCGTGGTCGACGTGGCGAGCCGGCGCGGCGCGGCAGACACCTGGCATGGCGTGGCCAAGGTCGACCTGCTCGACGCCAGCCTCTTCGTCGAGGTGCCGATCACCGACACCATCTCCGTCGCCGCGGCGGCCCGGCGCAGCTACATCGACGCGCTGCTGCCGCTGGTGCTGCCCAAGGATCCCCAGGGTGGCTCGCTGCTCGTGCTGCCCGCGTACTGGGACTACCAGGTGCGCATCGACATCGGCGGCAAGAAGGGTGAGAAGCTGCGCGACGGGCAGTCGTCGTATTCGCTCTTCGCCTTCGGCTCCGACGACACGCTCAAGCTGGTGGCCACCGGCGGCGGGCGCAACCGCGACGTCACCGTCGACTCGCAGACCACCTTCCACCGGCTGATCGGCGGCTGGAACTACCGCACCGGCAACACCACCTTCAAGCTGACGCCCTACGGCGGCATCGATCTCGCCAAGGTCTCCTTCGGACCCGCCACGCTGCGCGCCGACGCCTACACCGTGGGCGTGCGCGCGGACCTCGGGGTCGACGTCACCGACTACTTCACGCTGCGCGCGGGCATCGACGTCTTCAGCAAGACGCTGGTGGGCAAGGCCGAACTGCCGATCCTCTCGGGCGTGCAGTACGTGAGCTTCCCCGGCGCAGACCCGAAGGTCGGCACGCAGCAGATCGACGCGCTGGTGAACACCTTCGACGGCGCGCTCTACACCGAGGCCGACTTCACCTTTGGCCGCTTCTCGGCGACCCCCGGCGTGCGCGTGAGCCACGCGTACATCGCGGGGCAGGTGCGCGACGCCATCGACCCGCGCCTCTACGCGAGGGTGCAGTTGTTCGACTCCACGGCGATCAAGGGCTCGGTGGGCCTCTTCACCCAGCCGCCCGCGGGCACCGACATGCAGCCGCCCCCGTTCGGCACGCCCAGCCTCACCCACGAGCGCGCCTTCCAGACCTCCCTGGGCGTGGCCCAGAAGATCACCGAGTTCATCAACATCGACGTCACCGGCTTCTACAACCGGCGCTTCGAGAACGTGGTGGGCGTAGGCACGACGATCACCAACCCCGACGGAACGATCACCACCACGCGCTCCTCGAACCGGGGCCTGGGCCGCGCCTACGGCATGGAGGTCATGCTCCGCCACGAGGTGTCGAAGAACTTCTTCGGCTGGGTGGCCTACACGCTCAACCGCTCCGAGGAGCGGGTCGTCGACTCGGGCGTCGACTACGTGGTCAGCACCTTCGACCAGACGCACATCCTCACCATCGTCGGCAGCTACAAGCTGCCCTTCGGCTTCGAGATCGGCGCGCGGTTCCGCTACGTGACCGGCCGGCCCAAGTCGGCGCTGATGCACGACTACGACATCTACCAGGCCGACTCGAACGGCTACTCGGGTCAGTTCGGGCCGGCGAGGGCGTCGCGCATCAAGGACTTCCACCAGCTCGACATCCGCCTCGACAAGAACTTCCTCTTCAAGACGTGGACGCTGACGGCCTACCTGGACGTGCAGAACGTCTACAACCAGGCCAACGTCGAGGCCTCGTTCTTCGACTACCGCTTCCGGCAGGAGTTCGAAGTGCCGGGCATTCCCATTCTCCCGGTGATCGGCCTGAAGGCGAGCCTGTGATGCGCGCTCAACCTCTTTTCCTCGCAGTGCTGGTGCTCGGGGCCTCGGCCGCGTGCGTGACCGGCCAGGACGACCCCACGTTGGTGAAGGACCTCCGCGTGCTGGGCATGCGCTTCGAGCCGCCCGAGGTCTTGATGCGCGGGTGTGACGCCCGGCTGCTGATCGGCGCGGCCGCGGGGGCGGTCGACGGAGGCTCGATCAGCCTGCCTCCCCAGTTCCAGCTGTTGCTCGCCCAGTACGCCTCGACGCCGCTGGAGTTCACCGCGCTGGTGGCCGACCCCCAGGGCAACGGCCGGTCCATCGACTACCGCCTGCTGGGCTGCGCGAGCCGCGGCGACCGCGACTGCAACAACGAGGGCGACTTCGTCGAGCTCTCCAAGGGCACCACCACCGCCGGCGAGCTCAAGCTGCGCGTGACGCCGGGCATCCAGTTCCTCGACGACGGCCTGGCCACGCCGCTGCTGCTCGAGGTGATCAACCAGGACACCTTCAAGGGCCTGGGCGGCATCCGCGTGCCCGTGGTGCTCGAGCTGTCGGCCTCCGACACCGGCGAGAAGATCTACGCCCAGAAGCTCATGGTCTACAGCTGCCAGTTCTTCCCCACCATGAAGCAGAACGTGACCCCGGTGCTGCCGGGCCTGCTCTTCAAGGGCGACCCGTGGCCGGCCGACGAGGTCAAGGAGGTCTCGGGCAAGGACGAGGTGGCCCTGCTGCCCGAAGACTTCAGCGCTCTCGAGGAGCCCTACCTGGTCTCCAGCCTGGCGCTCCAGCCCATCGAACTGGTGGAGAGCTGGAAGGTCACCTGGATGACCACCAGCGGCACCATGAGCCCCTACAACACGGGGGGCACCGACTTCGTGGGCGTGCCCGGGCGGCACAACGCCAAGTGGAAGCCCGACCCCGCGGCCACCGAGGCCAGGGACGTCGACTTTACCTTCGTGGTGCGCGACGGCCGGGGCGGCAACTCGTGGACGACCCGCAAGGTGCGCTGGACGCCCTGAGCTTCAGCTCTGGGTGACGCGCACCGTGGTCTTCATGTCCTTGCCGGTGTCGGCGTCCCGGGCGGTCATGGTGAGGATGCCCTCGATGCTCACGTCGAAGGTGATCTCCACCTTCACGCTGCCCGCCGGGCCGGCCCGAATGCCCGAGAAGGTGAACTCGCCGAGCTGCTCGTTCTCGTTCGCCTTCTCGTGATCGCCCTGCCAGATGCGCATGATCAACTCGGTCTGGTTGTTCACGCTGGTGGTGCCGGTGATCTGCTTGGCGTTGGGGATCGGTGAGTTGCGCGGGAAGACGACGTGGGTGTTTGCGTCGGCCTTCTCGATGCCGATGCTCATGGGGATGACGTCGAGCAACTGCAGCTTGAGGTTCGTGTTGTCGGTCAGCGAGAAGGCGTAGAGCGCCGCGCCGATGGCCACCGCCTCGTCGGGGTGCACGCCCTTGCTGGGCGGCTTGCCGAAGAACTTCGTCAGCCGGTCCTGCACCGCCGGCATGCGGGTCTGGCCACCGACCAGCATCACCTCGTCGAGATCGCGCGTCGACAGGCCGGAGTCGACCAGGACCCTGGCGACGATCTTCAGCGTGCGATCCACGTGCTCGGAGGTCAGCTTCTCGAGCAGCTTGCGGCTGAACTTCATCTCGATGTTCAGCGGCTGACCCTGCGGGGTCATGGTGATGAAGGGGATGTTGAAGGGCGCCTCTTCACGCGACGAGAGATCGATCTTCGTGCGCTCGGCGAGATCCTTGATGCGCTGCATGGCGACCGGGTCGGTCGACAGGTCGATGCCCGTCTTCGCCTGGAACTCGGTCAACACGTAGTGGATCATCGCGTTGTCGAAGTCGATGCCGCCCAGGAAGATGTCGCCGCCGGTGGCCTTCACCTCGAAAACCTGGTTGCGGATCTCGATGATCGAGACGTCGAAGGTGCCACCGCCCAGGTCGTAGATGCAGACCTTCTGGTGGAGCGACTTGCCCACGCCGTAGGCCAGGGCCGCCGAGGTGGGCTCGTTGATGATGCGCACCACCTCGAGGCCGATCAGCTTGCCGGCGTCCTTCACCGACTGCCGCTGCCGATCGCTGAAGTAGGCGGGCACCGTCACCACCGCCTTGTTCACCGCCATCTTCAGGTGGTTCGAGGCGACGTCGCGGATCTTGTTGAGGATGCGCGCCGCGACTTCCTGCAGCGTCATCTCCTTCTTGGCCACCTCGATGGTGACCTCTTTGTTGTCCGCCGAGGCCTTCACCCCGTACTGCACGACCTTCTTCATCGTCTCGACGATGTCGGAGGTGGCGGTGCGGCCCACGAGGCGCTTGCTGCCGTAGATGGTGTTCTTGGGGTTCAACTGCCACTGGCGCTTGGCCTCGTAGCCGATCAGCTCATTGCCCTTGTCGTCGACCGCGAAGATCGAGGGAATCGTGTACTCACCGCCCTTGTAGGGGATGAGCTTCACGTTCGGAACACCGTCTTTGTACCCGTCGACGTAGGCAGCGCAGCTGTTCGTCGTGCCGAGGTCGATACCGATGATCGGTTCTGAGCTCACGGCGCGGGAGTGTAGGCCAAAGCGCTCACCTGTCGAGGCGCGAGTAGCCGTCGATCACCTGCGACCACGAAGCGAGCGTCACCCCCGAGGCCTCGAAGACCTGATCGATGTTGACGCCAGCCACCAGATCGACCGCGACCACCTCGAGCTTGGTCATGGCCTGCGCGGCGGGATCCTGCCCGGGGGAGGTGGGGGAAGTGGGCCAGACGATGGAGTTCTGCCCCGTGGTCATCGCGAAATAGATCACGTGACGAGTGTCAGTGCCGGTGAGGCTCACCCGCCCCAGCTCGCCGCCCGTCGCGTACACCGAGGCCCAGGCGGGCTGCCCGGGGCTGAAGGTGCGATTGCCCGGGGTGAAGGTCGACATGGCCGGTGAGGGGAGGAAGGGTGTGACCAGCACCCGCGAGCCGAGCACCGGCGAACGCAGCAGGCGCCCGGTGAAATTGGTGCCCGCGGTGTTGACCGCTAGCGCCCAGATGCCCGGGGTGGCGATCTCCAGGCCGTTGTAGGCCGGCCCGCCGCGCACGGTCATCGGGTCGACCTGCTTGAGGCCGTCGTTGCCCGGCTGGCCGGCGGTCTTGGAGGCGAAGCCGGTGGGCAACATGCCCGCGCGCTCGTCGAAGAGCGCCGAGGCCACCAGGACCGTGTCGAAGTTCGAGGGCACCCCGGGCACCACCACCTCGGTGCGCAGGCGCTGCGGCCGGCCGGGCTGGAAGGCGAGCTGGGTGAAGCGCGCGTAGTCGGGCACGTCTTCGGAGCCCATCGGGCACTTCGACATGTTGCTGCACAGGCCATCGCCGTCGACGTCGGTGCTGTCGGGCACGTTGGGGCGGGGGCTGAAGGCGACCGCCCGCTCCTGCGCGTAGTCGAAGGCCCCGAGGTACGAGAGCACGTCGATCGAGCGCAGCGAGAGGGCCGAGTCGAGGTACGCGCGGCCGGCCCAGGACTGCACGAAGCGCGAGCTGCCCGGCTGGGCGAACGAGAGCGAGCGCGCCTTGACCTCCTGGGGGAAGCCGAGGCCCGGCGAGGTGTAGAGCACCAGCGCGCCGGGAATGGGCACCTGCTGGTTGAGCCCGGGCACCTCGGTCATGAAGTTCTCGCCCAGCAGGCCCTGCGCGGTGAGCGACGGCACGTCGGAGGCCGAGGCAGTGACGAAGCCCGCCCAGTAGGTGCCCACGGTGCTCACGTCGGAGAAGCTGATCGACGCGCTGAAGCCAGCCGCGCTGCGCACCGGGTTGTCGCGCAGGGGCAGGGCGACGTCGGCCACGGTGGTGGTGAGGATCGACGCGCGCTCGTACAGCGGCAGCCCGTCGATGCGCAGCTCCGAGGCGGCCGCAGTGAAGGTCGTGGCGCTGCCGTCGAGCAGGGGGAACACGGCGGTGCCGTCCACGCTGGTCATCACGTCGACGGGCGCGCTGCAGTCGCCCCCGGGGCAGGCCCGCACGGCGACGTTGGCCAGCGGTGCACCCGTCGCGGCGTCGGTCACCACCACCCGCCGCCCCATCATCACCCGGGGAATGATCTTCACCCGGGCCTCATTGGACATCACCAGGCTGCCCGTCACGCCGGCGCGAATGCGCACCTCGCCGGCCAGGGCCGCGCTCACCACGCCCGCCGCGCTCACGGTGGCCGACGTCGAGGGCTGGCCCGCGGCGTCTTTCACCTCGAAGGTCGCCGCCTCCATCGGGTAGCTGGTGCCGTCGATGCGGTACGCGAGCACGTGCAGCTGCATCGAGTCGCCCTCGATGAGGAACCCGGTGGTGGGCGTCAGGCGCAGCTGGTCGACGTCGGCCGCCAGCGGTGCGCTGACGCAGGCGCCGTCGATGCAGGCGTGGCCGGCCCCACACTCGAGGTGCCCGCGGCACACGCTGGGCACGCACACCCCGGCGATGCAGGTCGTCCCGCCGGTGCACTGCTGGTTCACCACGCAGGTGGGGCTCGGCTGGCAGTGCCCCTCTTCGCAGTAGCCGTTGATCGTCGCGCCCATGGTGCCGGGCACGCCCGTGATGCAGTCGGCGTCGGCGAGGCAGCGCTGCAGCTCCTGGCAGGTCTTCTGCGTGCAATCGAAGCCCGGCGGACACTGGGCGTCGGGGTAGCGGCGGCACTCGAAGTTGCGCGCGCACTCGGAGGTCTGGGCGCACGTGGTGTACGCCTCGCAGCGCCCGAACGTCGCCGAGGTGCACAGCTGGCCGCGCGGGCAATCGGTCGCCTGGGCGCAGTCGGCCTTGGCGCACAACCCGTTGCGGCAGATGAGCCCCTGCCCACCGCACTGGAGATCGGCGGTGCAGCGCCGGGTGCAGGTGCCCTGGGTGCAGGTGTAGAGCGCGAAGGCGACGCGCGGATCGAGCGTGGGCGCGCAGTCTTGCGGCATGGTGCACACCGGCAAGCAGATGCCCTGGGTCACCTCGCAGCGGGCCCCCGTGCCCAGGCACTCGGCGTCGGCGGTGCAGCGCGGGCGGGCCTGGCAGGTGCCGGTGATGCAGCGCTGGTTCGCCGCGCAGGCGCTGTCGTCTTCGCACTGGCAGCGGCCCTGGCTGCAGGTGAAGCCGTTGGCGCACTCGGTGTCCTTCGTGCACTCGGGACGGGCGCCGCAGGTCCCGGCCGGCAGGCAGACCTGCGTGTCTCCGCACTCGGTGTCGTCGAGGCAGATGGGCCCGCACGCGCCGCGGCGGCAGCGCTGGTCGGCGGTGCACTGCGTGTCGTCACTGCATGGCGTGGCGTTGACCGGCGGGCACGCGCTCAGGCCCCACAGCAGGAAGATCAACAGCCCTCGGTTGCCCATGGTCGCCATATAGCCTCACTCTCGCCTCCGCGGATTTCTCAGCGGCCGAGAGCGATTCAGGAATGGCCACGCCCACTTGAAGCCGTGTCGGTGCCTGTGGTCTACGCCCGAAACCTTCACCGCCAGAGGTTTCATGGTTCGCCTCGTCTCCGCCTTCGTGTTGTCGCTCTCAGTCGCTGCCCTCGCGCAGTCGGTGTCGTTCAACGGCGACGTGGTGCTGGTGCAAGACCCCACGGGCGCGCTCACCGGCCTGGTCGGCACGGACAACATGACGATCTTCCCCAGCCACCAGGAGCAGTTCTGCCGGGCGGCCTTCAACGCGGCGCGCGCGGGCGGGCTCGCCGACGAGTTCGACGGGGTGATCACCTTCTCCGCGGCCGAGACGCTCACCGATCTGGACAACGTCTGGCAGGGCTCGCCGGTGCGCGCCGACGGCACGGGCTACGGCCGCGCCAACTCGCCCTCCATGACCTCGTACACCTCGAGCAAGCTGGGCCAGTGCGTCTTCATGGGCACGCTGGGCCGCACCACGAGCCTCTTCGGAGGGCAGGGCCCGGAGGCGCTCCCCTCTGACCCCGACGCCGCCTGGGCGCCTTCGCTGGGCATCCAACTCCCGGGCATCACCAGCCTCACCGGCATCGAGATGCTCGGCCACGAGTACGGGCACCACTGGCTGCTGGGCGTGGAGTTCGATCAGAACGATGGGCGCGGGCGGCAGCACTTCCTGCGCGGCTACTCAGGCGACGGCGACAACGGGCAGATGGGCTCGCCCAACCAGCACTACAGCCATAACGCCGACTCGCGCTCGGTGATGTACGGCGAGTGCATCACCGACCTGGGCGGCGGCTCGTTCCGCTTCGAAGGCTGCGCGCGCAAGTACAGCCAGATCGACCAGTACCTGATGGGGCTCCGCGGGGTGAACGAGGTCGCCCCGATGATGGTGCTCGAAGACCCGACCAACCCCGGCAAGGGCGTCGACTCGGTGGCCATGGGCCGCACCTCCAGCGGGATGACCGTCAATGGCCTCACGCGGCACGACATCGCGGCCGACGAGATCGTCCGCGCCATGGGCGCCCGCATCCCCGGCTACCCGAACGCGCGCAACTGCTGGCGCGTGGCCTTCGTGGTGGTGCTCGCGCCGGGTCAGACCACGGTGCCGCAGGCCATGCTCGACAAGGTCAACCGCTACCGCGCCCGCTGGAGCCCGTGGTTCTACGCCGCCACCGACGGCCGCGGCACCATGGACTCGCGCCTGACCGGCAACGGCTGCCTCGTCATGCCGGGCTTCGACGCGGGCGTGAGCGAGGCTGACGCCGGGCTCTCCGAGCCGGAACTCGATGCAGGCCTCGCCGAGGCCGACGCGGGGCTCGATGCGGGCGAACCGGTCACCGTGCCCTCCGACGCCGACGCGGGCACGCCGCCTTCGAAGTGGGACACCTACGTCGCCAACGAGACCGGGAAGATCCGCCCCGGGTGTGGGTGTGGCGCCGGCGGGGGCGAGTTCCTCGCGCTGCTGGGCCTCGCGGTGTGGTTCGCGCGCCGCCGAAGCTGACGCATTGGTTAGTGAGTGTCGCGGGGGTGGAGCGCGTAGAGTCGCGCCACCATGGACGCGCGACGCTTTCTGCAGGACGTGGGCAGCTCCGTCTCGAGTGACTTCGCGAAGAACCGCACGCTGCTCCGCTTCGAGGAGTACCTGCTCGGCATTGCCGAAAACGCTTCTGGAGTCGACCTCGCCCGTCGCCTCGCCGCGTCTGAGGTCTGGATGGTCGTCACGCAGCCGAACACAGTCCGCGTGAACCCCATCGGGTCCGACTTCGGCATCGTGGCATGAGGCGCTTGGCCCTCATTTTCTCGATCACCCTGCTCGCGTCTGTGTGCGCCGCAGGGTGTTCACTCCCGAACTCGATCGACGCGGGAGTTGCCGCTGGCGCGGACCCTGGACTTCGCGATTCAGGAGCGTTTGTGGACGGAGGAGAGATGGCCGCCGAAGGCGGCTGTTGGGGCGCTGGAGGGAGGAAGTTCATCACCCAACTGAAGGCTGGCGGCCTCTGTTACTTCGTCAGTTTTCGGCGACCCGACGCGGGCATCCCTCCCATGTTTGCGACAGTCATCGCACCCGATGACTTCCTCGTCGACGATGCGAGAGTTGGTCTCTGCGTTTCCGAGCTCGAGCGTCTCGATGGCAAGTTGGACCAACAAGCGCCAGCGGTCGGCGGGTTCAATGCCGACATCTCGTGGAACGTCTTCCTGAGTGGAGTTCCTTACACATACAATGCAGTTGGAACTTTGGACTTCAGCGGCTACCGCTACTGGTTTCAGACTCCGCCCGAGGGCGCGGGGATCACTGATCCCTGCAGGGGACCGTGACCTGAACCAAGAGTGACTAGGTTTGCTGTCGGCCGCGACTGCTGGGCCTCGTGGCCCGCCGCCGAAGCTGACGCATTGGTTAGTGAGTGTCGCGGGGGTGGAGCGCGTAGAGTCGCGTCACCATGGACGCGCGACGCTTTCTGCAGGACGTAGGCAGCTCCGTCTCGAGTGACTTCGCGAAGAACCGCACGCTGCTCTCTTTCGAAGAGTACCTGCAGCTCTTCAACGGCACGGCCCGGCACCAGGCCCGCAACGCGGCGCAGTACCTCAAGGACGCCATCGACTCGTTCGGCACCGAGCAGGTGGCCCACCCCAGCGGCCCGGTGCGGCGCTTCAAGATCTTCGACGCCCCTCAAGACGGTCACGACGTGCGCGTCGCCGGCCAGGAAGAGGTGCAGAACGCGATCTACCGGCTGCTGGGCAACTTCGTCAGGGCAGGGCGGATCAACAAACTCATCCTGCTCCACGGGCCCAACGGCTCGGCCAAGTCGTCGCTCGTCGAGTCGCTCAAGCGCGGCCTCGAGCTCTACAGCCAGACGCCCGACGGCGCGCTGTACACCTTCAACTGGGTCTTCCCCAGCGACAAGCTGGTCAAGGGCAACATCGGCTTCGGCGAGAAGGCGGCCAGCGCGGGCCCAATGAGTTCGTTCGCGCACCTCGAGGCTGAAGACATCGAGATGCGCATCACCAACCCGCTGCGGGAGCACCCGCTCTTCCTCATTCCCCGGGCTGAGCGCCGCAAGCTGCTCGACGAGGCCTTCGGCTCGAAAGACACCGACGCCGCCGTGCCCAGCTACCTCGTGGACGGCGAGCTCTCGGCGACCAACCGGAAGATCTTCGACGCGCTGCTGGCCAGCTACTCGGGTGACTGGCTCAAGGTGCTGCGCCACGTGCAGGTCGAGCGCTTCTACGTCTCGCGCCGCTATCAGGTGGGCACCTTCACCGTCGAGCCGCAGATGAGCGTGGACGCCGCGTACCACCAGGTCACCGCCGATCGCACCCAGGCCAACCTCCCCAGCGCGCTGCACAGCGTGGTGCTCTTCCAGCCCGCGGGCCCGCTCGTCAGCGCCAACCGCGGCCTCATCGAGTACGCGGATCTCCTCAAGCGCCCGCTGGAGGCCTTCAAGTACCTGCTGGGCTTCTCCGAGACCCAGGAGGTGCCGCTGGAGCACATGGTGCTGCAACTCGACGAGGTGTTGATCGCCTCGTCGAACGAGAAGCACCTCGCCGCCTTCAAGGAGCTGCCGGACTTCCCGTCGTTCAAGGGCCGCATCGAGCTGGTGCGCGTGCCCTACCTGCGGCGGTGGAAGATCGAGCGCGAGGTCTACGACGCCCAGGTCACCCCGCGCACCGTCGGCCGCCACGTCGCCCCGCACGCCACCCGCATCGCCGCCATGTGGTCGGTGCTCACGCGCCTCAAGAAGCCGCTGGCCGAGCGCTACCCCGCCGAGGTGCGCGCCCTCATCGAGCGCCTGACGCCCATCGAGAAGCTGCGCCTGTACCAGGATGGCGAAGCCCCCGACCGGCTCACCGTGCAGCAGCAGCGCGAGCTCAAGAAGCTGGTGCCGCAGCTCTACGAGGAGTCCGACGCGTACCCCAACTACGAGGGCCGCTCCGGTGCCTCGGCCCGGGAGATCAAGACCGCGCTCTTCAACGCCGCCCAGTCCTCCGAGCACGACTCGCTGCACCCGCTGGCCGTGCTCAAGGAGCTGCTCGCGCTGACCCGCGACAAGAGCGTCTACGAGTACCTGCAGCAGGAGATCGTCGACGGGTACCACGATCACTCCGAGTTCGTGCGCGCGGTGGAGAACGACTACCTCGACGTCGTCGATCGCGAGGTGCGCGACTCCATGGGCCTGGTCACCGACAGCCAGTACCTCGATCTCTTCGAGCGCTACGTGCAGACCGTCTCCGCATGGATCAAGGGCGAGCGGGTGCAGAACAAGATGACCCTGGCCCAGGAGAAGCCCGACGAGGCGCGCATGGTCGAGTTCGAGGGCTACGTCATGCCCCGGGGCAACGACGCCACCGAGTTCCGCCGCGCGCTCATCTCCACCGTCGGCGCCTGGCGCATCGACAACCCGGACGCCCCGGTCGACTACGGCCGAATCTTCCCCGACCTCTTCAAGCGCCTGTCCGACCACTTCTTCGACGAGCGCAAGCGGGTGCTCAAGCGCAACGTCGAGAACATCTTGAAGGTGTTCTCCGACGAGAAGGGCACGCTTTCGCCCAAGGAACAGGCCCAGGTGCAGGCCACCATGGCGCAGATGGTCTCGCGCTTCGGCTACACCGAGGCCTCGGCGAAAGACTCCATCGTGTTCCTCGTTCGCAAGCGGTACGCCTGATGCGCGAGAGCCTCGCGACGCACGTGCACCTCGAGCTGTGGGACGTCGACCCGAAGTTGCTCGACGATCCCCTCCGCCTCGAGGCCGCGCTGCTCGAAGCCGCCCGCGCCGCCGGGTGCACCGTGCTCGGCTCGGTGAAGCACCAATTCCAGCCGCACGGTGCGAGTGTGGTGGTGCTGGTGGCCGAGAGCCACCTCTCCATCCACACCTGGCCCGAGCACGGGTACGCCGCCGCAGACATCCTCACGTGCGGCAAAACGCTGCCCGAGGAAGGGGTCAAGTCGTTGATCGGCCTGATGAAACCGGCACGACACGAAGTGCGCCGCTACGACCGGGGGAACGTGCGAACCCCCTGAAAAGTGAGGCATCCGTCTTGACCCGTGGGCCGTAAGTAGAGGAAACTCCGGCCCCCAAACGAACCGGGCAGTCGCGTCGCATCCACCAACACCCGGTTGGCCACTACTTCAGGAAGGCGTCTCGATGAGTCACGGACCCGTGATCCACTTCTTTGCCGGAAAGGGCGGCGCTGGCAAGTCCACCCTCGCCACCGCGTTTGCCCTCAACCTCCTCGAGGGGAGCGGCAAAGAGAAGATCCTGCTCCTCTCGCTCGAGACTCCGGGAGGCCTGGCCGATCTTCTGAAGAAGAAGCTCTCGAGCAAGCCCACCAAGCTCGCAGCGGGCAAGGGCACCGGTGGGCTGTTCGCCGCCGAAGTCGACTTCGCCGAGCACGGCGAGAACTTCGTGAAGTTCGCGAAGCCCCAGCTCCACGCGGCCGTCACCAAGGGCCAGGTGCTCTCGGAAGACGACCTGAAGAAGGTCATCGACGCCAGCCTCACCAACCAGGGCGAGGTGGGCTTCCTCTTCAGCCTGCTCGAGCTGGCCGAAGGCAAGGAATACGATCACGTGGTCATCGACGGCTGGTCGTCGACGCACACGCTGCGCCTGCTCGATCACGCCACCCAGGTGCGCAAGCTCGTCGGCCTCGTTCGCGCCGAGCGCACCCAGCGCCCCTCGAAGACCACCGTGCGCGCCCCGACGGCGGTCGACGAACTGGCCGCCAGGGCCGACGCGGTCAACGCCATGCTCAAGGACGTCAAGCGCTTCGCCGTGCACGTGTGCGCGGTCGCGGAGCCCGTCGGCGAGGCGCAGATCAAGAACCTGATGAAGGCGCTCACCGAGCGCGCCATCCCCGTGGCCGAGATCATCACGGACATGATCGAAGACGGGAAGGGCAGCCGCGAGGTCGAGAACCGCCGCGGGCTCCAGGCGCCCCACGTGCGCAAGTACCAGACGATGATCTCCAAGGTCGAGCTGGTGCAGCGCCGCATCGTCGGCCCGCGCGGCTTCGAGGAGATCAAGAAGTTCGCCAAGGAGTGGACGGGCAAGGAGACCAAGGCGCTTCAGTTCTCGCCTGCCGAGTCGCCCCCCGCGCTGGTCCGCGCACCCTCCATGCCGCCCATGGCGGCGCCGCCCATTCCCCCCACGCGCTTCATCTTCTTCGTGGGTTCCGGTGGCGTAGGCAAGAGCTCCTGCGCGGCCGCCGCCGCCGTGACGCTGACCGAGAAGGAGGGCCCGGTGCTGCTCCTTTCGATCGACCCGTCGCACTCGCTCTCCGACGTGCTGCAGAGCCGGCTGACCGACACCGAGACCCAGGTGAAGGGCACCAAGGGCCTCTACGCGCGCGAGATCGACTTCGCGAACTGGTTCGGCAACCTGCGCAAGAAGCTCAAGGAAGTCGTCGAGCCGATGTTCGGACCCGAGGCAAAGGGCGAGACCTTCTCGATCGACAAGGAGCTCTTCCGCAACCTGCTGGACCTTGCCCCGGTAGGCATGGACGAGCTGGCCGCGCTCAGCTCGCTGACCGACGCCCTGGTGCAGGAGCGCTTCAAGCGCATCGTCATCGACCCGGCGCCCTCGTCGAACTCGCTGCGCATTCTCGAGCTGCCGGCCATCGCGCGCCCGTGGCTCGCGGCGCTGCACGTGGTGGCCACCAAGTACAAGGCCAGGGGCGGCCAGGCGCTGCTCACCTGGGTCGAGGCGCTGCAGGCGCACATCGCCCGCTTCGAGAAGGCGATCCTCAACCCCAACGAGTGCCGCTTCATCGTGGTCACCCGCGGCGAAGAGCTGTCGGTGCCCGCCGCCGAGCGCCTCGTCGAGAGCCTCAAGGCGCGCCAGTTGCCCGTGGAGCGGGTGCTGGTGAACCGGGTGCTGCCCAAGACGACGTGCCCGGTCACCGAGGAGCGCCGCAAGAACGAGCTCGAGGTGGCCAAGCTGGTCGAGAAGAAGATCGGCCTGCCCGTCACCATGGCGCCTGCCCTGGGTCGTCACCCGGCCGGCCTGCGCGAGCTCAAGGGCTTCCGCACCAGCTGGTACGCCGCAGCCGCGGTGCTCAAGTCGAAGGCCGCGTAACGCGCTGGAATTCCCTCTCTCGCAACGGAGAGAGGGCGGGGGAGGGCGTCACGCGCCCCCTTCAACGCCCCGCGTCGTCTTTCCCTTCTTGACGACGCGCCGTAGCTCGACGACACCACGCGCGACATGGCCATCAACATCGCGCACTCGCTCGAGTTCGAGCGTCCGCTCCTGCAGCTCGAGAAGAAGATCGACGAGCTGAAGTCGCTGTCCTCCTCGGGCGCCGTCGACATGACCGCCGAGATCGGTCGCCTCGAGAAGAAGGCCCGCAAGCTCCAGGTGGAGATCTTCAACGATCTCACCCGCTGGCAGGTGGTGCAGCTCTCGCGTCACAACGCGCGCCCCTACTTCACCGACTACGTCAGCAACGTCTTCACCGACTACTGCGAGCTCGCCGGGGATCGCCTCTACGGCGAAGACCCGAGCATCATCGGCGGCTTCGCGCGCCTCGACGGCCAGCCGGTGTTGGTGATGGGCCACCAGAAGGGCCGCAGCACCAAGGAGAACATGCGGCGGAACTTCGGCATGCCCCGGCCCGAGGGCTACCGCAAGGCGCGCCGGCTGATGGAGCTGGCCGCGCGCTTCAACCGCCCCATCTTCACCTTCGTCGACACCCCGGGCGCGTACCCCGGCATCGGCGCCGAGGAGCGCGGCCAGGCCGAGGCCATCGCCTCCAACCTCGAGGTGATGGCGAGCCTCAACGTGCCGGTGATCTCCACGGTGATCGGCGAGGGCGGCTCGGGCGGCGCGCTGGCCATTGGCGTGGGCAACCGCGTGCTGATGCTCCAGTACTCGATCTATTCGGTCATCTCGCCCGAGGGCTGCGCGTCGATCCTCTTCCGCGACGCGTCGCGGGCCGACAAGGCCGCCGAGGCGCTCAAGCTCACCGCGCCCGACCTGCTCAAGCTCGAGATCGTCGACGAGATCATCGAAGAGCCCCACGGCGGCGCGCACCGCGACCCGGTGGCCACCGCCAAGAGCCTCGGCGCCGCGCTGCGCAAGCACCTGCACGAGCTGCAGAAGCTCACCCCCCGGCAGCTCGTCGCCGATCGCTACGCCAAGTTCCGCGCCATGGGCGCCTTTCACGGGAAATAATTGAAACGGCCGCTCATCGTCGCCATTGATGGTCCCGCCGGCGCCGGGAAGTCGAGCGTCTCCAAGACCCTCGCGTTGCGCCTGGGCTTCACCCTCGTCGACACCGGCGCCATCTACCGGTGCGTGGCCCTCAAGGCGAAGCGGAGCGGCGTGGCCTTCGAGGACCACGCCGGCCTGCAGGCGCTCCTCGACACCATCACCGTCACCTTCCGCATGGACGAGGACAAGAACCACGTCCTCCTCGACGGCGAAGACGTGTCGGAGGCCATCCGGTCGCCCGAGAACTCCCTTGCCGCGAGCCGGTTCTCCGGGCTCCCGGTGGTGCGCAACGCGCTGCTCGACCTGCAGCGGCGCCTCGCCCTGGCGGCCGAGAAGGGCGCCATTCTCGAGGGCCGCGACATCGGCACCGTGGTCTTCCCCGACGCCGACCTGAAGATCTTCCTCTTCGCCGACCCGGCCATTCGCGCCCGGCGCCGCTTCGAGGAGCTCTTCCAGAAGGGCCACGAGAAGCCCGTGGCGCAGGTGCTGGCCGACCAGAACCAGCGCGACAAGGAAGACTCCGAGCGCGAGGTCGCACCCCTCAAGCCGGCCGACGACGCGGTCAAGATTGACTCCACCGAGCTGGCGTTGTCCGACGTGGTGCACCAGATCGAAAGCCTGGTGGCGGCCCGTCGCTGACCGGATTCTTCCGGTGAGCGCCCGCGGGCCGTACACTGCAGACCCCACATGAAGTGGACCACTGACGAATTCACCGGGAGGCGCTTCGGAAAGTACGAAGTGCTTTGCCGGTTGGCGATCGGCGGCATGGCTGAGATCTTTCTCGGCTTTGCCCGGTCGGGTCCGTTCGTCGGTCGGCCGGTGGTGATCAAGCGCATCCTCCACGAGCAGCGCGAAGATCCCAACGCCATGCAGATGCTGCTCGACGAGGCCAAGATGACGGCCACGCTGAGCCACCCCAACGTCGCCCAGGTCATCGACCTCGAGACGGCCGACGACGAGGTGCTGCTGGTCATCGAGTTCATCACCGGCGCGAACATCGAGGAGATCGTCGAGGCCTATACCGCCCGGGGCGAGCCCGTGCCCCTGGGCTTCGCGATCACCGTCATCCGCGAGGCGGCGCAGGGACTGGGCCACGCGCACGGCCACAAGAACGGCAAGGGCGAGCTGATGCCCATCATCCACCGCGACGTGACGCCGCGGAACGTGATGATCGACTTCGAGGGCTCGATCAAGGTGCTCGACTTCGGCATCGCGCGCGCCAAGGGCAGCGAGCGGCGCACCGTGGCCGGCATGGTGCGCGGGACCACGGCCTACATGTCGCCCGAGCAGGCCATCGCCAAGGAGCTCGACCCGCGCACCGATCTCTTCTCGCTGGGCACCATCTTCCACGAGCTGCTGACCGGCCAGCGCCTGTTCTACAAGGGCAACCCGGGGCAGGAGATGGCCGCGGTGTACGAGGGGGAGATCCCGCTCCCCTCGAAGGTGAACCGGCGGGTGCCCAAGGCCCTGGACACCGTGGTGATGCGGGTGCTCGAGCGCAAGCTCGACAAGCGCTACCAGACGGCCGTGGAGCTGATTCGCGACCTCTCGTTGGCGGCCAGCTCGACCGCGTGGTCGAAGGAGCGCTGCGCGGAGCTGGTGCGGGAGCGCTTCAGCGCCCGCCAGAAGGACATCGAGAAGCTGCTGATCCGCATCCCCAACAAGTCGTCGCCTTCGCCGGCACCCCAGCCGCCCGCGCCGCAGCCCTCCGCGCCGGCGTACCCCGAGGGGCGCACCATCATCGGCCGGGGTCCGGTGGGCCCGCCGCCCGACGACAGCGGCGCGCGCACCATGATGAGCGTGGGGCCGCTGGGTGACCGCCGCCCGACGCTGGTCACCGAGCCGGGCACCGGCGCCTCCACCGAGCCCAGCCGCCCGATGCCCCCGCCGCAGAAGCTGGCGACGCCGCCCCCCCAGCCGCCGACCAACCCCATGGCCACCGGCCAGGGCCTGAGCGCGGCGCAGCTCTTCGACGACGACGACAGCCACGAAGACGCGCGCACGCACATCATCCCCAACGGGTCGGTCCGCGCGCAGCAGAGCGTCTCCGACCTGCCCACCGACCCGCGCCGCGCCGCGATCCCCCGCAGCCCGCCCCCGGCCGAAGGCGCGTCGAAGGCGCTGCTGGTGATCGCCGCCCTCGGAGTGCTGCTGGTCGGCGCCCTGGGTGGCGCCTTCCTCTTCCGCAGCATGCAGCCGCCGGCGCCCGCCCAGGGATCCACGCTGGTACGACTGGCCCTGTCGGCCGATCGCCCGGCGAACGTGTGGCTGGGCAAGCAGGAGCTGGGGCCGACGCCGATCTCGGTCTTCATCCCCACCGGCCGGCACCTCCTCGAGCTGCGCGAAGAAGACGGCGCCCGGCGCTCCCTCGACGTGAACCTGCCCGCCGACCAGGCCGAGGCAAAGATGGTGGTAACGCTCGACTCACTGCCGCTGCTGCCGTAATCGGCGGCGTATGCACGCTCTCCTCAGTGTCGTTGCAGCGATCGCTCTCGCGCAGGCGCCGGCCCCGAAGCCCGCCACGCCCGACGAAGCGAAGGCCTTCGTGAAGAAGCTCGACGCCGATCTCCGCAAGCTCTGGGTGCGGCAGTCGACGGCCGAGTGGGTCAAGTCCACGTACATCACCGACGACACCGAGCGGAACGCGGCGGCGATGAACGAAGACGTCATGGCCTACGTGACCCAGGCCACCAAGGACGCCCAGCGCTTCAAGGGCCTCAAGCTCGACCCCGAGACCGAGCGCATGCTGTACCTCCTGCGCATGTCGACCGCGCTGCCCGCGCCGTCCGACGCCGCCAAGCGCACCGAGCTGGCGAACACCGCCGCGAAGCTCGAGGGCCTCTACGGCAAGGGCAAGTCGTGCAAGCCCGGCAAGCCGGGGAAGGACGGCAAGGCCACCGAGGAGTGCCGCGATCTCCAGCAACTCTCGAAGGTGATGACCCGCATCTCCGACAAGAAGCAGCCCGCCAGCTACGACGAGCTGCTCGAGGCCTGGTCGAGCTGGCACGCGACCTCGAAGGAGATGCGCCCCCTCTACGAGCGACTGGTCTCGCTCTCCAACGAGGGCGCGAAGGAGTTCGGCGCCCCGGACTTGGGCGAGCTCTGGCGCTCGGCCTACGACATGCCCCCGGCCGAGTTCGAGAAGGAGACCGACCGCCTGTGGAGCCAGGTCAAGCCGCTCTACGACGACCTCCACTGCTACGTGCGCGGCAAGTTGAGCAAGAAGTTCGGCGCGGACAAGGTGGGCGCCACCGGCCCCATCCCCGCGCACCTGCTCGGCAACATGTGGGCGCAGGAGTGGGCCAACGTCTATCCGCTGGTCGAGCCCTACGCCGGCCAGTCGAGCCTCGACGTGACCAAGAAGCTCGAGGCCCAGAAGTACGACCCGCAGAAGCTGGTGCGCCTGGGCGAGAGCTTCTTCACCTCGCTGGGCATGGACCCGCTGCCGTCGACCTTCTGGGAGCGCAGCCAGTTCGTCAAGCCGCCGGGCCGCGACGTGGTCTGCCACGCCAGCGCGTGGGACGTGACCTTCGCCAACGATCTGCGCATCAAGATGTGCATCAAGATCGACGAGGAGGACCTGATCACCGTCCACCACGAGCTCGGTCACGACTACTACTTCCAGAACTACTACACGAAGCCGGTGCTCTTTCAGCAGGGCGCCAACGACGGCTTCCACGAGGCCATCGGTGACGCGCTCACCCTGTCGATCACCCCCGAGTACCTGAAGTCACTCAAGCTCATCGACGCGCTGCCCAGGGACGAGAAGGGCCTCATCAACGTGCAGATGAAGGACGCCCTCGAGAAGATCGCCTTCCTCCCGTTCGGTCGCATGATCGACCAGTGGCGGTGGGACGTCTTCAGCGGGAAGGTGAAGCCTGGCGAGTACAACAAGCACTGGTGGGAGCTGCGCCTCAAGTACCAGGGCATCGCCCCGGCGGGCGGCGCGCGCAGCGAAGACTTCTTCGACCCGGGCGCGAAGTACCACATCCCCGCGAACGTCCCGTACATGCGCTACTTCCTGGCGCGCATCCTCCAGTTCCAGTTCCACCGGGCCATGTGCCAGGCCGCGGGTCATACCGGACCGCTGCACACCTGCAGCATCTACGGGAACAAGGCCGCCGGGGCGAAGCTCAAGGCGATGCTCGCCATGGGCGCCAGCAAGCCGTGGCCGGACGCGCTCGAGGCCCTCACCGGCCAGCGCCAGATGGATGCCACCGCGATCCTCGACTACTTCGCCCCCCTCCAGGCCTGGCTGAAAGAGCAGAACAAGGGCCAGCAGTGCGGGTGGTGACCTTTCACTTCTGAATATTTTTTCAGAAATGAAAGGTCGGCCGTGGACATTGCACACACCGGTCTCCTAAAAAGTGCTCCTCCCTCCTGCTTGTGGGTGGGGCAACTGAAGGACATCAGACGCATATGGCTACTGGTACCGTGAAGTGGTTCAACGACGCGAAGGGCTTTGGGTTCATCACGCAGGACGGCGGGGGCGAAGACGTGTTTTGCCACCACACTGCGATCACGATGGACGGGTTCCGCACCCTCCAGGAGGGTCAGAAGGTTGAGTTCGACGTGACCCGTGGCCCGAAGGGCCTCCAGGCGCAGAACGTTCGCGCCGTCTGAATCACGCTCCACCGTTTCACCGAAGGACATCTACTCGGCCCGGCGGGGGGGATAACTCGCCGGGTCGCTGTATGTCTGGGGCCCCAAGGTCCGCTAGGAAGCGCCGTCATGTTCCTCCTGACGTTGGTGCTCGCGGCCTCCCCCATGAACACGAAAAGCATTGAAGCAGAGCTCCTCAAGACCCACGGGGAGGCCCAGCGCGCGCGCATCGAACGCGGCGTGCGGCAAGTCGCCACGCTGTGGCGCAAGGAGGACGGCGATCTCGGCGCGTTCGCCCGGGAGCACTTCCTCGTCGACCCGAAGGATCTCGACGCCACCTTCAACCGCTTCGAGGCGAACTTCGAGCAGCTCGACGGCCACTTCCTGGAGATCGGTCGCGAGCTGCGCAAGTCCACCGAGCTCGACGTGGGGCCGATGCTCAAGGTCGACCCGTTCTTCGCCGAGTACGACGCGTCGGCGCACCTCACCGAGGACCTCTTCAACAACAAGCTGGGCTTCATGGTGCTGCTCAACTTCCCGCTCACCACGCTCGAGCAGCGGCTCGCGGCGAAGGACTGGTCGCGGCAGCAGTGGGCCGAGGCCAGGCTCGCCGCGCGCTTCGGTCGTCGCGTGCCCGCCGCCGTGCAGCAGGAGATCACCTCCGCCCAGTCGGCCGCCGACCTCTACATCGCCGAATACAACCTGTGGATGCACCACGTGCTGGCCGAGAAGGGCGAGCGGCTCTTCCCGAAGGGCAAGCGCCTCATCAGCCACTGGAACCTCCGCGACGAGCTCAAGGCGAACTACGCCGACAAGGACGGGCTCGAGAAGCAGCGCACGATCATCAAGGTGATGGAGCGCATCGTCACCCAGGCCATCCCCGCCTCGGTGATCAACAACCCGGGCGTCGACTGGAACCCCTTCACCAACACCGTGGTCACCGCCGCGGCCGGCACCCTCGAAGACGACGCCCCGAAGAAGGGGGCCGCGCCCTCGACGAAGCCCGAGCCCGACGTGCGCTACGGGAAGCTGCAGGCCAACTACAAGGCGCAGGCGAAGGCCGACCCGTTCTCGCCCACCGCGCCCACGGCCATCGACCGCTCGTTCTCGCTGGGCGCGGAGATGCCCGAGGCGCGGGTCAAGGAGCTGCTCGAGTCGGTCCTCAAGAGCCCGCTGGTGCCCCGGGTGGCCGCTCAGATCGAGAAGAAGGTCGGCCGCAAGCTCGAGCCCACGGATCTCTGGTTCAACGGCTTCCTGCCGCGCGGGTCGATCCCCGAGACGGAGTTGGACGCGAAGGTGCGCGCGAAGTACCCGAACGCGCCGGCCTTCGCGAAGGACATCCCGCGCATCCTCCAGGGCCTGGGCTTCAACGCCGAGCGCGCCCGGTACCTCTCGGAGCGCATCCTCGTCGACCCGTCACGCGGCGCTGGCCACGCGATGCAGTCGGCCCGCCGGGGTGACTTCCCCCACCTGCGCACCCGCGTGGAGAAGGAGGGCATGAACTACAAGGGCTACAACATCGCCGTCCACGAGCTGGGTCACAACGTCGAGCAGGTGTTCTCGCTCTACGACGTGGACCACACGCTGCTCGCCGGCGTGCCCAACACCGCCTTCACCGAGGCCATCGCCTTCGTGTTCCAGGCGAAGGATCTCGAGCTGCTCGGCCTGGGCAAGCCCGACGCCGAGGCCGACCGCCTGCGCGTGCTCAACGACTTCTGGATGACCTGGGAGATCGCCGGCGTGGCCCTGGTGGACATCGCGGTCTGGCACTGGATGTACGATCACCCGAAGGCGACGCCGGCCCAGCTGCGCGACGCGACGGTCGAGATCTCGAAGAAGACCTGGGACCAGTATTACGCCCCGGTCCTGGGCGGGAAGGGCACGCCGCTGCTCGGCATCTACTCCCACATGATCAGCTACCCGATGTACCTCTTCAATTACCCGCTGGGTCACCTCATCGCGTTCCAGATCGAGGAGCAGGTGAAGAAGACCGGGAAGATCGGGCCGGAGATCGAGCGCATGTCGAAGGTCGGCGCGATCACCCCCGACGCGTGGATGGTCAACGCCAGCGGTGAACCGGTGTCCTCGGGGCCGCTGCTGCGCGCCACCGAGGCCGCCCTCGGGAAGTAAGGGTCAGAAGCCGTCGACCGTCGCGCACGCGGCTTCGGTCCCGCTCGTCACGCCGCCCGGCCACGACTGGGCGGAATAGACGAGCGTGAAGCCCGTGCCCCAGCACTCGGTGACGGTGAACGCCTGCTGCGTGCCCGCGCGCACCAGGCCCACGCTGCGGCCTTCGCCGGTGGGCTTCCAGCGCGACTCCAGCTCGAGTTCGGTCACTTCGGGCCCGGGGCTGGCGACCGAGAAACGCAGCAGGCCTGAGCCGTCTGGCTGCACGAAGCTCGAATAGCCGAGCCGCGAGAGGGTGCTGCTGCCGCCGGCCTTGAAGGCGAAGCCCATGCTCGCGAACTTCGGGAACGCCGCGGTGCCGTAGTCGAGGCTGATCTCGTCGAGCTGCTTGAAGGTGTCGTCCACCGCCAGCACGTCACGGAAGTCCTTCACCGCCACCACGATCCGGCCCACGCCGGCCCGCGCGCTGTCCGTCACGTCGTAGGTGCCGGTGAACATGCGCAGGAAGGCCCCGTTGCTCGGCTTCGAGTCGATGTGCCACTCGAAGTGCGTCTCGTCGCTGCGGGTGATCACCAACTGCACCTGGCGCCCCGGGTTGTTGGCGTCGTCGAAGGGACCCCAGGTGCGCGAGTCCGCGGTGCGCGTGGTCGGCGCGAGCAGGCGCAGTTGGTCGACCAGGGTCAGCACCGCGTCGAGAATGCCGTTGTAGGCCGTCGCCGCCGCGCGGGTCTGTGCCCAGGAGCCCGCCGGCTCGCCTTCCGTGGCGGTGGTGCCGACGGGCAGGTGCACCTTGAACTCTTCGCGCCGGGGCAGGGCGCTGGCGAAGGTGAGATCGGTGGTCGACCAGTTGCCGCCGCAACCGGCGAAAAGCCCGCACACCACGCTGAAGAGGAGGGCGCGCATCGGTCAGTCCTTGAACTCGTAGTCGAGCAGGGCCCCGAAGTCGGCGTTGCCCAGGCTCCGCGTCTCGTCGACGTTGAAGAGCAGGTAGTGCACCCGGGCTCGGGCGATCACCGAGATGCTCTTCGAGATCCGCACCTTGAGGCCGCCGACCACGCCGGGGGTGAAGGTCGAGAAGCCCTGCTGCGCGATCGCGCTGTCGGTGAAGGTGCGGGTGAAGATGTCGAAGCCCACGTGCACGCCGACGAAGGGCACAAAGCGCCCGTCCTGGAACCACTCGTGCCACAGCGAGCCGCCGAAGGTGACCAGCGTGTAGTTGTAGGCGGCCGCGCCGACGAGGGGGGCCTGGAGCGAGCCCGACATCCACCCGTAGCTGCCGTCGATCGACAGCGAGAAGCCCCTGAAGAACACGTTGTGCAGCGTCGCCTCGCCGCCCAGCAGCGGCGCGGAGGGGAAGGCGTCACCGAAGGCCACCTGGTACTGGCCGGACACGGCGAGGCTCCAGTGCCGAGAGAAGCTCGAGCTCACGCCGGTGCCCCGCACCGGGTCGTCGGTGAACTTCGCGTTCTGGAAGCTCCCCTCGTCGAGGGTGAGGAACTGGCCGTCGGCGATCTCCACGCGGCCCAGGCGCAAGTGATCGGCGAGGCGTCGCTTGAGGACGTAGGCGCCGGGCGGGAGCGCGAGGAGTCGATCTCCCTCGCCCTTCACCGTCTCGGCGACCACGACGCCGCGCGGGTCGATGACGAAGTAGGGCCCCGTCGGCGCGCTGGAAGGAATGCGCAGCCCTTCGCCACGCGCGGCGAGATCGGTCAGCGGCACGTCGGCGTTGGCCTGGAGATCGAACAGCGGCGGCGGCTCGAGGGGCGCCACGGCCGCGCTGGCCAGGGTGCGCTCGTAGGCCCACGCGAAGGCCTCGCCGAGGGTGACGCGGCCGTCCCCCTGCGCGTCGGCGCTCCCGAGGAGCCCGGTGGCCAGGTAGTACGAGAAGTAGCTCCCCGCGATGAGGTCTGATTCCTGCGCGCCCTCGTCGGTGGCCGCGGCGGTGACGATCACCAGCCCCTTCGCCTGCCGGGTCGCGTCGGTCTCGACCTCGAACACCGGCGCGCGACGTACGCCCTTGTCCTTCAGGAAGTCGCCCGAGCGGCAGGTGTCGAGGAAGGCGAGGCGCGTGTCGGCGAGGCCCGTCGCCAGGCGCGTCTTGAGCGCCTCGAGGGGCAGCTTCGTCGTGCCCAGGCGCAGCGAGCCGTCCCTGGCGTGGCCAGAGAAGTAGACCAGCAGGCTGGTGACCTCGCCCCGGGCCTTGGCGTCGCGAACCCGGCGCTCGAGCTCGCCCAGCGCGGTGGTCACGTCCTCGGCCGGCTCGTCGAGGAGCAGCATCGCGTCTTCGGGCTTCACGCCGCCGAGCCGCACGAAGACCTCGTGCAGGCGCCTGGCGTCCTCGCGCGCGTAGAGCAGCGGGCGGGTGCCCTCGCCCCCTTCGTTCTGGCCCAGGAACAGGCCGAAGCGGTGCACCGGGCCTTCCGCGAACGTGAACGTGCTCCAGAGCAGGGTCAGCAGGACGGCGCGGTGGCAGCAGGAGGTGATCACGGCGAGACGGGCGCCCCGTGTACCTGAACTCGGGGCCCGGGGAAGCACACGATTTCCCCAGCAGTCGCGGGGCGTTGGGGTATGCGCGCCGCATGAACCGTTCGGCCCTGCTCGCCCTTTGTATCTTTGCCTCTGCCTGCACGCTCACCCAGCGCCGCGACACCGAGAAGGTGATCGCCCAATCGCTGATCTCCGACGACCAGGAGTTCCAGCTCGGCCTGCAGGTTCACGAGCAGCTCAAGAAGGACAACACCAAGTTCCTCGAGAACCCCACCGTCGAGCTCTACGTCGAGTCGCTGGCGCGCAAGATGATCGCCGAGGCCAACAAGGAGCGGAAGCTCGACTGGAAGTGGTTCGTGATCGACGACCCGGCGACCGTCAACGCCTTCGCCACCCCCGGCGGGCGCATCTACGTCTACACCGGCCTGCTCCTGGCCGCGGAGAACGAGGCCGAGGTGATCGGCGTGCTGGGCCACGAGATCGGCCACGTCGTCGGTCGCCACTCGGCGCGGCAGTTGGTCGCGTCCAACGGGCTCCAGGTGGTGGTCGACATGGCCCTGGGCAAGAACGGCGGCGAGGTCGCGAAGCTCGCGGCTGGCCTGGCGGGCAAGGGCGCGCAGCTCGCCTATGGCCGGGACATGGAGCTCGAGGCCGACCAGTACGGCGCGCGCTACGCCTCGGGTGCCGGCTACGACCCCCGCGGGCTGGCCACCTTCTTCGAGAAGCTCAAGGCGAAGTACGGCGACACGGGCCCGGTCATGACCTTCTTCTCCACGCACCCGGCGAACAGCGACCGCATCACCAAGGTGACCGAGCTCATCGCCGCCGAGAACCTCCAGGGCACGGAGCTCGGGGTGACGTCGCTCAAGGCCGCCCAGGCAGCGCTCGGGAAGAAGTGACTTGGCCCGTCGGCCGGCCTAAAACCGCGAACCTTTTTCTGGGGAGCTCATGAAGCGATATTTCGGGATCATCGTAGCCGTCATCGGCGTGTGCGCCGGCATCGTCTGGACGATGCGCAAGTGGGACGCGAAGACGGCAGAGGCCGCGCGCGAGCTGAACATGCAGCGCATCCGGGGCGACTACCTCGAGCGCGCGGCGTGGCTGCGCAACGTGCCCGACCAGAAGCTCTACATCGACGAGAACCAGAACTTCCTGCGCTGGTACTTCAAGGAGGTCACCGAGCACCTCAACAAGCACGGCGGCAACCGTGACTTCGACGACTACTTGAAGGAACTCGACGCCCGCTCGGCCAAGTCCTCCAAGGACGACGAGGGTGGCAAGACCGAGCAGAAGAAGGCCCGCTACGAGTACGCGCGCAAGGTCTTCGACTCGTTCAAGAAGGCCGACTACGCCCCGTGGTGGACGGCGACCGACAAGGGCATCCGCTTCGACATCGTCAGCGCCGACACCATTCGCGTCGGTCCGGACGACAAGATTCACATGCCGGTGGTCGTCTGGGGCCTGCCCCGCGACTCGCGCACCGACGACAAGGGCTTCACCCGTGTCACGGTCAACGCCAGCTTCCGCTTCAACTGGAAGCTCTACGACGAGAAGCAGAAGCTGATCGCCGAGATCCCCGGCGAAGGTGGCCCCGACAGCCGCGATGACGTGCCTGATCGCGTGGTGAAGTTCTTCCCGCCCATGGTGGTGATCGGCCAGTACGACATCGACAAGCTCCCGGCCGAGACCAAGACCGCGGAGATTGAGTGGAGCATCGCGGCGCGCACCCCGACGGGTGGCGACATCAACGCCACGTTCCAGTGGAAGGGCGAAGTGCCCGCCGCCTGGAAGCTCGGCGCCGGCGAAGGCTGGAAGGGCGCGACCGACTCCATCCGCCCCGAAGAAGAGATCGACCCGAACGCCGGCAAGAAGAAGAAGTAAGCGGCTCGTCGTCAGTCGTGGAAACCCACCACCTGCCACGCAGCGCCGGCCTGGCGCAGCAGCAGGATGGTGGGGTGTCCCGAGAGGTTGCCCACCGCGAGATAGGTGTTCGGTGCGCGCCAGTTCCACGAGTTGAGTCGCTGGGGCGGCTTGCCGAACTTCTTCTCCATGTCGGCAGGCAGCAACACCTCGACCGAGTACAGCTTGAGCACGTCAGCGCGGCGCGACCTCAGGCTCTTGCCCCACTGCGCGCGCAGTTCCTCCGGCCGGTCGATGCGCCGGGCCTCCATGAAGAACGGGTAGCCCGACCGCGCCACGATGCGGTTGGTGTCGCCGCCGATGAGATCGGCGAAGAAGCCGCGCGCCACCACTTCGACCTGCTGGGCCGGTCCCAGGGCCAGGTACTTGTCGAGATCGATGTCGTTGGTGGGGAGCACGGGGTTCGAGTCCACCGTGCCGAACTGCTTTTGCAGCGCCTCGAGCACCACCGCGCGCTCCGCCGGGCTGAGCGTCTGCGCCTTCTGGATCTGGCGCGTCACGTCGTCGGCGCCCTTGGGCCGGGGCGGACCCACCGGCGTCGCGGGCGAGGTGGCGGCGTCACCACCCGCAGCGGCAGCGGCGGGGACGGGCTCGGGGTCCTGCGAGAGGGCGAGACACAGCGCGTAGGCGGCGACGTTGATCACCCGGGCCTTCTAGCCCGTCGCCACGTCTTTCGGCAGCGTCCGCGCGCTGTGCGTCAGGTGACCGACCGCCACCCCGGCGCCGATCACGAAGCACGAGAGCCACAGCGCCCGGTGGCCGATCACCGGGATCAGCGCGGTGCTCAGCAGCGGAGAGGCCATGGCCGCCAGGCTCCAGGTGATGGTGAAGGCCCCCTGGTAGCGCCCGCGCAGGTGCTCGGGCGACACCGCAGCGACGATGCTCGCGTTGACCGGCGCGAAGACGATCTCCCCCAGGGTCCACACGGCCACGGTGAGGATGTAGGTGGGCAGGGTGGTGGCGAAGGTCGTCAGCCCGAAGCCCAGGCCCGTGAGCGCCGCGGCCACCGCGAGCAGCCGCGCGGGCTCGATGCCGGCGGACCAGCGCGTCGCCAGCGGCTGCAGCAGTACGATCAACAGGCCGTTGGTGGCCAGGCTCCAGCCGAAGGCCTCGGTGGTCAGCCCCTTGAGCCGCATGTCGTCGGGCAGGGCCGAGAGGTGCAGGAAGAAGAGGATGGCGATCAGGAAGTTGAGGAACAGGAACGTCGCGTAGCGCGGGTCCGTGAAGGGCGTGAGCAGGTGCCCCTCGCGCGGGGTGCTGACGTCGGGCGGCCGACTCTCGGGGACGGCCTTCCACACGATGAACGCCAGCACCAGGGTGGTGGCGGCGTCGCCGAGGAAGAGGGCGCCGAAGTTCCGCGTGGCCATGTACCCGCCCACGACGCTGGCGAAGGCGAAGCCGAGGTTGATGGCCCAGTACTGCATGCCGAAGGCCTTCATGCGGTGACGCGGCGGCACGATGTCCGCGGCCAGCGCCATGCTCGCGGGCCGGTAGGCGTCGGAGGCGAGCGCGGTGAGGAAGGTCCCCAGCGCGAGCTGCCACAGCTCCGTGGCCACCCCGAGCACCAACAGGAACGCCGCGCCCACCAGCAACGAGGTCAACATGGTGACCCGGCGCCCGAAGCGGTCGGCCATCGAGCCGCCGATCATGCTCCCGCCGAGCGCCCCCAGTCCGTACAGCGAGGTGATGGCGCCCGCGACGGGCAGGGTCAGCCCGCGCGCCTGGGTGAGGTACACGAAGAGCAACGGCATGACGAACGAGCCGGCCTTGGTGATGAAGGTGCCCAGCAGCAGCGCCCAGAACGCGCGGGGGATGCCCTCGGCCAGCTGCGCGAAGCGACTCGGGGCGGGCACGGTGGCGGTGCTCATGCCGTGGTGACGGCCTGCACACAAGCCGACTGACGGGTAAGTTGCGGCCCAACGATGTCGGAGATCCGAAATCTGCTCAGCAGCGCGCAGGAAGCCGAGATGCGCGGAGAGAAGGCCGAGGCGGTGCGCCTGTTGCGCAAGGCCGCCGAGTACTACCGCGACCGCCAGTTGCTCAAGAAGGCCGCCCAGATGCTGCGCCAGGCGCGAAGAGTCGAAGGCATCGCCGATGAGCCCACCGACGCGGTGTTCGGCTTTGGCTCGGAGTTCGAGGCCGACGCCGTGCCCGAGGTGGCCCGGCCCCGGCCCGATCGCGAGCTCGTCGAGCAACGGGGCCCCCAGCTCGCCGACCCGGCCCTCGAGGCGTGGTGCTCGTTCTGCTGCCAGCCGAAGGCGGTGGTGGGCCCCCTCGTCGCCGGGCCCGCGGGGGCCTACGCCTGCGCGGCGTGCCTGCGCCAATCGGCCCAGCTGATGCCCGGGGCAGAAGTCGTGGTGGCGGCGGCCCCGGAGGTCTGGTCGCTGACCGCGCTCGCGCATGAGCTGCCGGCCCAGCGCCGCGCGCGCGATCGCTTCATGCGCCTGCGCCCCCGCCTCGCGCTGGTGATCGGCCCCGAGGGCACCGGAAAGACGACCTGGCTCTCGTCGCTGCGGGGACCCGACGTCCGCGAGGTCGAGGTCACCTCCCGGCTCAGCGCTGACGACGAGCGCGCGCTCCTCGACTGGCTCGCCGTGCCTTCCCGCAGCGCGTTCCTCGTGGTGCGCGCCGCGGTGCCCACGCCGGCCCTGGTGCTCCAGGGCGAACACGGCGACGAGCCGGTGCACGACACCGCCACGCTCGCCGCGGCCGTTCCCCACGTGTCGCCGACATTGCTCGCCCGCGTCGACGCGGTGCACGCCTTCGAGCCTCCCAGTGAGCTGGCCCTCTTCGACCTGGCCACGGCCCTGGCGCGGACCCGCCGGGTCTCGCTCCCCGAGGCGGCGTTGATCCAGCTGGTTTCGCTGGCCCTGCGCGCCCAGCGGGGGGCCCATGAGCTGGCGACGTTGATCGCGCGCATCCCGCCGGGTACCTACAACCCGTGAATCCTCCCGTTCAGTGGCATCGCCTGGGGCGCGTCGAGTACGGCGATGGGCTCGAGTTGCAGCGCCAGTTCCAGGAAGCGCGGCGCGCCTCGCTGGTGCCCGACACGTTGTTGCTGCTCGAGCACCCGCCGGTGTTGACGCTGGGGCGGGGCGCTCACGAGACGAACATCATCACCCCGAAGGCCCAGCTCGACGCGCTGGGGGTCGAGACCTTCGAGACCGATCGCGGAGGCGACGTCACGTACCATGGGCCCGGGCAGATCGTCGGCTACCCGCTGCTGCACCTCGAGCCGGGTCGGCAGGACGTGCGCAAGTACGTGCGGGCCATCGAAGAGCTGATGATCCGCACCGTCGCCGACTGGGGCATCACTGCGACGCGCTTCGAGAAGTGGCCCGGGGTGTGGGTCGCCGAGAGCCGCCGCGGCGGCCCGCGGAAGTTGGCCGCCCTCGGGGTGCACCTCTCGCGCTGGTACACCAAGCACGGCTTCGCGCTGAACGTCTCGACCAACCTCGCCCACTTCGAGCTGATCGTGCCCTGCGGCATTCGCGAGGCCGGCGTCACCTCGATGCGCGATGAACTGCAGGCCGACGTCCCGGTGGCCGACGTCGAGGCGCGCATCGCCCACCACTTCCGCGACGTGTTCGAGTGCGAGGTGAGCCCGGCCCCCGAGCCGCGGCGCACCATCTCCGTGACGGTTCGACGTGGGGACGGGCGGGTGCTCCTGCTGCAGCGCACCGACGCGCGGGGCGGCTTCTGGCAGCCGATCACCGGCCAGGTCGAGGCAGGCGAATCACCCCTCGACGCGGCCCAGCGCGAGCTGCGCGAGGAGACGTGCCTTCCATCCCCGGTGCGGCCGCTGGGCTATGAGCATGTCTTCGCCCTGGGTGACGCCCGGCCCCCCGACGTGGTGCGCGAGACGGCCTTCGGAGCGACGCTGCCCGAGGGGAGCCTCGTGAAGCTCGACCCCGCGGAGCACCAGTCCTTCGAGTGGTGCAGCACCGAAGAGGCCCGGGTGAAGGTGCCGCACGCGGGCCTCGCGCGGGCGATCCAGCTCACAGCTTGATGACGAGGCCTTCCTTCGCCGCCAGGCTCGCCTTGCGCTGCTTCTTGACCAGCTTCACCAGGGCGTCGAGGGCGTCGTCGGTGCGCACCGGGTCGTGGTGGAACAACACCAGCGTGCCGACCTTCGCCTCGTCGGCCATGTGCACCGCGTTCTGCCAGGTGGAGTGACCCCAGCCCGTCTTCGGGCTCCCGTTGCGGCCGAGGTATTCGTCCTCGGTGTACATGGCGTCGTAGATCAACACGTCGACGCCGCGGCTGAACTCGATCAACTGCGCGTCGCGATCGTTCCCGTGTTCGGTGTCGGTGGCGTAGACGATGCTGCGGCCCTTGTAGTCGATGCGGTAGGCGAGGTTGCCGCCCGGGTGGTTCGCTTCGATCGCGCTGACCGTGACGCCGTTGACCTTGAGCCGGTCTCCGGCCTCGAAGCCGTGGTACTCGCACCGCGCGCGGAAGACCATTTCAGCGGTCACCGGGAAGAAGGGCTGCTGCATGTGCCCCGACAACACGTCCTTCACCGAGCGGCCGTTGCGCGTCGGGCCGCGAATGGTGAAGCGGCTGCGCGGGTCGAAGATGGGCCCGAAGAAGGGCAGGCCCTGCAGGTGATCGTAGTGGTAGTGCGAGACGAAGATGTGCGCGTCGAGCGGCCCCTGCGCGGCGGCGCCGAGCTCACGAACCCCGGTGCCGAGGTCGAAGATGAACGTCTCGTCCCCGGCCCGCACTTCGATGCACGGGGTGTTGCCGCCATACCGGGCCGTCTCGGGCCCGGGGGAGGGGATCGAGCCCCGCACGCCCCAGAAACGAACCGACAGGCCGACAGCACCCGAAGTGCCGCGCCGCCCGCCTTCAGCCCGCCTTGGCTTCTGAACCTTCCTCGTTGAGGAACTCAATCAGGTGTCCGGACCGATCACGCTTGGTCTTGAGGTAGTCGACGTTAAGCGGGTTGGTGAGCGTCCGCGACGGAATTCGCCGACGCACCGGCACCCCTTCGTCCACCAGCCCGGCGATCTTCAGGGGGTTGTTGGTGATGAGGTCGGCGCTCTCGATGCCCAGGCTCTTGAGCATCTCCCCGGCGATGTCGTAGCGGCGCAGGTCGTCGGCGAAACCCAGCTTGAGGTTCGCCTCGACGGTGTCGAGACCCTGTTCCTGCTGCAGGGCGTAGGCGCGGATCTTGTTGCCCAGGCCGATGCCGCGGCCTTCCTGCCGGAGGTAGAGCAGCACGCCCATGTTCTGCTGGGCCATGAAGTCGAGCGCGCGATCGAGCTGCGCCTTGCAGTCACAGCGCAGGCTCCCGAAGACCTCGCTGGTGAGGCACTCGGAGTGGACCCGCACCGGCACGCCCTCGAGGCCGCGCACCTCGCCGCGCACCATGGCCACGTGCTCCTTGCCATCGCGCTTGTCGCGGAAGATGACGATGCGGAACAGGCCGCGCTCCGTGGGGAGATCGGACTCCGAGTACCGCTCGAGAAAATGCGTGGGCTTTCGGGTCGGCAGGAGGCTGGTCTGGACCGTCATCGTTCCCTCATCGCCTCGCAGGGTGAAAGGAGTCGCACCATGCGGTCTCCTGCGATTTTCCGTCAAGCTGCTCGTTGCTCTGCGCATGCCCCGTCTGATGCAGTCCCTGAACAAAGGTTGCACAGAAGATCTACCCGCCCCACGACACCGGGAAGATGCTGATTTCACTACCAGACTTCACGTCGCTTGAGGTCGCTGGCAAGTCGATCAGGCAGGTGGCCCCCGAGGCCGAGGACAAGGCCCCCGACGATTGGGAGCCCAACGGTCGGGCCCACAGGGCGCCGTCGCGCACCTCGGTGGTGGCGCGGACGAAGAGGCGCAGGCCCGGCTGCTTGGGGACGTCGACGGCCAGCCGGCCCGGCAACGAGACCGGCAGCGGCGCGAGGCCCTGCAAGGCCCGGAGGGCAGGGCGCACGAAGAGCTCGAAGGTGACCATGGCCGAGACCGGGTTGCCGGGCAGCCCGAAAACCAGTGTCGAGCCCTTGCGGCCGAAGGCGAGCGGCTTGCCCGGCTTCATGGCCACCTTCCAGAAGTCGATGTCCACCCCCAGCTCGATGAGCGCCTGGCGCGTGAAGTCCCGTTCCCCCACGGAGGCGCCAGCCAGGGTGATCAACACGTCGGCGTCCAGGCCCCGGGCGAAGTGCTGCTTGAGCGACTCGAGCGTGTCGGCGGCGCGACCCAGCCGCAGGGGGATGCCGCCCGCGCGCTTCACCGCCGCGGCGATCACCGGCGTGTTGGTGTCGACGATCTTCCCGGCCTCCACCGCGCCCACGTCGCACAACTCGTCACCACTGGAGACCACCGCCACCCGCGGCCTCCGCCCCACTGACACGCGGGACAGCCCCTGGCCCCACAGCGCCCCGGCGTCGGACAGGCTGAGCTCACGACCGGCGGCGAAGAGCAGCTCGCCCTCGCGGACGTCTTCGCCACGCCTGCGCACGTTGGCCCCGCGCTTCACCGGCTCCTGCAGCTCGATCGACCCGCCCTCGAGCACCTTCACTTTCTCCTGCATCACCACCGCGTCCGCGCCCGGAGGCAGGGGGGCTCCCGTCATGATGCGCGCGCACGTGCCCCCGGTGACTTCCTGCGTGGGCTGATCGCCGGCGAAGATCTTCTGGGTCACCGCGAGGCGCAGCGCATCCGCTGCGCGTACCGCGTACCCGTCCATCGCGGAGTTGTCCCACGGCGGCAACGTGCGCTGCACGGTGATCGGCGCGACGATCGCGCGACCCAGGGCCTCGTCGATCTCGACCTCTTCGGCTTCGAGCGGGCGCACGAGATCGAGAATCCGCGATCGGGCTTCGTCCACGGGGAGCAGGGTCATGACGGCTCCTTGCCGATTTCAGTCGTGAAAACCAATAGGAATTGCAGGGATTTGGGTTGACGAAACGCCAGCATCTCCGCTATGGCCCAGCCTTCCCAAGCATCAAGGAGACAGCGTTGGCCAAGAAGAAGGCGAAACCCGCTGCCGCGAAGAAGATCGTGAAGTCGGCCCCGAAGAAGGTGACCAAGCCGGCCGTCGCGAAGAAGGTCAAAGCTCCCAAGATTGCGAAAGCAAAGGGGAAAGAGGCCAAGCCGCCCAAGGTGGTGAGCCCTGTCGAGGCCGCCCCTGCGAAGGCCGGCAAGGCCCCGATTCCGCCTCCGGCCGTGAGCGTGCCCCGGCGCGCCGACGGCTGGGTGGGACCCATGCCTGACAAGCCCATGCCGCGCTCGACCAAGCTGCCGAGCGACGTGAACCTCCTGACCAAGCGCGAGATGGAGCAGGCGCTGAGCGTCGGCGAGCGTGGCGTCATCGGCGAGGGTTCGATGAAGGGCAAGCTCGTGCTGTACCAGGGCTTCCCCTACCTCGAGGTCATCGGCCGCGATAAGCGCGAGCTGTGGTTCCTCCTCCAGGGCCCCGATCAGGAAGTGCTGCCGGCCTACGCCGACCACAAGGTCTCGGTGTCCGGCCTCATCAAGCGCTTCCACAACTACGGCGGCTCGATCGACGTTCGGAAGTACTCGGCGAAGAAGCCCGAGGCCGAAGTCGTGGCCACCCCCGAGGTGCCTGAGTCCGCGAAGCTGCGGCTCCTGTCGCCCGGCGAGGTCGCCACCATCGCCAACCCCGGCATGTCCGTGGGCGTGAAGGGCTTCGCCACGCTGCGCGGCCGCCTGGAGATGAACGCCGAGGAGTACTACCTCGTCGTCTCGAACCCCGGCACGCGCCAGCAGGTCGCCTTCACCCTCGAGGGCAAGACCGTCAAGGGTCTGAAGAAGTTCATCGGCGAAGTCGTGGTCGCCACCGGCGTGGTGGACAAGGCCACCGGCTGGGGCGGGCGCATCGACTGCGAGAGCTGCGAGCCCCGCGCTCCCGAGTACCCGCCCGTCGCGCGCACCAGCATCGAGGTCGTGCAGGTCGAGGCCTCGGGCACCGGCGCCACCCGCGAGGTCGAGGTGAAGCTCAACAACGGCCTCTCGGTGAAGCTGTCCGAGAAACAGGGCCACGTGTGGGCCATCGAGCCGCAGACGGCCAAGCGCGTCAGCCTGCGCGAGGTCAACGTCGGCCATCCCAACTCGGGCTCGCCGGTTCGCGAGTTCTTCTTCACCCCCCGGAACCCGGGCGTGCAGGAGATCGAGTTCTTCCTGGGCAAGGTGCACAACCCCAACCAGGTGGCGCGCACCTTCAAGGTGATCGCCACCGTGAAGGCCCCGGAGGGGACGCCGTGAAGAAGCTCGCCCTTCTCGCCGCGCTGGTCAGCAGCCTCTCGTTCGCCCAGGAAATCGGCACCGAGATCTCGCCCACCACGCCGACGTCGGGCGCGGGTACCCAGCCGCAGCAGACCCAGCAGCCGCAGCAGACGCCCCCGCCCGAGAACAAGGGCGGGTACGTCTACAAGCCCAAGGGCGCGAAGGAGAAGGAAGAGGCCGCGGCGGCCTCGGCGCCCACGTTCACCGGCACCAAGGTCTCCGCCGCGAGCGGTGACTTCGGCATTCGCGCCGGGTTCGGCACGACGGCGTCGTTCGACCCCACGGCGCCGGCCACCTCGGCGGCCCCGTTGATCGGCATCTCGTACATGGGCAGCGATGGGTTCAAGCTGCTGCTCGACGTCGGCTTCGGGCTGGGCATTGCCGGCAGCGCGATGTCCTACTCGGTCGGTGCCAACGTCGGCTTCGACTACCTGTTCCGTACGCCGGGCGAGGCGCTGCGGCCGTTCTTCCACTTCTCGGGCCAGTTCGGCATGTCGGCCCGCGGGAGCAACGACCCCGACTTCACCTTCGGTGCGCAGTTGGGCTTCGGGGCGGAGTACTTCCTCAACCCGGGGTTCTCGATCAACGGACGGCTGATCCTCGCGGTGCCCATGAAGCTCGCGCAGGGTTCGTTCACGATGCAGCTCTTCACGCTGACGCCCGGGGTCGGCGCTACCTGGTATTTCTGATCTCGTCAGACAAGCAACACCGGTCGCGTCAAGGCGATCAGGCGGGCCAGACGACCTCGCACTTCGCGAGGACGCTGGCCCGTCTTCATTTTGGCCGTCAGCGCGCCCCACGGGGGCCCGGCGGCGACAAGGACACAACTCAACGTGGCAATTGATTCAGAACAAGTTCTTCGGCTCGTGACTTCCGCGGGCCGCGTCGTCGGCATCCAGGAGCTCATCAAGGCCGGCGGCTTCAACCCCGGCGAGCAGACCGCGCTCAAGCGGGTGCTCCGCGAGCTGGTGCGGGACGGCAAGCTGGTGCGTGACGGCAAGCGCTTCGGCCCGGCCGATGAGAAGTCGAAGCAGAAGTCAGGGCCCGCCTGGGGCGGCAAGAAGCCCGCGGCCGTGCGCGCCGAGGTCGCCGTGAAGGCGAAGGCGGCCCCCCCGGCCAAGAGCACCTTCAAGAAGCGCGAGCCGGTGACGGCCGTGGAAGAGGCGCCCAAGAAGGCCGCCCCGCGCACCCGCCCCGCGGCCAACACCGTGGTGGGCATCATCCATCACCACCGCGATGGCTTTGCCTTCGTGAAGCCCATCGTCGGCCAGGTCTCGGAAGATCTCTTCATTCCCCCCGACGAGGCCCGCAAGGCCCTCGACCACGACCAGGTGCTGGTCGAGGTGTTGCCCGGGCGCGACGGCCGCACCATGGGCCGCGTCATCGAGGTCACCTCGCGCACGCGCCAGCAGGTGATCGGCGTCTATTGCGAGAACCCGAAGCAGGCCTGGGTCGAGCCGCGCGAGCAGGAACTGGGCAACATCCGCGTGCCCAAGACGCAGATCGCCCGCCCCGGAGACACCGTGAAGGTGCGCCTGGGCGTCGGCGACTCGATGTTCGCCGGCCCCGCCCAGCTGACCGGCGAAGTGTCCGGTTCGCTCGGCTCCGACGCCGACCAGTCGGTCGAGGTGCTGTCCATCGCCTTCTCGAAGGGCTTTAGCGACGAGTTCCCCCCCGAGGTGATGGACGAGGCCGACCAGATCGCCCTCGAGGTGAGCGAGGCCGAGGCCCGCGGCGAGAAGCGGCGCGACCTGCGCTCGCTGGGGCTGATCACCATCGACGGTGAAGACGCACGTGACTTCGACGACGCGGTCTTCTGCGAGGAGCACCCCCGGGGCTGGCGCCTGGTGGTGGCCATCGCCGACGTCTCGCACTACGTGCAGGATGGCTCGGCCCTGGACACCGAGGCGCTGCGTCGCGCGACCTCCGTGTACCTGCCCAGCCGCGTGCTGCCGATGCTCCCGGAGCGGTTGTCCAACGGTACCTGCTCGCTCAAGCCCGACGTCGACCGCCTGTGCATGGTCGCCGACATGGTGATCGATCGCACCGGCCTGACGCTGGAGTCGGAGATCTACCCCGGCGTGATGCGCAGCGTGGCCCGCTGTACCTATACCGAGGTGCACGACGTGCTCCGAGGCGCGCAGGTGGCCGGTCGCACCGAGCTCAAGGAGCACTTCGAGCGCCTGATGACGCTCTCCACGTCGCTGACCGCGATGCGCGTGGCGCGCGGCGCCATCGAGTTCGATCTCCCCGAGCAGAAGGTGGAACTGGGTGAAGACGGGCTGCCGGTGCGCCTGGTGCGCCGCGAGCGCTGGGACAGCCACCGCCTCGTCGAGGAGTGCATGCTGGCCGCCAACGAGACGGTCGCCCGCTTCTTCCGCGAGCAGGGGCTGCCGACCGTCAACCGGTACCACGGCGACCCCGACGAGGATCGCCTCGACATGTTCCTCACGTTGCTCGGGGCCTACGGCGTGACCGTGCCCCCGGGCGACTTCACCTCGAAGTCGCTCAACGAGATCCTCAAGCAGCTCGAGGGACACCCCGAGCAGCGCGCGCTCAACCAGCTGGCGCTGCGCTCGATGATGCAGGCCGTGTACTCGTCGCAGCACACCGGCCACTACGGCCTGGGCGCCGAGGACTACCTCCACTTCACCTCGCCCATCCGCCGCTACCCCGATCTCCTCGTGCACCGGCTCCTCAAGGAGCTGTGGAAGCGGGGCAAGAAGAAGCTCTCCGACGAGCAGATCGACGCCGAGACCGAGCGCCTCGAGGCCCTCTCGGTGCAGTGCTCGGAGCGGGAGCGCGCGGCCATGCAGGTCGAGCGGGAGGTCAACCAGCTCTACTCGTGCCTGCTGCTCAAGGACCACGTCGGCGAGGAGTTCCCAGCCACCGTCGCCGGCCTCTCGGACAACGGCTTCTACGTGCAGCTCGACGAACTGTGGGTGGAGGGCTTCGTCAAGGGCGAGTCGGTCTACCCGGACTTCGAGTTCGACCAGTCGACCTACCGCATGACCTTCGGCAACGGCCTGGTGGTGAAGGTCGGGCAGAAGTGCCGCGTGCTGCTGCTGTCCGTCAACATGGAGCGCAAGCAGATCGACTTCCAGGTGGAGAGCCTCGACGGCGAGGCGGTCGAAGCCCAGGAGGTCGTCGAGCGGCCCCGGCGCGAGCGCTTTGGCGGCGGTGGTGGCGCCAAGCGTGGCGGCGGGCGTCAAGAGCAGTCGGCGCGCGGAGGGGATCGCTCGTCGCGCTCCAAGCCGGCCGCCGGCGGCGGTGGATCACGCTTCGACGCGAAGAAGGGGCGGGGTGACCGGCCCTACCGCTCGCAGGACAAGGGCGGTCGCTTCGGTCCGACGATCAAGGAAGTGCCGCGCGGTCGCCCGCAGGACAAGGGCGGTCGTTTCGGCGCAGGCGCAGCGGAGGCCCCACGCGGCCGCTTCGGCGCGGGCGCCAAGGATGTCCCTCGCGGTCGCTTCGGCGCAGGCGCAGGGGAAGCCCCGCGCGGTCGTTTCGGCGCGGACGCAAAGGAAGCACCGAGGGGTCGCCCCGGCTCCGCGCCCGCGGCGGGACCGGCAGGTCGCACGCAGCGTCGCTTCGGCGGCGCCGAGACCGCTGATGCCGGTTCGACGCGCCGCTTCGGGCGCGAGGAGCCGCGCGCCACCGCCCCGGACCGGCCTAGCCGGAAGTTCGACTCGAGCACCGCGAAGCCCTCGCGATTCGCCAGCGGGGCGCGCCCGTCGCGCTTCGGCAAGCAGCCGCCGGCGCAGGCCGACGATCGCCGTCGCGAGCCGCCGCCCCCTCAGCCCTGGGAAAAGAAGCCGGACACCGCCGAGAAGGAAGAGCGCGTCGCCCCCAGGGAGGGGTTCGACGCGCGGGCCACGCTCGACCGCCTCTGGCGCGAGCGCGGTGGTGGCGGCACCAAGCGCTGAACCGGCGTTTCAGCCTCGCGCGCGCAGGGCGCTGACGATCATGCGCGACGCGGGGCTGCGGTTGAGCGTGTAGAAGTGAATGCCCGGCACGCCGCGCGCGAGCAACTCCGAGCACTGGAGCGTCGCGTGCGCCACGCCCAGCTGCATCACCGCCTGCGGGTCGTCCTTCACCTTCTCGAGCTCGAGCTGCAGGCGCATGGGCACCGTCGCGCCGCACATGCGCACGAAGCGCTGCACCTGCTCGTAGTTGGTGATGGGCATGATGCCGGGGACGATGGGCGCGTTGATGCCCGAGCGGCGCGCGCGCTCGACGAAGTCGAAATAGAACGCGTTGTCGAAGAAGAGCTGGGTGATGACGAAGTCGCCGCCCTCGTCGACCTTGGTCTTGAGGTGCTTCAGGTCGGCCTCGCGAGACGACTCGAGGTGCCCCTCGGGGTTCCCCGCCACGCCCACCGAGAAGCCCAGGTCCCGCTCGCGGATGTAGGCCACCAGCTCGCTGGCGTAGGTGAACCCGCCCTCGGGCTTCACGTAGGCGGTCTCGCCCTTCGGGGGGTCGCCGCGCAGCGCGAGGATGTTCTCGATGCGCGCCGCGGCGAGCCGGTCGAGCACCGCGCCGATCTCTTCCTTGGTGTGCCCCACGCAGGTCAGGTGCGCCATGGCCTCGATGCCGGTGCGCTCCTTGATGTGCGTGACCAGGTCGATGGTGCGGTCGCGCGTGCTGCCGCCAGCGCCGTAGGTCACCGACACGAAGCCCGGCTCGAGCGAGCGCAGATCTTCTAGCGTCTCCCAGAGCTGCTTCTCTCCCTCGGGCGTCTTGGGTGGAAAGAACTCGAACGAGAAGCACGGCTTCGAAGGGTTCAGTCGCGTCCTGATCTTCACGGCGCTTTCTTCTCACGTTGAAGAAAGTGCGTCACTGGGTATGGTGCCCGCGGTTCTTTGCCTTCGAGGAAACACGAAATGACGCGCTCCACTCCGCTCAACGCCGCCCACCGCAAGCTGGGGGGTCGCATGGTCGACTTCGCCGGGTGGGACATGCCCGTGCAATACGTAGGTGTCCTCCAGGAACACGAGCTGGTGCGCACCAGCGTCGGCCTGTTCGACGTCAGCCACATGGGCGAGATCGAGTTCAAGGGCCCGGGCGCGCTCGAAGAGGCCAACCGCCTCATCACCAACGATCTCTCGAAGGCCGTCGACGGCCAGGCGCTCTACGCGGGCCTGCTCAACGAGAAGGGCACCTTCGTGGACGACGTGGTCGCCTACCGCTTTTCTCCCGAGCACATCTTCATCTGCGTCAACGCGTCGAACGCCGACAAGGACTTCGCGTGGATGCACGAGAACGCGAAGAAGGTGAAGCCGGTCAACCGCAGCAACGACTACGCGCAGATCGCCGTGCAGGGCCCCAGGGGCTTCGCGCTGGTGCAGAAGCTGTGCGGCAAGTCGCTCGAGGGCGTGGGCACCTACCGCTTCACCACCGGTGAAGTGGCCGGCATTCCCTGCATCATCTCGCGCACCGGCTACACCGGCGAAGACGGCTTCGAGCTGTACTGCCCGCCCGACAAGGCCGAGGCGCTCTGGTACGCGCTGCTCGAGGCCGGCAAGGACGTCGGCGCGGCCCCCGCGGGCCTCGGCGCGCGTGACTCGCTGCGCACCGAGATGAAGTACGCGCTCTACGGCAACGACATCGACGACGCGCACACGCCCCTCGAGGCGGGCCTGGGCTGGATCGTCAAGTTGGACAAGCCGGACTTCATCGGCAAGTCGGTGCTGGTGGCGCAGAAGGCCGCGGGCGTGCCCCGCAAGCTGGTCGGCTTCGAGCTCACCCAGCCGGGCATTCCCCGCTCGCACTACCCGATTCTCAAGGACGGCGAGAAGGTCGGCGAGGTCACCAGCGGCACCATGGGACCGTCGATCAAGAAGGCCGTCGGCATCGGCTATGTGCCCACCGCGCTGTCGGCGGAAGGCAGCACGTTCGACGTCGAGATTCGCGGGCGCCCCGTCGCGGCGCGCGTGGTGAAGACCCCGTTCTACAAGAAGGCCTGAAGAGGAACTCCGCACATGAGCAACTACCCGACCGATCTGAAGTACACGAAGGACCACGAGTGGGCGAAGAAGGCCGGCTCCAACGTGGTGGTGGGCGTGACCTTTCACGCGCAGGACGCGCTGGGCGCGGTGGTCTACGTCGAGTTGCCCAAGGTGGGGACCGTCGTGAAGGCCCACGCCTCGTTCGGCGTCATCGAGTCGACCAAGGCCGTCTCGGAACTCTTCGCCCCCATCTCGGGCAAGGTCGTCAAGGTGAACGACTCGGTGACGGCGAACCCCGGCGCGGTGAACGACGACCCGTACGCGGCGTGGCTGATCGAGGTCGAGCCGTCGGCCGCGGCCGAGTTCGACGCGCTGCTCGATCACCCGACCTACGTGAAGTCGCTCGAAGCGGCGCACTGAAGGCATGCGCCGCGCCCTCTACGCTGGCTCGTTCGATCCAACGACGAACGGCCACATGTGGGTGGTGGAGCAGGGGGCCCGGCTCTTCGACGAGCTGATCGTCGTGGTCGGGCAGAACCCGCAGAAGAAGGGCGCGTGGTCGGTCGAGGAGCGGCTGTCGATCCTCGCCGAGTGCTGCGCGCACCTGCCCAACGTGCAGGTGCGGCACTTCAATGGGCGGTACCTGGTGCGCGTCGCCGCCGAACTGGGCGCGCGCTACCTGCTGCGCGGCCTGCGCAATGCGACGGACTTCGCGTACGAGCAGACCGTGCGCAACGTGAACGGCGACCTCGAGCCTTCGGTGGAGACGGTGTTCCTCGTCACGCCGCGCGAGTTGGCCGAGGTCAGCTCGTCGACCGTGCGGGGCATGGTGGGCTTCGAGGGTTGGCAGGAAGTGGTGAAGGGCTACGTGCCCCCGCCGGTGTACGCGCGGATGCTCAAGGGGTGATCGTCGCGGCCGGGGCCCCGGGGTCACCGGCCCCACCCGGACGTTCGGCGGGCGTACCTGCGTTCTGGACCCAATGAAGGCCGCTCATTCGGGTTCGCGCGGGGGGTGCGGACAGCTCTGGCGGGCGCTCGCGCCGGGCCTTAAAAGCGCGCGCCATGCTCGAGTTCATCGACACCTTCCTTCGTCGTCACGTCGGCCCCTCCTCGAAGGACATCGAGGAGATGCTCAAGGTCATCAACGCCCCGTCGCTCGACGCGCTGATCGACCAGACGGTGCCGAAGCAGATTCGCGTGAAGAAGCCGCTGCAGCTGCCGGCGGCCAAGGGCGAGAGCGAGCTGCTGGCCGAGCTCAAGTCGATCGCCGACCAGAACCAGGTCTTCAAGAGCTTCATCGGCGCGGGCTACTACGACACGGCGACGCCGGGCGTGATCCTCCGCAACATCCTCCTCAACCCGGGTTGGTACACCGCGTACACCCCGTACCAGGCGGAGATCGCCCAGGGCCGCCTCGAGGCGCTGCTCAACTACCAGACGATGATCGGCGACCTCACGGGGCTGCCCATCTCCAACGCCTCGCTGCTCGACGAAGGCACCGCGGCCGCCGAGGCGATGCACCTGGTGCACTCGCTGTGCAAGGACAGCGATGGCCGCGCGTTCTTCGTCTCGAACCGCTGTCACCCCCAGACCATCGAAGTGGTGCGCACCCGCGCGCTGCCGCTGGGGCTCGAGGTGGTGGTCGGCGATCACTCGACCTTCGACTTCAGCAAGAAGTGCTTCGGCGCCCTCGTGCAGTACCCGGCCACCGACGGCGGCGTGCACGACTACCGCGCGTTCAGCGAGAAGGTGCACGCCAGCGGGGCCTTCGTGGTGATGGCCACCGATCTCCTGGCGCTGACCATGCTCACCTCGCCCGGCGAGCTCGGCGCTGACGTGGCCGTCGGCTCGGCGCAGCGCTTCGGCGTGCCCATGGGCTTCGGCGGCCCGCACGCCGGCTTCATGTCCACCAAGGTCGAGTTCGCCCGCTCGATGCCCGGCCGCATCATCGGCGTGAGCGTCGACGCCAACGGCCACTCGGCGTTGCGCATGGCGCTGCAGACCCGCGAGCAACACATTCGCCGCGAGAAGGCGACGTCGAACATCTGCACCGCGCAGGTGCTGCTGGCCGTGATGGCCTCGATGTACGCCGTCTACCACGGGCCCGCCGGCCTCAAGGCCATCGGCGCCCGCGTGAACCTGCTGGCGAAGACCTTCGCCGCGGGCCTCAAGAAGTTGGGCGTGAAGGTGAAGCACGACGCGTTCTTCGACACGGTGGCCTTCAGCCAGGCCGACGCGAAGGCCGCCGACGCGCTGATGGCCAACGCCCAGGCCATGCGCCTGAACCTGCGCCGCCTCGACGAGACCACCATCGGCGTGTCGATGGACGAGACCACGTCGGCCGCGCACGTGGAGCAGTTGCTCTCGCTGTTCAACCAGGGCTCGGCGCAGAAGGCCGAGGCGCTCGCGGCCACCGTGGCCAACAGCAACCTCCCGGAGGCGCTGCGCCGCACCAGCGCGTACCTCACGCACCCGGTCTTCAACAGCTACCACACCGAGCACGAGATGCTCCGCTACGTGCGCTCGCTCGAGGCGAAGGACCTGAGCCTGTGCCACTCGATGATCGCGCTGGGCAGTTGCACCATGAAGCTCAACGCCACCAGCGAGATGGAGCCGGTCACCTGGCCCCAGTTCAACGCGCTGCACCCCTTCGCCCCGGCCTCGCAGTGGAAGGGCTACGCGACGATCTTCGCGCAGCTCGAGGGCTACCTCTCGGAGATCACCGGCTTCGCGGGTTGCTCGCTGATGCCCAACGCCGGCTCGCAGGGTGAGTACGCGGGCCTGCTCGTCATCCGCTCGTACCAGGAGGCGCGCGGGCAGGGTCACCGCAACGTGTGCCTGATCCCCGCGTCGGCGCACGGCACCAACCCCGCGTCGGCGGTGATGGCCGGCTACCAGGTGGTGGTGGTCAAGACGGACGACTCGGGCAACGTCGACGTGGGCGACCTCAAGGAGAAGATCGCCGCCCACAAGGACACCCTCGCGGCGCTGATGGTGACCTACCCCTCGACGCACGGCGTGTTCGAAGAGGCGATCACCGAGATCTGCGACCTGGTCCACGCGGCCGGCGGGCAGGTCTACATGGATGGCGCCAACATGAACGCCCAGGTCGGCCTGTGCCGCCCCGGCGACTTCGGCCCCGACGTGTGCCACCTGAACCTGCACAAGACCTTCTCCATCCCCCACGGCGGTGGCGGCCCCGGCATGGGCCCCATCTGCGTGGCCGGGCACCTCGTGCCGCACCTCCCGACGCACCCGCTGCAGCAGGTGGGCGGCGCCAAGGGCCCGGGCCCCGTGTCCGCGGCACCCTACGGCAGCGCGTCGGTGTTGCTCATCTCGTGGATGTACATCCGCATGCTGGGCCCCGACGGCGTGGCCCAGGCGACGCGCATCGCGATCCTCAACGCGAACTACGTCGCCGAGCGGCTCGAGCAGGCCTTCCCGGTGCTCTACCGCGGTACCCACAAGCGCGTGGCGCACGAGTGCATTCTCGACATGCGCAAGCTCAAGGCCACCAGCGGCATCGAGGTCGAAGACGTGGCCAAGCGCCTGATGGACTACGGCTTCCACGCCCCGACGGTCTCGTTCCCCGTGGTCTCCACGATGATGGTCGAGCCCACCGAGTCGGAGTCGCGCACTGAGTTGGACCGCTTCGTCGACGCGATGCTCTCGATCAAGGCCGAGATCGACGAGGTCGAGAAGGGCACGTTGCCCAAGGACAACAACATGCTCAAGCACGCGCCCCACACGGCCGAGGTGGTCACGGCCGACGAGTGGTCGCGCCCGTACTCGCGGCAGCGCGCGGCGTACCCGCTGGCGTGGGTCAAGAAGCACAAGTTCTGGCCCACCGTGGGGCGCATCAACGGCGTGCTGGGCGACCGCAAGCTGATCTGCAGCTGCCCGCCGGTCGAAGACTACGTCTGAGGGGGGATTGAACCCGCCGCGGCGCGCTGGAGGTCGAGGCCGGTGCTTCGACCCCAACCAGTGTGCCGCGACTGGGGCGAGGTGCTGTATGCTCGGCAGCCCCCATGGCCGCCGCTGAGCCCAAGAAGCCCATTCGTTTCGGCAAATACACGCTGATCGACCGCATTGCGGTCGGTGGCATGGCCGAGATCTTCCTCGCCCGCCAGGCGGGCCTCGAGGGCTTCGAGAAGACGATCGTCATCAAGCGGATTCGGCCGCACCTGTCGAAGCAGCCGAACTTCGTGAAGATGTTCCTCAACGAGGCGAAGCTCGCCGCGCAGCTCAATCACCCGAACATCGTCCAGATCTACGATCTCGGGCGCATCGGTGAGAGCTACTTCATCGCCATGGAGTACATCTTCGGGCGCGACATGCGTCGCATCATCCCGAAGGCTGACGCGCTGGGGATCCCGTTCCCCATGGTGTACGCGCTGAAGATCGCCTCGTCGGTGTGCGAGGGCCTCTATTACGCGCACGCCCGCACCGACATGTACGGCAACGCGCTGAACATCGTGCACCGCGACGTGACGCCCGAGAACATCTTCGTGTCCTTCGACGGCACGGTGAAGGTGCTCGACTTCGGCATCGCCAAGGCCGCCAACCAGATCGAGCAGACCCGGGCCGGCGAGATCAAGGGCAAGCTCTCGTACATGTCGCCCGAGCAGTGCATGGGCAAGCCGCTCGACAACCGCAGCGACATCTTCTCGATGGGCGTGGTGCTCTACGAGTGGTTGACCGGGTTCAAGCTCTTCACCGGTGACTCCGAGGTCGCCATCCTCAAGTCGATCACCGAGGGGAAGATCTACGCCCCGTCGTACTTCAAGGCCGACATCCCCGAGGGGGTCGAGGCGATCTTGATGAAGGCGCTGGAGAAGGACCGGGAGCGCCGGTACCAGACCGCCTGGGAGATGCAGTACGACCTCGACCAGTTCCTGAGCCAGTACGAGTTCACGCCCTCGAACATCCACCTCTCCAACTTCCTCAAGCAGCTCTTCAACGACGAGCTCGAGGAGGAGAAGGAGCGGCTGCAGACCTTCCGCCAGCAGAACATCGTCGGCCCCGACGAGATCATCGCGGAAGAGGCCGAGGAGATCGTCTCGGTGCTGGAGTCGATCTCCGAGTTCACCGAGATGGAACCGGCGCCCAAGAAGAACGGCGCGGACCGGGCCCTCAACCTGAACCTCGCGGGGGGCGACATCGATCAGCTGACGACGATCGCCCGGCGGCACGGCATCTCGGTCAACTCGCTGGTGCGCGACGTGATCGGCAGCTTCCTCAAGTACCGCTGACCGGCCTTCAGGCGCGGCCGGGCTTCTGCTTCCAGGTGCGGTGGGTCGCGCGGGCGACACCGGCCTTGCCGTGCCAGCGCAGATCGTTGACCTGGCCCACGCCGTCGCCGTCTTCACGCACCTGCAGCGCGGGCATGTCGCTCAGGGGCGCGGTGTCGAGCGTCACCACCCACTCGTCGCCCACCGGCCGCAGCGTCATCACGCTGTGCAGCGCCGGGGTCGAGACGTTGACCGCGCACTCGGGCATCACCGGCAGCGGGGGCGGCAGGCGCTTGCGCGCGGGGGGAAGGCAGAAGGCCAGCTGCGGGCCCGGCACCTCGAGGGGCGCCTGGTCTTCGCTCACGAAAAACAGGAGCGAGGCCACGAGGGTGATTCCGCTGCTGGCGAGGACGAGGAGCACGTCGGGTGGCATCGAGCGCCTATGACAACGCACCCCGAAGCGCGGTTCCATGTGGGATAGTCACGTCAGATGGCCCGCGTGAAGTTGGTGCTCGAGTACGACGGTACGAACTACGTCGGCTGGCAGATCCAGCAGAACGGGTCCTCCGTGCAGGGGCGGGTGCAACTGGCACTGCAGCAACTGCTGGGGGAGCCCGTGCCCATCTTCGCGGCGGGTCGCACCGACTCCGGGGTGCATGCGCGAGGGCAGGTGGTGGCCTTTGACTCGCCGCGTCAGCTCCCCCTCAAGGCGTACTGGATGGGCCTCAACTCCCTGCTGCCCGACGACATCGCGGTGGTGAAGGCCGAAGAGGTGCGCCCCGACTTCGACCCCCGGCGCTGGAGCAAGGGGAAGCGGTACCGCTACCTCGTGAGCAACCGGCGCTCGCGCTCGCCCCACCGGCGGCACACCCACTGGGAGATCTTCCTCCCGCTGGCGCTGGGGCCCATGCAGGAGGCGTCGAAGCACCTGTTGGGGCGCCACGACTTCTCGGCCTTTCGGGCCGCCGACTGCCAGGCCGCCCACGCCATGCGGGAGATCGGGAAGGTCGACGTCACCGGCACCGCGGGCGACGAGATCGCCGTGGTCGTCGAAGGCACCGCCTTCCTCAAGCACATGGTGCGCAACATCGTCGGTTCGCTGATGGAGATCGGCCGGGCCCGGCAGCCCCCCACCTGGCTCAAGGACGTGCTCGACGGGCGAGATCGCACCAAGGCCGGCTCCACCGCCCCGCCGCACGGCCTGAGCCTCGAGGAGGTCTTCTATGGTGAGGGACCCCGTGACGGAGACGCCCATGACGACTGATGCGCCCCAGCGCCCCGCGAGCCTGTTCGCCCGGGCGGAGTCTGGCTCCCGGCAGGTGGTGCTCCAGGTCGGGCTGGGGGTGGTGAGCTTCGTGATCGGCAGCATCTTCGCGGCGGGCGCGACGACGCGCCTCGGCGAGCGCCTCGGGCCCCTGGAGAGCGAAGCCCTGGCCTGGGCCCTGGGCTGGGTGCTCCAGCGGCTCTGGCTGTTCGCGATGCTGCCCCTGTTCGGCTACGCCATCGGTCGCTTCACCGAGATTGGCCCGCTGCGCTTCGCCCTGACCGCCGGGCTCGCGGGGGAGATCTTTTCCCTGCTGCTCATGGCGGGCATCAACGGCTTCGAGTTCCTGGTGGAGGACCCCCGGGCGGTGCTGGCCCGCCTGCTGACCTTCTTCGTGGGGCTGGCGATCACCCTGAGCGCCGTGCTCTCGGGCCGGGCCGGCGCCGCGAGCGCCCAGGCCGAGGCCAACGCGATCGCCGAGCAGCGCAAGGCCGAGTACGCGCAGTTCCTGGCCGACGCAGAGGCGAAGAAGGACGGCTGATCGTCAGCAGTCGCAGCTGATCTCGCCGGCCGCGGAGATGATCACGCAGCGCAGCTGGCAGTCGCCCAGCTCGGTCATCGAGAACGAGCGCGTCGAGCGGCACGGCTCCACGGGCAACCAGATGGGCCCCGCGGGGCAGTCCTTGATCCCGGGCCATTCCTGGGCGTTCTCGAGACCACCATCCAGCTGCACCCAGGCCGAGAAGGTCCCGACGCAGGCATCCCCCGAGGCGACGTTGGTGCGGCCGTTGCCCGGCGTGGGGAGGATCTGGCGCTGCACGCTCTCGAGGACGCCGCCGTCCACCATCGGCCCGAACTGCGCCTGCTGGGAGATGGTGAAGACCACGCCGCCGTCCGGGCGCACGCCGAAGAACTGCACCCCGGCATCACCGGTAAACCGGGCAGGGCGGCACTCGTCGAGGCTGGAGGTCACCTCGACCCGCACCAGCTTGCCCGCGAGGTTCTCGTCGATCGGGTCCTGGCACGCCGGGAGGAGCAGCAGGAGCGGGAGAAGGTTTCGCACGCTTCGACCCCTGAAAAGAAAAATGGGGGAATCGGCTTTCGCCGATTCCCCCAGTGCCCAGGAGAGGACTCGAACCTCCACACTGTTGCCAGTACTAGACCCTGAATCTAGCGCGTCTACCAATTCCGCCACCTGGGCGAAGGCCGTGGCTCAATACGTTCCGCAGACGCAGGTGTCAACAACCAGCTGACATCTCATGCGAACTTCTTTGGGGGCCAGGTGCCGAGGGCCTCCAACTGCCGGCGGACGTCGGGGTTCTCGTCCATGAAGGCCTTGAGCGACTCCTCGGTGATCCACACGTCGACGTCGGCGCCGTCGACCTTGGACTGGCAGGCCAGGCGCGACTGGGCCTTGACGTCGTAGGCGAGGTCGAGGCGGTCCATCTCCATGTCGTCCTGCTCGGAGAGGGTCTCGAGGCCCTTCTTCACCCACACGTGGCAGGTGCTGCAGGCGCAGACCCCGCCGCACGAGTGGCCGACCTGGGCGCCCGCGGCCTCCGCCGCCTCGAGGAGCGTGGTACCCGCGGCGACCTCGACGCTGAGGTCCTGCAGGGGACTGCGGAAGGTGATCTTCGGCATGGCTTAGAAGTCCTCGACGCGCTGCCCGACGGCGGCCTGGCCGATGGCGCGGTCCATGATGCGTTCGACGAAGGGGCGCGCGAGGGTGTCGATCTCGGTGATCGCCGCCTTGAGGGCCTCGTGGTTGGTCTCGATCTTCCGCAGCCGCTCGAGGCGAACGAATTCCTTCTCGAGCGCGGCGCGCTCTTCGCGGCTGAGGAGATCGCCGTTCTCGAAGAGCTGCTTGGCGCCGTCGATCAGCAGGCGCTCGGCCTCGACGCGCTGCTCGGCGAGCAGGCGACGCTGCATGTCGTCTTCGGCGTGATCGATCGAGTCGAGCAGCATCTGCTCGATCTCCTCGTCGGTCAGCCCGTGGGTGGGCTTGACGGTGATCTGCTGGGTGATGCCGGTGGTCTCTTCCTTCGCGGCGACGGAGAGGATGCCGTCGGCGTCGACACGGAAGGTGACCTGCACCCGGCCCATGCCCGCGGCCATGGGGGGAATGCCGCTCAGGCGGAAGCGCGCCAGCGACCGGTTGTCGGCCACCAGCTCGCGTTCCCCCTGCACGACGTGGATGTCCATGCCGGTCTGGCCGTCCTGGAAGGTCGTGAAGAGCTGGCCCTGGGCGGTGGGGATGGCGGAGTTGCGCTCGATGAGCTTCTCGGTGATGCCGCCCATCGTCTCGAGGCCGAGCGAGAGGGGGATCACGTCGAGGAGCAGCACCTCGTCCTTGCGGTCTTCGTTGGTGAGGAGATCGGCCTGGATCGCGGCCCCGTAGGCCACCACCTGGTCCGGGTCGATGTCGGCCAGCGCGGGCTGCCCGAAGAGCTCCGCCACGTAGTCACGCACGGCGGGCACGCGGGTCGAACCGCCGACCAGCACCACGCCCTTGACGTCGGCCGTGGTCACCCCGGCGTCCTTGAGCGCGCGGCGCACCGAGCTCCCGGTCTTCAGGAGCAACGGCTGGATCCACGCGTTGAAGTCGGCCCGCGAGAGGGGGAAGGGCACGCCCTCGAAGACCAGCTCGGTCTGCGCGGCGTCGGTCAGGCGCTCCTTGGCCGCACGGGCGAGCTGGAGCAGCGAGGCCACCTGCTGCACGTTGGGCGCGGTGATCCCGCGCGCGTCGAGCACCTGGTGTGCGATGGCGCGATCGAAGTCGTCGCCACCCAGCGAGGAATCGCCCCCGACGGACTTCACCTGGAACACCCCATCGACGAGCTCGAGGATCGAGATGTCGAAGGTGCCGCCGCCCAGATCGAACACGGCGTAGAGACCCTGCACGCCCTTGTCGAGGCCGTAGGCGAGGGCCGCCGCGGTGGGCTCGTTGAGCAGGCGCAGCACCTCGAGCCCCGCGAGGCGGCCGGCGTCCTTGGTGGCCTGGCGCTGGGCGTCGTCGAAGTACGCGGGCACGGTGATCACCGCCTGCTCGACCTTGCCGGCGAAGTGCGATTCGGCGCGGCGCTTGAGCTGGCGGAGGATCTCCCCCGACACCTCGATGGGCGTGACCGGCTGGCCGCCGGCGACGTCGAAGCGCACCACGCCCTTGCCCGACACGAACTTGTAGGCCCCGAGCTTCTTCGTCTCGAGATCGCCCAGCGACTTGCCCATGAACCGCTTGACCGACTTGATGGTGTCGGTCGGGTACTCGGGCAGCACGTCGAAGGCATGGCGCCCGACGATCACGCTGCCGTTGGCGGCGTAGTGCACCACCGAGGGGAGCAGCTTCGAGCCGCCTTCGTCGGCGACGAGGCACTCGGGCTTGCCGTTGATCATCGCGGCGACGAGCGAGTTGGTGGTGCCGAGATCGATGCCCACGACGCTGCCCCTGGGCTTGAGCGGATCGTGGATCTGCAAGAACCCTTTCACGACGACAGCTCCTCTTCGAACGCGTCGACCTCTTCGAGGAAGCGCGCGTAGTAGCGGACACGCCCGAGGGCGAGAGAGGCCTTCGCCACGTCGTCCTTCCGCAGCGCGTCCTGGGCGAGCGACAGGGACTGCGTCAGCGCCGCGTGGATTTCCTTGCCCATGGACTGCGCGGCCTCGAGCTTGCGCCCGGCCTTCGCGGCCTCGAGGGCCTCCCGGCGTTCCATGATCTCCTCGAGGAACTCCAGGGGCATCTTGAGCTTCGCGGCGGCCTGCTCGGTGTCGAGCTTCACGCCCTTGAGCTCCAGCACGTAGAACGCCCGGCGCACGGGGTCCTTGAGCACCTTGATGGCCTCGTTGAGCGAGGCCGACTTCTCGGCGGCCAGCCTTCGGGCGCGCGCGTCGGCGCCGCTGGCGAGGCGATCGGGGTGCGACTCCAGCGAGAGCTTGCGGTGGAGATCTTCGAGGGCCTTCACGTCGAGGTCGACGGAGGGCGGGAGATTGAACAGGTCGAAGTGCGTCACGACGTCACACGCTGAACGAGTCACCGCAACCGCAGGCTGACTTCTCGTTGGGGTTCTGGAGCTTGAAGCCCGAGGCGAGCAGCCCGTCCTCGAACACCAACTCGGTGCCCATGAGGTACAGGTAGCTCTTGGGGTCGATGAACACGCGCACGCCTTCGCGCTCGAAGACCTTGTCGCGCTCGCGGGCCTTCTCGGCCCATTCCATGTGGTAGGCGAGGCCGCTGCAGCCGCCACCCTTGACCGCGATGCGCAGGCCCGCTTCGGGGGTCTGGCGCTCGGCGAGCAGCCGCTGGAGCCGGGTCACTGCGCTGTCGGTCAGCCCAATGCCCTTGCCCATCGGCTTGCCGCCGGGGACCGGGGAGGGGGTGGCCATGGGTTGCGTCTGCACGGCGGTCATGGGTCAGGCCTCCCGGGTCGCCGCCGGGGTCGTCTCGGCCGAACCGCCGTTGCGCGCCGCGCGCTTGGCGCGGAAGTCTTCGATGGCGGCCTTGATGGCGTCCTCGGCGAGCACCGAGCAGTGGATCTTCACGGGGGGCAGCGAGAGCTCCAGCGCGATGTCCTTGTTGGTGATCTTCATCGCGTCGTCCATCGACTTGCCCTTGACCCACTCGGTGACGAGCGAGCTGCTGGCGATGGCCGAACCGCAGCCGAAGGTCTTGAACTTCGCGTCCTGGATGACGCCGTCGTCGCTGATCTTCAGCTGCAGCCGCATCACGTCGCCGCAGGCGGGCGCGCCGACCAGGCCGGTGCCGACGTTGGGATCGTTCTTGTCGAGGGTGCCGACGTTCCTGCTGTGCTCGAAGTGCTCAATGACTTTGTCGCTGTAGGCCATGGTCGTGTCTCCCTTGAAAACTCAGTGCGCTTTCCAACTGACGCTCTTGAGATCGATGCCCTCTTTGGCCATCTCATAGAGCGGGCTCATGTCGCGCAGCTTGGTGACCGCGCGGACCATGAGTTCGATGACGTAGTCGACTTCTTCCTCGGTGGTGAAGCGGCCCAGCCCGAAGCGGATGGAGCTGTGGGCCATCTCCTCTTCCACGCCCAGGGCGCGGAGCACGTACGACGGCTCGAGCGAGGCCGAGGTGCAGGCCGATCCCGACGACACGGCGACGTCCTTGATGGCCATCATCAGGCCCTCGCCCTCGGCGAAGGCGAACGAGACGTTCAGGTTGCCGGGCAGGCGCGCGGTCTGCGAGCCGTTGACGGTGAGGTAATCGAGCTTGGCGGCGACGCCCTTCCACAGGCGATCGCGCAGGGCGCTGACACGGACGGCCTCGGAGGCCATTTCGTGCTGGGCGAGCTCGGCGGCGGCGCCGAAGCCCACGATGCCCGAGACGTTCAGGGTGCCCGAGCGCATGCCGCGCTCGTGACCGCCGCCGTCGATCTGCTCACGGATGCGCACCCGCGGCTTGCGGCGCACGTACAGCGCGCCCACGCCCTTGGGGCCGTACATCTTGTGGGCGGAGAGCGACACGAGGTCGGCCTTGGCGGTGTCGACGTTGAAGGGCACCTTGCCCACGCCCTGCACCGCGTCGGTGTGGAAGAGCACGCCCTTCTCGCGGCAGATGGCGCCGATCTCGTTGACCGGCTGCACCACGCCGATCTCGTTGTTGGCGAGCATGACCGACACGAGGATGGTCTTGTCGGTGATCGCCGCCCGGAGCTGGTCGAGGTCGATGAGCCCGTCCTGCTTGGGCGAGAGGTAGGTGACGCGGGCCCCGACGCGGACCTTGTCGATCCACCGCTTGAGCAGCGCGTCGGTGTCCAGCGAGTGCTTGATCTCCAGGGTCGCGAGATCCTCGGCGTTGACGTCCTGGCCGGTGAGCTCCATCAACCGCTGGATCTTGAGCTCGTCGATGCGCTCCTCGCGCTGACGCTCGAGGCGCTTGCAGGTGTCCAGCACGGCCTTGTGCTCGGTGGTCAGGGTGATGAGGTGATCGCCCTTGTCCTTGTAGAACTCGACCACGCCCTTGATCGCGAGGTTGTTCGACTCGGTGGCGCCGGAGGTGAACACGATCTCCTTGTCGGAGCAGCCCAGTAGCGAGGCGATCTGCTTGCGGGCCTTCTCGACCGCCGCCTCGGCCTTCCAGCCAAACGCGTGGTTGCGCGAGGCCGCGTTCCCGAAGTCCTCCACGAAGTAGGGCTTCATGGCTTCCAGCACCCGCGGGTCCATCGGCGTGGTCGCGTGGTAGTCCATGTAGATCGGCAGCTTCATCGGGAATTCCTCAAACACGAATGTGGACCAATCCGGTCCGGTATGCGCCTCGTGTAACGGGGAGAAGGTGGACCAGTCAAGTCCACTTTGAGTAATTCCGGGCGCTTGGGGTATTTTGCGAGCCATTCGCAAGATGGCCGATCGTCCCCGTGTCAGTTCGGCGGGTTAGGACGGCGCGCGCTGATCCACAACGGACCACGCCTCGACGCACTTCCGGGTGGTTGCGGTACGGCACGCGGCTCGCTTTGGGGCGGCGCATGACCAAGCTCGCCTCGATTCAGATCGCTTCGCAGCAGGGTGACGCGCCTCGGTACGTGGACGGGTGGCGCCGCGGCAAGCCGGAGGAGGACCCGGAGAAGACGAAGCGCTGGGGGTGGATCTCCGCGAAGCCGAGCGAGTTCCTCATTCGCATGCGCGGGGGGAGCGTGGTCTCGGCGGGCCAGGGGGCGACGGTCTTCAAGTGGCCGTGGGACTCGATCTCCATCGTGCCCACCACGGTGCAGCGGCTGCACTTCGTGGCGGATCAGATCACCCAGGAGAAGGTCGGCGTGAAGGTGACGGGCATCGCGGTGTACCGCATCGCCGAGCCGCTGCTCGCCTCGCGCATGCTCAACTTCAGCTTCCCCGAGCGCGCCCAGGAGAAGCTCGCGGAGATGATGGAGGAGATGTGCGTGGGCGCCTCGCGGCGGCTCATCGCGAACCTCACCGTCGAGCAGTGCCTGACGCGGCGCAAGGACGCCCTGGCCACCGAGCTGGTGCGGGAGATCGCGCCGGTGGTGGGCGGGCAGGGGCGGGCCCAGGACAGTACGGAGCGCGGCTGGGGCCTGGTGGTGGACACCATCGAGATCCAGGACGTGCGCGTGCTCTCGGCCCAGGTGTTCTCGAACATGCAGGCCCGGTTCCGTCTCTCCCAGGAGCAGGTGGCCCGCGCCGCCGAGCTCGCCAAGGAGCGCGCCATTCGCACCGACGAGACGGCCACCGAGCGCGAGGTGGAGCTCACGCGCGTCTCGGCCCAGACCGAGATCCGCCAGCAGAAGCAGACGGCCGATGAGCAGGCGCGGCTCGACAAGCTCGCCTCCGACGCCAAGGTCGAAGAGGCCCGCCTCGCCCAGGAGCGCTCGACCCGGGCGGCCCAGATCGCCGCCGAGCGGGAGTTCCAGCTCCAGAAGATCACCGCCGAGCACGAGGTGCGTCAACGTCGGCAGGCGGCGGAAGAAGCGGCCCTCACCGAGAAGCTCCAGGCCGACCAGCGCCAGGCCCTGCAGAAGTTGAACGCCGAGGTGCAGCTCCAGCAGGAGCGGCTGCGCTCGCAGCTCGAGGCCGTCCAGCTCGAGGCCCAGGCGGAGCTGGCCCGGCACCAGGCGCGGTTGCAGGAAGAACAGCAGGAGGCGGAGTTGCTGCGCACCCAGGCCGACGGCGCCGAGGCCAAGCGCTACCTCACCGAGATCGAGACCCGCACGGCCGAGCTCGAGGTGCAGAAGCAGACCCTGCTGGGGTCGCCGGAGCTGGAGCGGGCGGCTCGGCTGCGGCAGATCGAGAATACCCTCTCTCCCGAGGTCATTCAGCTCGCCGTGGCCAACCGGCTGCCGGAGCTGGCGGCGGCGTTCCAGCAGAAGATGGGTGAGGTGCACGTGACCGCGGTCGACGGTGCGAACCCCTTCGGCTACATCGCAGCGGCCATGGAGGGGGTGATGGGGCTGGCCCGCAGTGCGGGGCTCGAGCTCAAGAAACCCCAGTAACCGAAGAAACCCCGAAACGAATTCGGGGCTCCATGCATATACGCCCCTATGAAGCGCTCGACCGTCCTCGTGCTCGCGTCCCTCTCGGCGATTGGCCTGGTGTTCGTGCCATCGCTCATTCCCACGGGGCCCGCGTCGTCGCTCGACGCGTCGGCGCTGCTCAACTCGGGCCAGCTGTTCATCGCCGCCGGGGTGATCTTCCTGGGGGGCTTCCTCACCTCGCTGACCCCGTGCGTGTACCCGCTGATCCCGATCACCGTCGGGGTCTTCGGCGCGCGCCAGGCTGACTCCAAGGGCCGGGCGCTGCTGCTCACCACCTCCTACGTGGTGGGCATGGGCGCGGTGTTCAGCGCGCTGGGCGTCTTCGCGGCGCTCTCGGGCCGGGCCTTCGGGTCGGTCTTGGGGAACACCTGGGTGATCGTCGGCCTGGCGGTGTTCATGTTGGTGCTCGCCACCTCGATGTTCGGGGCCTTCGAGCTGGCGCTGCCCTCGAGCCTGGCCACCAGGCTCAACGGCGTGGGCGGCGGCGGGGTCATCGGCGCCTTCCTCATGGGCAGCGTGGCCGGCTTCCTCGCGGCGCCCTGCACGGGCCCGGTGCTGACCGGGGTGCTCGCGTGGGTGTCCCAGACCCGGGACCCGGTGCTCGGCGCCGGGCTGCTCTTCATCTACGCCATGGGCATCGGCGTGCCGTTCTTCCTCATCGGCGTGTTCACCGTGCGCCTGCCCAAGAGCGGCGTGTGGATGGAGTGGGTCAAGAGCGTGTTCGGCGTCGCGCTGCTGGCCATGGCCGTCGGGTACCTGCGCGACGCGTTCCCGGGGTTCCGGGACTTCGTGCTCACCGCCGCCTCGCAGCTGGGCCGCACCGGCGCGGTCACTCTCGGCGCGGTGCTGGCCTTCGTCGGCGTGGCCGTCGGTGCGATTCACCTCTCCTTCAAGGAGGGCAAGCAGTGGGTGCTCAAGGGCGCGGGCGTGGCGGCGCTGCTGGTCGCGTTCCTGGTCCGCATGGCGGCCCCCGCGGCGCAGCTGCCCGTGGAGCCCCGGCCCGATGGCGCGCCCCACGCGGTGTTCGCCTGGGCGATGACCTTCAAGGCCGAGCAGTCGAAGTCGGCGGACCCGTTCGAGGCGGTGCTCGCCAAGGCCAAGGCCGACTGCAAGCCGGTGATGATCGACTTCTTCGCGGACTGGTGCGCGGCCTGCAAGGAACTCGACGAGTACACCTACACCGCGCCGATGGTGGTGGCCGAGGCCGAGCGTTTCGTGAAGGTGAAGGTCGACGGCACCGACGATCACGAGGTGCTCGACGTCCTCTACGAGCGCTTCGGGGTGAAAGGCCTCCCCACGGTCGCCTTCATCGACCCCATGGGGCAGGTGCTGAAGGCCCCCAAGGTGACCGGGTTCCTCGCGGCGAAGGACTTCCTGGCCGAGATGAAGAAGGTCGAGCTCTCGAGCTGCGCGCCGGCGCAGTGAGTCTCGTGGCACGATGCGCGCCGTGAAGTTCCTCTTCCTTGCCGTGATGCTGTTGGTGGGCTGCACCCCGAGGCCGTCCGATGTCCTGGTCGCCGACCTCGATGCGTCCACCCCCGACAGTGGCCTCGAGGCCCCCGACGCCGGCCCGACGTGTGGCTGCGAGCTGTGGGGCAACGCGCGCAACGACGGGACGATCGAGGCTCCGCTGGTCGAGCTGTCGGGCCTGGTGGCGAGCCGCTCGCAGCCGGGCGTCTTCTTCGCGCACAACGACTCGGGCGACACGGCGCGGTTCTTCGCGATCTCCATCGCCGGCCAGGTGCTGCAGACCTTCGAGTTGGGCAACGCCACGGCGGTCGACTGGGAAGACATTGCCCTCGGGCCCTGCGGCACCGGCACCTGCCTCTACCTGGGCGACATCGGGGACAACGGCTTCGTCCGCACCGACTACGCGGTGTACCAGGTGACCGAACCGCACGTGACCTCCGGCACCGCCACCGTGGGCTGGGAGCGCTACCCCTTCGAGTACCCGGCCGGCGCGAAGCACAACGCCGAGTCGATGTTCATGAACGCGCAGACGGGGCGGCTCTACGTGGTGACCAAGAACCCCTCGGCGGTGAGCGAGGTCTACCGCTTCCCCCTGCCGATGGACTCCACGCGCACCGCGACGCTGGAGAAGGTGGCGACCCTGACCATCCCCGGAACGACCGACCAGCCGCTGACGGCGGCCGACGTCAACGTGTGCGGCACCGGCGTGCTGATGCGCATGTACAACCGGCTGGTCGAGTACCGGTTGCCCCCGGGCGAGACGAACTTCGAACGCATCTTCTCGGTCGACCCGGTGACCGTGCCCTTCGCCAACGAGCCGCAGGGCGAAGCGGTGGCCTACGGCCCCGACGGACGCACCTACTTCACCTCGAGCGAGAAGCTGGTCGACGCGCCTCCGCTGTACGAGTTCCGCTGCCGATGAGCGGGTGGCGGTCGGCCTTCGAAGGTGGGCAGGGCGCGACTTAGAAAGAACCGCCGACGCTCAAGAACGCGCCCGTGGGGGTCGGCGTGCTCTCGGTGGGCTCGCCGGTGCCGGTCTTCGGGGCCACCTTGGGGGGCGGGGGCGGCAGGGTGAGGATGATCCACGTCACGCCGCCGGCCATGGCCGCTGCGCCGGCGCCGACGAAGATGTTGGCCAGCATGGCGTTGGTCGGGGCTTCCTTGGCCTGGGCGCGGGTGAGCTCGACGGGGCTCTGGTTCGCCTCGAGCTTGGTCTTCACGGCCTGCGCCGACTGACCCAGGGCGATGCCCGCGCCAATGGCGACCGCGCCGACGAGCGCGACGTAGAGGCCGGGCTTGGTGAACACGTTGCGGCTGGGGCCCTCGACGGGCTTCTCGACCACCGCCACCTCGATGGGGATGGCGACCAGCGAGACCTTCACCTCGACGCTCCTGGCCGACTCGACGGTGACGGTCTGCTCGAACGGCTTGTAGCCCGCGGCGGTGACCTTCACGGTGCGCGTGCCACGCTGGGCGACGATCTCCAGCGACCCGATGCCCCCTTCGGCCGAGTCGACGGTGACGATCGCCGAGGGGTCGGCGTTGTCGACGATGATCTTCCCGTTGGGGATGGAGAGCGTCTTCTGCACCTGGGTGAGGAACGGGCCCAGCTTCTTGATGAAGTCGCGGTCCTTCTGCGCCTGGCTCTTGCCGGCGACGCCGAGGAAGGCCTTCTCGGCCTTTTCCCCGCTCTCCTGCGAGACGACGAGCACCTCGTTGAAGCCGGGGTCCCAGCCGTACATCGTCACCAGCGAGCCCGCGCCCTGCTTCTGCACGGTGAGCCGCACCAGGCGGTGCACCTTGAGCTTCTTGGCCACGGCCTCGAGGCACGCGTAGTCAATGCACGCCTCTGCCTTCGCGAACTCGGCGCCCAGCTGCTGCTTGACCGCGGAAGGCTCGACCACCGTCTGGAACTGGTCACCCTGCTGCAGTTGCTTGAGCAGCTCGGCCTCGAACTGGCGGGCGCGCGAGGCGCTCACGTCTTCCTTGTCGGCGGCCTTCACCGAGATCACGCCCAGGGTGGGGCGGAACTCGGTCGGCACGGCGGCCGGCTTCTCTTCGCTCAGGTCGAGTTCGAAGTCCTGCGCAGCGGCGAAGGACGCGATCAGGACCAACGGCAGCGCGCGGCGGAAGGTGGACGGAATCACGTGTTCTCCGGGACGAAACGTCGAATCTGCATCACGAGCTCCGAGGCGCTCGCCGTACCAGGCGCGAGCTTCTTGTCCTTCTCGGTCATGAAGTGCTGCTCAATCAAGAACTGCAGCGCATTTTCCAGCGTGGTCTTCGAGAGGGCCTCGCTGGCGGTGATGGTGCCTGCCAGGAAGTCGGCGCGGCCGGCCTCGAGGGCCCGCTTCAGGAAGTCCTTCTTGTCCAGGCCTTCGGGCTTGAGCTCCTCGGCGGTGCGGGCGGCCAGGAGGTACGCCTCGAGCGAGTCGCGCAGCAGGTCGGCCAGGAACTGCACCATGGGCCGGGCGTGGGCCTCGGGGGCGATGGTGAGGCCTTCTTCGGTGCGCGAGACGAGGCCCAGCTTCGAGAGGTGCTCCACGGTCTCGTCGAAGATGTGCTCGAAGGTCTTGCCCACCGGGTAGAGGAACTCGAGCTTGAAGAGGCGCGAGAGGAACAGCGCGTCGCGCTTCACGGTGGCCCGGTCGTGCGACGGCTCTGCGGCGAGCACCGCGGCGCACACGATGGTGCGGCCGGCGATGAGGTTGAGCAGGGTGTTCTTGTAGAACGAGAGCTCGGGGCGCCGGTCGTCTTCGACCTGGAAGATGGGTTCGCCGCGGGCCTCGACGCTGCGCACCATGCCTTCGCTGGCGAACATGCGCATGGCGTCGCGCATGGCGCCCATCACGGTAGGCGACGACGGGGAGTCCTTGAGCAGGCGGGACAGCGGCGCGCCGAGATCGGTGACCACGCCGCGGAGGAAGACGATGCGATCGGTGAGATCGCGGGCGGCGATGCCGCGGCGGCGGTGGGCCAGCAGGGCGGACGCCAGCAGCGCATGCGGCGTGACGGTGGAGACGCGTCCGATGCCGTACATCACGCGGTGGCCCAGGGCGCGTACCAGGGCCTTCTTCTGCTCGTCGGTGGCCGTCTCGCGGTCGATGCCACGCTCGGCCATCAGCTTGGCCAGCGACACCGGCTCGTCGAAGGTGAGGTGAATGCGCCCGTAGTTCTTGGTGAGCACCGCCGGGGCCGAGAGCAGGGCCTTGAGATCTTCGGGCTGCTTCTCCCCACCCTGCAGCTCCTTCTTGTAGCTCGCGCCCTCGACGACCTTCTCGTAGTCGATGGCGATGGGCACGAAGAGCAGGTCGCTGCGCGCGCCTTCGATCACCGCGTCCACGAGCCAGGTGAAGAGGCCCAGCTTGGGCTGGAGCAGCTTGCCGGTGCGGGAGCGGCCACCCTCGGGGAAGAACTCGTGGTGGATGCCGTCGTGCACCAGCTTCTTGAGGTACGCCTTGAAGACGGCCGTGTAGAGCTTGTCGCCCTTGAAGCTGCGGCGCAGGAAGAAGGCGCCCGCGCGGCGCAGGAAGATGCCCAGGGGGAAGAACGAGAGGTTCGCCCCGGCGGCCACGAGGGGCGCGGTGTACCCCCGCGTCCACATCACGTAGCTCATGATCAGGTAGTCGAGGTGGCTCTTGTGGCTGGGCGTCAGGACGATGGGCGCGTCCACGGCGGCCTTCATCGCGCGCTCGAGGCCGGCCTCGTCGACCTCGATGCCGTCGTAGATGCGGTTGAACACCCAGTCGAGGATCGTCGCCGCGCCACCGACCACCGTGGGGCTGTACTTCGCGGCGATGGCGTTGAAGTTCTTGGTGGCCTCGCGGGTGAGCGACTCGACCGAGCGCTTCTTCTCGGCGGCCACCTCGTGGAGCGCGATCTGGAAGGTCTTGTCGCGCATGGCCTCGTCGATGAGGCGGCCGACTTCCTTCTTCGGGGGGCCGAAGACCGCGCGGGTCTCGCGGGCGAGGTGGTTGTGCAGCGTGCTGCGGACCTTGCGGGCGATGACCTCGGTGGGCTTGTCGCCCTCGGTGGCGAGCACCTCGCGCAGGTCGATGGGCGTCCCGACGCGGAGCTGGGCGCGGCGGTAGTTGCGCAGGAAGGTGGCGGCCGAGTGTGCGAAGCCGGGCGCCTCGGGCGACCCGAAGACGCGGTCGAAGACGCTGGGGGTGACCTTCTGCTGCCACTTTTCCCAGGCCAGCAGCTCGGGCACGAGGAAGATGGGGCGGTCACTCTTCCGGGCGAGCTCGACCAGCGCGGGGAAGGGGTCTTCTCGGCTCTCGACGCCGCGGGCGGTGTTGAAGCCGCTCTCGCGCATGAAGATGAGGCCCGAGCCCTGCTGCTGGCGCGCCCAGTCGAAGCGCTCGGCGTGCTCGCCGGACAGGCGGGCCTGGGTGAAGGGCTTGGTGAACCAGCGGCGCAGGTTGACCACCGCGCGAATGGGCGGCAGCTGCCGGCGCAACAGGGCCCAGTCGAGGTAGAGGTAGTTGATCCACGCCGTGCTGCGCATGACGTGAACGACGAAGCCCTTCTCGGAGAGCGCCCTCAGCTCGTCGGTGCCGGCCTGGCCGAAGCGCACGGACTCGAAGTAGCGCTCGGCGAGGATCCGTCCCACGGGGCCGAACTCTTCCTTGAGCGCGGGATCTCCCTCGATGGGTCTGGCAAGGAGGGCGTCTTCAGGCACGGGTCGGTTTCTCCGCTCGAGGGGCTGCGCGAAGTCTGCGCCACCATAAGCGAAACTGCTCAGCTCGGCCTACGCTCATTTCGCGCCGGGGCGCGTTGGGACCGACGGCCGAAGGGCTCGAGCTGGCGGGTCAGGGCGGCGAAGGCCACGGCGGGCTCGGGGAAGGGGTCGCGGAAGAGGGCGCGCACGTCGGCCCGGGAGATGGTGCCCCGGGCGAAGGCCTGGGCCAGGGCGTCACCGAGCAGGTAGCCCAGGGCGTGGCTGATGCCCTGGAAGAGGTCGTCGCTGCCCTGGGGCACCAGCTTCTGGGCGGCGTTCACGTCGTCGCGCAGGGCCGCGGAGAGGGCGAGGGTGAAGGCGGCCACGCGCTTGAGCTCGGCGCGCCCGTGCTGGAAATGCCAGGTCCATTCATCCAGGGTGGTGCAGCGGCGCTTGGGGTTGACGAGGCGGCTGCCGAAGAAGCCGATCGCCTCCTCGAGGCAGCGGGCCCAGAAGGCGTCCTGGCGGGATCGCTCGCGCTCCATGGCGTCACCCACGCAGACGTGGCGCACGAAGTGGGCGGCCTCTTCGGCGGCGTGGTTGAGGGACATCGAGGCGAGCCACACGGCCCGGGCCCGGGGGATCCACGCGCTCTCGAGCGACAGCACGTGGCGCTCGAGGTGCTTGAGCTCGCGGGGCGTGAAGCGCGCGCGGCGGCTGAGCTGCTCGACGACGTTGAAGTCGGCGGGCGAGAGCACCAGCACGTCGTCGACGGCGTGGCCGACCTTGAGCCCGGTGAAGCGCCCGATGTCCTTCGCGAGGTGGCGAAAGGTGAGGGCGATGCCCGTCTCGTCGAGGGGCGCGTCGCCGGCCTCGGCTTCGACGTAGTCGAGGAAGCTGCGCTGGCTGACCACCGGCGAGGTGTTCACCAGGCACAGCTCGCGATCGGAGATCTCCACCGCGCGGGTGGTCTCGACCTCGCCGCGGCGCGCCAGCGACCAGTAGACCCCTTCGGCGTTCTGGTAGACGACGAGCGAGCTGCGCTCGGTGGTGCCCAGCTGCGCCTCGACCTGCTTCGGCAGGTGCATGGGAGCGACGTGGAACTGCCCCATCAACACCAGCACCAGCGGGCGGTCGTCGGCCTCCAGGGCCCGGGCGATGGGCCTGGCGGCGCCCACGTCACGCAGCTCGAGAGAGCGGGGCCCCGGCGCGCGGCGATCGATGCCGATCACCTCGAGCTGCTTCTTGCGCGCCAGCTCGAGGATGGGGGCGAAGCCGGGCCAGATGTCGAAGGGCCCGCGGTAGGGGTGGCCCATCTTCGAGAGGAAGCGCTTTTCGCCCAGCTTCCCCGCGAGGAACGCGTCGAGGGTGGCCTGGTGGCGCGACTCGACGAACTCCAGGGCCAACACGAGGCGGCGGCCGGTCTTCAGCGCGCTCTTCACCAGCGCCAGGTAGGCCTGCTGGGCCATGCGCAGCGTGTGGTAGTCGCCCACGTACACCACGTCGGCCTTCGCGATGCGCTCGTCGACCTCGGCCAGGGTGAGGGCCTTGCGGTAGCGCTTCGTGGCCTGCTCGTAGCGGCGCTGGTAGGCGCGAAAGCGGCTCGACGCGGACTGCACCTGCTGCGCGATCTGCTTCGCCTGGTGTTGAAACAGCGACCGCTGCAGCGACAACGACGAGCGCATGGGCAGGCCGACCGTCCCACGGAGGTTTCAACCCCGCAAATTTCCACCCTTGCGTTGGAGGGGGGCACCGCACAGCATCCCCCCCGCGTGCGCTCGCTCCTTCTCGTGGTCCTCGCGTCGACAGCCTTCGCCCAGTCGCGCGCCACCTTCGTTCACACCTCCCCCACCGAGGCTCCGTTGAGCCAGTCGCTGGTGATCGAGGGCTCGCTTGCGGGCGGTACCTTCTCGAAGGTCTACGTGCGCGTGCGCAGCGCGGGCGGCGACTACGAGGACTACCAGCTCGAGCTCCAGTACGGAGATCTCTACCGGGGCAGCATTCCCGCCGCGCGCATGGTGCCTCCCGGCATCGAGTACTACATCGAGGGCGCGGGCCCGGACCGGGTGGCGATCTTCGCCTCGTCGTCGCGGCCGGTGCGGGTGACCGTCGTAGGCGACACCTCGCCCGAGCCCTTCACCGTGGACGCGCCGGCGGCCAAGCCGAAGTGCAAGAAGGGGAAGAAGTGCAAGGACGAGCCGGCCCCCGCTCCCGACCCGAAAGCGAAGGAGAAGCCGGTCGAGTGGGCCGACGCGCCTGAGAAGACCGAGGCGCCGCCTCCGCCGCGCAAGGACCCGCCGCCCCCGGTGAAGAAGGAGCCTGCTCCCGCGAAGAAGGCGCAGAGCGTCGAGGCCGACAGCGAGAAGCCCCCGCTGACGCGCAAGCAGGCCGAGTTGGAAGAGGAGCTGACGCTGTACGGCGCGGAGGCCACCAGCGGGGTCGCCCAGCGCATCGACGAGAGCGCGCGGGTGGTGCCGCAGATGCCCACGGTGCTCAACGCACTGCAGCTCAAGCAACTGGGCGTGCGCTACGTCTACGAGGCCCTGGACCTGGTGCCCGGCCTGAGCGTGAGCCGCGACGTGCAGGGTTTCTACCGGGTGGCGATGCGCGGGCTGCGCAGTGAGCCCGAGGTGTTGATCACCCTCAATGGCCAGCGCCTCAACAACTTCTACGACGGCAAGTCGCTGGCGAACCTGCCCATCGACAACCTCGAGCGCATCGAGGTCTACCGCGGGCCGGCCTCGGCTGACGTGGGCCTGGGCAACGTCACGGGGCTCATCAACCTCGTCACCCGGCGCGACGCGGGCGTGCGCGTGTCGGGCTCGGCGGGCCTGTGGGAGATCTTCGACGGCCACCTCAACGCGGCCGGCACCTTCGGCGCGGTGACGCTGTTCACCGACGTCGACGTGGCCAGCCAGTACGGGGTGCGCCGGCCGGTGGCCCGCGACGGGCTCGATGGCACGGTGGTGACGCGCTCGAAGATCACCAACGACAAGCGGTTCCTGGTCAACGCGGGCGCGGGGGCGTCCATCGCCACCGACGCGGCGGGGACCTTCGATGCGCAGGCCCGCTTCATGTACGAGACGCGCGCAGCGCTGATCGGCCTCTTCGACGTGGTGGGGCCCGACTCGAAGCTCGACTGGACCACGGTGCAGGCCCAGGCCGGCTGGAGGCTCCCCCTCGCCGACGGTGGGGCGATCGAGGTGCGGGCCTGGTTCGACCAGCAGAACACCAAGCGCCTCTTCCAGCTCGCCCCTGACGGCTGGCAGATCCGCCCCAACGACCCCACGACGCTGTTCCCCGACGGGGTGCTCGAGCAGTCGGCGATCGGCGTGCGCGGCTTCGGCGTGACGGGCAAGGGCGAGTTCGTGTTGCCCCTCAAGAACCGGCTCGTGGCGGGCGTGTCGGTCGAGCAGCAGTCCCTGTTCCTCGCCGAGGTGCTCGCCAACTCCACCCCGGTGACCAACGTGAACGCGGGCGATCTGAAGCGGCCCGATGGCCTGCGGCTGCCGGTGGAAGACGGCAAGGGCGGCCGGGGCCCCGCGGCCGATCGCCTCAGCCTCGGCGTCTTCCTCTACGACACGTGGACCCCGGTGGACGTGGTGAGCGTGCAGGCCGGGCTGCGCTTCGATCTCACCCAGTTGCCGACGGCCGACGCCACCGGCGCATGGACGGGCGCGGCGATGACGCCCTCGGTCGGGCCGCGCCTGGGCCTGACGGTCACCCCGGTGCGCTCGCTGGTGCTGCGCGGTCACTACGGCCGGTCGTTCCGCACGCCGACGCCGCAGGAGTACGCGGAGGTGGTGCCCAACAACGACTTCAACCAGGGCCGCTTCGTGGGCAACCCCCAGCTCCAGGGCGCGTACATCGACGCGGTCGAGGCGGGCGCGGAGTACCTGCAGGGCGTAGGTGAAGGGAAGCTGCGGCTCAAGGCCAACGCCTTCTTCGAGCGCATCACCAACGCCGTGGTGCAGGTCGACACCTCGGGCAACCTCGTGCCCTACGTGAACCGGGTGCTGGGCGTGCAGGCGGTGGGCGTCGAAGGGGAAGCGCGGCTCGAGCTGACCTCGCGCCTCGCCGTGTGGGTCAACGCCTCGTGGGTGCGCGCCGAGGATCTCACCGCGCCGACGCAGAGCCGGATCCTCACCGACGTCCCGCAGATCCGCTTCAACGGCGGGCTCAGCGTGCCCATCGGCCGGTGGCTCAACGTCGATCTCGTGGGGCGCTTTGCTTCGGAGCGGCGCAACAACTCGCGCTCGGTGCTCGAGCTCATTCGCCGCTACACGCTGCCGGGCAACGCCACGGTGTCCGCGCAGCTGCGCACCGAGCCGCTGTTCGATCACCTCGAGCTGATGCTGCTGGGCCAGAACGTCTTCAACTACGAGTACGCCGACGACGCGATCAGGCCCGACCGGGTGACCGGTGGCGTGCCCCGCGAGACGTGGATGGCGTTCTTCCAGGCCAAGGTGGGGTTCTAAAGCATGCGCTCACTCCTGCTCGCGGCCTGCGTGGCCTTCGGCGCCGGCTGCCTCGCCTACAACGATCAGTGCCAGCCGCTGGTCGAGAACCCCAACGAGCGCGTGGCCTTCATCGCCAAGGGCACCGAGGTGTTCCTGGACCGGCCCAACGCGCGCCACGGCAACAACGCCATCGGCCAGCAGGCCGCCGACGCCTTCGCCTGGGTCTTCGCCTCGACCGATCGCCCGGTGGACTTCGCGGTGGTCAACGGCGGCTCGATTCGCGCGGAGGGGCTGTGCGTGACCCGCAACATCCTCAAGGAAGGCCCGCTGTCCAACGGCGTGCTCCACGAGATCATGCTCTTCGAGAACCCGGTGCAGGCGGTGGACCTGTCCGAGAAGGAGGTCGTGGACCTCTTCGAGCACTCCGTCGAGCGGCTCTACGCCACGCCGGCGGCGATCGCTTCGCCCGCGGGCACCTTCCTGCAGGTCTCGAAGGAGGTCTCGATGACGGTAGACTGCTCGCGTCCGGCGCTGGATCGGGTCACCTCGTTGAAGATCAACGGCCAGGCGCTGGCGAAGCCGGGGCGGGCGATCGAGCTCAAGAAGTACCGCATGGCGAGCTCGAGCTTCATCATCTCCGGTGGCGACGGCTACACGATGCTGGTGGGCAAGGGCACCGACCCCTCGCGCAACCCGTCGAACGCCCAGCGCGCCGGGGGCATCGACTCGAACATCGCCGCCGCGTACCTCAAGCAGGGCGAGTTCAACGTGACCGTGGAAGCGGGCTTCAAGGTCGAGCCTTCGCGCGTGGTCTTCGTGAACTGCGCGCAGCCCACGCGCCCCTCGAACTGAGGCGGCGGCCCGCAACGAAAAACCTCCGCGCGCCTCGATGAGGCCCACGGAGGTCTTCGACCCTCGCTGCTGGGATTCAGCCCTGCGAGAGGGTGTCGTTCAGCACGTCGTTGGGCGAGGGCATGCGCTTGAGATCAGCGCGCGCCACCTTCCACGCCTGCTGCACGATCCACGACAGCGACCGATCCTGGCGATCTGACTCATGCTCGATTTCCTTGAGCATCTCCTCAGGGAAATAGAGCGACTGCTTGCGGTGATCGGTCGTCGACATCAGCGATCGCCCTCACGGGGATCCGGTGCGCCAGCGACGTCGTTGACTGCGGGGAAGGACTTGATGCGCTCGCGGGCGATCTTCCACGCCTGCTGAACAACCCAGGACAAGGAGCGATCCTGGCGGTTCGCCTCTTCCTGAATCTCCTTGAGCATCTCCTCGGGGAAGTAGAGCGACTGCTTGCGCTTGTCGGTGCCGGACATGGGGGACGTCTCCGCTGTGGGAAAGGGAAGGAAACCAGTGGTGTTATCCGACACTTGGCCCCTCGAATCAACCATTTCGGGGCCGGGCGTCGCTGGAGAGTTACAACCGCGCGAAACTCAGGCCTGCGTGGCGAGCTCGGCGCGGGTGGTCCGGTGCTCCCAGACGGCCGTGGCGACGAGGAGGACGCAGAGCATCCAGGCCACCGCGTAGCCCTCGGTCAGCGCCCGGTTGAGGTGCTGATAGAGGTACTGGACCATGAAGATCACGTGGAGCCCGATGAGCAGGGCGAAGGCCGGGCGCTGGTTGGGGCGCTGCACCCGCAGCACCAGGCCCAGGGCGAGCAGCCCCAGCATGTTCCAGTAGTACATGTTCACCGTCAGCCAGGTGAACACCAGCAGGGGCCCGAGCACGAAGGCCTCGACGTCGTCGGCCCTTCGGATGAGCACGGCGATGAGCGCGGTGAAGAAGAGCCGCGCGAGGAGGAAGCCGAAGCCGTAGTCCTTGATGTCCACGGCGTCTTGCCGCTGCTTGAGATCGGTGGGGAAGATGGTCTGCGACCAGTCCTTGAGCGTGCCGGCGGCGTGCTGCAGGTAGACGGTCTTGAGCGAGTACTGGATGGCGTAGAACTTCTCGGTCTGCGCCACCTGGATGCGCTGGGCGTATTCCTTCCACGCGTCGACGCCGAACATCGCGGTGCTCACGGCGACGGTGATCGCCCCCACCAGCGCGGCGCTGCGGGCGAAGTGCACGTAGTCGGCGCGGAAGGTCTTCGTCTGGCGCCACTCGAAGATCGCGCGCAGGCCCAGGGCCACGCCGAAGAACACGGGGAAGAGCTTGGTGGCCAGGGAGAAGCCGAAGAAGCCGCCGGCGAGCCCGTAGCGCTTCTGCTTGAGGAAGCAGGCGGCGAGGCCGATGGAGAACAGCCAGTCCCAGCGCAGGATGCTGCCGGAGAGGTAGTCGAAGACGATCGGCGGCGCGGCCCACAGCAGCAACCCGACGCTCGCCGCCCGGTGCCCGAAGCTCTGCCAGATGGCGAGCCACAACCCGAGCATCAGCAGCATGTCCAGCCAGCCCAGGAGCGCCTGGCCCTTCGCCGAGAGCGGCACCCACCTCGTCAGCGGCGCCGCGAAGATCGCCCAGGCCGGCGAGTTCGAGTTGCCGTGATCGTTCATGATCTGCGTCCAGTTGATCTGCCACAGCGTGGCCATGGTGGCCCAGTCGGCGCGGAAGTCGGCCCAGCGCTCGTCGGTGAAGCGGCCGCGCACCTGGGCCGCGTCCTTCAGCGCGTCGTCGAGCTTCACCTGCTCGAAGGTGCCCAGGTCGCGGGTGGTGGGGAGATCCTTGAGGGCGTTGACCGACTCGCGGTCGGCGAGCACGGTGGCCTTGTAGAGGTTGAACCAGCCGACCTCGCGCTGGTACTTCGCGCCCAGGTAGAAATGGTACTGCTCCCACTGGTGAATGAGGGGGAGCTTGCCGGCCGCGACGCCACCGCCCACCCAGGCCCCGGAGAGCACGACGGTGAGCACCACCGCGAGCACCTTGACCCGGGGCAGCAGGGCCTTGACGAAGCCGGGCAGGGTGCGATCACCGGCGGCGATCCGGCGGGCGTACCTGGCGCTGACCACCACGAAGAAGATCGACAGCACCAGCCACACGATGCTGGCCCGCAGGAACCCGAACGGGTCCGAGGCGAGGGTTCCAGGGAGCCAGCCGAGCATCACCACCAGGGTGACCACGAGGAGCACGCTGAGCCAGGAGGTGCGCCGGCCCACGCGCGCCGGGTCTTCGGCTGCCCAGGCCTGGAAGGCCGCGAGCCGCTCTTCGCGCTTCGGGTCGAAGGCGAAGCCCACCGCGAAGCCACAGAACAAGATGACGGGGATGCTGGTGAGCACCATCGGGAGATCGGTGTTCCAGCGCAGTACGCCGTAGTTGCACCACGCGAAGACCATCAGGCCCGCGAGCACGCCGTGGCCCCGGGCGCGCGCCTTCTCGAAGCGATCCCCGGCGGCGGCGTCGAGGAGCAGCAGGGCGATCGAGCCCTCGAGGAGCACGATCTTCAGAATGCCCGAGATGAAGTGATTCACCGGTACCCCCACCGTTCAGACGCTTGCGTCGCGCGGCCGGCGCTCGTAATGGACGGCGGCCTTTACCGGAAAACCGAGAGCGAGCCACCATGAGCGTGCAGGAACGAGATGTCCTCGCGGCGATGAGCACCGTGATGGACCCCGACTTGAACCAGGACATCGTCAAGGCGGGGATGGTCAAGGACCTGAAGATCGAGGGCGGCTTCGTCAAGCTGCGCATCGAGCTGACGACCCCTGCGTGCCCCCTGAAGGAGAAGATCAAGGGCGACGCCGAGAAGGCGCTCAAGGCCGTGGCCGGCGTGGAGAAGTTCGAGATCGAGATGACCTCGCGCGTACGCGCGCAGCCGTCCGGCGCCTCGAAGGACCAGCTGCTGCCCCACGTGAAGAACGTGGTGCTCGTCGGCGCGGGCAAGGGCGGCGTCGGCAAGTCGACGGTCGCGCTCAACCTCGCCTGCGCGCTGGCGCGGCACGGGGCCACCGTGGGCCTGCTCGACGCCGACTTCTACGGCCCCTCGGTGCCGGTGATGACGGGCATCAAGAAGAAGCCGGTCTCGCGGGACGGCAAGAACCTCGAGCCCCTCGAGGCCCACGGCATCAAGGTGATGTCCATTGGCTTCCTCATCGAGGCCGACCAGGCGCTGATCTGGCGCGGGCCGATGCTCCAGGGCGCGCTGATGCAGCTGGTGCGCGACGTGAACTGGGGCGAGCTCGACTACCTCATCGTCGACCTGCCCCCGGGCACCGGCGACATCCCGCTCACCGTCGCGCAGCAGCTCAAGAGCGCGGGCGCGGTGCTGGTGACCACGCCCCAGGACGTGGCGCTCGCCGACGTGATCCGCGCCAAGCAGATGTTCGACAAGCTCGCGGTGCCGGTGCTGGGCATCATCGAGAACATGTCGCAGTTCGTCTGCCCGCACTGCGGCAAGGGCACGCACATCTTCGACACCGGCGGCGGTCGCAAGGCCTCGGACATGATGGACATCGCCTTCCTCGGGGAGATCCCCCTGGAGCTCTCCATCCGCCAGGGTGGCGACAAGGGCCTGCCGGTGGTGGTGGGTCACCCCGATGGCGTCGAAGGCAAGGCGTTCATGGAGCTCGCCAAGAAGGTCGCCCAGCGCATCAGCACCGAGAACGCGCTGCGGTCGGCACCTTCAGTGACCATCCAGACCGCGTGACGTGAGTAGAGTGGACCTCCCATGACGACCGAAGAGATCCCGCCCGAAGATCCGTTGGATGAGGACGGCGACGAGAAGAAGGGCTTCGTGCCCGACTTCGTGCGCCGCATGGCCTGGGCGGGGTTGGGCGCGGTCTTCATGTCGGAGGAGGGCGTGCGCCGGCTCGCCGGCCAGCTCAAGCTGCCCAAGGAGGCCCTCGGGTTTCTCCTGCAGCAGGCCGAGAAGAGCAAAGACGAAATCGGCCGCGTGGTGAGTGACGAGGTGCGCAAGCTGCTGCAGTCCGAGCGGCTGCGCGACGAGCTGCTCAAGATGATCGCCGGCATGACCATCGAAGTGCGCGCGGAGATCAAGCTCGTGCCCGATCGCGTGAAGGGCGAGGCCGCGTCGCTGCTCCCGAAGGTCAAGGTGAGCGACCTGAAGACCTCGTACAAGAAGAAGGACAAGGACGGGGAGCACGGGCAGGAGTGAAGAAGCGTCTTCCCCTGCTCATCTTCGTCGGCGTGGGCCTGCTGCTGTGGAAGACCGGCGGCTTCGGCTACTTCCCCAGCGAGCGCACGGTGCTGTGGCGCTTCCCCGTCTCGTACGGCGAGGTGCGCAAGCTCGAGCTGCAGATCTGGGACGGCGAGGCGCTCCTCAAGCGCGAGGAGCACGCGTACGCCGCGGGCCTCGTGGGTGAACCCAGCGTGAAGGTGCCCCTGGCCAGCGGTCCGCACCGGGCGATCGCCACCGTCACGCTCTCGGGGGAAGCCACGCCGCGCGGGTTCCAGGCCGACTTCGACCCGGGCAGCGAAGAGACCGTGGTGGTGGACATGGCCGCCGCCGTGAAGAAACCGTGAAGCAACGCTGACTGCGGGCTGCGCGACAATCGCCTGGTGCGACTGACTCTCGTGGTGCTGCTGGCGGTGGTGGTCTCCGGGTGTCCGATCGTGGTGACCGACCAGACGCGCGGCTACAACGATCTCTGCGCCCAGCTCATCGCCGCGGGCCGGGTCGACGACGCCGAGACCGCCTGCGATCACGCCCTGGAGTACCAACCGAAGTACTGGGACGCGCTCCACAACAAGGGGCTGATCGCCCAGCTGCGGGGCGACAAGGTCACCGCGCGAAAGTTCTTCATCGAGGCCCTGCGCGCCAACCCGGACATGCGGCAGTCGCACAACTCGCTGGGGGCCTTCGATCTCGAGGCCGGCGACCTGGGCGGCGCGGCCGAACACTTCAAGGCGGCCCTGGTGATCGATCCGGCCTACCTCGAGGCGCGCCGCAACCTCGGTGCCGTGCACCTGCAGCAGAAGAAGTTCGCAGACGCGGAAAAGGACTTTCGGCAGCTCCTGCTCATCGACGGGGGCCTCGTCGAGGGGTGGCTGGGGCTGGCGGCGGCCTTCACCGGCCAGAACCAACACGACCGCGCGGCCGAGGCGCTGGAGCGGGCCACCACGCTCGACGTGAGCGACGAGCGCGCGTGGTTCCGGCGGGGCGTGAACCAGGAGCTCCGCGGGCGGCAAGACGAGGCGCGCGAGTCGTACGAAAGATGTCTCCTCGCGAGCGAGAAGAACATCGAATGCCGCAAGGCCCTGGCGCGGCTGACTTCTGATTGATCGCGCTGGGTGCGGCACCTACAAGGCCGCGCATGTCCATCAATCACATTCTCGTCGTTGGCGCCGGGCAGATGGGCGCGGGTATCGCGCAGGTCGCGCTCCAGGCTGGGTTCAAGGTCACGCTCTCCGACATCGCCGAGGCGTCGCTCGCCAAGGGCAAGGCGAGCATCGAGAAGGGCCTCTCCAGGCTGGTCGAGAAGGGCAAGCTGGACGCGGCCGCGAAGGATGCGGCGCTCAAGAACCTCTTCACCGCGACCTCGATCCTGGACGTGAAGGACGTCGACGCGGGCATCGAGGCGGTCACCGAGAACGAGGAGCTCAAGAAGCGCATCTTCAAGGATCTCGACCAGGTGGTGCGCCCCGGCGGCCTGCTGGCGAGCAACACCTCGTCGATCCCCATCACCCGCATCGGCGCGTCGACCAAGCGGCCCGAGGCGGTCATCGGCATGCACTTCATGAACCCGGTGCCGATCATGACGCTGGTGGAGCTGATCCGCGGCGCGGCGACGAGCGACGAGACCTACGCGGTCACCAAGGGGATGGCCGAGAAGATGGGCAAGACCACGGTGGTCTCCAAGGACTTCCCGGGCTTCATCATCAACCGCATCCTGATCCCCATGCTCAACGAGGCGTGCTTCGTGCTGGCCGAGGGCATCGCCACGGTCGAAGACATCGACACCGCCATGAAGCTCGGCACCAACGTGCCCATGGGCCCGCTGACGCTCGCCGACTTCATCGGCCTCGACACGGTGCTCTCCATCGCCGAGGTGCTCCACAAGGGCCTGGGCGACTCGAAGTACCGCCCCGCGCCGCTGCTGCGCCAGTACGTCGAGGCGGGCTGGCTGGGCAAGAAGTCCGGCCGCGGCTTCTACAAGTACTGAGGAGCCACCATGGACTTCGTCAAACTCGAACTCGACGGCCCCATCGCGGTCATCACCATCGACCGGCCCAAGGCGCTCAACGCGCTCAACCGGCAGGTGCTCACGGAGCTCTCGCAGGCCATCGCCCAGGTCGCCGCCAACACGGCGCTGCGGGCGCTGATCGTCACCGGCGGGGGCGAGAAGGCCTTCGTCGCCGGCGCGGACATCGCCGAGATGGCGAACTTCACCCACGCCGAGGCGCTGACCTTCGGGGAGCTGGGGCACAGCGTGCTCGATTCGCTCGAGGCGCTGACCATCCCGGTCATCGCGGCGGTCAACGGCTTCGCGCTGGGTGGCGGCAGTGAGCTCGCGCTGGCCTGCGACTTCATCTATGCGTCGGAGAAGGCGAAGTTCGGCCTGCCCGAGGTCACCCTCGCGGTGATCCCCGGGTTCGGCGGCACGCAGCGCCTGACCCGGCTCGTGGGCCGGGCCCGCGCCAAGGAGATGATCTTCACCGGCGACATGATCGACGCGGTCAAGGCGAAGGACATCGGGCTCGCGCTCGAGGTGCTGCCCGCGGCCGAGCTGATGGCGCACTGCAAGAAGATCGCGACCACCATCGCCAAGCGCGGCCCGTTGGCCGTGGCCCAGGCCAAGCACGTCATCGACGGGGGCGCGGCGCTGCAGCTCAAGGACGGCAACTCCATCGAGCGCGACGCCTTCGCGCGGCTCTTCGGCACCGCCGACCAGAAGGAAGGAATGACCGCCTTCCTCGGCAAGCGCGCGGCCGAGTTCAAGAACGCCTGATGCGCGGGCTCCTCGTCGCGACGGTGGTGGCCGCGACGGCGGCGGGGGCGGCGGAGCTCGAGCTCACGCTGCCTCCCTCGGCGGACTGGGAGGCGAAGGCCGACCCGAACCCGCTGCCCAACACCACGGCCACCAGCCGCTACTTCGTGAAGACCAGCGACCCGGAGCTCTCGCTGCGGGTGGTGACCGATTCGACGCTGCGGCTCGACTACTCGCAGGTGGTGGTCGAGGCGCTCGCCAAGCGGCTGGCCTCCGATCCGCAGCTCGAGGTCGGCGCGATCAAGACCCTGAGCATCGGAGGGGTGTTGGTCGGCAGCGTCCAGGTCGTCGACGCCGCGCGCACCAGCACGCTCTTCTACCTGCCGTCCGAGGGAGGAGACCGGGTGCTGGGGCTCACCGCGCCGACGGGCAGGGCGGTCGACCTGAAGGAGATCGTCACCATCGTCGAAGGCGCCAGGCACCTGCGGCCCCCCGACACCTTCGCCAGCGGCCCGGTGATCATGGGCTCCATCGCGGGGGTCACGTTGACCGCGTTGAGCGTGCTGCTGTTCGTGATGCGCAAGCGCCCGTCAGCGGCTGCGTAGGCCGGGCGGCGGAGCACGGCCGGCAGTCCTGGCTCACCCCGCGCGGCGAATCGCCTCGTGCACTCGTACGCTGGCGAACAGCCGCCCCAGCCGCGCGGCCCCGTCGAGGGCCAACACCGGGGCGATCGCCAGCAGCCCCACGTCGAGCAGCCGCAGCTCGGCGCCCCCGGAGAACAGCGAGAGCGCCTGCCAGCCGAGCAACAGCAGGCTGCTCACCGCGCCCACCCACGCAGCGGCGGGGGAGTGGCGGCGCAACACCAGCAGCGCGCAGCCCATGGGCACCAACCACGCGAGCCACTGGGTCGGCAGCTCCCGGCCGCGTGAGACCCACAGGGCGGTGCTCACCAGCAGGAAGGCCGGGGCGAGGGCCAGCTTCCAGGCCACGCTGCGGGCGGTGCCGGGGAGATGCGCCCTCATCACCACCAGCGCGCAGGGCTCGCACCACGCCTGCGTCAGGCACGCCTCGCAGCAGAAGGACCCGCAGCGGGCACAGGTCGAGGCAGCCTCGAGGTGTGGGTGCGTGGCGCACCGGGCGTTGGAATCGAACCAGTCGCTGAAGTCGGCGGCCATCGCGGCTCCGACACTGCTTCTGTGCATCAGGTTCCAGCGTTGATAAGGCCAACCCCATGAACTTCGAGCTGACTGAGGTCCAGAAGGACATCCAGAAGATGACCCGTGAGTTCGCGGCCCGCGAACTGATCCCCAACGCCAAGAAGTGGGACGAAAACCACGAGTGGCCGACGGACGCGCTCAAGAAGCTCGCCGAGTTGTCGCTGCTGGGCATCGCGGTGCCGGAGCAGTGGGGCGGCGCGGGCCTCGACAACGTCAGCTACGCGCTGGCGATGGAAGAGATCAGCCGCGGCTGCGCCTCGACCGGCGTGCTCATGTCGGTCAACAACTCGCTGTACTGCGACCCGGTCGCCAAGTTCGGCACCGACGCTCAGAAGGAAAAGTGGCTCAAGCCCTACGCCGCGGGCGAGAAGCTGGGGTGCTTCGGCCTGACCGAGCCGCAGGCCGGCTCCGACGCCGCCGCGCAGCAGACCGTCGCCGTGAAGAAGGGCGACCGTTACATCATCAACGGCTCGAAGAACTGGATCACCGCCGGCCCCAAGGCCGACGCGATCGTGCTCTTCACCATGACCAACAAGGAAGCCGGCAACCGCGGCATCACCGCCTTCCTCGTGCCCACGGACACCAAGGGCTTCAAGCGCATGGCGCCCGACAAGAAGATGGGCATCAGCGCGGCCTGGAGCTGCACCATGTACTTCGAGGACATGGAGGTCCCGGCGGAGAACCTGCTCGGCAAGGAAGGCGAGGGCTTCAAGGTCGCCATGTCCACCCTCGACGGCGGCCGCATCGGCATCGCCTCGCAGGCCCTGGGCATCGCCCGCGCCGCGCTCGAAGAGGCCATCCGCTACTCCGGCGAGCGCAAGTCGTTCGGCAAGTACATCCGCGAGCACCAGGCCATCCAGTTCATGATCGCCGACATGGCCACCGAGCTCGACGCGGCGCGCCTGCTGGTGCACCGCGCGGCGCTGCTCAAGGACAAGGGCGTGCGGCACTCGCAGGAGTCGGCCATGGCCAAGCTCTACGCCTCGGAGATGTCGGGCCGGGTCACGAACAAGGCCCTGCAGATCTTCGGCGGCATGGGCTACTCGAAGGAGATGGACGCCGAGCGCCACGTGCGCGACGCCCGCATCACCGAGATCTACGAGGGCACCTCCGAGATCCAGCGCATCGTCATCGCCGCCAACCTCCTCAAGGACTGAACGAACATGATCTCCGCACTGCTGGTGGTGTTGGTGTTGGCCGCGGATCCCCCGGCGAAGAACGACGCCATGAAGAACCTGATGAAGGACGCGATGGCCGAGGGCCCGGACGTCAGCAAGCTGCCGTTCACCGCCGACACCATCAAGCAGATCGTCGTCTCGTATCAGCCCAAGATCCAGGGCTGCTACGAGGACCACATCAGCAACAAGAAGAAGGCCCCCGAGGGCACGCTCAAGACGAGCTTCGTGATCACCCCCGACGGCATCGTCAAGACCGCGAAGGTGGACCGCAAGGCCAGCACCCTCAAGGACCCCGCGCTGCACGACTGCGTGGTGGCGGTGCTCTCGACGATGAACTTCCCCAAGCCGCCCGACTCGAAGGATCACCCCATCGAGTTCCCGTTCAACCTCAAGGCGCAGCACTGAGGCTCGAGTGGACTTCGAACTGACGCAAACCCAGACCCTCATTCGTGACACCGCGCGGAAGTTCGCCCGCGAGGTCGTCGCGCCCCTCGCGCGGAAGCTCGACCGCGAGGAGATCTTCCCCGTCGAGACCTTCCGCAAGATGGGAGAGCTCGGACTGCTGGGGGTCAACGTGCCCGCGGAGTTCGGCGGGGCCGAGGCCGGCGTTGTCTCGTATTCGCTGGCGGTGATGGAGATCGCCGCGGCCTGCGCGTCGACCTCCGTGGCGATGTGCGTCACCAACATGGTCGCCGAGCTGATCGTCCAGTTCGGGACCGAGGCGCAGAAGAAGCAGCACGTGACGAAGCTGACCTCGGGCGAGGCCATCGCCGGGGCCTTCGCGCTGTCGGAGCCCCACGCGGGCTCCGACCCGGGCGCGGGGCGCACCACGGCGGTGAAGCAGGGCGATCGCTGGGTGCTCAACGGCACCAAGCAGTGGATCACCTCGGGCGCGTACGCCGGGGTGATCATCGTCTGGGCGCGCACCAGCAACGAGGGCAACAAGGGCCTGTCGTGCTTCATCGTGGAAGCGGGCACCCCCGGCCTCATCGTGGGCAAGCACGAAGACAAGATGGGCCTGCGCGGGTCGAACACCGTGCCGCTGACCTTCGAGAACTGCGAGGTCGGCGAAGATCACCTGCTGGGCAAGCAGGGCGACGGCTTCAAGCTGGCCATGGTGGCGCTCGACGGCGGGCGCGTGGGCATCGCGTCCCAGGCCTGCGGGGTGGGGCGCGCGGCCATCGAGGCGTCGGTGAAGTACGCGAAGGAACGCCAGGCCTTCGGCCAGCCCATCGGTGACTTCCAGGCGCTGCGCTTCATGCTCGCCGACATGCACACCCAGCAGCAGACGGCCGAGCTGCTCTCGTGGCGGGCCGCGTCGATGAAAGAGAAGAAGCAGCCCTTCACGCGCGAAGCGTCCATGGCCAAGCTCTTCGCCTCCGAGATGTCGAACCGCGTGTGCGACAAGGCGGTGCAGATTCACGGCGGCTACGGGTACATCGACGAGTTCCCCGTCGAGCGGTACCTGCGCGATGCGCGCGTGCAGACCATCTACGAAGGCACCAGTGAGATTCAGCGCATCGTGATCGCCCGCGAAGTGATCAAGGCCGCCGGGTAGGTCTGACCCCGAAGGAGTTCCCGCATGTTCCGCCTCGTCGCCGTCGCCACGTTCTCGATCTGCCTGCTCGCCTGCGGTACCCGGCGCCCCGTCTTCGATGCCGGGGTGGAAGAAGACGCGGGCATGGAGGTCGATGCTGGCCGGCCGCGCGGTGACGACCCTGCGTCGGGGTGGCAGGTGGCCGTGCCGTTGCCCACGGGCGCCGCGGTGTCGAGCCGGCTGGGCGTCTCGGTGACGTCGCTGGGCGACCAGTTCGGCCAGCCGATGATCGCCATGCTCTACGAGGACCCCAACGGCGACCTCAACTACGACGACAACCGCGTGGTCTTCACCCGCTGGGACGGCGTGGCGAAGGCCTTCACGGCGCTGCAGACCATCGAGGTCGTCGGCGGCGCGGTGACGCAGAACCCCGATCGGCAGATCTCCCTGGCGCGCGACGCGGACACGGGGCGCATCGCCATCGCCTACGTCAAGGCGCAGAACAACACCGTGCGCCTGGCCATCAGCGACGACGAGGGCGCGCACTTCTCGCTCTCCACGGTCTCGGACAGCGCGGTGACGCCCTTCATGTCGAACCCCTCGGTGGGGCTCGCGGGCAGCACCACGCACGTGGCGTACGTGCAGGGCAACGAGCTGCAGTACCGCAAGAGCGTCGCCGGCGCGGCCTTCACCAGCCCCTCGCCGTTGGCGGTGACCCTGGCGCAGCACGCGGCGCTCAGCCTGGGCGTCGACTCTGCCGGCAACCCCGGCGTCGCCTTCTTCGTCGACGTGGCGGGCACCTCGGCGGATCTCGCGTTCTGGCGGCCGGGCAGCAGCGCGGTCACCGTGGCCAGCGCCGACATGCTCGACCTGGCGGTGGAGTCCCGCCGCCCCTCGGTCTCGCTGACCTTCGTGGGCACCACGCCGCACCTCGCGTTCCACCTGCAGAAGGCCGACGCGGTCGATGCCACGCAACTCTGGTACGCCAAGGCCAGCGACGCGGGCGCCACGTGGAGTGCGCCGATCGCCATTCCGCGCAACAGCAGCAGCGCCACCGAGTTCCACTCCACGCAGTGGTACCAGGCGATCTCCATCGAGGGCACCGGGCGCGTGTCCATCGCGGCGCCGTGGTCGGCCATCGGCACGCAGGTCAACTGCAACGGGCCCAAGCTGGCGCGCGCCCCCGACGGCCTGAGCTTCACCACCTGCTCACCCGCGGGCTCGCCGGTGCAGCGCGGCGGCGACTGGGTGTCGATGTGGTCGCACCGCGTGGGCAAGCAGACGATGGTCTTCGTCTACGACGTCAGCCGCAACAACCCGAACCTGAAGCCGGGCGTGGTGATGTGGCGCGAGCCGTAACGCCCCGTTCAAGACGGAACTCAATGTTCTGTCTTTTGCGATCGGCGCAAGCGTAGTGGTTCGTTAAGCGAGCGCCGTTCCTGACGCCTCCGAGGGGGTTCCACCGTGTTGTATCTGCATGCCCTCGGGCACTTTCATCCGTCCAACGTGATCGACAACGCGTTCCTCGAGTCGCTCGGCATCGAGACGAACGAGGCGTGGATCATGGAGCGCGTGGGCATCAAGCGCCGCCACACGGTGCTGCCGCTCGACTACATCCGGCACACGAAGAACAAGGACCCGCGAGCGGCGATCGAAGCGGCCACCATGACCAACGCCCAGACGGGCGCGATGGCCGGGCGCATGGCGCTGGCCCGGGCCGGTTTGAACACCAGCGACATCGGCATGGTGCTCTCGGGTAGCTGTTCCCCCGACGAGTGCATCCCCGCCGAGGCCAACCGCGTCGCCGAGGAGCTGGAGATCGACGCCGTGGCCCTCGACCTCGCGAGCGCCTGCTCGAGCTTCTGCTCGCAGCTGTACTTCCTCGAGGCCATGCGCCCCGAGAAGCTCCCCGACTTCATCATGGTGGTGAACCCCGAGAACTCGACCCGCGTGGTCGACTACTCGGAGCGCTCGGCCTGCGTGCTGTGGGGCGACTGCTCGAGCGCCGCCATCGTCTCGCCGCGCATCCCCGGGCCGTGGAAGATCACCGAGACGTACCTCAAGGGTGATCCCAGCGGCGCCGACAAGGTGAAGGTGCCGCGGTTCGGACACTTCAAGCAGCAGGGCGCCGACGTGCAGAAGTTCGGCATCAAGCGCGCCAGCGAGACTTACGAGGTGCTGCGCGATCTCTGGGTCAAGGGCGGGGAAGGGCGCAGCTCGGAGCAACTGCGCTTCATCGGCCACCAGGCGAACCTGCGCATGCTCGAGGTGGTGGCGCGGCGCTGCGAGATCGCCGCCGAGCGGCACCTCTTCAACGTCGACGTGCGCGGCAACGTGGGCGCTTCCGGCGCGCCCTCGGTGCTCAGTGAGCACTGGGGCTCGGAGATGCTCGGCGACGCCATCGCGATGTGCGTCGTCGGCTCCGGGTTGACCTGGGGTGGGGCGCTGCTCGAGCGCAACGCCCCGTAAGGCCTACTTCTTCTTCTTGGGGTCCCTGGCCGCGGGAGCGGCCGGTGCTGCCGGGAAGTTCGCGTCGAGGGTGCGCTGGGCCTGGCCCTTGAGCTGCGCCTGGGTGAGCTTGCCCACCAGCTCCGTGAGCACCACCTTCGCCGACTCGTACTTCACGTCGTCGAGGAACCCGAGCGCCTCGCTGCGGAACTCCTCGTTGAAGGTCTTCTCGTCGAGCACCATGTCGCGCACCAGGGTGGCGAACTCCTGGGTCTCGCGCAGCTCGTGGTTCTCCCACAGGCCATCGGTCACCTCGCGGGCGATCTCGTTGTTGCCCGGGTTCGCCTTGAGAACCTCGCGCATCAAGGGGAGCACCTCGACCGACGTGCCGGCGCTGAGACCTGCGATCGCGCGCCGGTAGTAGCCCGCGCCGCGGCCCTTCTGCGTCACCAGCGTCGCGCGGAGCTGGCCCAGGGACGCCGCCGTGCTCATGCGCGCCGCGGCCGCCGCGTAGGCGCCCAGGTAGTTGATGTCGATCTCGCGCTTGCCGAGCTCCTCGAGGAGCCAGCGGTGCCCGTCAGCCGAGTCGACGCGACCCAGCGCCTCCATGGCCGCGTTGCGCACGCGGATGTACCCGGAGGGATCTTCGTTGAGCCCCTCGGGGCGCTTGGCCAGGACGAACAGCGGCGCGGCGAACTCGGAGGGCAGCTTCTTGAAGCGGGTGTTGGCCATGCGCTCGAGCACCGCCTCGCGCACGTAGGCCGAGGGATCCTTGGTGAGCACGTCGAGGATCGCGCCCATGGCCGCGTCGGTCGGCTTCGTCTCGGCCTTGATCTGCCGGTTGCCGATCTCGCCCATCAGCTGCCAGGTGGCGATGAGGCGCCAGACCGGGTCGGCGTCGTAGCGGGCCGCGTCGACCCACTGGTCTTCGCTCACCGCCGTGGGGTTCACCCGGGCCAGCGCGCCGAAGTTCTTGTTCCAGTTGATCCACTGCGGGGCCGCGGGCACGTCGAAGGTGACCTTCACCTCGGGCTTGTCGACGGTGATCACCTGCTCCTGGGTGTAGCTCGGCTCGCTGTTGCGGTGGATCACGATGGGCAGCTTGAAGACGAACGGGCCCTTCTCGGAGCCGTGGTTGGGCTGCTGGCGGATGGTGATGGTCAGCTTGCCGCCGGAGTACGAGGTGTCGGGGAAGACGACCGGGTAGCCCTTCTTGGTGAGCCAGGCCTCCTTGAAGGGCTTGAGCTCCTTCTCCTTCTTGCTGACCTCGAAGGCCGCCTTGAAGAAGTCGTCGCTGGTGACCGACTTGCCGCCGTTCTTCTCGAGGTACGCCTTCATCACCTTCTTCATCTCCGGCTTGCCCAGCCACAGCTCGAGCATGCGCAGCACGTTGGCGCCCTTGGTGTACGAGGTGCCGTCGAAGGCCTCCTCGCCGGGGATGCCCTTGACGATCAGCGGGTGCGCGTGCGGGCCGTCTTCCTCGAGGAAGTAGCCGTCGATGAGGTTCTTCGCGCGGCTGATCTCCGCCTCGTCGTTGTCGTTGTAGTCGTCCCAGGCGAGATCGCCGAGGTAGGTGGCGAAGCCCTCGTTGAGCCAGATCTCGTCCCACCCGGCGCAGGTCACCCAGTCGCCGAAGTACTGGTGCGCCATCTCGTGCGAGAGCAGCCCGACGATCTCGGTGCGGGCGAGCTGGTCGTTCTTGTGATCCACCAGGAGCTTCGAGCTGCGCTCGAAGATCACCGAGGTGTTCTCCATGCCGTTGAAGAAGAAGCGGGGCACGGCCACCACGTCGAGCTTCGAGAAGGGGTACTTGGTGCCGGTGAACCCCACCTGGAAGTTGTAGAGGCCCTTGAGCACGTCGGCGGCGACGAAGGCGCGGTCCTTCGTGCCCGGCGGCACCCACAGCGTCGCGGGGATGTCGTCGGTCACCGGCACCTGGTCGAACTGCCCGATGGCCAGGGCGATGAGATACGGGCTGTGGGCCTGGTCCTGCTTCCACTGCACGCGGCGGAGGTTCTTCCCGTCTTCGGTGAAGGCCTCGTCCTTGTCCTTGTGGCCGTTGGAGACGACCTGGTACCGGCCGTCGACCACCGCGAGGATCTCGCTGGTCGCCTTGTCGGCCGGGGTGTCATTGACCGGCATGAAGCGCTGCGCGAAGCGCGGCTCGAAGTGGGTGAAGTAGCCGGGCAGGGCGTTGGCCACGTCGGGCTCGGTGGCGGTGAAGAAGCCGTGGTTCGAGGTGCCCGCGGTGACCGAGTAGCTGATCTCGACGAGCGTGTCCTTGCCGGCGGCGATGGGCTTCTTCGGCTTGATCTTCACCACGCCGGTGCCGGTCTCGACGGAGTTGGTCTCCTTGAACTCGGCGCTCTCGCCGTCGACCTTCACCGCGGTGATCTTCAGCTCGTACGCGTCGAGTTCGATCTCCGGCAGGGCCTTCGTCGCCTTGAGCGTGGCCGTCAGGGTGTTGGTGAAGGTGCCGCCCTCGCCCTGGCGGACCTCGAGCTTGTAGTGCTGCGCGTCGTAGGGCCGGGTCATCGGCTTCAGGGCCGCGGGTTGCGCCGCGAGCACGGACAGCATCGTCAGGGTGTGGATCATGGCGGTGGACCGTATGCGAAGCCCCTGGGTGATTCATCGCCAATGCGCGTTCGCCGCGCGGGTGTAAGGTCCAACGGCGATGGCCCTGGCGAATCAACTCCGAGAGCTGGTCGATGCCTTCAGCGAGCTGGTGGCGCAACACCTGCGCCTGGCACGCATGGAGCTGGCGGCCGACGCACGTTTCGTCGGGCTCCGGGTCGGGGTGATCGCCGCCCTCGCGCCGTTGATCCTCGTGGGCTACGGATTCCTGTGCGTGGCGCTGGCGTTGACCCTGCGCCGGGTGATGGCCGCGGATCTCGCGTTCCTGATCGTGGGGGTGCTCAACCTGCTCATCGGCGGCGTGGGCATCGCGGTGGTCGGGCGCCAGCTGGGCGGTCGCAAGGTGATGAGCGCGACGGTCGCCGAGCTCGACACCTCGACGTCGCTGGTGTTGCCCCACCCGGAGAAGCGGCCGTGAGCGCGATCATCAAGGCCCCCCCGCGAGCGCTGGCCCCCGTGGCGACCACCGTGGAGGCGCGGGCCCAGTTGGTCGCCGCGCGCGAACGGCTGCTGCAGAAACTCGAGGTCGTCGAGAAGGCCATCGAGCCGCTCGCTGATTGGCGCGTCGTGGTCAAACGCCACCCGCTGCTCACCATCGGAGGCGCGTTCTTCGTCGGCTACGCGCTCTCCCGGATTTTTTCCCGCAAGTGACGAAAGGACGGCGACCACATGAGCGACGCCACGCAGCCCCAGCCTGAAGCCAAGCAGCCCGAGGTCGATCCCATGCACGCCTTCCAGGAGCGGCTCGGGCCGCAGCTCGAGCAGGCGCAAGCGCAGCTGACCGAGGTCAACGAGCGCGTGAAAGACTTCATCCGAAAGAACCCCGGCTCCACGTTGCTCGGCGCCGCGGCGATCGGGTTCCTCGTCGGGCGATGGGCCTCGCGCCGATGAGTGACGAGAAGAAGCAGACCTGGCAGCCGCCGGAGATCAGCGAGACGGTGATCGATCTCGGCAAGAACGCGAACTCGGCGCTCAACGGCGTCGCCGACGCGGTGGGCCTCACCGAGAAGGTCGAACAGGCCCCCTACGCCATGGTCGCCGCGGCCCTGGGCATTGGCTACGTGGTGGGCGGAGGCCTCTTCACCCCCACCACCTCCCGGCTGCTGCGCCTGGGCATGAAGCTCGCAGCGGTGCCCGCGGTGCGGGAGCGGCTGCTCGACGTCGCCGAAGCGGCGATCGACCAGGTGCTGTCGGGCCCGAAGAAGAACGACTCGAAGTGAACCCCTGACCGGAGCAACCCCATGTGGCGAACCCTGCGCAAGAACCTGCCGGACCTGGACAAGGAAGAGCTGTTGGACATGGTGGGCCTCGAGTCGCGCCGATCCACGGGCGACAAGCTGGTACCTGCGCTCGCGCTCTTCGGGGCCGGCGTGCTGGTCGGCGTGGGCCTCGGCCTGATGCTCGCCCCCAAGCCGGGCCGTGAGCTGCGCGACGATCTCAAGTCGCGGCTCCACAAGGGCAACGGCGAGACGCCGGCGACGAGCGAAACGGCGACGCGCTCGGTCTGAAGATGGCGAAGAAGAGCCTCCCCCACGACACGCCGGTGGACACGCCGGCCGTGGGGGCGATGATCGAGGCCGTCGATCTCGGCCCCGACGCCGAGGTGCTGGGCGCGCAGGCGCTGACGCTCGCCCTGGGCGTCGAGACCCTCGAGGCTGCCTGGGAAGCGTGGGCCGAGCTGAAGCTCGCGCACCAGCGGGCCCGCAAGCGCTGGGTCGAGGAACGAAAGCGCCTCGAGGAGCAGGGGAGCCTGCTGCTCGGCGCGGTCAGGGCGGCCAGCGGCGCGTCTCCGGGCCAGAGCGAGGCGCTCACCACCCAGGGCTCGCTCGACGCGTTCCTGGTGGACGCCCGGCAGAAGCTCGAGGCCACGCAGCGCTCGCTCGACGAGAAGTCCCGCGTGGCCGACGAGGCCTTCGGGCTCGAGCTGGCGAAGCTGCGGGACGCGCTGCTGGCGCGGGTGAAGCGGCAGGCGGCCACCATGCGCCCCACCTTCAAGCTCGCGGTGCGCGTGCTGGGCCCCGAGCAGCGCATTCTCCACGCCCACCGGTTGGGCCACGACGAGAGCGTGATCGCCCTCTTCGCGCTCACCGGGCGCATCCCCAGCCGCTACGGCTACCTCTTCGACGACTCCACCGAAGACGTGGGGAGCGCGCCGCCCGCGCTCTACGCCGACGAGGGGGTGACCGAGGTGCGCCCGGGCCCGGCGCGCTTCATCGCGCTGCTCGAAGGCCTGGCCGAGGTGTGGCCGGTGAAGGGCGGGCTGCCGGTGCGGCTCCCCGATGGGAGCTGGATGCGGTGGGTCGCCCGCGGCCCCGTGCTCGAGGCCGAGGTGCGCGACGGAGAGGGCTTTCGCAACGTCCTGACCCGCGAGGAAGCCGAGCGCCTCACGGGGTTGCTGCTCGCCAACAAGCTGGCCGGGAAGCTCGAGCTCGAGCTGGTGCGCGAGTAGCCGTCACTTCTTCGTCTTGATGATCGCCACGTCGGCCGTGCCCGCGAGGATCGCCGAGCCGGTGAACAGGTTGTCGGACTTCGGGCCGCCGAGCTTCGCGCTCTGGAAGATGACGATGTAGTTCGAGTCCTTCTCGGGGAACGCCGTGCCGGGGATGGTGACCGTGGTCTGCTTCCACTCGGTCGGGGCGATCACCAGCTTGAGGAACTGGATCACCGTGGTGGGGACGTTCGAGTACGTCGGCTGGCCCTGCTTGCCCTTGTTGTTGATGGGGATCACGTTCACGAAGCCGAAGTTGCGGTCCTGGCCCTGCGGCGGGTCGGGGCGCACGAAGGTCAACGACTCGCCGGCGGCCAGCTCCACGAAGCCCGCGGCGGGGTGCAACTGCGCCACGTGCTCCTGGGCCGGCACGCGCTCGACCTCGGCCACGTAGGACTGCCCGCTGAGCCCGAAGGTGAACTGGTAGGTCGCGTTGTCCTTGTAGGTGAAGCCCGCGTCGGCAGAGAGCGCGTAGGTGCCGCCGCCCTGGTCATCGAGCGCCCAGGTGGCACCGCCCACCTCGACCAGCTTCGCCACCGCGCCCGCCATGCCGGTGGGGGCCACGTCGAGCGACTCGCCCTGGCGCTGCCCCAGGAACACGAAGGCGAGGTTCTGCGCCGGCACCGTCACGCCCGCGTCGGCCAGCAGCACCCCGGCGTCGAAGACGATGCCCGCGTCGAAGTCGGGGATGCTGGCGTCGAAGCCGTTACCGGCGATGGCCTCGGCCTTGATCTCGAAGGCCGGGGTGGTGAGCAGGGTCGAGACGGCCACGGTCTTGGCGGTCGCCTGGTTGCCGATCTTCTGCAGATCGCAGCCGGTGACGCTCAGAAGGGCCGCGGACAGCAGGAGCATCATTGTGGGTGACGTGTTCATGGAGCCGGCAGCATAGTCTGCCGCGCGTGGCGACGAACCCCATCCAGAGCGCCGGGCTCCGCTTCCTGCAGAAGTTCGGCGTGTCCTTCCTTTGGGCGGTGCTCGTCGGGCTGACCTTTGGCGGCGCGGCGTACTTTCGCGTGGAGCGCCGGGAACTCGAAGGCGAGCCCCGCTGGCACGTGACCCCGCGGCTGTGGCTGGAGCAGCTCGAGTCGCGCACCGTGGACTGGCGCGCCCGCGAGCTGGGCGGCGCCGACGTTCGCCCCGACGGCGTGGTGCTGGTCAACGTCGACGAAGACACGCTCACCAACGCCCGCCAGTCCGAGCACCCCGAGTGGGCGATGCGCCCCTGGCCCCGGGAACTCCTGGGCAACGTCGTCGAACAGGCCGTGCGCGAGGGCGCCGCGATGGTCTTCGTCGACGAGTCCTTCGCGGACGTCTCGGCCCGTCAGTGCGTGCCCTGCAAGGGCGAAGACCCGCGCACCGACGATCAACGCTTCGCCGAGACCCTCGCGCGGCTCGACGGCAAGGTCGTGCTGGGCTTCGACTGGTCCCCGAACTCGCGCCGCGCCGCCGAGCGCCCGCTGACCCCGGTGCTGCTGAAGGTCGCCGAGTTCGAGACCGAAGACGCCGCGCTCGGCTCGCTCCGGCGCGTGCTCCTGCAGCGCACCGCGGCCTACCTCCTGTCGGCCGAGGGCAAGTTCACGGTGTGGGCCGGATCGACCGGCGACGCCCGCACCCGCGAACTGGGCCAGGCGCTCGAGCTCAAGGGGCCGCTGACCACGCGCAGCCTCACCGCGGCCGACGACGCGGCGGAGGTGACCGCGGAGTTCCTGTTGCAGAAGCTCAGCCACGTGCACGTCGTGGGCTTCGACCCCGATCTCGCCCCGCACGCCGGGGCCATCGACCCGCCCGTCGCCGCGCTGCTCATCCCCGGGGTGCCGTTGGCGAGCCTGCGCCTCATCCCCGACCCCGACGGCGTGGTGCGCTCGGTGCCGCTGCTGATCAACACCTCGCGCATCGCCGATGGCGCGGGGCTCGTACCGGGGCTCCCGCTGGCCATGCGCCCGGGCTCGTTCACCGTCGAAGAGGGCGTGCTGCGCAGCAGCGATCAGCCCGGGGTGCCCGTCGATCACGAGGGCTTCCTCTCGCTGCGCTGGAGCGCCGACGAGGCCGGCCGGGGCGGGCGCGGCACGATGAAGCGCGCGGTGCCGGCGTGGCGCCTGCTGGTGAACCGCGAAGACGACGAGGCGAAGCGCGGCGTGCGCCACCACGACAACGATCTCGCCGGCCGCGTGGTGGTGCTGGTCGACGAGCGCACCTCGCCACGACTGCAGACGCCGGTCGGGCTGCTGACGCGGGGGGCCATCTGGGCGCAGGCGATCACCAACGTGGCGAAGGGCCAGGGCATCACCCGCGTGGCGCCAGAGCGGGACTTCTGGTTCACCGTCGCCTTCGCCTTCGCGGGCGCGGTGCTCGCGGTCGCCTGGTCGAGCCTGGTGCGGCGTCCCGGCTGGCTGGCGTGGGTAGCGACGATCGGACTGGTGGTCGTCGTCGACGGCCTGCTCGCGCGGCAGTTCTACGTCACCCAGGCGCGGCAGGTGGCGATGGTGGCCCCGGTGCTGGCCTGCAGCGTGACCTTCCTCGCGTCGCTGGGCTACGCGCGGACCCTCGAGCAGAGCCTGCGCGACTTCATGCTGCGCGCGCTCGGCGGCGCGGTGCGGGCCGACGTCTTCCTCCGCGTCGAGCGCGATCTCGCCCTGATGCGCCCCGAGCGGCGCGAGCTCACCGTCTTCTTCTCGGACATCGAGGGCTTCACCTCGGTCTCGAACCAGAAGGACCCGGCGGTGGTGGTCGACGTGCTGCGCCAGTACCTCTCGGAGATGACCACCCTGGTCCTCGACCGCGGCGGCCACGTCGACAAGTACCTGGGCGACGGGCTGATGGCCTTCTGGGGCGCCCCGGTCGCCTTCCCCAACGACGCCGAGTCTGCCTGCGACGCCGCGCTGCGCATGCAGGCCCGCTTCGACGAGAAGCGCCAGCAGTGGGAAGAGCGGTGCGGCCACAAGCTGGTGCTCCGCGCCGGCCTCGAGACCGGTGACGCGGTCGTCGGCGAAATGGGCACCATTCACCGCGTCAACTACACGGTGATGGGCGAGCCGGTGGCTACCGCGTTCCGCCTCGAGGCGCTCGCCAAGCGCTACGGCGTGCGCACCCTGGTCGGCGAGACGCTGGTCGAGGAGGCCCAGGAGTCCTTCCTCTTCCGCCCCGTGGACACCGTGCGCATGGGCCGAGAAGGCCAGCCCATCCGCATCTACGAGCTGCTCGCGCCGATCGCCGAGTCACCGACCTTCGAGTGGACGGTGGCCTACGGCGCCGCCCACGCGCTGTGGCTCGAGGGCAAGTTCGCGGTGGCGTTGCCCGCCTTCGAGGCCCTGGCGAAGACGCGGCCCGAAGACGAGGTCATCGCGCGCTACGTGCTGCGCTGCGCCGCCTTCGCCAGGAGCCCGCCGCCCGAGTCGTGGGACGGCATCTACGAAGGCGACTGACTCCCTCTCCCTGCGTGAGCGGGGAGAGGGCGGGGGTGAGGGGCCGAACTGGCCACCCTCTCACTCAGCGACAGCAGACGTCCGGACAGCCCGCCCGTGCCGCGAAGACCGCGCCGGCTCGCCCTTCTTCGCCGGGGCCACCTCGACCTCGATGCGCGGTGCCGGCGACGCCACCACCGGCTGATCGTGCTTCGCGTAGAAGGCGACCAACTGCGGCCACAGCGTCTTCGCCGCGTGCTTCGAGACCACCGCGCCGACATGCCCGCCGGGCAGGTGCAGGTGCTGCTTGTCCACCGCGCCACAGGCGTCGATCAACGCCGCCGCGCTGGGGCCCGGCACGATGTTGTCGTGCTCGAAGCTGACCGCGAGGGTGGGGCACACGAGGTTCTTCAACTCGACCTTCCGACCCTTGAGCCGGAACCCGCCGGTGAGCAGCAGGTCCTGCTGGTACAGGTCCTTGATGAAGGTCCGGTAGAACTCGCCGGGGATCGACACGTTGTCGTTGCCCCAGGCCTCGAGCGCCAGGAAACCGTCGAGGAACTCGTCGTTCCACGCGCGATCGAGCAGGTTCATCGCCTTCATCAGCGGCAGGGTCGGGCGCAGCAACTGGAACGCCGACTGGAGCAACTGCCAGGGCACGTTGCCGGTGGCCTCGACGAGGGTGTCGAGATCGAAGCCCTTCAGGTTGGTCCACCGCGAAAGCAGGCTGCCGTCGTTGAACTTCACGGGGGCGGCCAGCGCGATGAACGACTGGATGTACTCGGGGTGCACCGCGCCATGAATGGCGGTGAGGGTGCCGCCCATGCAGTAGCCGAGCACGTGCGTCTTCTCGTGGGGCACGGTCTTCGCGACCTGGCGAATGGCCCGGCCCAGCGCGCCATCGACGATGTCGTCGAAGGTGACGTAGCGGTCTTCATCACCGGGGGTGCCCCAGTCGATGCAGAACACGTCGAAGCCCTGGGCGACCATGTACTCCGCGAAGCTCTTCCCGGGCATCAGGTCGAGCACGTAGTGCCGGTTGATGAGCGAGGGCACCAGCAGCAGCGGAGTGGGGTGGCAGATGCCTTCCGGGCGGGCCCGGTAGCGCAGCAGGCGCCACTTGTTCTCGGAGAAGAAGACGTCGGCCGGCGTGATGCCGACCTGGGGCTTGGGGCGCGTCGCGAGCGACAGCAGGTTGGTGAAGCGCTTCATTCGTACAGCGCCTCCACGCGCGCCCCGAAGTGCTTGGTGACTTCCTTGCGACGGACCTTGAGGGTGTTGGTGAGCAGGCCGCTCTCCACCGTCAGCGGGGTGTCGATGATCACGAACTTCTTGATGGTCTCGTAGGAGGCCAGCTGCGCGTTGACCTGGTCGATGCGGGTCTGCACCAGGGCCTTGCGCGCCTCGTCGAGGGCCGCGGGGGCCACGTTCGAGGTCGCGAGGTGCGCGTTGACCGCCTGCTCGTGCAGCCAGACGGCGCCCACGAGGTAGCGCTTGGCGTCACCGAAGACGACCACGGTGTTGATGAAGGGGTCGTCGCGGAAGCGGATCTCGATGTTCGCCGGGGGCACGTTCTTGCCGCCCGCGGTGACGAGGATGTCCTTCTTGCGGTCGATGATCTGCAGGAAGCCGTCGTCGGTGAAGCGGCCCACGTCGCCGGTCTTGAGCCAGCCGTCCTCGGTGAAGGCCTCGGCCGTGGCCGCGGGGTCCTTGTGGTACCCGCCGAACACCGTGGGGCCCTTGGCCATGATCTCGCCGTCTTCGGCGAGCTTGAGCTGCACCGAGGGCAGCACCTTGCCCACCGTGTCGAAGCGGAAGGCGTCGGGGCGGTTCAGGGTCAGCGTGGGGCTCGTCTCCGTCAGTCCGTAGCCTTCGATGATCAGCAGGCCCGCGGCGTGGAAGAACTCCTTCACCTCGCGCTTGAGGCCGGCGCCACCGGACAGGCAGAAGCGGAAGTTGCCGCCGGTGACCGCGTTGAGGGCCGCGGTGCGCTTGACCGGGTCCTTCTCGGGCATGGCCGCCATGGCCAGCTTTTCCCAGACCGCGGGCACGCTCATGAAGACGCTGGGCCGCACCTCGGGGAGCAGCGCCATCGCCTTGTGCGGCTCACACAGGTAGGTGAGCCAGCCCAGCGCGTTCCCCAGGCAGGCCTCGCCAAAGCCGAAGATGTGGCTCATCGGCAGCCAGAGGAGATCGACGTCGTTCTTCTCGAGCAGGGGCGCGTTGCAGCGCAGCCAGTCCTGCCCGTTGACGCCCACGTTGCGGTGGGTGAGGGGCACGCCCTTGGGGTTGCCCGAGGTGCCGCTCGTGTAGAGCATCTGCGCGACCTGGTCCATCGACACGCTGTTGAGCAGGCGCTCGAACTCGGTGGGGGCCTCGGCGTCGCGCGCGGCGCCCAGGGCCTGCACGCGGCTCCACGAGATCAGCTTGCGCTCGACGTCGGCGACGGGCGGCACGGCCACGCCCTTGGCGCGCATGGCCTCGAGGATCGGCCCCGGCTCGAGGGGCTGGGTGCTCAGGGTCACGATGCGGGTGACCTGCGAGTAGTCGGCCCACGACTCGAAGATGCGCTGCAGCAGCGCGGGGGTGTCGACGAAGATCACCTTGGTGTCCGAGTGCTGCACCACGTAGGCCGCCTGGGGGGCGGTGTTCGCGGGGTACACCGGGACCATCACGCCGCCGACGCTCTCGATGGCCATCGCCGCGCTGATCCACTCCACGGAGTTGGGCGCGAAGATCGCCGCGCGGTCGCCCGGCTGCAGGCCCGACGAGGCGAGGAAGAGCGCCGCGTTGCGGATGCCCTTGGCGTACGCGCCCCAGGTCACCGTGCGCCAGTCACCATCGGGGGTGGACAGCATGAACCGGGGTCGCGACTTCCACGCGGGCAGCGCGTCAAAGAGGACCTTGGGGGCGGGCTTCAGTTCGAGAAAGGGCGTGATGTCCATGGGGTTCGGTTCCTCAGTTCTTCTTCAACTCGGCGAGGCGCTCTTCGAGATCGATCAGGCGGCTCTGGATCTGGTTGAGCGCGTGCAGGGTCTTCTCCTGCTCACGCTTGGTCGGCAGGCCCAACGCCCCCCACCACTGCGCGGCGGCCTTCTCGGTCGCGGACTTCACCTTCATGGTGCTGGTGAGGAGTCCCGTCATGGGCTGCAGCACGGTGGGCGACTTGAGCACCGACTCCAACATGTCGGCCGTCTTCTGCTCCCAGGTATCAAAGCCCTTCTTCCACTGGTCCCAGATCATCATCGTGTGGCTCCCTCAGAGGCCGAGGCGTCGAAGCTCGGCGGTGGTGGTGAAATCGTCATTCGTCTCGCCATCGGCGGCCGTCGCGCGGGCGACTTCGCCGTAGCACTCGAACATCCAGCCGACCTGGCGGCGCACGATCGAACCGCCCACGGCAGACGCGATGGTGGTGGTGGTGCGCACCCGCAGCGACTGGCTGAAGGTGACGTCGGGCAGCTCGAGCTGGCCCGCCGCGTCGACGCTCACCACGTAGGTGTCACGCCCCGCGTAGGGCAGGCCGCGCACCGTGGCGTTCACCACGTTGCCGATGCTCGTCCACTGCTTTCCGGCCTCGAGGGGGAAGCGGAAGATCGCCACCGGCGCCTGGTAGACGACGAGCGTCTTGCCGGTGCTGGGGGCCTCTTCGCTCGACGCATAGCCGAGCAGCAGCAGGTTGCTGCCGTCGTTGTTGTACACGCCGAGGATCGTGCCGCCGAGGTCGAGCGCAGTGACGAACTGGCCCGCGGGGAAGCTGGCGGCGAACCAGTGACCGGAGACGGCGCTGGCCTCGAGGGTCGCCACGCGATCGTCCGCGTAGTCGGTGGCCAGGTTCCACACCCGCTGGCCCTGGGCGTTGGTCGCGCCAGGAATGCTCACCTGCCGCTGCACCCCGGGGGGCGACGCGAGGTAGTGCACGGGAATGCCGATCGCCGCCTTCAACTCGGTGACGTCGATGCGGCCGTCGAGGTTGGGCACGCACTCCAGCGGCGCGAGCGTCGGCGCGACGTAGGCTTCCTTGGTGGGGATGGTGCGGTTCTCACCGCAGGCGGCGAGCAGCAGGGCAACGGTGATGAGCGAGCGCTTCATGATCAGAACCTCCACGCGAGGCGAACACGGGCCAGTTGCGCGGGTTGAGCGGTGAGCCCCTGTGCGGGGTTGTCGAAGCCGGCGAAGGGGAAGAGCACGGCGTACTCTGCGAGCACGTCGAAGCCGTCCTTGCTGGCCCAGGTGAGCGCGGCGTGAAGCTCCATGCCCAACGCGGCGTTGTTGCCCGGCGTCGAGCTGGCGAAGAAGGCCCGGCTGAACGTGCCATCGACGTTCAGGTTCAGGTTGTAGCTGCGGAACTCGAGCAGCCGGGCGCGCGCCCAGGGCCGCACGTACCAGGCGTCGGTGACGGTGCCGATGATCTCCGCGAAGAGGATGCGATCGACCCGGGAGTCCGGGTGGAAGCGGAAGTTATCCAGCCGCGTGTCCCTGGGGATGTTGACCTGCGGGCCGTCGAGCTCGCCAGCCTGCGGGGTGGTGCTCGAGGGCGGGTAGGCGCCGAAGCCGGGCGCCGGGTCACCGCTCGCCGCGCCGACGTTGAGGCCGCCGATGATCACCGAGTCGGGCACGCCGATGGTGGTCTCGATGGCGCCGCCGACCTGCAGCGAGGTGACGCGATCGCGCAGCAGCACGCCGGGGAAGAGCGAGGCCTGGTCCATGGTGGCACCGAGCACCGCGACCTCGGCCTCGAGCTTGAACATCGGGGCCTGGAAGCGCAGCCACCCGTTGACCACGCCCGCCTTGTAGCCGCGGTGCATCACGGAGCTGGGGGTGAGCACTGAGGGCTGCGTGGTGGGCAGGTACGACGTGGGCACGTCGTTGTTCTGCCAGCGGTACGACGCGAGGAGCCCGTACTCGAGCGTCCACTTGCCCGCGCGCAGGCGGCGCCGGCGGGTGGTGTCGTCCTTCAGGTTCATCATCGCGAACGAGACCGACTGCACGTCGGTGCTCGGGTCGAGGATCAGCTGGCGGCTGCCGTCCTTGCGGTAGTCGGTGGGGCCGACCGCGCTGAAGTCGTAGGCCACCGCCCACAGGTGCTGCGCGAGCGAGGTGACGAAGGCCACGCGATCGGCCTGGTCGCCCAGGTTGCAGTCGATGCAGTCGCCGCCGTTGGACATCATGCCCAGGCCCCACATGTTGCCCATGCGGCCGGCCGCGAAGTAGCCGACGGGCGTGAGCACCTCGCCGTAGGCGCGCTTGAGGCGGAAGATCGAGTTGGGCAGCTGGCCGGGTGACGCGGCGGGCGTGGGCGCGTTGCCCGTGCCCGGCGAGAGCACCGGGGTCGAGCCGAGCACCAGGTTGTCGATCAGGTCGATGCGGACCTTCACGGCGGCGGTCGCGAACGGCGCGTAGATCGCCAGATCGGTGCGCATGCGCATGTCGCTGGTGAAGAGCGACTGGCCGGTGGGGTCGCCCAGCGGCACGGCGAAGAGCGGCCGGCCCGAGGGCGTGGTGCCGCGATCGAGATCGAGGTTGTTCAGCCAGTCGCCGCGCAGGCGGAAGTAGCCGTGCAGCGAGAACTCGACCTTCTCGCGTTCGATGAGGTCTTCGCCGTGATCGGCGAGGCCAGAAGCGCCAGCCGTGGTCGCCAGCAACGCAACGAAAATGGAGGCCTTCACGGCGTCACCCCACCGAGAAAGCGAACGAGGTCGCGGTTCGAATCACCCACCGCCTCGAGCATCGGAAAGTGGCCGCAGCGCGGGTACACGTTCAGCTTCGAGTTGGGGAGTTGTCGCAAGAGCCGCTCGCCAATGGACACAGGGGAGACGAGGTCTTCGCGCCCCCACATCAGCAGGGTAGGCGCGGTGATGGTGCGGTACTTCGACTCCATGGAGTCGAAGGTCATGCCGCGCACGGTCTCGAGGGCGGCAAAGCGGGTGCCGGGGCGCTCGAAGGCGCGCTCGACGTCTTCCACCAACTGCTCGGTGATGATCTCCGGGTTGTAGAACCCCAGGGCGAGGCGCTCGTCGTAACGCTCCGTGTAGAAGAGGGCGTAGAGCATCTCGCCGAAGCCCTTGGCGCGGGCCATGTGGAACATCGAGGGCAGCTGCGACTCGTAGACCCAGGCGTCGTAGAGCACGAGGCGATCGACCTGGTCGGGGTAGGCGAGCGCGTAGGCCAGCGCCACCGACGAGCCCCACGAGTGGGCGACGATCGAGGCCTTCTCGACCTTGCGCTCGTCGAGCACCGCGCGCAGCAGCTTCGCCTGGCCTTCCGGCGAGTAGTCGGCGACCGGGCGATCCGTCCACCCGAAGCCGCGCAGGTCGATGGCGATGACCCGGTGATCCTTCACCAGCCGGGGCATCACCGTGACCCAGTTCTCGATGCTCGAGGCGAAGCCGTGCAGCAGCACCACCGGGGGGCCTTCACCGACGTCGACGTAGCGAACGCGCGTGCCCTCGACGGTGAGGTAGGTCGCGTCCTTCGGCTCGCCCGGCATGGGGCCGTTGTGAAAGTGCAGACACCCGCTGAGCCCCAGGAAGAGCAGGGGCAGCAGGGGCGAGGCGACGCGAGTCAAGGCGACAACCTCCGCACTTCGGCCACGTCGGTGAACTCAGCGGTGGTCCCGTTGTCCTTGCCGGTGACCGAGGCCACGGTGCCAAAGCACTCGGTGTTCCAGGTGAAGCTGCGCAGGGTGAGGGTGGGGATGAAGTTGATGGTGCGGCTCATCACCGAGCGCACGCGCAGGGCGGGGAAGCTGGCGAAGGGCGTCTTCGCCTCGCCCACCGCGTCCACGTTCATCTGGTAGCTCTCGGTCTGCGCGACGCCGAAGGTGCCGCCGATGGTGAGTTGGCCGGTGCTGGACGTGTAGTACTTGCCGCTCACCGTGGTGGCGGTGGACCACGACGCGCCCGCCTGGAGCGGGAACTGGAGCACCTTCACCCATGGGGTGTACGCCAGCTTCGTCGAGGTCGTCGTGCCGGCAACGGGCGACACCACACCCTGCAGGTAGAGGCCGTCGTTGGTCGCCGCGAAGACACCGAGGAGGTCGCTGCTCTGGCTGAGTTGCGTGACGTAGCCCGCGTCGGGGAAGTCGGTCAGGTACTCGCTGGGCACCGGCTTGGTCTCCACCAACCGCGTGTTGTCGGTGGCCAGGGCCGCAGTGAAGTCCCACACGCGCCCGCCATCGGTCGCCGCGGTGCCCGCCGTGTCGAAGGTCGCCGCGCCGCTGATCTTGAAGGTCGCGCGCAGGCCCGACTGGAAGAACACCTCGGAGCGATCGATGCGCCCGTCGAGGTTGGGAAGGCAGCCCACGGGCGTGCCGGCATCGACGCCACCATCTTCCGTCGTCGTGCCACCATCGGGCAGGACCTGGCCTCCGTCGGCCGCGATCATCCCGCCGTCCTCGAGCACCGTGCTCCCAGCGTCGGTGACGGTCGCCGGCCCGCAGGTTCCATCACCGAGGCACACCCCGCTGGCACAGTCCGCGCCGACGCGGCAATCAACGACGGTGGTGCCGGAACAAGCGGCGAAAGCAGAGACGACAGCGGCGAGTGAAATGGAACGAAGCACGAGTAGTTCCTCCGAGCCGGCGGCCTTACGCCGGGGCTCCACTGAAATCCACCCGGGCTGGGTGCACGCGCGCTCTCGGGCCGGTTTCGGCCAGACGAAGCGCAGGGAATAGGACCAAGAAGTGAGCGACGGCGAGGGCCCCGAAGAACGCCGGAGCACCCGCTTGCTGCAACGCCACGGCGCCCAACAGCGGGAGCAACACGCCGCCCAGCTGGCCCCCCAGCAACACCACGCCCAGCGCCATGCCCAGGCGCGGGGAGCCGAGGTAGGGCAGCTCGAGGGGCAGGGCGAGCAGGAGGGGCGCGACCAACCCACCTCCGAACCCGAACGCGATCAGCGCCCACCAGCCCGCGCCGAGCGCGAGAGCGAAGCCGGCGACGCCCGCGAGCGCAGCCCCGGCCAACACGAAGGGGCGGCGCAGGCCGACCCGCTCGGACCCGCGATCCGCCAGGAGGTTGCCCACCACCGCGGCCGTCAGCCACGTGGGCACCGCGCCCGCCCCGAGCACCGAGGTCAGCTGCGGCAGCACCGCCAGGTAGCTCCCGAAGAGCAGGAACTGCATCGTCGCCACGCGGCGCACGCCGAGGTTCGCGAGGAGCACCTTCACCTCGGCGAGCGCGGGCACGAGGCGGCGCTCCTGCACGTCTTCGATCACCACGAACCACACCAGGGCCAGGGCGACCATGCCCGCGGCGATCACCAGCATCGCCTCGCGCCACTGCGCGCCCACGAGCAGGAACGAGAGCACCGTGCCCACGCCGTAGGCGGGCAGCAGGCCCCGGTTCACCCGGCTCAGGCTCGCGGCCGGCACGCTCGCGGCCAGGGCGCGGCTGAGGGCCGGCGCCACGAAGCCGATCTGCGCCCCGAAGAGCGCCATGCATGCTGCAAGTGCAAAGACCTCGCTCGCACCTGCGCGCAGCCCACAGGCCAGGGCCCCCACCAACAACCCCACCGCGCCGACCCGCCGCGCGCCGAAGCGGTCGACCACCTGGCCCCCGGTCACCGACGCCAGCACGATGCCCAGCGACCCCGCCGCCCAGAGCACGGCCCGCTCGACGGGACCCAGGGGAAGCTCGCTCAGCGCCGCCGCCATGGACGACCACCCCAGCCCGCCCGCCACGCCCTGGACCAGGGCGCTCACGGCGACGGTGGAACGGGGGTAGGGCACGGCGCTCCCTTCATTGTGCAGGTGCGAAGCGGTGACCCTCTTCGCCGGTTCCACGGCCCGCTGTCAAGGGGACCCATGTTGCATTGCACACCACGCGCCCCTACGGTCGCCGCCATGCTCATCAAGAAATACGGCAACCGGCGCCTCTACGACACCGAGTCGAGCCGCTACATCACGCTCGACGATCTCACCGAGGCGGTGCGCGGCGGGGCCGACGCCCGGGTGATCGACGCCAAGACCGGCGCCGATCTCACCCAGGTGACGCTGACGCAGATCATCATGGAAGGAAGAGGGGGCGAGAAGATCCTCCCCGCGCCGCTCCTCCACCAGCTCATTCGCCTCGGAGACGACGCCCTCGCCGACTTCCTCGGGCGCTACGTGCAGGCCGCCCTCGAGCTGTACCTCACGGCCCGCAAGACCACCCAGAGCTTCATGCCTTTCAACCCCCTGGTGGCCCTCACCCAGTTCGCCAACAACACCCCCTTCGGCGGCTGGGCCCAGCCCGCGCAGCCCCCGGTGCCCGTGCCCTCCACCGTCGCGCCCACGCCGCCGCCGCCCCCCAACACCGACGTCGACGAGCTCCGCCGCGAGGTCGACGAGCTCAAGGGAATGCTGCGCAAGCGCAAGAAATGACGCCAGTTTTGTGCAGTGCACAAAATATTGCTTGACGCAGTCGGTCATTTAACGCATTTACTCCCCGTGCCGGTCGCGACAGCGGCAGGCCTTTACCGAGCAGGAAGTCGTTCCCACCCCACGAGGAGAAACACCATGGCCGAGACCAAGACCGTCGCTTCGCAGGTGCAGCAGTTCGCTGGCGAGAACATGAAGAAGATGTTCGAGGAGCAGACGACCCGCATGACCCAGATGTTTGACGAGATGGGCAAGGCGCACACGAAGTGGATCGAGTACGGCAACACGCAGCTCGACGAGATGAACGAGCTGATGAAGACCCAGTTCAACTACGCGAACGAGCTCGCGGCCGGCTGGCGCAAGATGAGCCTCGAGACGGCGAAGAAGTCGGTCGAGTCGTTCAAGGCCTGAGCCGTACCGTTCGAACCTGTCGCACCTTGCGCCGTGACGCCCCACAACCGGGTGTCACGGCGCCTGTCTTTTGGGCCCCGGGCGGCTAAACGGGCGCTCATGAACCTCAACGACCTGAAGATCATCGTCACCGGCGGCGCCCAGGGCATGGGCCTGCACTTCGCCAACCGGCTCCACGAGGCGGGCGCGAAGGTGGCGGTCGGCGACGTGAACGAAGCCGCCCTGGCCACGCTGGCGCCGGGCATCAAGCGCAAGAAGCTCGACGTGAGCAACGAGGCCGACGTGGTGAGCTTCGTGGCCTGGGCGCACGCCGAGCTGGGCGGCCTCAACGGCCTGGTCAACAACGCGGGCATCCTCCGCGACGGGCTGCTGGTGAAGAAGGACAAGACCACCGGCGCGGTCACCAAGATGAGCACCGAGCAGTTCAACGCGGTGATCAACGTCAACCTCACCGGCGCCACGATGATGGTCCGCGAGGTGGTGGCGAAGATGGTCACCGAGGGACACCGCCCCGGGGTGATCGTCAACATGTCGTCCATTGCCCGGCACGGGAACCGCGGGCAGTCGAACTACGTCTCGGCCAAGGCGGCCCTGGCGGCCAACACCGTGACCTGGTCGAAGGAGTTCGCCGGCTTCGGCATCCGCGTGGGCGCCGTCGCCCCGGGCATGGTCGAGACCCCCATGACCTCGGGCATGAACCAGAAGGCCCTCGAAGCCTTCGTCGAGAAGATCCCCGTCGGCCGCATCGGCCAGCCCGAAGATCTCTGGCTGGCGGTGAAGTTCGTCCTCGAGTGCGACTACTTCAACGGACGAACCATCGATGTCGATGGTGGCATGGGCTTCTGAGAACCGTTACACCCAGCCCCGGTTTGGAGACGTTCTTCAAGTACCAGGGGCTGGGCAACGACTTCGTCGTCATCGATCGCCGCGAGTCGGGGGTCGACGTCGACGCGGCCCTCTCGCGTCGGCTGTGTGATCGCCACTTCGGCATCGGCGCGGACGGGGTGCTGGCCATTCTCCCCGAGGCAGGCACCGCCGGCCGCATGGTGGTGCACAACGCCGACGGCAGCGTCGCCGAGATGTGCGGCAACGGCCTGCGCTGCGTGGTGAAGCACCTCGCCGAGACCTCCGGCCAGAAGCCCCAGCTGCTCCACGTGGCTACCGGCGCCGGCGTGCTGGGCTGCGAGATCGAGTGGGGCGAGGGCGGGGTGGATCGCGTGACCGTGGCCATGGGCCCGGCCCGCCTCGAGGCCCCCATTCTTCCCCACGGCGGCCCCTTCGTGCGCCAGCCCATCGAAGGCCACCTGGGCACCGCGGTGAGCATGGGCAACCCCCACCTGGTGCTGCTCGACGTGCCTCCGCCGGAGGCCGGCCGGCTGGGGCCTGGCCTCGAGCACCACCCCTGGTTTCCGCAGCGCACCAACGTGGAATTCGTCCAGCCCCGCGCGGCCGGCGGCCTGGAGGTCACGGTGTGGGAGCGCGGCGTGGGCCTGACCCTGGCGTGCGGCACGGGCGCCTGCGCGGCGGTCGTCGCCTCGGCGCTCGAGGGCCGCAGCCCCTTCGAAGCGTGGGTGCCGGTGCAGTTGCCCGGCGGGCTGTTGGAGATCAAGGTCGCCGCCGATCGTTCGCAGGTCTGGCTCAAGGGCCCGGTACGCTTCGTGTTCGAGGGGCGCGCCTGATGACCTCCCTGGATCAGCGCTGCCTGGGCATCGTGGGGCTCACGGAGATCGAGTCGCTCCAGGAGCGGATCCTCTCCGAGCTGGCCGCCATCTGCGCCGCCCAGAGCGGGGCCCTGTGGGTCTCCGGCGAGCGGGTGGGCATGCGCCTGCGCGCCTGGCGGGGAATGATCGATCGCCAGTCGCTGCCCGATCTCGTGGACCCGAGCCTGGTGCAGAGCCACGCGTGGAAGGCGGGGGCCTCGCTGCTGGTGCCGGTCATGGCCCCCAACGGAGAGTTGGCGGCGCTGGTGCAGCTCAGCGACCCGATCTCCGGCGCCTTCGCCGACGAGCTGCTCGACCAGTGCGAGACCTTCGGCCCCTTCGCGGCGACCGCGCTCAAGACCGCGACCCGCTTCGCGCAGCTGCAGCGCCAGGGCCTGCGCGACCGCGAGACGGGCGCCTACACGCTCTCGTACTTCACCGACTACGCGACCAAGGAGATCTACAAGGCCCGCCGCTACGGCCGCGCCTTCTCGCTGCTGACCTTCTCCCTCGACAACCTCGCCGGTGTGCGCCAGCGAGCAGGTCATGGTGCGGTGCGACAGGCGCAGCAGATCGTGCTGCGGGTCATCTCGCAGATCATCCGCGACTCCGACGTCGTGGCCCGGGCCACCGAGCAGGAGTTCCACGTGCTGCTCCCGGAGACCGACTACTTCGGCGGCCTGATGTTCCTGCGCCGGGCGCTGTCGTCGGTGCTCGAAGAACCCGACGCCCGGGCCCTCGAGGCGCGCGTGCCCATGGGCATCACCGGGGGCGTCTCCACCTTCCCCCGGGACGGCGAAGACTTCGACGATCTCCTGCTGTGCTGCCGCCGCCGCATGGACGAGCGCCGCGGCTCGCTGCACCACCACCTGCGCCTCGAGCCGCTCCCGTTCTGGGACGAGGTCGAGCTGCTGCTGGGCAACTCGCGCTCGCCGAAGCTGCCCGACGCCCCGGGCGAACCCTCGCGCCGCGGCAAGGTGGCCGACGTGCTCTTCGAGGAGCTCCAGGCGGAGATCGGCCGCGAGTTCCTGCGCGAGCCCATGGCCCGCGGGCTGCTCTACGTGGGCGGCCCCACGGTGCGCGGCGACCTGCCGATCATCCGGTCGCTCGACGCGGCCCCGGCCGACTTCGCCCCCCGGGTGTACGTGCTGGGGCGCCACGCCGACCTCCAGGAGCACCACGCGATGACCCCGGTGTTCCTCGAGGGTGACGAGCACCTGGCCCGGCACGAGTTCCTGCTGTGGATGGGCGACGGCTCGGCCTACGCGCTGCTCCAGCGCCGGGGCCGCGGCGCCACCTGGGGCTTCCACACCTCCGATCCCACCCTGGTCGAGGGCCTCGTCTCGAAGCTGCAGACGGCCTACGACCTCCAGCCCTACTGACCCCGAAAAGACCATGGCCCCCGCGCGCAAAGTGCTCCTCGCAGACCCCGATGTCGGTGCCGTTCGGGCGCTGACCAAGGCCCTGCGCGCGCGCGGCTACCAGGTGCAGTACGCGCCGGACGGCTCGAAGGCGCTCGAGGTCTCGGTGCTCCGGCACCCCGACGTGATCCTCTTCGACGAGACCTGCACCCTCATCGAGGCGCGCTCGTTCATCGGCATCCTCGGGTCGAACCCGCGCACCGAAGACATCCCCGTGGTGGTCACCACCAGCTCGCGCGATCTCGATCGGTTCCGCCAGCTGCGCGAAGGGGTGCTGCAGAAGCCGTTCAACATCGACGAGGTGATCGCCCGCATCGATCACCTCTGCCGGCGCGGCGAGGCGGCGCAGAAGCTCCGCGGTGACGCGCGGGAGATCGAAGGTGGCCTCGCGCAGCTGCCGCTGGCCGACCTGATGCAAATCATGTCGATGAACCGCCGCACCGGGCGGCTCACGCTGCAGCACGGGCAGATCCGCGGCGAGATCCAGATCGACCAGGGGCGCCCGGTCAACGCGCGGGTCAACGACATCGAGGGGGAGAAGGCGCTCTTCCGCCTCATCGGGTGGAAGGAGGGCACCTTCGCCTTCGTGCCCGGCGCATCCCCGGGCCGCGCGAAGATCGACCGGGTGATGGAAGACGCGCTGCTCGAGGGCATGCGCCAGACGGACGAGCGCGAGCGGCTGCTGGGCGTGCTCCCGGCGCTGAACCAGATGGTGGCCCTGGTGCCCGACGCCGGCGAGGTCATCGACCCGCACCCCGTCACCCGCGAGCTGCTCCGCGTGCTCGCCCAGCCGCGGAAGATCTCCGAGCTGCTGGACCTCGCGGACGCCCCCGATCTCGACATTCTCGGCGCGCTGACCACGCTCATCGAGAAGGGCATCGTCCAGCGCTTCGAGGCGGTGGGCGTGCAAGACGCGCCGCTGCTGGGGGCCGCCGAGATCCACGCCCTGCGCGGCCGGCTGCTGCGCGGTCGGCCGCACCGCAACGTGCTGGTGGCGAAGATCGTAGTGTGCGGCACGGGACCCAAGGCGGGGCGCTGGTTCCTCCGCTCGTTGCCCGGCCTGCGGCCCATCTCCTCCGACCCCGCGTGCCTGCGCAGCAGCTTCGGCACCCTGGGCACGCTGGAGATCAGCGACGTGCTGAAGATCGACTTCGTCTTTGCCCCCACCGCCGAGGCCGCGCGCCCGCTGTGGCGGCCCTTCCTCTCCGCCGCCCTGGGCGCGTTGATCCTCGAAGAGAGCGAGTCGGTGCTCCGCCTCGGTCGTTACTGCGCCTTCGAGCTGCGCATGCCCATCGTGCTCGCCTCCGGGCCGGCGTCGGGAGGGATGAACACCGCCACCGCGCTCCCCACCGCGCTGCGCGGGGCCCCCGCCGGAGCCATGATCGTGAGCACCGACATCGCCGGGGCCGTTCGGACCCTGCTGCTCACCGCGATGCAGACGGCGACGGGCGAGCTCGGTGAATCCACCGCCGAAATGGGTGAAGCCTGACCCCAAAGTGACGGGCCGACCCCGCGCCAGAGCTCTGACTCCGAGGGGAGCCGGTTGGCGCGAGGGCTGCACAGGTGAGCCCCCATGCAGACCAACACGCAGCTTCCCTCGATCGTCCTGATGGCCGCCAACGACCTGCCGGAAGCCCCGAGCGCCGTGCACGCCCGCCTGCGCACCCGCGAGCGCCGCCTGCGGGGGCCGAACTGGTCGCAGCCGTCGCCCGACAACCAGGTGGCCTGACCGTCAGAACGCTTCCCGCATGCCGGGGAGCAGCTGTAGGAGCTCGAACTCCGCCTCGTCGAGGGTGGTCAGCCGCTTCGACTTGAGGTGCTCGAGGGCGATCTCAATCTTCACTTCCCCCCCTTCCACGCTCGATTTCGTCAGCCGGGGTGCGCCTCCGGCCTGCCGGCAGCGGCTGATGTCGAGCTGCAGGGCCTTGAGCCGCTTCGAGAGCCGCATCGCGCGCCGGCCCTCGACCGAATCGAAGGTATGAAAGTGGCGATTGCGCGAGAGCGGGGCGCCCTCATCGAAGAGCCGCACCACGAGCTTGCGAACGAAGGGATCCATCGACCGCGGATCGTAACATCGGTACTTTGCCGCCCGATGCGACGACTGATGGTGGTGCTCCTCGCCGGCCTCCTTTTCTCCTGCGAGGAGCCCCAGAAGGCGGATGCCCGCCTGAAGGTGGAGGCCACGACGGACTTCGTGGCCCAGGGCAAGTCGGAGCTGGCCGCCGGGCGCGCCGCGGCGGCGGCCAACGAGTTCAAGAAGGCCATCTCCGCGACCCCCGAGGACGTGAACCTCTACCTGCTGCTGGCCGACGCCTACCGCATGGCCGGCAACGAAGCGGGCGCGACGTTGACCCTCAAGCAGGCCGAGTCGGTGGCCGGCGTGCAGGACCCCAGCATCCGCCGCCAGCGCGCCGACCTGTTGCTCAAGATGCACCAGGTGAAGGCGGCGATCGCCGAGCTGACGGCGATGCGCGACGACGACCTGCTCACCGACGCAGAGATCCTCGACCTGTGCCGGCTGCTGGCGCACCGGGGGCGCATCGACGAGGCCTTCAAGACGCTCGAGCGCATCCAGCTGCGATCGCCCGACGACGTCGAAGCGAAGACCATCGAGGCCGAGATCCTCTTCCTGAAGGGCGACGTGTTGCTCGCCGCGAAGATCATGGACCGGCTGCTGGCGCAGAACCCGGGGCTCACCAGCGCCCGCATGTTGCGCGCCCGCTACTTCTTGAACGAGCAGCAGTACGACAAGGCCCAGCAGGACATGACGATGATCGACTCGAAGGACTCGAGGCGCATCGACGTGGTGACCCTGCGCGCCCGGGTGCTCAACGAGCTCGACCGCTCCGACGAGGCGGCCTCGCTGCTCGAGCAGATCGTCGAGGAGAACCCGAAAGATCCCGACAGCCTGGCGCTGCTCGCCGAGACCCGGTTGCTGCAGGGCAAGGGTGGCGAGGCGCAGGTGCTGGTGGACAAGGTGCTCTCCATGGAGCCGCGCTGGGCCCGGGCCCTCTACGTGCGGGGCCGCGCGCAGGAGCAGCAGGATCGCCTCGAAGACGCGCTCTCCGACTACCAGACCGCGCTCACCGCCGACGCCAACTTCGCCCCCGCGCTCAAGCGGGTGTGGCGCATTCACCAGCGCCTGGGCAACAAGGCCGACGCCATCTCCGCCCTCGAGGCGCTCTTCGCCCAGAACGACATCAGCGCCGAAGAGAAGGTGGCGCTGGCGAAGTACTACGCCGAGACCTGGGCCAACGTGGAGCGCGGGCAGCGGCTGATCACCGAGGCCCTCAAGCGCGACCCGAAGAACGCCGAGTACCTGGCGATCAAGGCCAAGCTCGCCAAGGGCAGCGCCCTCCTCAACAAGAAGAAGGGCGACGGCATCCAGATCATCCGCGGTTCGCGGCGCTGATCAGCGCAGCCACTTCGCGGCGCGCCGCAGCACCTTCTCGGCCTTCTTCTTCCCCGAGCGGGGCCCGACGGCCACGGTCACCAGCCGCTCCTCGGTGAGGTAGGTGCGCGCGAGGTGCTGGAGGTGCTTCAAGGTCAGCGACTTGAGCTCGGCCTTCTTCTTGGCGAACGACTCCGCGGGCCGGTAGAGCTCGACGCCGCCGAACCAGCCGCACAGCTCGCTGGGTGAGTCCTGCAGGAAGTCGAGGTGCATGGCGAAGCGGGTCTTGGCGCGGCGCAGCTCCTCGGGCGCGATCTTCCCCGCGCGCAGGGTGCCCAGGGTGCGGAAGATCTCCTGGAAGACCTCGGCGAGGTTCTGCGGGGCCGACGCGCCGTCGATCTCGAAGGTGCCGGTGTCGTGGAAGGTCTCGATCATCGCCCCCACCGAGTAGGCCAGGCCGCGCTTCTCGACGATGTTGTGCGGCAACCGGCTCGAGAGCCCGTCATCGAGCACGCGGCGCAGCAGGCCCAGGCCCGCGGCGTCGGGGTGATCCTCGCGCACGGCGGGGAAGCTCATGCGGAACTCGACCTGGGCCTCGTCGAGGGTCACGTACTTGAAGCGCGGGCCGGTGGGCTTCAACTCCACGGGGGCCTCTTCGGCGAGGCGCGCGCCCGGGGGCAGGTGCTTGAAGGCCTTCGTCGCGGCGGTCAGCACCCGGTGCGACGTCACGGGCCCGGCGACGGCGACCACCATGTTCCCGCCCACGTAGGCGCGCTCGAAGTGCCGGCGCACGTCGCGCAGGTTGAGGGCCTTCACGGAGTCAGGCGTGCCGGCGATCTTCATCGAGAGCGGGTGGCCCTCGTAGAGGATGCGCTTGGTGAGGTTGTCCACGTCGACGTCGCGGCCCTTCTCGTCGACCTCGTCGAGCATCTCCTCGAGGATGATGCGCTGCTCGGTGTCGAGGTGCGTGAGCCGGGGGCGGGTGAGCATGTCGCCCAGGATGTCGAGCGACACCTCGACGCCGTCGGCGTGGGTCGGGGTGTAGAAGTAGCTCGAGTCACGCATGGTGACGCCGTTGAGGTTGCCGCCCTGGGCCTCGACGGCGGCGTTCATGCGCACCGAGTCAGGGAAGCGCCGGCTGCCCCGGAAGAAGAGGTGCTCGAGCATGTGGCTCACGCCGTTGGTGCGCTCGTCCTCGTGGCGGCTGCCGACGCGCACGTAGACCGCGCACATCACGCTGTGGAGGTGGGGCGTCTCGATGGTGACGACGGTGAGACCGGAGGGGAGGACGTCTTTGGAGACCGAGAAGCTCACGCGCGGGGGAAGACCAGGATGAAGGTGGTGCCGCGGCCGAGAGTGCTCTCGACGTCGATCTGCCCGCCATGGGCCTCGACGATCTGCCGGGACAAAGAGAGGCCCAGACCGGTACCTCCCTGCTTGGTGGTGAAGAAGGGCTCGAACAATTTTTCCCGGTGCTCAGGGGCGATGCCCACGCCGGTGTCCGAGATGTGGACCTCGAGCAACCGCGTGTCGCGGGGGATGGCCTTCACGGTGAGGGTGCCGCCAGGCGACATCGCCTCGCGCGCGTTTCGGATGAGGTTCAGGAAGACCTGGCGCAGCTGGCCCTCGTCGGCGGAGACGGGGAGATCGTCGGCCAGCTCGGTGACGATCTCCAGGCCCGCGCGCTCGAACTCCTCGTGGGCGAAGCCGAGCACCTCCTCGAGCATGCGCTTCAAGTCCTCCGCGCGCTTGACCGGGGTGGGGAGCCGCGCGAGCCGCAGGTAGTCCTCGGTGATCTCCGTGAGCCGGTCGACCTCGCGCATGACCGAGGCCAGCATGTGCTTGGCCTCCTTCATCTCTTCCACGGTCTTGAACTGCACGTCTTCGAGCTGTTCCTGCAGCATCTCGACGTTGAGGCCGATGGACGAGAGCGGGTTGCGGATCTCGTGGGCCACCTGGGCAGACACGCGGCCGATGGCGGCCAGGCGCTCGGCGCGCAGCAGTTCCTGCTGTTTCTGCTGGAGCTGGCTCTCGCGTTCCTTGAGCGCCTTCGCCATGGCGTCGAACTCGCGGGCGAGCACGGCGATCTCGTCGTCACCGTCGACGCCGATCTTCGCCTCGTAGTCGCCGCGGCGAATGCGCGAGACGCCGTCGATGAGGGTGCGCACCGGCCGCAGGCTGCGCGCCGCGATGCCGGTGGCGAGCAGGCCCACGCCAATGGCGACCACCGGCAACATGATGATCGCCACGCCGGTGCGCCGCTCCCGGTCCTGGGTCAGGCGCACGCGCTCTCGGATGCGCGACTCGAGCGAGCCGTGGAGCAGGCGGATGGTGGAGGACAACGAGTTCTCCATCTGCTGCAGGCGATCGAGGGCCGCATGCGCCTGCTCCCAGTCGGGGTTCGGCGACTCGAGCAGCGAGAAGGCCTGGTCGGCGACGATCTCGTATTCCGCGAAGCGCGTCTTGAGCTCGTCGAACTTCCTGGCCACGTCGGTGACGAAGGGCTTCTCTGCGTCGGGCGCGAAGTCGAGCACCCGCACCGCGGTCTCCTTGCCCGACTGGAGCCGGCCGGCCATCAACCCCGGGAAGTACAGCCGCGCCAGGCGAATGAGCGCCTTGCGGGTCTCCACCGAGGGCTCGTCCCGCAGCCGCGCCGTGTCCTTGGCCTGGTTCGCCTGGAAGGTCTCGATGGCTGCGACGGTCTGGGACAGGCCCAGGTAGCCCTCGGACACGAGGCGAATCTCCACCTGGTTCTGGCGCAGGGTGAAGACGGAGAAGCCCGAAACCGCCCCGAAGGTGACCAGCACCACGGCGTAGCCCAGGAAGATCCGTGTGGTGAGAGACAGCTTCAAGGGCAGGGTGTCATTGACCGGGCGGGGAGGGAGCGACTAGGGTCCGGCGGCTAACCGTTTGTTTTATCAGCCAAATCCAACCATGTCCCGTCTCATTCCGCTGATGTGTGTGGCCGTCGCCGTGGGGAGCCTGTGTGCCCACGCCCAAAAGCCGCGTGTCGTGGTGGTCCCCTTTGTCCCTGGTGAGGGCGCGAGCGAGACGGCGTCGGCGAAGTTCCACGCCTTGTTGGTCGACGAGCTGAAGTCGCGCGCTGACGTGCTCGAGCTGGTGGCTGCGCCCGTGACCAAGGCGCTTCCGCCTCCGCCGGTGGCCGCGGCCCCCGTGGCGAGCGGCAAGAAGGGCCCGAGCGCCGAGGCGTTGAGCGCGCTGGAGTCGGGCAAGAAGGCCTTCGACGATCTGCGCTTCGAAGACGCCGTGCCGAGCCTGCGCAAGGGCATCGACGCGATGCTCGCGGACCCCGCGACCGCTGACTACGAGGCCGTGACCGAGGCCTCCGTGAAGCTGGCCGCCGCCGCGTTCCGCATGGGCGAAGAGAAGGACGCGAAGACGGCGCTGCTCGATCTCGCGCGGCTCTCACCCACCTACGAGCTGCCGCCCGGGTTTCCCCCGGTCTTCACCCGCGAGTTCGACAAGGCGAAGAAGCGCCTCGAGAAGCAGCCCAAGGGGACGGTGTCCATCGAAGGCCCGAACGGCTCGACCGCGTTCCTGGACGGCCGCGACCTGGGCATGGTGCCGGTGCTGGAAGAGAACGTTCCCGGCGGCGTGCACTACGTGAAGATCGAAGGCACCAAGGGCGAGCGCTTTGGCCAGACGGTCAACCTCACCGGCGGGATCATCAAGGTGAAGGGCAACTTCGGCGGTGGCGGGGAACGCGCCGTGGTGGTGCCGAAGTCGGGTGGCATCGCAGACCCGGCGATCGCCGTGATGGTCGACGACGCCATGGCGGGCCGGCTCTCGGCCTACCTCAAGGCCGCCAACGCGGAGATCGCGCTCATCGGCTACGTCTACAAGACCAGCGACACGCAGCTGACCGCCGGCACCGCGCTCTACTCGGCGAGGAAGTCGGGCTTCACCGCGTTGACCCCGGCGTCCTTCGATACCGACGTGCTCACCGCGAACACCGAGGCCTTCAAGCTCGGCGACGAGGTGGCCAAGCGGCTGATGTCGTTTGGCAACCCGGTGTCGTTGCCGCTGAACCTCGCGAGCCGTACCGCGAAGGCCGGCACGGGCACGATGGTCGCGCGCACCGACTCGCCGCGGACGGTGAACCCTGACGATCTCGACGCCGCGGGCCCGAGGGCGAAGAAGGTCGTGCTGGTGCCCAAGATTGAGAAGCCGGTCGATGTGGAGCCGGAACTTGTCCCCAAGGACGTGACCGTTGACGCCTCTGCGCCCGCCGCCAAGGCTGGTGTGTCCGGTTGGGTCTGGGTCGTCGTTGGCGTCGCGGTGGCTGGGGCTACAACGACCGCAGTGCTGTTGATCCACCCCGCGACGAGTCCTTTCAAGCCCGTGACGGGTACCGTCACGGCCACCTGGTGAGTGTCATGAAGCGACTGTTGTTGAGCGCGCTGCTGGGCGTGGGTCTGTTCGGTTGTGCGCCGAAAGAAGTGAACTACTCGGTCAAGATCGTCACCCAGAACTGTGACCCGTCGGCGAACCCGTTCGAGGGCGTGCAGTTCCTCAGGGTGCGCGTCACGGGCACGGACATGGCGCCGCTGACCGCGACGTCGGCGGCCAACGCGGCGACGCCGGAGATCAAGATCCCCGAGATCCCCGCGGGGAACGGGCGCGTGATCGAAGTGCGCGCGTATGAGAACGACCCGGCCTCGGGTGGACGCGTGGTGTCCATCGGCAAGTCGGTGGCGTTCAACGTGCCGGACGTGGTGCCCGAAGACCTGATGGGCGCGCCGATCAACGTGAACGTGATCCTGCGCAAGGTGAACTCCTTCGCGCCCATCGTCTCGGCCGCGGCGCCGACCACGTGCCAGGCGTTGCGCGTTCCGCGCGCGGGCCACACGGCGACGCTGCTCAAGAGCGGCAAGGTGTTCATCGTCGGTGGCTACAACTTCAAGGCGGGGACCGCGGAGAAGAAGGCGCTGGCCGACGCGGAGATCTACAACCCGTCGACGGGCGCGTTCGAACTGGCCAAGCCGATCTCCATTGGAGCGGTCGGTGAGTTCCCCCGCGCGTACCACACGGCGACGTTGCTCCAGAACGGCCAGGTCTTGATCTGGGGCGGCGAGTCGTACGGCAACGGGGTCAACAACACGCCGAACCTCTGGTCGCAGGTCTTCGGCTACGACGAAGGCGCGGACGAATACGGGATCTACCCCGGCCGCGTTCCCCCGGCGGCGCCCGTCATCGTCCGCTCGCACCACCGCGCGGCCATCGACAAGAACGGCAAGGTGCTGGTGGCCGGCGGCTACACGCGCAGCGGCTCGCTCATTCCCGCGGACGCGGTCGAGTGGCTCGACCCCGCGACGGCGACCAGCGACGCGGTCAAGGTGATCACCGGCGTGCAACTGCCGCGCATCGACCCCACGGTCATGCCGCTCAAGCAGGGCGAGTTCATCGCCGTGGCGGGTGGCAGCGATAGCTCGTCAGTGAAGTCGGACATCACCTTCTTCAAGTTCGACGGCACCACCTTCGGCAAGGTGACGCCCTCCACGCCTCCGCAGTTGTCGGGGGTGGGCCGCCGTGGGGCCGCCGGCGCCAACATCCGCGATGGCATGGACCTCATCATTCTCGGGGGGTTCTCGAGCTCGACGATGGTCGCGCCACTCGGGTCGTCGGAGATCCTCTCGTCCTCGACGACGATCAGCCCGGGCCCCAACGACGTGGGCACGGCGCGCGGCGAGATCTGCGCCGTGACGCTGGCCGACGGCCGGGTGCTCGCCGTGGGTGGCCGTACGTCCGACTCCGGTGCGCCTGCGCGCTCGGACGCCACGGCGGTGATGATCACCGCGGCCGAGACGGGCGGGGTGACCAGCGAGTCACGGCCGGCGCTGCCCAAGGCGCGCTACCACCACACCTGCACGGCGCTGAACGACGGCACGGTCTTGGTGACCGGCGGCATCAACGAGTTCTCGACCGGCGGCAACCAGACGTTCGAGATCCTCCAGGACGCGTACATCTACACGCCGACGCCGCTGACCGACTGACCTTCCCTCTCCCTGCGACCGCGGGGAGAGGGCCAGGGTGAGGGGCCGACCCCGTCACCCTCAGTGCCGCAACACCGCGCGCAGCCAACCCTCGAACTCCAGCTCCGAGGGAACCCGGCGCGCCTCGACCTGACCCACGATGGCCGCCGCCACCAACGGCTGCCCCGGCTTGAGCGGGAAGTCGTCATAGGCCCCTGACCCGTCACCATCGACGAGGATCGCGTTGGTGACCGCCCACGCGCGACTGCCCGACGCGGCGCACACGCCACCCGAACAACTCACGCCGTCCCACGCCATGGGAGCCAGGGTCCTCGAGGCGCTCGACGCGCGGGCCATGGCGACGAACCACGTATCCGCGGTGGCGGTGACCACGAACGTCTCCCGCACATGGACCCGGCGCGCGGCGAAGCCATTGAGCCCGGACACCGGCTCGAGGGTGAGCATGGTGGGATCGAAGGTCTTCTTGAGCGCGGCCTGGGCGGGCTTGAGGACGTCGTTCGACACCCCGTTGACCGCCTCGCGACCCGGCACATGGGTGTGCACCTCGATCGAATCGAACTGCATCCACTCCGGGGCCTGCACGTCGACGGTCAGTTCGATCGAGCCGCCGGCGTTCACCGAGACCGTGTCACCCACCTCGAACTCCGGGCCGGTGGGCAGGCCACCTGGATCCAGCTTCCGGGCAGTCAGCGTGATGAACGGCCCGCTGGAGAACGACGCCTTGCGCTGCTTCATGGCTCGCGTGAACGCGGCAGGAGTGAACGCGGACGGTGCATCCACCCCGAGCTTGAGCCACGTGCGCCCGTACCCGCCGATCACGTTGTACGCGGAGTGCGTGTCGGAGACGCCGGTGCCGACCTTCAGCCACCCGCGCGACATGAAGGTCATCCAGTCGTTGAGCACGCCCAGGTGGGGGCTGGTGCCGTTCATGATCTCCATCGCGTCGAAGTCGTTGTTGAAGAGCCTGGTGTCGACGGCGGTGGCGTTGGGGTGGGGCTCCTGGCGGAAGGTCGCGGGGTCCGCGTGGGTGGCCCCCGTGGCGGTGTCGATCTTGATCATCGTCAGCGCGCCGCCCGGAGCGCCGCGGGGGTGGTTCATCTGGATCACCGCCTCGGGGTCGGCGGCGCGAATGCCGGCGTACATCTGGTCGAGCCGCAGGGTGGGACCGTCGCCGCCCGCCCAGTCGAAGGCCCCGCCGTTGACCGTGTCGCGGCGGGTGAGGGGGAAGGTGTTGTGGTGGCCGAAGTCGAAGGGCGTGACCTCGCACCCGATCATCGAGGTCATCTGCCCGCCCAGCTGCAGCTGCTCGAGCACCGGCGCGTAGTCGGTGACGAAGTCGTGATCGGTCGACACCAGCACGTCGACGCCCTCGGCGGCGAAGCTCATGGCGCGCAGCGCGTTGCCCACGGCGCTGTCGGGGCTGCCCATGGCGTGCACGTGGAGATCGGCGCTCATCCACCCCGTGGTGTCGACGACCTGGGCGAGGGTGACCGCGACCGACTGATCGCTGGTGCGCAGATCCACCGCCTGGCCGCGCACCGGGTAGGTGTCGGGGAACGCCGAGTACTCCATGCCGCGGGTGACCAGCACCTCGTACTCGCCGGGCGGCAGGGGAATCGAAGCGCGCCCATCAGCGCCGACGAAGGCAGTGGCCTGGAGGTCTGAAGGCTGTGACTCGACGTCAAGGTATGGCCGGTAGTTGATGAGCTGGTTCGTGCACGGCGGGTTGGCGCAGCGCACGTTGACCTTCGCGGTCAGCGGGCGGTTGAAGGGGTCCTTCACGGCGACCTGCAGCGACCGCGTGGCGCCCTGCTTGACGGTGATCATCGACTCGCCGTTGGCCGGCACCGAGACCGCGGTGAGCGCCTCGATCGCGGCCCCCAGCGTGGCGGTGCCCACGAGGTAGTTCCCGGGCTTCACGTCGGTCTTCGCGACGCCCAGGGCATCGGCCACCAGCAGTGTCTGCATGCGGCCCGACTCGGCGACCTTCACGGTGATGCGCGCGCCCGGGGCCGGGCTGCCGTCGGCCTTCTGCGCGGTCACCGTGAGCCGCGACTTCGGCGAAGCGTCGAGGGCGAGCATGGTCGAGGTGATCTCCGAGAGATCGCGGCCCACGAAGAAGTCGCGCAGGAAGGTGCGCTTGTCGCCGGGCAGCACGCCGAACGAGCCCGGCCTCCGCGCTGCATCCGGGTCGACCCAGGTGAGCAACCCGGCCTGGTTCTCGCCGTCACCGAGCACCGCGGCGACCCCGGCGACGGAGAGGAGCGCGTTAGAGGACGGCGTCTTCGCGTCGGTGAACTTGTACGCGCGGTACCCGTAGGCGACGGCGTCGGCCTGGTACCCGAACCACGGCATGGGGTCGACGAGGCAGTCCTTCGCGCCGAGCCCGTTGGTGCAGCCCTCGGGGTTGAAGACCTCGCTCACGCCGCCCTGCTCGAGGAGGTCGCCGACCTGCATCGACACGGTGTCCTTGCCGCCGTTGCAGAAGGCAGAGAGCACGCGCACCCGGTTCTCTCCGGGCGAGAGCACGTAATAGGTGGTCACCGTCAGCGGCAGGGGCTCGTCGGGATCGCGCACCAACTGCACGTTGCCCAGGAACTGGGAGATCACGTTCTTCACGTTGACGTAGTCGACGACGGCGTCGGTGCCGGTCGCGGCGATCACCGCGTAGCCGCCCTTGCTCCCGTCGTTGAGCACCTCGACCTTCGAGACGTTCGCCGTGCGACCGAAGGCGTAGATGAGGCCCATCTTCCCGAACTCGTCGCGGCCTCCGCCCGTGGAGCGCTTGAGGTCGGCGTCGATGATCGTTCCGCCGTAGGGGATGGGGGCGATGGCGTGGCCGGGCTGCTGGATCACCACGCGGATGCGCTCGTTCTCGAGCAGCACGTCCCCCAGGCGGCCCTGGGCGAAACCACCACCGATGAGGTCCGCGCTCGCCTCGATGGTCTTCGCGCGCACCCCGGTGCCGACGTTCGCGAAGTGACCCAGGGCCGCGAGATCGACCTCGCACCGGCCGCTCACCTCGGGCTCGATCACCGGCTTCTTCTGGGGACAGGCACTGAGCAGCACCACCATCGAGCCCGCGAGCAGACGACGCATGGCGCGGCTTGTACCCGCGAGCCGACGAACCGGTCACGACGCAAGTGGTCATTCCCGCTCGGGAAAATTGGCGTAGCGAGCCCCGATGGTACCGTCGGCCCACGCATGCCAGCCGTGAGGACCCCAGAGGAGCTCCGAGCCGCCGTCGACTCGATGTTCCGCATTCGCGCGGTGGAGTCACCGGCCGACGCGATCACCGGGCTGCGCAAGGTCTGGCACCGCGGCGCGCGCTTCGCCGAGCTGGTCAGCGAGATCGACGGGGCAGGTCACGTGGCCCGGCACGAGTTCTCGTTGTTCGACGACGTGGTGATCTGGGAGCGCGGACGCGGGTTCCTCACGGGCGTGACCGATGCCGAAGGCAGCACGCGGGGCGCGGCGAAGGTGGCCTTCGACCTGACGAGTGACCCGGAGCGCGTCAACCGGGTCGCCGCGGCGCTGGGCACCTACAAGGGGCGCGACCGCATCATCGAGCACTTGAAGGACCTGGTGACGACGACGCAGCAAGGGCAGGCCCCGCTGCAGGATCTCGGCGTGGTCACCGGCAGCACCCGCATCCCCGACGACGTGCGGCTGGTGACGCCCCCCGCGCAACGGGTGCTCCCGTACCTGCTGATGGGGCTTGGCCTGATGGTCGTCGCCGTGGCGCTGGCCATCCTCGTCCTCAGGTAGCGGCGCCCGCAGACTTCCCCGCGAGCAGGGCGCGCTTCGAGGCCAGCATCTTCGAGATGTACTCGGTCAACACGCGCACCCGCGCGGCGCGATGCACCCGGCGATCGGCCACCACCCAGATGCCGCGCTGCAGCGCCGCGTCGAGCGCTCCGACCCGGCGCAGGGATCGATCGGCGTCCCCGAGGAAGCAGGGCACGAGCCCCAGGCCCAGCCCGGCGTTCACCGCGGCGAGGATGCCCAGCACGCTCGACTGGCGCAGCGACACCCGGGCCTGCGCGGCGTGCGTGGAGAGCCACTGCGACTCGGGGAAGCCGCGCGCCTCGGCGAGGTAGCCCACCACCTCGTGGCCCTTGAACCCCTCGGTCTCGAGTGGCCCCTTGCGGCGCGCGTAGTCGTTCGACACGTAGAGGCCCACGGCCAGGGTCGCGACCCGCTTCGCCACCAGCGAGGGGGTCTTCGTGGGCGCGGCCCGAATCGCGACGTCCGCTTCACCCTTGGACAGATCCACCTGGGTGTTCCCCACCAGCACCTCGAGCTCGATGGCCGGGTACGCGTCCTGGAAGACGCGCAGGCTGGGGAAGAGGAGGTGCTGGGCGAAGGCCTCGGTGGTGCTCAGGCGAACGCGCCCCTCGAGGCGTTGGTCGTCTCCCGAGACCCAGCGCTCGGCGTCGAGGGCAGCGGTCTCCATCTGCTGGGCGCGGGCGACGAGCTCCTTGCCGAGGCGGGTCATGGTGACGCCGGCGCCGGTGCGCTCCACGAGGCGCGCCGAGAGCGACTGCTCGAGGGCTGCGAGGCGGCGGCTGAGCGTGGTGTGGCTCGTCTTGAGCCGCGCGGCGGTGGCGCTCAGCGAGTGGTCGCGGCTCACCTCGAGCAGCACACGGAGATCGTCCCAGGTGTCCATGCGGTGCAGTTTTGCACAGGCGTTGTGCAACCAGGTGCGGGGACCATTCGCCCCGACGGGGGTAGGTTGCCCACGTTTCGTCGGAGCCGATCCGAAGTGGCGCCCTTCGGGGGAGGGCGTCACTTCGGTTCGCGCGCCGGACCGGGCCCCGAAGTAGGGTGCGCCGCTCCATGGAGAGCGCCCGCGTCGCCGGCTTCGGCACCTCAGTCTTCAGTGAAATGTCCCGCCTCGCCGTGCAGCACCAGGCGGTCAACCTCGGGCAGGGGTTCCCCGACTTCGATGGGCCGAAGGAGATCGCCCAGGCGGCCATCGACGCCATCACCTCCGGGGCGAACCAGTACGCGGTGGGGCAGGGGAACCCGGTGCTGCGCACAGCCATCGCGGCCCACAGCCAGCGGTTCTACGGCCAGCAGGTCGACCCGATGACCGAGGTGGGCGTCACCTCCGGCGCCACCGAGGCGATCTTCGCGGCCGTGCAGGGGCTCACCAACCCGGGCGACGAGGTGGTGCTCTTCGAGCCCTTCTACGACTCGTACCTCGCCAGCGTGCAGATGGCCCAGGCGGTGCCGCGCTTCGTGCGCCTGCGAGCCCCCGATGCGGCGCACTCGACGTGGTGGTTCGACGACGCGGAGTTGGTGGCCGCCTTCTCGTCACGCACGAAGCTGGTGATCGTCAACACGCCCCACAACCCCACCGGGAAGATCTTCACCCGCGCCGAGCTGGAGCGCATCGGCGAGCTGACCCGGAAGCACGACGCGGTGCTGCTCAGCGACGAGGTCTACGAGCACCTGGTGTTCGACGGCGGCACGCACCTGCGCCCCGCCACGCTGCCGGGCTTCCGCGACTTCACCCTGACCGTGAGCAGCGGCGGCAAGACCTTCTCGTACACCGGCTGGAAGATCGGCTGGCACCTCGGCCGCAAGGAACTGGTGAGCGCGGTGCAGAAGGCCCACCAGTGGATCACCTTCTGCGCGGCGGCCCCGTTCCAGGTGGCGATCGCCAAGGGCCTCGAGCTGCCCGACTCGTACTTCACGGGCTTCGTCGAGAGCTACACCCAGAAGCGCGACTTCCTCTCCGGGGCGCTGACCAAGGCCGGCTTCGAGGTGCTGCCCTGCGCGGGGACCTACTTCCTCATGGCGCGCACCGACCGGCACCGGAAGGCGGGCGAGGATGACGTGGCCTTCTGCAAGCGCCTGCTGCTCGACCACGGGGTGGCCTCCATTCCCCCTTCGGTTTTCTACTCGAAGGAGCACGCCCCGGACGTCCACGGGATGGTCCGGTTCGCGTTCTGCAAGACCGACGCGGTGCTCTCCGCAGCGGCTGAACGGCTCGCCCGTCTGTAGTAGGTGAGCGGGCGTGCAGCCCGCCTCGAACGAGTCCCCGTACAAGCCGCGTCACCACGTCCGCATCGTCACCGCCGCGTCGCTGTTCGACGGCCATGACGCCGCGATCAACGTCATGCGCCGCATCATGCAGTCGTCCGGCGCGGAGGTGATCCACCTGGGTCACAACCGCTCGGTCGCCGAGATCGTGAACTGCGCGATCCAGGAAGACGTGCAGGGCATCGCGATCACCTCGTACCAGGGCGGTCACGTCGAGTACTTCAAGTACATGATCGACCTGCTGAAGAAGGCAGGCGCGAACATCAAGGTCTTCGGCGGCGGGGGCGGCACCATCCTCCCCACGGAGATCGAGGAACTGCACCGCTACGGCGTCGCGCGCCTCTATTCGCCCGACGACGGCCGCGCGATGGGCCTGCAGGGGATGATCGACGACCTCATCCGGCAGTGCGACTTCGAGAAGCGGGCCCCGGAGTTCAAGGCCACCTTGCCGGCCCTCGCACAGCGCGCCCCGGACACCATCGGCTCGTTGATCACCATCGCCGAGAACTTCCCCGAGGCAGGCGACGGGCTGCGCACCGCCCTCAAGGCCCTGGTCAAGCCCAACGTGCCCGTGCTGGGCATCACCGGAACCGGCGGCTCGGGCAAGTCGAGCCTGGTCGACGAGTTCGTCCGGCGCTTCCTCGCCGACTTCCAGGACAAGACCATCGCGGTGATCTCCGTCGACCCGTCGAAGCGGAAGTCGGGCGGGGCGCTGCTGGGCGATCGCATCCGCATGAACGCCATCGACGACGTCCGCGTGTACATGCGCTCCCTGGCGACGCGGCAGTCGAACCTCGCGTTGAGCAAGCACGTGCGCGAGTCGATCGAGATCTGCCGCGCGGCGGGCTTCGACCTGATCATCGTCGAGACCTCGGGCATCGGGCAGTCCGACACCGAGATCACCGAGCACGCCGACGTCTCGCTCTACATCATGACCGCCGAGTACGGCGCGGCCACGCAGCTCGAGAAGATCGACATGCTCGACTTCGCCGACATCGTGGCCATCAACAAGTTCGACAAGCGCGGGTCGCTCGACGCCATGCGCGACGTGCGCAAGCAGTGGAAGCGCAACCACAACGCCTTCGAGCTGGCCGACGAGCAGGTGCCCGTGTTCGGCACCATCGCCTCGCAGTTCAACGACCCGGGCATGAACCGGCTGTACCGCGCGGTGATCGAGAAGGTCGCCGCCAAGACCGGCGCGCCGCTCACCTCGCACCTGGAGATCACCGCGGGCATGAGCGAGCAGGGGTGGATCATCCCCCCCGCGCGCACCCGCTACCTCGCGGAGATCGTCGAGACCTGCGAGGGCTCCGACGCCTTCGTGCGCGCCCAGGCGGCCATCGCCCGGCGCCTGTACCAGCTGCACGGCACCATCGAGACCCTGCGGGCGAACATCGGCAAGAAGCGCCTGGAGATCGTCGAGCCGCGCACCAACGCCGACGTGGTGCTGGTCACCCAGAAGGTCGAAGGCGAGCCCGCGTTCCTCGGCGAGCTGGTCTCGCTGTACCAGGAGCTCGAGAGCCGGCTGGCGCCCGAGTGCCGCAAGCTGCTCGCCGAGTGGCCGGCCACCAAGCGCCGCTACGCCGCCGCGAAGTACCAGTACCAGGTGCGCGACAAGGTCATCGAGCTGGACCTCACCACCGAGTCCATGTCGCACCTGAAGATCCCCAAGGTGTCGCTGCCCAAGTACGAAGACTGGGGCGATCTCCTCACCTGGCTGCTGCGCGAGAGCCCCCCGGGGCAGTTCCCTTTCACCGCCGGCGTGTTCCCCTTGAAGCGCGAGGGTGAAGACCCGGCGCGCATGTTCGCCGGCGAAGGGGGCCCGGAGCGCACCAACAAGCGCTTCCACTACGTCTCCCGCGGGCTGCCGGCCAAGCGCCTCTCGACGGCCTTCGACTCGGTCACGCTCTACGGCGAAGACCCCGATCACCGCCCGGACATCTACGGCAAGGTCGGCAACTCCGGCGTGTCGATCGCCAGCGTGGACGACGCGAAGAAGCTCTACTCGGGCTTCGATCTCGCGGACCCGTCGACCTCGGTGTCGATGACCATCAACGGCCCGGCGCCGATGCTGCTGGGGTTCTTCTTGAACGCGGCCATCGACCAGCAGTGCGAGAAGTGGATCCGCGCCAACGACAAGGCCGCGGAGATCGAACAGAAGATCGAAGCGCTCTACGCCAAGCGCGGCCAGCCCCGGCCCCGGTACCAGGGTACGCTGCCCGAGGGGAACGACGGCCTGGGCTTGATGCTGCTGGGCGTCTCAGGTGACGAGGTGTTGCCCGCCGAGGTGTACGCGAAGATCCGCGCGGCCACGCTCTTCCAGGTGCGCGGCACGGTGCAGGCAGACATCCTCAAGGAGGACCAGGCGCAGAACACCTGCATCTTCAGCACCGAGTTCGCCCTGCGCATGATGGGCGACATCCAGCAGCACTTCATCGACGAGAAGGTGCGGAACTTCTACTCGGTGTCGATCAGCGGGTACCACATCGCCGAAGCGGGGGCGAACCCGGTCAGCCAGCTCGCCTTCACGCTCGCCAACGGCTTCACCTTCGTCGAGTACTACCTGTCGCGCGGCATGTGCATCGACGACTTCGCGCCCAACCTCTCGTTCTTCTTCTCGAACGGAATGGACCCTGAGTACACGGTGCTCGGGCGCGTGGCGCGGCGCATCTGGGCCCGGGCGATCCGCGACAAGTACGGCGGCAACGATCGCTCGCAGAAGTTGAAGTACCACATCCAGACTTCTGGCCGGTCGCTGCACGCGCAGGAGATCGCCTTCAACGACATCCGCACCACGCTCCAGGCGCTGCTCGCGCTGCAGGACAACTGCAACTCGCTGCACACCAACGCCTACGACGAGGCGATCACCACCCCCACCGAGGAGAGCGTGCGGCGGGCGCTGGCAATCCAGCTGGTGATCAACAAGGAGTTCGGCCTCTCGAAGAACGAGAACCCCATCCAGGGCTCGTTCATCGTCGAGGAGCTGACCGACCTCGTGGAGGCCGCGGTGCTCAACGAGTTCCGGGCGATCTCCGAGCGGGGCGGGGTGCTCGGGGCGATGGAGCGCATGTACCAGCGCTCGAAGATCCAGGAAGAGTCGCTGTACTACGAGACCCTCAAGCACGACGGGCAGCTGCCGATCATCGGGGTGAACACCTTCCTCGATCCAAAGGGCTCGCCGACGGTGGTGCCGCCGGAAGTGATCCGCGCCACGAAGGAAGAGAAGGACTACGCGATCACCGCGCGTGACGCGTTCTGGAAACGCAACGCCGAGGTGGCTCCCAAGACCCTCGAGGCGGTGCAGCGCGCGGCCCTCGATGGCGGGAACGTCTTCGGGGCGTTGATGGAAGCCTGCAAGGTCTGCACGCTCGGGCAGTTGTCCGGCGCGCTCTACAAGGTCGGCGGGCAATACCGCCGGAACATGTGATGACAGCTCAGTTCCCGAAGGTGACCGCGGCTGATTGGCGTGCCCAGGTCGAGAAGGATCTCGCCGGGGCGTCGTTCGAGAAGACGCTGGTGGCGAAGACCGCCGAAGGGCTCGCGGTCGAGCCCCTGTACACGCAGGCCCCCGCGCTCCAGATCCCCGGAATGCCCGCCCACTTCTCCCTCTCCCTGCGCCAGCGGGGAGAGGGCGGGGTGAGGGGCCCAGGTCGAGCACAGCCCCTCACCCGGCCTGCGGCCGACCTCTCCCCGCAGTCGCAGGGAGAGGTAACGATCCACTCGGATCCGCCGGAAGACCTCACGTCCCCCTTCATCCTCGACCGTGACCCGCTCGGACCCGACTTCCTCGCGACCGCGAAGCGCGTCGACGCCGACTACCCTCACGGCACCGCGGGCCTCATCTCGACCCTGACCCACCACGACGCCGGCGCCGACGCCGCCGACGAACTGGCGATCGCGCTGGCCGCCGGAGTCGCCGCCCTCGAGTCCCTCCTGCAAGCCGGCTTCACCGCCCCGCGCGCAGCCCGCCAGCTCGCAGTCCAGCTCGCCGTCGGCCGGGACACCTTCAACGAGCTTGCGAAGCTCCGCGCCCTGCGCCTGTGCTGGAACAAGCTCCTCACGGCCGCTGGCGCCCCGAACACCAAGCTGCTCATTCACGCGGTCTGCTCGAGCCGCACGATGACCCAGCGCGACCCGTGGGTGAACATGCTGCGCGGCACGACCCAGGTGTTCGCGGCGATCCTCGGCGGCGCGGACGTCATCACCCCCACGGCCTTCGACCAGGAGCTCGGGACGCCCTCCGAGCTCGGCCTGCGCGTGGCGATGAACACCGGCCTGGTGCTGCGCCACGAGAGCCTGCTGGGTCACGTGATCGACCCGGCGGCCGGCTCGTACTACCTCGACACCTTCACCGACGCCCTCGCGCGCGAGGCGTGGAAGCGCTTCCAGGCGATCGAAGCCGCCGGCGGCATCATCCAGGCCCTGCCCACCCTCGAGGCCCACATCGCGGCCACCTGGCAGCAGCGCCTCGAGTCGGTCTCCAAGCGCCGCACGCCGATCCTCGGGGTGTCCGAGTTCGCGAACCCCGACGAGAAGCTCCCCCTGCCGGCCCGCGCCTTCACCGGCCCCGGGCACCGGGACGCGGAGGTCTTCGAGCAGCTGCGCCTGCGCGCCGACGCGAAGTCCCCCCACGCGATCCTCGTCACCCTGGGCACGCTGGCCGAGTCCCGCGCCCGCGTGGGCTTCGCCTCCAACTTCCTCTCGGCCGGCGGCATTCGCACCCGCGAGACCACGGCCGACGAGAAGGCCGTGGTGGCCTGCCTGTGCGGCACCGACGAGCGCTACGCCACCGAGGCCATCGCGCGCGCGATGGCCCTCAAGGCCGCGGGCTGTACGCGGGTGCTGATGGCCGGTCGCCCCGGCCCCAACGAAGCGGCGCTGCGTGAAGCGGGCGTCGACGGCTTCATCTTCCTCGGCTGCGATCTCATCGCCTCGCTCAACGAACTCCTGGACGTGTACCCATGACGCGCCGCCTGCCTGACTTCGCCGCCCTCGACTTCGACGCGGCGAACACCTCCCCGGTGGCGACCACCCCGGGCCCGACCTGGGAGACCCCCGAGGGCATCCCCCACCGCGCGCAGTACACCGCGGCCGATCTCGAGGGCGTGGATCACCTGGGCACCATGCCGGGCTTCCCGCCCTTCCTCCGCGGGCCGTACCCCACGATGTACGTGCGCCAGCCGTGGACGGTGCGCCAGTACGCGGGGTTCTCCACCGCCGAAGACTCGAACGCCTTCTACCGGCGCAACCTCGCGGCCGGGCAGATGGGCCTGAGCATCGCCTTCGATCTCGCAACCCACCGCGGCTACGACAGCGATCACCCCCGCGTGCTGGGCGACGTGGGCATGGCCGGCGTGGCCATCGACTCCATCCTCGACATGAAGCTGCTGTTCGACGGCATCCCGCTCGACAAGATGAGCGTGTCGATGACCATGAACGGCGCGGTGCTGCCGATCCTCGCGTTCTACGTGGTCGCCGCCGAAGAGCAGGGCGTGTCACCCGAGAAGCTCGCGGGCACCATTCAGAACGACATCCTCAAAGAGTTCATGGTGCGGAACACGTACATCTACCCGCCCCGGCCCTCGATGAAGATCATCGCCGACATCTTCTCGTACACCGCGCGGAAGTTGCCGAAGTTCAACTCGATCTCCATCTCCGGGTACCACATGCAGGAAGCCGGGGCGACGGCCGACCTGGAGCTCGGCTACACGCTGGCCGACGGCCTCGAGTACGTGCGCACCGGCATCGCCTCGGGCATGAGCGTCGACGCCTTCGCGCCGCGGCTGAGCTTCTTCTTCGCCATCGGCATGAACTTCTTCATGGAGGTCGCCAAGCTCCGCGCGGCCCGCCTGCTGTGGGCGCGGCTGATGTCGGGCTTCTCGCCGAAGAGCACCAAGAGCCTCGCGCTGCGCACGCACTGCCAGACCTCGGGCTGGTCGCTGACCGCGCAGGACGTTCACAACAACGTGGTGCGCACCTGCATCGAGGCCATGGCGGCCACCCAGGGCCACACCCAGAGCCTCCACACCAACTCGCTGGACGAGGCGCTCGCGCTGCCCACCGACTTCTCGGCCCGCATCGCGCGCAACACCCAGCTCCAGCTGCAGCTCGAGTCGGGTACGTGTCGCCCGGTCGACCCCTGGGGTGGCAGCCACTACGTCGAGCGCCTCACGCACGAGCTCGCGGCCCGGGCCCAGTCGCACATCGACGAGATCGAGAAGCTCGGCGGCATGGTCAAGGCCATCGAGGCGGGCGTGCCCAAGCTGCGCATCGAGGAGGCCGCGGCGCGCACCCAGGCGCGCATCGACTCCGGCCGGCAGATCATCGTGGGCGTCAACCAGTTCAAGCCCACCCACGCCGAGAAGATCCCGGTGCTCAAGGTGGACAACGCGGCGGTCCGCAAGACGCAGATCGAACGCCTCGAGCGCCTGCGCCGCGAGCGTGACCCGGCGGCCGTGACGCGCACCCTCGACGCGCTGACTGCGTGCGCCGGTGGGGCCGAAGGCAACCTGCTCGAGCTGGCCATCGACGCCGCCCGGGCCCGCGCGACGGTGGGGGAGATCTCCTACGCGCTGGAGAAGGTGTGGGGCCGGCACCAGGCCGAGATCCGCGCCATCTCCGGTGTGTACAGTGGCGAGGTGGGCGAGAACTCCGAGACGGTGTCGACCATCCGCGCGCGCACCAAGACCTTCCTCGATCGCGAAGGCCGTCGCCCGCGCATCCTCGTGGCGAAGATGGGCCAGGATGGGCACGACCGCGGCCAGAAGGTGATCGCCAGCGCGTTCGCCGACCTGGGCTTCGACGTCGACATCGGCCCGCTCTTCCAGACGCCCGAAGAGACGGCCCAGGCGGCGGTGGAGAACGACGTGCACGTCGTCGGCGCGAGCTCGCTGGCGGCCGGTCACCTCACCCTGGTGCCGGCGCTGCGGGAAGCGCTCGCCAAGCGCGGGCGCTCGGACATCTTGATCGTCGTGGGCGGGGTGATCCCTCCCGACGACTACCCGGCGCTGCGCGAGGCGGGGGCGGCGGAGATCTTCGGGCCCGGCACGGTCATCGCCGAGGCGGCCGGCTCGCTGCTCGACCGGCTCGAGGAATGACGCGGAAGAAGCAGCGGCTGTCCCTCGAGGAGTTCGAGGCGGGCGTGCGCGCGGGCGATCGCGCGGTGCTCGCCCGGGCCATCACCCTCATCGAGAGCCGCGAGGCCCACGACGGGGCCCTGGCGCAGACCCTGCTCACCCGGTTGCTCCCGCTCACCGGCCGCGCGCGCCGGGTGGGCATCACCGGCGTGCCCGGGGTGGGGAAGAGCACCTTCATCGACGAGCTCGGCACCCGGCTCACCGGCCGCGGGCTGAAGGTGGCGGTGCTGGCCATCGACCCCACCAGCAGCCTTTCGGGCGGATCCATTCTCGGCGACAAGACGCGCATGGCCCGGCTCGCGGTGAACCCGGCGGCCTTCATTCGCCCCTCGCCCAGCGGCCTGACGCCCGGTGGGGTGGCCCGGCGCACCCGCGAGACGATGCTCCTGACCGAGGCCGCGGGCTTCGACGTGGTGCTGATCGAGACCGTGGGGGTGGGGCAGGGCGAGACCACCGTGGCCGAGATGGTCGACTTCTTCCTGGTGCTCATGTTGCCGGGCTCGGGGGACGAACTGCAGGGCATCAAGAAGGGCATCCTCGAGCTGGCCGATCTCATCGCGGTGAACAAGGCCGATGGCGACGGCGCCGATCGCGCCCGCCTCGCACTGGGCGATCTCAAGGCCGCGCTGCGCTACCTCCCGCACCGCCGCCCCGACTGGACCACGCGCGCGGTGGCCGTCTCGGGGCAGACCGGCGCCGGCCTCGACGAGCTGTGGGCCTCGGTGGAAGAGCACCGCGCCGCCCTCGAGGCCTCCGGGGGGCTGGCCCGCTTGAGGGCCGAGCAGGGCCGATCGTGGATGTGGGCCCTGATCACCGAGCGCCTGGAGCGGGCCTTCCGCGCCCACCCGGCCGTCGCCGCCCAGCTGCCCACCCTCGAGGCGGCCGTGCTCGAGGGGACGACCACCCCGACCGCCGCCAGTGACGGGCTGCTCGCCGCCTTCGGAGTCGCCCCCCTTCGGGAGTGACGAAACCCATCGGTGATGATGGTTTTTTCGAAGTTCGCGTGGCAGCGGATCAACGAATAGAGTCCGCCGCGACGTGCCAAAACTCTGCAGTTTCTTCGCGATCTACACCGATGGAGCCGGGCTCCATGAGTCCTTCCCGTCGCCGGCGGGCACCGACGTCTTCCTCGGGGAGATGGGCACCTTGTTGCTGCCCGGGCCCCAGGACGAGCTCTTCGGACCGCACGTCACGATCTTCAACCGCATGAAGCCCAGGCGCGGGTTCCTGCTGGGTTTTCAGCGCAAGGTGAAGGGCCGCGCCGAGCCGTTCTTCTCGCAGGTGCGCGAGGCGGTGCTGGCGGCGACGGCGGGCGTGAAGGGCATGGCCATCGACGTGCTGCGGCTCTGGCCGTTCCCCCTCGAGACGGCCGCCGACGCGCTGCCCGAGCACATGCTGGCCGAAGACCTGTTCTCGGTGGGCTTCACCGACATGGGCGAGCACGGGGTGCGCGCCGAGACCATCGGCCTCTCGAAGCTCGGCCAGCGCGAGATCACCTTCGAGTTCGTCGACCCCACCTTGATGGAAGAGGCCGCCTTGATGTGCGGGCACCTCGCGGACTGGCTGCTGGAGCACGGCCGCCGCCTGGAGCACGGGCAGGCGATGTCGTTCGGCTTCGATCGCATCTCGTTCTACGCGGCCGAGGGTGACGCCGGCGGGCCGTTCCGCGGCTGGCACCCCCCGCTGGTGCAGAAGCTGTTGCCCCCGGAGATCTTCGACGGCGTGGGCGTGCTCGAAGTGCGCGCCTCGCCCCCGGGCAACCACGACCACCTCGAGGATCTCTCGGTGCCGCTGCGGCGCTCGATGGAGCAGCGCATGCTCCTCGAGGAGCTGGATCTCACCGGCGACTCGCCGCACGCCACCAGCACCGCCCAGGTGAAGGGCTTCGTCAGCGAGCTCAAGTCGCTGGTCGCGGTGCGGGACGAGTCGCACTCGTCGCGGGACAGCGGCTGGCGCTTCCGCAGCACGGTCGAGGGAGATTCCGGGGAGATGGGCGTGATGTCGCTGGTGGATCTCGCCCGCCGGGCGCCCGAGCTGGTGCGCTTCCTCGCGCTGCCCCACGGCGTGAAGATCACCTGGAACGGCGACGGCCGGCTGGAGCTCGACCGGTCGCGCGTCGAGCTCGACGACGACGATCCCGACGACCTGCTGTCATGAGCGGCGCGTTCTTCGGGGAGCTGTATCTCCGCTCCACGCGGCCCTTCCTGTCAGACCCGGTGACCGAGGCCGAAGCGCGGTTCCTGCGTACCAACCTCCCGACGACGGGCCGGCTGCTCGACCTGGGCTGCGGCCACGGCCGGCACCTCGCGCAGATCCCCGGCACCTTCGGCGTGGATCGCGATGCGCTCTCGCTGGTCGAGGCCCGGGCTCACGGGCTCGTCGCGCGCAGCGACTTCACGCGGATCCCCTTCAAGACCGCGGCCTTCGAGGGCGCGTGGTGCTGGTACAACTCGCTGGGCACCTTCGAAGACGACCAGGTGCCCGTGGTGCTGCGGGAAGTGGCGCGCTGCCTCGAGCCCGGAGCGACCCTGGTGATTCACGGGTCGAACCGCCAGAAGGCCGCCGCGCAACCCGAGGCCGGCTACGACGGGGAGATCGGGGGAGGGGACCACCTGGTCGAGAAGGCCCTCTTCAACCCGAAGAAGAAGCGCGACGAGATCACCCGGCGCCTCACCTGCCAGGACGGCCGCGTGCTCGAGGCCTCGTTCTTCATCCGCTACTATGACCTCGACGAGTGGCGGGCCCTGCTGGCAGAAGCCGGCTTCCAGACCCGCTGGTGCGTCGGCGGCATCGATGGCGCGGCATTAGATGACACCTCGACCGACGTGATCGTCGGAGCCCAAAGGCGTTTCAGCGAATGAGCCTCCTCGGTAGCGCCCCAAAGCGAGTCGATGTCTACGAGGTCGGCCCGCGCGACGGCCTGCAGAACGAGCTGCGCACGCTGGCCACCGCCGACAAGGCGCGGCTCATCGAGGCGTTGATCAACTCGGGCATGAAGCGCATCGAGGTCTCGAGCTTCGTCTCGCCGCGGTGGATCCCCCAGCTCGCCGACGCCGAGAAGCTGATCGCCCTGCTGCCCCGGCGCGACGACGTGACCTTCACCGCGCTGGTGCCCAACCTGAAGGGCCTCGAGCGCGCCAAGGCCGCCGGCCTGCAGGAAGCGGCGGTGTTCCTCTCCGTCACCGAGAGCCACTCGAGGAAGAACATCAACAAGTCGGTGGCCGAGGCGATCAGCACCGCCCGCGAGGTGGCCGAAGGGGCGCGCAAGTCCGGCATGAAGGTGCGCTGCTACCTGTCGACGGTGTGGGGCTGCCCGTACGAAGGCCTCACCCCGGTCGGCAAGGTGGTCGAGGTGGTCAAGCAGCTGGCGGACATCGGCTTCTACCAGCTGTCCCTGGGGGACACGATCGGGGTGGGCACGCCCACGCAGACCGCCGAGCTGGTGACCGAGATCGGAAAGGTGCTGCCGCTGCCGCAGATCGCCCTTCACCTGCACGACACCCGGGGCACGGCGCTGGCCAACGCGCTCATCGGCCTGTCCATGGGCATCACCACCTTCGACTCGAGCATCGGGGGGCTGGGCGGCTGTCCCTACGCCCCGGGCGCCGCCGGGAACCTCGCGACGGAAGACCTCGTGTACATGCTCAACGGCATGGGCGTGCAGACGGGCATCGACCTCAACCGGCTCGTCGAGGCCGGGGAGCTCGCCCAGGAGCTGATCGGCCGGAAGCTGTCGGGCAAGTACCTGCAGGCGGCGCTGGGCGAGCGGGAGAAGCAGGCCAGCCGCGCGCGCAACGAGCGGGTCGTCAGCTAGCGAACGCAGGTCAGTTGAAGAGCCGCTTCAACCACCCCATCACGCCCTTGGGCCGGAACACGTCGACCTCCGGGTCGGTGTCCTCCTCGAGGGCGCGGATCTGCTCCTTCACCTTCGAAGGCGTGTCGCGCGTGGCGAAGACCGAGACGATCTCCTGGCCCGTGGACTCCTCGCGGGCGGTGATGGTCAGCAGGCACTCGTTGCTCAGCTCGAAGGTGAGCTCGATGGCCACCGCGCCCCGGGGCCCCGGAGGCAGCGCGGGCACCTTGAAGGTCCCCAGCCAGGTGTTCGCCCCGGCGCGCACCGCTTCGCCCTGGAACACCGAGAGTTCGAGGGACTTCTGGTTCTCGCGGGTGGTGACCATGCGGTACTTGCGCGTGGTGGGCAGCGAGGTGTTGCGCAGGATGATGGGGTGGAACTTGCCACCCGGCAGCCCGATGCCGATGGACATCGGCAGCACGTCGATCAGCAGCAGCCCGGCCTTGCGGTCGAGCGCGTCGGCCAGCAGCGCGGCCCCCAGGGCCACGGCCTCTTCCGGGTTGCCCACCATCACCGGCTCGCGACCAAACAGCAGGGCGATGCGCTCCTGCACCAGGGGCGCGCGGGACTGGCCGCCGACCAGGACGATCTCGTCGATCTGATCGGCCCTCAGGGTGCGGGTGCGCAGCACCTCCTGGCAGACCTCCATGGTGCGATCGACGATCGACCGGGTCAGCTTCTCGAGCTGGGCGCGGGTGAGGGTGACGTCGAGATCCACGGGCTTGCCGGCGACCATGGTCACGAAGGGCACGTGAATGCGCGCCTCCTTCAGGCTCGAGAGCGCCATCTTGGCCCGCTCAGCCGCGTCGTAGACCCGCTGGATGGCCACGCGGTCGGTGAACACCGAGTCGGTCTTCTCTTCGAAGTCGGACAGCAACTGGGCGACGATGGCCGAGTCGAAGTCGATGCCCCCCAAGAACGAGTCGCCGCCCGTGGAGACGACCTCGTAGACCGACTCGGTGTACTCGAGCACCGAGGCGTCGAAGGTGCCGCCGCCGAGATCGTAGACCAGCACGCGCTGCGGCTTGCGGCGCGAGTAGCCCCAGGCCAGGGCGGCCGCGGTGGGCTCGTTGACGATGCGCTCCACGTGGAAGCCCGCCAGCCGGCCCGCTTCCCGCACCGCCTCGCGCTGCCGCTCGGAGTACCAGGCGGGCACGGTGATCACCGCGCGGTGCACCGGCTCGTTGAGGCGGTTCTCGGCGAGCTGCTTGATCTCCCGCAGCACCAGGGCCGAGAGTTCCTCGAGGCGGTAGGCGCGATCGGACAACTGCACGGCGCACTCGCCGTCTTCCGTGGGCACCACCTCGTAGGGGAAGCGCTTGAGCACCTCGCGAACCTCGGGGGAGTCCACCGGCCGGCCGATGAGTCGCTTGAACCCGTAGACCACCCAGCGCGGGTTGGTCGTCAGCTGGGTCTTGGCCGCGGCGCCCACGGCGAGCTGGCCCCGGGGGGTGAGCGCGACGATCGACGGCACCAGGCTCTGGCCGTCCTTCCAGGTGAGCATGAAGGGCTTGCCGTCGCGCACGATGGCTGCGCAGGAGTTGGTGGTGCCCAGGTCGATGCCGATGATGGGCCCGGTGCGCGGGGGCTCGGGCGCGGGCTCGAAGGGGGGCGCCTTCACCTGGCGCGAGTCGCCGTGCACCAGCAGCCGGCCCGCGAGCTCCGAGGGGAGGGCGGCCTGGGCCTGCGAGGCGGGCGGCAGCTCGGGGGGGATGGCGCCGGGGTCGGTGTCGATGGGCCCCACGTTCCGGGGCACCGGCGGCTCGTTGGAGCGCGCGTGGGGCATGGCCGCGGCGGCCGACTCGAGGAAGCGGCGGCTCACCGCGTCCAGGGTGATGAACTTGAAGCCCATGCCCGTCACGCCTTCACCCTTGTTGCCGGTGACGTAGCTGACGACGGCCGAGGCGTAGAGCACGCGGGTGCCGTTCTCGATCTTGATCTCCAGCAGCATCGAGGTGCCCGGGTTCTTCAGGGCCTTCGAGCGCAGGTAGATGCCGCCCCGCGTGAGGTTGCTGCCGTACTTCGCGAGGAACTCCTCAGCAGTCGCGAAGGGAAGGCGTACCGAAAGGCCGATGGGCTTGTTGTCGGGCGCCACGACCGACCTCGAATAGGGCCATGGGTCCAAAAACTCCAGCGAATCCGCGTGGCTTTTCTTCGGGCTGCAACTTGTCTAGAGGCCCACCATGCTGACTGAGAACATCCGGCTGGGGCTGACCTTCGACGACGTGCTCCTCCTGCCGGCCGAGAGCGCGGTGCTCCCCCACCAGGTCGAGCTGGGAACGCGGCTGACCCGGAACCTGCGGCTCAACATCCCGCTGCTCTCCAGCGCCATGGACACCGTCACCGAGGCGGCGATGGCCATCGCCATGGCCCAGGAAGGCGGCATCGGCGTCATCCACAAGAACTTCACCCCCGCGCTCCAGGCCGCCGAGGTGCTCAAGGTCAAGAAGCACGAGACGGGCATCGTGGTGGACCCCATCACCATCGACCCCGCGGCCCCGTTGTCCCGGGTGGTCGAGCTCATGCGCCAGCACGGCATCAACGGCATCCCCGTGGTGGACGGGAAGAAGGTGGTGGGCATCATCACCAGCCGCGACGTGCGCTTCGAGAAGAACCTGAGCCAGCCGGTGCACCAGGTGATGACCCGCCAGCTGGTCACCGCGCCCGAGAGCGTGACCCAGGAAGGCGCCATCGAGCTGCTGCACAAGCACCGCATCGAGAAGCTGCTGGTGGTCAACGACGCCGGCGAGCTGCGCGGGCTGATGACCATCCGCGACGTGGAGAAGCGCCGCGAGTACCCCAACGCCGCGAAGGACGCCAAGCAGCGCCTCCTGGTCGCCGCCGCCGTGGGCCCCGGCTCCGATCGTGATGCCCGGGTGGACGCGCTGATCAAGGCCGGGGTCGACGTGATCGTCGTCGACACCGCGCACGGTCACTCCCGCGGGGTGATCGAGTCGGTGCGCGAGCTGCGCCGCAACTTCAAGGGCACCTTCGAGCTCATCGCCGGCAACGTGGCCACGGCCGAGGCCACCCGGGCGCTGATCGACGCGGGCGTCGACGCGGTCAAGGTGGGCATCGGGCCGGGCTCGATCTGCACCACCCGCGTGGTGGCCGGCGTGGGCGTGCCGCAGATCACCGCCATCGACGACTGCGCGCGCGCGGCCGAGGGGAGCGGGGTGCCCATCATCGCCGACGGCGGCATCAAGTACTCAGGCGACGTGGTCAAGGCCATCGCCGCGGGCGCCAGCACGGTGATGATCGGCTCGCTCTTCGCGGGCACCGAGGAATCGCCGGGCGACACCATTTTGTACCAGGGCCGCACCTACAAGGCGTACCGGGGCATGGGCTCGCTGGGGGCCATGCGCCAGGGCTCGAAGGACCGCTACTTCCAGGGCGGGGTGGCCGACGACAAGAAGCTGGTGCCCGAGGGCATCGAGGGCCGCGTGCCGTTCAAGGGCACGGTGGGCATGAACGTGTTCCAGCTCCTCGGCGGCCTGCGCTCGGGCATGGGCTACTGCGGCACCAGGAACATCGAAGAGCTGCGCAAGAACGCCACCTTCGTGCGGATCACCTCGGCCGGGCTCAAGGAGAGCCACGTGCACGACGTGATCATCACCGAAGAGGCGCCCAACTACCGTCGCGAGTAGTCGGGGCAGGGCGGGGCGCGGCTTACTTGTCGCGCTTGCGCTTGGTGTCCTTCACTTCGACGGTCTTCTCGGCGTTGGCGAGCTTGGTGAGCAGCGCGTCCTTGTCGTCGAGATCGAGCTTCTCGATGGCGGTGCGCAGGGTATCGAAGTTGAGGCGCGCGGCCTTCACGGCCTTGCCGTCCTTGTAGTCGTCGACCACCGGGAGCTGGATGATCTCGCGGACCAGCCCCTCGAAGTCGAGGCGCACGTCGGCGGCCGACTGCACGCAGCCGTCGCGGGCGGCGATGATCTGCTGGCTGCCTTCCTGGTAGGCGAGGTCGGGGTTGCGCGAGAGCGCCTCTTCGAACTTGGCGGTGCGGCCCTTCACGCGCTCGAAGAGGTCCGTGTAGATGGTGATGCGCTTCTCTTCCGGCGCGCTGTCGTCCCGGGCCTTCGAGAGCTCCGACGTGATGTCGTCGCACTTCATGCCCTTGAGCTCGTCGGCCGTGGTCGAGACCAGGGCCTCGCTGCGCTTCGTCTCGCGCTCGAGGCGCTCGTCACTCGTGATCTCTTTGACGCAACCGGAGAACAGCAGGGCGGTCGACAGGGCGGCAACGATGCGCTTGCTCATTGGCGCGGGAGTCTTGAAGGGATAGAGCCGTTCGTCAACGTCGGTCTCACCGCACGGAGCCCTCGGTGCACGCCACCCACGAAAAGATCCTCATCCTCGATTTCGGCAGCCAGTACACCCAGCTCATCGCGCGCCGGGTGCGCGAGCTGGGCGTGTACTGCGAGATCCAACGCGCAGATCTTTCGCTCGCCGCGCTCCAGGCCTTCAAGCCCATGGGGATCATCCTCTCGGGTGGCCCGATGTCGGTCGAGCAGGAGGGCAGCCCGCGCTGCGTGCCCGAGGTGTTCGAGCTGGGCGTGCCGGTGCTGGGCGTCTGCTACGGCCTGCAGCTGATGGCCAAGATGCTCGGGGGCCGGGTCGACAAGAGCGCGCACCGCGAGTTCGGGCCCGCCGACGTCGAGGTGACCTCCGCTCGCGGCCCCTTCGCGTCCTTCAAGGCCGGCACGTCGCTCAAGGTGTGGATGAGCCACGGCGACCGCGTCGAGGTGCTGCCCCCGGGGTTCGTGGCCATCGGCAAGACGCCCAGCGCGCCCTTCGCCGCGGCGGCCCACGAGACCAGGCCGTTCTACGGCGTGCAGTTCCACCCCGAGGTGGTCCACACGCCCCAGGGCAAGGAGATGCTCCGCGCCTTCCTCTTCACCGACTGCAAGGTGAAGGGCGACTGGACGATGTCGAGCTTCATCGAGGAGTCGATCCAGGAGATCCGCTCCAAGGTCGGCGAGGGCCGGGTGATCTGCGGCCTCTCGGGTGGGGTGGACAGCTCGGTCGCGGCGCTCTTGCTGCACAAGGCCATCGGCGATCGGCTGCAGTGCATCTTCGTGGACAACGGGCTGCTGCGGCACGGTGAGCGCGAGCAGGTCGAGGCGCTCTTCGTGGGCCGCTTCCACGTGCCGCTCAAGACCATCGACGCGCGGGCGCGGTTCCTGGGCAAGCTGGCCGGGATCACCGACCCCGAGAAGAAGCGCAAGGCCATCGGCTACGAGTTCATCTCGGTCTTCGAGGAGGCCGCCTCGGAGTTCACCGACGCGAAGTTCCTCGCCCAGGGCACCCTGTACCCCGACGTCATCGAGTCGGTGTCCATCAAGGGCCCCTCGGCCACCATCAAGAGCCACCACAACGTCGGTGGCCTGCCCGAGAAGATGAAGCTGGCCCTCGTCGAGCCCCTGCGCGAGCTCTTCAAGGACGAAGTGCGCGTGCTGGGCCGCGAGCTGGGGCTGCCCGACGAGATGGTCTCCCGCCACCCGTTCCCGGGCCCGGGGCTCGCCATCCGGGTGATCACCGATCTCACCGAGGCGCGCCTGGACGTGCTGCGCAAGGCCGACCTGATCGTCCTCGAGGAGATCAACGCGGCCGGGCTCTACAAGGAGCTCTGGCAGGCCTTCGCGGTGCTGCTGCCGGTGCAGAGCGTCGGCGTGATGGGCGACGAGCGCACCTACGAGATGACCTGCGCCATTCGCGCGGTGACCTCGGTGGACGGCATGACCGCCGACTGGGCGCGGCTCCCGTACGATGTGCTTGGAAAAATCTCCTCACGCATCTGCAACGAGGTGCGGGGCATCAACCGCGTGGTCTACGACATCTCGTCGAAGCCGCCGGCGACGATCGAGTGGGAGTAACCTCGAGCCGCACATGGCCGCCCGGAAGAAGAAGGCACCGAAGCCCGACGCGCGAACCGTCGCCCTCGCGTGGTTCGCGAACCTCTCCAACCGGATCTCCGACGCGCAGGTGCCTGAGCTCAAGGCTCTGATCGGCGAGGCGCGGGACTACGATCTGGTGGGGCTGACCGACGCCCTGGGTGACGACGCCCAGGTGCTGGCCCTCAACGGCGCAGCCAACGCGTTGATCCAGGCGGGGCTCGACACGCACGGCGCGGCGAGCCCCCAGGGGTTTCAGCTCCAGGTGCTCAGGGACATCCTGAACGACACCTGACTCCCTCGCCCCGCAAGCGGGGAGAGGGCCGGGGTGAGGGGACTACTTCCTCAGCTCTTCCACCAACCGCTTGGCCCCGTACACCTTGTCGAGGGCCTCGACCAACGCGGCCGAGTGCACGGCGACGGTGCGGTTGACCGATTCATCGAACCCATAGTCCCCGCCGAGCGACTGGATGTTCCCGTCGAACACGAGGCCCACCACTTCGCCCTTCTGGTTGACCATGGGGGAGCCGGAGTTGCCGCCGATGATGTCGTTGGTGGTGACGAAGTTGAACGGCACGTCCATGCCGAGCTTCGCCTTCGCGGAGAGCCAGGTCTTGGGCAGCGCGAAGGGGTCCGCGCCGGTGTGCCGGTCAAACGCCCCCGCGATGGTGGTGAACGGCTTCACCTGCGCTCCGTTCTCCTCGTAGCCCTTCACCGCGCCGTAGGAGAGCCGCAGGGTGAACGTGGCGTCGGGGTAGATCGCGTCGCCGTAGACGGCGAAGCGGGCCTTGGCGAGCAGCTCCTGCTGCTTCTTCATGGGGCCGTCGACCTCCTCCTCGTACTTCTTGCGGATCGCGCGGGCCTCGGGGTCGAACGAGCGGGCCAGCTCGATCATCGGGTCCTTCGAGGCCTCGATCTTCGCCTTGCCGCCGTCGAACAACTCCTTGCGGAAGCCCCCGGTGGCGTTGCCGTTCTTGTCGGTCTTGATGTCCTTGAGCTTGGTGCCCTTCACGGCGGCCTTCGCGATCTCCGCGGGGCTCTTCAGGCCGAACACGCGCTTGATGACCGGGTGATCCGGGCCGAGCTCTTCGCGCATCTTGGTGAGCGAGAAGGTGAGGGTGGCGATCTCCATCTCGTCGTACACGGGGCGGTTGGCGAGGATGCCCTGCTTGAACTGGGGCAGGCGGGCCTCGGTGAACTCCTTGAGGCGCTGCGAGTTCTCCTTGCCGCTCTCCTCGCCGTAACGGACCAGGCCGCGGGCCATGCCGAAGAGGTCCGAGATGGGGCCGCGCTCGAGCGCGTTGAATTCCTTGCGGTAGCCCTGCTGCTTCTTCACCAGGCCGGCGATGGTGTCCCAGGCGCCGCCGTAGAGCTTCTCGAGCTCGGGCTTCGCCTTCACCCTGGCGCGGAAGTCCTGCTCGTTCTTGATGAGCAGCCCGTAGAAGGCCTTGTCGGCGAGGGCGGCGTGGCGGCCCTTGTAGGCCTTGAGCCCGTTCTCGACCCCGAAGAGCAGGTCGTTCGAGTGGCGCTTCTGCTCGGCGCCGCGCTCCTGGTACTGGGTGATGAAGCCGCGGAGCTCGGCCATGCGGATCAGCGTCGCCGGCATGCGCATGTCGCGATCGTCGTCGAGCTGCGCCGAGGTCAGGGTGCGCGAGGTGCCACCGGGGTTGCCAGAGACGAAGGTGACGTCGCCTTCCTTGATGGTGCCGTCGGACCACGCGAGGTGGTGCTCCATCTTCATCGGCTTGCCATCCGCCGCGTAGATGCGGATGAAGGACACGTCGAGGTCGTAGCGGGGGAACATGAAGTTGTCGGGGTCACCGCCGAAGAAGGCGATCTGGTCCTCGGGCGCGAACACCAGGCGGATGTCCTGGAGCCGGCGGTACTTGTAGAGATCGTACCGGCCGCCCCGGAAGAGGGTGACCACCTCGCAACGGAACTCGTCCGAGGTCGCGCAGTCCTTCTCGATGGCCGCGATGGTGCCGCGCTGCACCTCGGAGAACTTCTCGGGGGCGACCTCCTTCGTCGAGTCCTGCACCCGCTTGGTGACGTCCGTGATCTCGGCGAGCTGGTTGAGCTCCATGCCGGGGCAACGCGCTTCGTCGGCCTGGGTCTTGGCGAAGAAGCCGTCGCGGTTGAAGTCCTTCTTGGTGAGGCCCGAGAGGTTCTCGATGCACTCGCGCGCACAGTGGTGGTTGGTCATCACCAGGCCGTCAGCCGAGACCACCGAGGCCGAGCAGCCACCGGCGATGCGCACCGACGAGAGCCGCAGGTGATCGAGCCAGTCCTTGCCAGGCTCGAAGCCGTACTTCGCCTTCACCTTGGCGGCGGGGAAACTGTTGTACGTCCACATGCCTTCATCGGCGAAGGCGGCGGCGGCACAGAGCACGGCCGCGGCGAGCGACAGCTTCTTCAAGGGCGACTCCTTTGGTGAGCTTCGGGTACGGAGTCGCCCGTCTACCTCAGGCCTGCTTCGGCGGGTTCGCGATCTCACCACCGGGGCGCCAGGTCACGGGGGCGGGGGAGGGGGCGCCGTCTCCCGGGCGAGCATGCGGTAGAGCGTGCGGCGATCGATGCCCAGCACCTCCGCGGTCTTCGTCTTGTTCCCGGACAGGGTCCGCAGCACGCGGTGCAGGTAGCGGTGGTTGAGCTCTTCGAGGGTGACGAGCTGGTCGATGCGCGAGGCGGGAAGGGCGCTCTCCACGGCCGTCGACTCGCGCAGCCGCGCCGGGAGATCCTCGAGCTGGATCTCGTCGGTGTGCGCCATGGCCACCGCGCTCTCCATGCAGTTCTCGAGTTCGCGCACGTTGCCCGGCCAGGACCAGGCGAGCAGCCGGTCCGCCGCGGCCTCGGACAGCTTGGAGACCGTGCGACCGGTGCGCGCCGCGGCCCGCGCGAGGAAGCGCTCGGCCAGCGGCAGCACGTCACTGCGGCGATCGCGCAGCGGCGGGAGGTCGATGCGCACCACGTTGATCCGGTAGAAGAGGTCTTCCCGAAAACGGTGTTCCCTCACCGCGAGCTCGAGATCGCTGTTGGTGGCGGTGATCAGCCGCGCGTCGAAGGCGATCTCCCGGGTGCTGCCCAGGGGACGCACCTTGCGCTCCTGCAACGCGCGCAGGAGCTTGGGCTGGAGTTCGAGGGGCAGCTCGCCGATCTCGTCGAGGAACAGCGTGCCCCCGTTGGCCTGGGAGAAGAGCCCCCGGCGCTCGGACCGCGCGTCGGTGAACGCGCCCCGGGTGTGGCCGAAGAGCTCGCTCTCGAGCAGTGAACCGGGCACCGCGGCGCAGTTGACGGCCACGAAGGGCGCGTCGTGACGCGGGCCTCCGACGTGAATGGCGTTGGCCACCAGCTCCTTGCCGGTGCCGCTCTCGCCGCACAGGAACACCGGCGCATCCCCCCGGGCCACGCGCGCCACGATGCCCGCGAGCTGCTGCATCGCCGGGCTCTCGCCGATCCACTCCAGTCGCTGGGTGTCACGGCGCAGCCCGCCACACAGTCGCTCCAACGCCTCGACCAGCAGCCCCTCCTCGACGGGCTCGGTGACGAGATCCCGCGCGCCGCTGCGCAGGGCGGCGACGGCCTGCTCCGTGTTCAGCTCCTGCGCGGTGAGCACCACGGGCACGCCCGCCTCGGTGAGCCGCCGCGTCAGCGCCAGGCCCTGGCCGTCGAGATGGCACACCGCCACCTCTGCCAGGTCTTCCCGTTGGCGTTCGAGCGCGTGCTCGATGTTGGAGGTGCTGGCAACGTACCCGAGCTTGCGCAGGGCGGTCGCTTCCGCCTCCGCGCGCCCCCGCTCGTCGTCGATGACGATGATTCGACCTTTGCTCTGCGCGAGTTCGACCATGGGAATCCCCCGATCACGCCCCCATCAAGGACCCATGTCGCAGTGTGCGCAACCCCACCACATGTCGGCACGCCGGATGCTTTGAGTCTGACCACCCCAGTTTCGAGGAGATCTCCCATGAGCATCGTCTGCGCGACCCATTTCACAGATTCTTCGAATGACGCGGTGCACGTCGCCGCGGCGCTGGCCCAGCGGACGCGGCAGGAGGTCTTGTTGGCGAGCGTGCTCCCCGCGCTGCAGCTCAGCGACGCGCTGGGCCATCGCAAGGAGATCGACGTCACCGACAATCTCGAGACCGCGGCGCAGTTGCTGCGCTCCGAGGGAATCAAGGCCGAGGCCGAGTTGGTGCACGGGGCCGTCGACAGCGCCCTGGCCCGGCTGTGCGCGAGGCAGCGGGCGCAGTTGTTGGTGGTGGGTGACTCGTCCCGCGGGGGACGGCCCCTCTTCGGCAAGCCCATCGACCGGCTCCCCTACGAGCTCTCGATCCCGTTGCTGGTGGTGCGCAGCGCGCGGCCCTTCGAAGATTGGGCCCAGGGGAAGGGGCCGCTGCGCGTGCTGTTGGCCATCGATCACACCTGGCGCTCGGAGCTCGCGAGGAACTGGATCGAGCGCCTCGCGGAGTACGGCCCGCTGGAGGTGATCGCCACGCACGTCTGGTCTCCCGACGAGGAGGCGGCGCGGCACGGCCGGGGTCCCGTGCGCGACGAGGCGAGCGAGCAGGCGATGGCGCGGCGGCTGCGCGAAGACTGCGAGGCGGCGCTCGAGGGCCTGCCCTCGAACGTCACCCACCGCGTGCACCTGGAGATTGGGCGAAAGCACGTGGCCGAGTTGCTGGTGCAGGTGGCCGCGCGCGAGCAGGCCGACCTGATCGTGCTCGGGACCCACCCGCAGCACGGCGTGCTGGGGCTGCTGAGCTCGGTGTCCCACGCGGTGCTGGCGAAGGCGCTGATGTCGGTCGCCTTCGTGCCGGAGCAGTCGGGCCTCGAGGCCGCGCGCAGCCCCGAACTGCTCGCGCGCCAGAAACAGGGGTTCCAGTTGGCCCGGTGACCCCTACGATGGGGGGCCTTGAACGTCTTCCCCCACCGAGAACGCTGGCTGACCCTCGGACAGTGGCTCGTCCTGGGCGCGGTCGTCGGCGTGGGCTGCGGGGCCGGGTCGGCGCTGTTCCTGTGGCTGCTCGAGCTCGCGACGGGGTTTCGCGGCGCGCATGAGTGGCTGGTGTTCACGCTGCCTCTCGCCGGCCTGGGGATCGGCTGGCTGTACGAGCGCTTCGGCGGCCCGATCAAAGGCGGCAACAACCTCGTCATCGACACCATTCACGACGGCGGCCCCGAGCTGCCCCTGCGCATGGCCCCCATGGTGCTGCTGGGCACGGTGTTGACGCATCTCTTCGGCGGCAGCGCGGGGCGCGAGGGCACGGCGGTGCAGATGGGCGCGAGCCTCACCGACTGGCTCTCGCACCGGCTCCAGCTGAGCGGGCCCCTGCGGCGGCAGTTGCTGGCGGCCGGCGTCGCGGGCGGCTTCGGCTCGGTCTTCGGGACGCCCATCGCGGGCACGGTCTTCGGGCTCGAGTTCATCGTGCTGGGGCGCATCGAGTACGGCGCGCTGGTGCCGGCGCTGGTGGCCGCCCTGGTCGGGGATCTCGCCACCCGCGCCCTGGGCATCACGCACACCGCGTACCCCCACGCGCCGCAGCTCGCGTTGACCCCGCTGGTGTTGGCGAAGTGGGCGATCTTCGCGCTCGTGGTGGCAGCGACCACGGTGGCCTTCATCGAGCTGACGCACTTCCTCAAGAAGCAGGGCGAGCAGCGCGTGAAGCGGCTGCCGGTGCGCATGTTCCTCGGCGGGCTGACGGTGGTGGCCCTGTGGCAGTTGCTGGGTACCAGCGACTACCTGGGCCTGGGCGTGCCGACCATCGTGCGCGCCTTCAGCGATCCCTCGCTTGCGGGCTGGGCCTTCGCCGCGAAGCTGCTGCTCACCGCGGTGACCCTGGGCGCCGGCTTCCTGGGCGGCGAGGTGACGCCGCTGTTCTTCGTGGGCGCGGCGCTGGGCAACGTGCTGGCGCAGGTGCTGGGCCTGCCGCTGGAGCTCGGGGCGGGCGTGGGCATGGCCGCGGTCTTCGCGGCCGCCTCGAACACGCCGCTGGCCCTGTCGATCATGGCCATGGAGCTGCTGGGGGCGGACGTCTTCCCCCACGTGGTCATCGTCAGCGTGCTCGCGTACCTGATGACGGGGCACCGCAGCATCTACCCGTCGCAGCGCGCGATCTTCTCGAAGAGCGGAAGATCGTTGACTGAACCGACCAGGCTTCGCGATCTCTAGAAGCTCTGATCGGCGAAGTGGAAGTACAGCGTGCGCGCGTTGCTGCTCAGGGGCCGGATGACGATGGCCCCGTCGTAGCCGTAGCCGTCGCCGAAGTGCACGTTGTGGATGCCGTCGGGGCCGTAGCCGGTGGCGAAGATCGACACGTGGTTCACGCCCGCCAGCTCGGTGGTGATCTTCCCCGCCAGGGTGGTGAGGGGGAAGGCGGTGAACTGGCCCGCGGTCAGCCCCAGCGCGCGGTAGCCCAGCGGCACGTTGGGGTGCCAGCCTTCGACCCACGAGAACGGCCACGGGGCGCCATCGCGCGCCAGGTAGAAGACGTTGCCGCCGGTGTTGTCGTGCACGTTGACCGCGACGTCGTAGACCGCGCCGTTGGCCTGCACCTGGAGATGCACGTGGTCCGAGTCCCCGTTGCAGGTGCGGGCCCCCGGGGCGACGATCGCCACCAGCGTGCCGTCCAGGCGGCCGTGCTGCGCCGTCAGCGCGTTGCCCAGGGTGTTGGTGCAGGTCCTCCGGGTCGCGGTGCCGTCGGGCTGGCCGGCGTCGGGCACCACGAACGGCCCTGCATCGGGGACGACGACCGGGCCGGCATCGACGACCGGGTCGACCGGGACGACGGGCCCGCCATCTTCGAGGGTCTCGACGGGGAGATCGCAGCCCACCAACAGCGCGACGAACAGGGAGATCACTGAACGCATCGAAGGCGGCATATCCGCAACGCGCGCTTCGGGCAAAGGGGCCCGGGGGCGCACCGGATCAGTGGCCATGGCCGCTGCGGTCGAAGACGTCGAGGCCGTCAGGCGGGTGCTGGATCCGACGCGTGGTGGACGCCTCGCGCGTCGACCCGCAGCACCCAGGTGCTGCCCTTGCACGCCAGCCAGTCGGGTGCGACCTCGACGATCCCGCTGGCGAGGAGCTCGTCGGGCTGCCCCTGGTCGTCCACGTCCGGCTCGACCGCGGTGATCAGCATCCCGGCCACGAGAGTCACCTGGGCGCCATGCTCGTCGCGGGCCCAGGCCTCATGCGAAAGGCACAGCAGGCCGTCGGAGAGCCCGTTGAAGTCGGCCTTCAGTCGCATGGAGCTCCTGCCTCACCCGCGAACAACTCAGAGGTTCAGCACCAGGTACTTGAGCACCTGCGCCACGTCGTTGCCGGACTGCGCCACGTTGTGGAACGAAGTGTAGACCACGTTGCCACCCGGCTGCCCCGCGGCGCCCGTGCGCACGCGAACCGCCAGCGGCACGTTGGAGCGCGTCTGGCCGGCCGAGTTGCAGGCGACGTCAGGGCAGGTGACCACGCCGTTGGCCGAGACGAGCACCTCGCCGGTGGTGCCCGACATCAGGCCCCAGTGGAGGCTGTTGGCGCCGGCGATCTTCGGGAAGGTGATGTCGAGGGTCGACTTGCCCAGGAACTGCGCGAGCCCGGTGTCGATGATCTTCGCCGACACCGTCTGCGGCGCGTAGCCCCGGAGCACGTTGGCGTTGAACGGGTTGTTCACCGGCGCGTTGCCCTGGGTGAGGAAGCCGATGTCGCTGGGCGCCGCGGCCACCGAGAAGACCAGCGCCCAGTCGGAGCTGTAGATGGACCCGCCGGCCTGCACGTAGGCGCGGAGGTTCTGCTTGATGCGCGCGGAGTTGGGCCCCAGGTCGATGGTGGTGCCGCTCGACTTCGCCGCGGCGCAGTCGATGAACACCAGGTCGTACTTCTGCAGTTCGGTGAGGTTCGAGAGGAAGGGCTCGGCCTCCGAGGTCCACGTCGAGGTGTCGCCACCGAAGAGGGTGAACTGCAGCCGCAGCGAGGTGAGGAGATCCTCGATCTTGTCGCCCGCGCCGGTGACCACCGCGATGCGCACCGCCTTCTGCTCCACGCACAGCTGGTTGTCGGGGATGGCCGTCGCCGCCATGGCGCGCACGTTGACCGCCGTCGCCTGGGTGAAGGCGCCCAGCACGACCTGCACGTTCCAGTCGCCGGGGGGCACGCCCATCAGGGTGAAGGTGCCGTCCTGGGCCGAGGTCGTCTCGACGTGCAGCGGCATGCCGTGGCAGTCGGTGCCGTCGAGGAACACCCTCGCGCCGTTCACCCAGGTCTGGAGATCGGGTGCGCACACGCGGCCGGTGACCGAGCCTTCGTCGCCACAGGCCGGCAGGCCGGCGTCCACCACCACGGGCCCCGCGTCAATGCAGCGCTCAGGCTGCGCTTCGCAGATGTCGATGACCGGACGGATCGGCGTCGGGCCACAGGTACACGCGGGGGTGACGGCCAACACGAAGAAGAACGGAATCAGGAGGCGCAGCACGATGTGACCCCGTAGCCGAAATCGCGGGGTGGGATCGAGTCACGACATCAACATCTTGAATTAACTCATGTTTTGAAATCCGACAGCGAAGCCCGCCGTCCTTCGCGAGGCGGGAGCCCCGACTCCAGGTCCGCCGAGAGTTGACGCAAGGCCCGCTTCACCGTGGTCACGCGCGCGGGTCCCAGCGCCCCCAGCAGGCGCTCCACCGCGGCCTCGACGGTCGCCGGGGTGGGGTGATCGAGGCCGCGCCCCTTCGCCGTCAGCCCCAGCGCGAGGCGACGCTTGTCGCCCGGGTCCCGGCGCATGGTCACCAGCCTCTTGGCCTCCAACCGCCGCAGCGCCGCCGACACCGTGCCGCGATCGAGGTGGAGCACCTTCGCGAGTTGCCCGGGGGTCATGCCCGGGTACTTGCCCAGGCACCGGATGAAGAGCCGCTGCTGCGCGGTCACGCCCAGGGTGCGGTCCATGTGCAGCGAGACGCGCTCCACGGCGTGGTTGAACTCCCAGAGGTGCTGGAGGAAGTCGAGCGCGGGCTCGAGGGGAAACTGCGCTTCCCGGGGGGCGGCCTTCATCGTGCGGGCTTCTAGCGAAACTCAGGGCACGTGGTGGTTCGAGGTGAGCGCCGTGAAGCGCCCCGTCATGCGTTCGCGGCGGCGCAGCTCGGCGGCGTCGATCAGCATGCGGCCGGCCCAGCGGTAGACGTTGAACTCCGAGACCAGCTTGCGCATGGACTGCATGCGTTCCCGCTGCTCGTCCTTCGGCATGTGCAGGGCCGCGGCCATGGCGTCGGCGGCCTGGCTCAAGTCGTAGGGATTGACGATCAGCGCCTCGGTGAGATCCCGGGCGGCGCCGGTGAACTGGCTGAGCACCAGCACGCCCTGCTCGTCGTCGTGGGCGGCGACGAACTCCTTGGCCACCAGGTTCATGCCGTCGTGGAGGCTGCTGACGTAGCAGAGCTCGGCGGCGCGGAAGAACTTGAAGACCGTCGGCGGCTCGTGGTGCGCGCGCAACAGCACGATGGGCCGGTAGGTGCCCACGGCCCACTTGGCATTGATCGTCTCGGTGAGGGCTTCCACGCGTTCGTTGAGCTGCTGGTACTGGAGGATCTTGGTGCGGCTGGGCGCGGCGAGCTGCACGAAGGTGAACTTCCCGCGGAACTCCGGGTGCCGGGTCAGCAGCTCGTCGACGGCCGAGAGGCGCTCCTCGATGCCCTTGGTGTAGTCGAGGCGATCGATGCCCACGCCCACCAGCGCGTCGTCGGCGAGGCCCAGTTCGCGGCGCACCTGGGCGCGGCAGTCGGCGATGCTCGGCGCGTCGTCGAGCCAGTGCACCGGCCACTCGATGGAGATGGGGTAGGGGCGCACGAGGGTGCTGCGGCGGCCCTGCACCACGGCGCTGCGCTCGCGATCGATGCGGCTCTCCATGAAGGCGTCGACCGAGTCGATGAAGTTGTTGCAGTGCTGCTGGGTGTGGAAGCCGATGATGCTCGAGCCCAGCAACCCGGAGATGATCTCCTCGCGCCACGGGCAGATGCCCAGGCGCTCCGCGTTCGGCCAGGGGATGTGCCAGAAGGTGAGGATCGTCGCCTTGGGCAACCGCTCGCGGATCATCCGGGGCGCCAGCGCGAAGTGGTAGTCCTGCACCAGCACGATGGGATCGTCGGAGTCGACCTCCTCGCACACCGCGTCGGCGAAGCGGCGGTTGACCTTCTGGTACTGCGCCCAGTCGGCAGAGCGGAACACCGGCCGGGTGTGCGCGATGTGGCACAGCGGCCAGAGGCCCTCGTTGGAGAAGCCGTAGTAGTAGCCCTGCTCCTCTTCCGGGGTGAGCCACACGCGGCGCACCTGGTACGAGTCTTCGCCGGGGGGCACCTTCACCCGGTCTTTCGCGTCGACCGTCTCGCGATCGGCGCTGCCGTTGCCGTGGGCGACCCACACCCCGGAACACGCCCGCATCACCGGCTCGAGCGCGGTGACCAGGCCGCTGGCGGGATGGAGCACGCGGATGCCCGTCTCGGTCTTCTCGTGAATGTAGGGCTCGCGGTTGGCGAGGATGACCACGCGCTCGCCATGGAGGTGCTCGGAGAGCGTCGCCTTGAGCCGGTCGGCGCTCCAGGGGTGCCCAGGCGCCTCGGACTCCCGTTCCTTCGAGAGCCGCTCGACGAGGTTGCGCACGTCGCGCAGCAGGGGCTGGAACTCGCGCGGGGCGTCGCCGGCCAGGGCCCGCCGGAGATCCAGGGTCCAGTCACGCCAGGCGAAGCGGGAGGCCAGCGTGGACATCACCAGGGAGCCCAGCGCGAGCAGGAGGAAGGCCACCACGAGGATGGTCCGTGTCGTCGCCTCGCGCCGGCCCAGGAAGCCCAGGTCATGGACCAGCACCACCATGCCCCCGACGCCCGCCACGGGCATCGCGCTCAGGTGCACCACCCCGGTCAGCAACTCCCGGGTGGCCATCCACGCGCCGTCGACCCGCGAGCCGTCTTCCTTCATCAACGCGGTGATGCGGGCGCAGTCGAATTCCGGGGGGAAAGCCGGGGTCGCCGCCGCGAACTGCCCGTCGTCCGAGCAGGCCGCCGCGCCGATGATGCGCTCGTCGCGCGAGATGTCCGTGAGCACCGAGGTCAGCTGGGCCCGATCGCCCCAGGCCGCGGCCAGGCTCTGGCTGGCCGAGGACACCGCGAGGTTGGCCCGCAGCGACAGGTCGCGCTCGAACCAGGCGCGGGTGGTGTGCGAGAGCACCACGTCACCCACGAAGGCGAGCACGCCGAGACCAAGCAGGAGAACCAACATGAATCGGGCGCGGCGCATGGCTCCCGAGTAATCCCCATCAGTTGGATATCCAACACATTCGACCTCTGGAGCCGCGATGCCTCTCGAAGACCTTGGCTTGATCGGGAACTGCCAGTTGTCCGCGCTCGTGCGGCGGGACGGGGCGATCGTCTGGGCGTGCATGCCGCGCTTCGACTCGCCGCCGGTGTTCGGGGCGCTGCTCGACGACGAGGGAGGCGGCCAGTTCCACATCGGCCCCGCCGACGGAGGGGCAGGGGTGCAGCGGTACCTGCCCAACACCAACGTGCTGGAGACGCGCTTCGAGTCGCCCGAGGGGGCCTTTCGGGTGCTCGACTTCGCCCCGCGCTTCCTCCTCTTCGAGCGCAGCTTCCGGCCCACCAAGCTGGTGCGCATCGTCGAGCCGATCCGGGGCACGCCGCGCATTCGCGTGTCCTGCGACCCGGTGCTCGGCTGGTCGAAGAAACCGGCCTCCCGGGAAACCGGCTCGCACCACCTCTCGTTCGGCGGCTACGACACGGAGCTGAGGCTGACCACCGACGCGCCCCTGTCGTACCTGAACGGGGAACCCTTCGCGCTCACCGGCCGCAAACACTTCGTGCTCGCCTGGGGCGCCCCGGTCGAAGAGGCCCTGGCCCCGCTGTGCGAGCGCTTCCTGCGCGAGACCGTGCGCTACTGGCAGCAGTGGGTGAAGCACTGCGACATTCCGCCGCTGTACCAGGAGGAGGTCATCCGCTCGGCGCTCACCCTGAAGCTGCACTGCTTCGAGGATACCGGGGCCATCGTCGCGGCGATGACCACCTCCATCCCCGAGGCGCCGGGCTCGGGGCGCACCTGGGACTACCGCTACTGCTGGCTGCGCGATGCGTTCTACGCGCTGGGCGCCTTCCGGTACCTCGGCCAGTTCGAGGAGCGGGAGCAGTTCCTCAACTTCCTGCTCAACGTGGCGTCGTCGAGCCCCAACCTCGACCTCGCGCCGCTGTACCGCATCGATGGTCGGTCGGATCTCGCCGAGCAGACCGAAAGCGCCTGGACGGGCTACCGGGGTGAGCAGCCGGTGCGCGTGGGCAACGCCGCCGCCGAGCATCGCCAGAACGACGTCTTCGGGGAGATGGTGCTGGCGCTGACGCCGCTGTTCCTCGACGCGCGGTTCCGCGAGCAGGTGACGCCGCAGGTGCTCGACCTGGTGACGCGGCTGGCGCGCAAGGCGGTGAGCGCCGCGGGGCAGCCCGACGCCGGCATCTGGGAATACCGCACCGAGTGGCGCCCGCAGACCTTCAGCTCGGTGATGTGTTGGGCGGCCGCGGATCGCATGAGCCGCATCGCCCAGGTCCACCGGCCCGAAGATGCCGCCGAGTTCAGCGCCGCGGCCGTGCACATCCGGGAGATGCTGCTCTCGCAGGCCATCGCCCCGGGGCGGAACTGCCTGGCGGCCGACTTCGGTGGCACCGAGGTCGACGCGGCGTTGCTCCAGGCGGTGAGCTTGCGGCTGCTGCCTCCGGGAGACCCCCGCATGCACGCCACCGTCGACGCGGTGCGGGCCGATCTCGAGCACCAGGGCTGGCTCAAGCGCTACCGCACCGACGACGGCTTCGGCGTGCCCTCGGTGGCCTTCATGCTCTGCACCTTCTGGTTGATCGAGGCGCTGGGCACGCTGGGCCGGCTCGACGAAGCGCGGGCCCTGATGGAGCGGGTGCGGCACGTGAACGCACCGCTGGGGCTGCTCGCCGAGGACCTCGACCCCACCACGGGCGTGATGTGGGGGAACTTCCCGCAGGCGTATTCGCACGTGGGGTTGATCCACGCCGCGTTCGCCGCCAGCCCACGGTGGTCAGACTTCGCGTGACTCAGCGACGCTGACGGCGCGCCCACCAGGGCGAGACGGCGCCCAGCAGCAGCGGGGCCGGCACCGTGGAGCAACCACCGGCAGGCTGCGGCGTGTTGTCGACACCAGCGTCGGCTGCGGGAGGGGAGCCCGCATCGACCACAGGGGTCCCGGCGTCGGCCGGGGTGCCCGCATCGACTGCCGGAGTCCCCGCGTCCACCGGCGCCAGGTGACATTGCCGTCGTCGCACGCCTCGCCGCCGGCAGTGTCCTTCCAGCCATCACCGCAGGCCGAGCACATGCACTGGTCGGGGTTGTGCTCCCAGGGCACCTGGGTCGCGAGGCAGTGGGTGTTCACGCAGACCACGAAGGTCGCGCCCGGGGTGCAGTCGGGGCGGCGACGGCGGCGCTGAGATCGGCGGCCGAGCAGGTCTTCATCGTTCCAAGGAGCATGCCCCCGTCCGGGTACCTCGCGCCGTTGAGTGCCAGCAACGAACGCGGCCGTCCCTCTATGGGGCGTGTCCGCGCTCGAGCCAATGCGCCCGGACCAACGCCGCGACCCGGGGATCATCCGGGGCACTCCGACTCAGCGCGATGACCAACGGGTCCAATCGATTCAGGTCGTGGAGGCCGGCGCGGATCTCGAGCGCCCGGGCCCAGGCCTCGAGCGCCGGTTCGGGCTGGTTCAGCTCGATGAGACTCAGGGAACGTTCGTGTTCGGCGAACGGTGCTGCCGGTGGCCAATGACTCCTCAGCCAGTCGGCGTCGGCCAGCGAGCCCTGGGGATCTCCCCAACGCCGGCGTGCACTGGCCAGCGCGTAGCGCACGCTCGCCGCGTCATGGAGCGCTGAGAGTTCCTGATCCCAGCGCGCGACGTCCGTCTTCTGGCCGACGTCACCGGCGGCGACCAACCTCGCGAGGAGATCGAGGCGACCGGGGTGCTCCTGATTTGAGACCTCGAGTTGGGCGACGGCTTCCCCTGGACGGCCCAGGCGCAGCAGGCAATCGCTGGCGATCAGCCGAGGGTCGATGGACCGGTCACCCAGGGCCCAGACGAACCCCGACTTCGCGGCTCGATCGGCCAGCGCCAGCGCGGCATCGCAGTCACCCGCCGAGGCCCACAAGGCGGCCGCGAGCGTGGCGTCCACCGCCGAAGAAGTCCCGTAGCGGGCGACGGCGAGCTGGGCTGCGAGGCGCGCCACGTCGGGGTCATCGGCACCAACACCGACCCCATGCGGCGAGGTCGGCCAGAAGGAGTCGGGGACAGCCGCTTGCTCATCGAGGTACCGGTCGCGCGCCGCCGACGGGATGGTGGCGCTGCCGGCAGCGCTCGCCTCGATCGCGTTGAGGCGCTCAACCATGCGATCGCTCGACCGGACTGAGGGCAGGGCCAGGAAGATCAGGGGGGCCGCGAGGGCAGGGACGACCCAACGCCGACGCCGCTCCTGCCACGCGGTCGCGCACCCGAGCCCCACCAGCGCCGCCAACCCGGGCACGAGGCTCACCGCGTATCGGCCATGGAAGTAGAAGAGCAACGCGACGGCCAGCGAGGCCGCCCAATGCAACGCCCACGGCGTCGCGGCCACCGAGCGCGTGCCCAGGAGCACCAGCAGACCGCCGAAGGCCAGCAGGGTGATCCAGCGCAGCGGAAGGCCATGGGGGCCGCGGAGCAACGCCTGCACCGCGGGGATGTCGTACTCGCCCGCGGGAGGGGCCACGAAGGCGACGGCCTTGTCGAACAGCTGCCCCAGCGCGGCCCTCGGCTCGAGGCGAAAGAAGGCGACGGTGCGCTCGAGCCAGAACGCCTCGGCGTCGGCGGCGCTCACGCGCTGCGGTTCGCTGACGCGCGCGAGCTCCCGGTACAGCTCGTGGGCGTAGTCGGGAGGGTGCGGACCAGTCGCCGTGGCCTGCGCCTCGACGATCTTGAGCAACGACGGAAAGCTGGCGCCGAAGCCGAGTGATTCCGGACGGTGGGATTGGTGGAAGACCTGCCCCGCGCTCATCGTGCCGCGGAGATCGTGACCGGACTTCGCCCGCAACAGGAGCGAGGGCAACGCGGCGACGACTGCCGCCGTCAGCCCGAAGGCGGCGAGGCTGCGCCACGAGGTCCTCCGCCAGGCGAGCCACCCCACGACGAGCACGCCGAAGAGCAGCGCCGTCGGCCTGAGGCTCACCGCGAACCCCAACGCGAGGCCCGCCAACGCCACGCGGCGTGGCGAAAAGGGTGGCCATTCGAGCAGTGCGATGGTCGCCGCCAGGGCCGCGCCGAGCAGGAGATCCGGCTCCAGCACCGCGCCGTAGACCACCCATTGCTGCGCCACCGCGAGCACGCCGGCGCCGATCCACGCCGCGAGCAACCCGGACCTGCGTCGAAGCAACTCGAACAGCACCGCGACCGTCACGGCACCAACCCCGGCCTGAAACCAGCGCACGAGCGTCGGGGAGGCCAACACGTGCAGCAGCAGGTACGCCGGACTCGCGTCGCCGACCTGGGCTGCCGTGACGTCACCGCGGGCCAGGGCCACCGCGAGGTTCGGGTACTTGCCGAAGACCCAGCCCGGAGACACCAGGGCCGTCGCCACGAGCGACGTCGCGGCCAGGGCGAAGGAGGCTGGGTGAACGCCGCGGACCGTCATCGGAGGCAGGAACTAGCACAGCGATGGCGACGGCCCTCACGAAGCCCACGCCCGGCAGAGGCGCTCGCCCACGTCCTCGACGGCTCAGAGCGGCACTTCCGAGAACTCGCCGGTGACGGCAAGCAGAGCGGCGCGCTCAACGTGCTGGCCCGCTGATGCTGCTCAGTGCGAGTGCCCGTGGTGCACGTCGTCGGCGTGCTCGTGGGCATGTTCGATCGGCTCGTGCGCGTGCGGGTGGGAGTGCTCGCCGTCCACCCGGCCCTCGTGAGCGTGCGCGTGGTGCCCATCGTCATGCCGGTGCGCGTGCTCGTGTTCGGTCGCGTGATGATGGTGCGGGTGCTGATGCCGCTCCGAGGCGTGGAGCGCCACGCCCACGCCGAAGAGCACCGCGGCCACTGCGGTGCTCCAACCGATGTGAGCGGGCACCATGAGCAACCCCACCGCGGCGCCGATGAAGGGCGCGAGCGCGAAGACGGACGCCGTGCGGGCGGCGCCGATGCGTCGCTGCGCCAGCAGGTAGAGCCGCAAGCTCACGCCGTAGCCCGTCGCGCCCGCCAGCAGCAGCACCCCCGCGCGCCATGCCACGGGGACGGGCTCCCCGAAGAGGAGCGACAGGATCAGCGTCAGCGTCGCGCCGAGCGCCCCTTTGGCGGCCACCACGCTCAGCGGGCGAAGTTCGGCGAGCCGACGCGAGGCGGTATTGTCGACACCCCAGGCGACGGTGGCGCCCAGCACCGCCAGTACGCCCGGCAGGCTCGTCCCGACGCTCCCCTGGACCTGCAGCGACAGCATGACCCCACCGAGGGTCATCAACCCGAGCGCGAACACCACGCGGCGACCGAGGAACTCGCGATAGACGAGGCGCGCGAAGAAGACGGTGAAGACCGCCTCGAGGTTGAGCAACAAGCCCCCCGTCACGGGTCCGGTCCTCTGAATGCCCCAGGCGAGGAGCGTCGGCGCGACGGCCGCTCCGGCGAGCGCCATCACCAGCAACGGGGGCAGGGCAGCCTTCGTGAGCGGCGCGCCGGCCTCCCGCCCGAGCCATTTCTGAGCGAGCGAGGCGAGACTGGCCCCGAAGTAGAGCAGCGCCGCCGTGCTGTACGCCCCGACGCCCGCGCCTGCCCAGCCCAACACGGGAATGGTCAGACCGAAGGCAGTCGCGGCCACCAGGGCCAGCAGCACCCCGACCGCGATGGGCCCCAGCCGCAGGTGCTCGTCGTGGGAGGTCATCATGATGCCAATGCGCGTGACGAGGCCCAAGAGGGTGATGAAGCGGAGGCAGGAACTACCACCGCCCCAAGCCGGGCCGGCCAAACATCGTGCTCATCAGGTAATCGTGCGTGAACAGCAGTCGACCCAGATGACGCACGTCCTGCGCGGATTCCTCCTGATCCGCGCAGCCCAGGAGGTGCAGCTTCGTGGCGTCCTGAAGATCGATGAGGTCCGGGACCGCGAACTCGTCTCGGAGGCCGGCAGGGAGGCCTTCCCAGCACCCGGAACCCAGGCTCCAGCGACACCCAATCCAACATCGGCTCAGTTTACATAACGCTCATTATCCGACGTTGCCTTGTGGGGTTCTCCGAGGGGAAAGCCGTGTATCAGTGCCGGTCCATGCGTTCAGTGATCGTCGTCTCGGGTCTGCTGCTCCTGGTCGGATGTCCCGCCCAGACCGTGAAGATCCCCGAGGTCGTCGACGCCGCCGTGGCCGAGCTCGACGCCGGCCCGATCGACGCCGGGCCTCCGGTGCCCGCGAGCCTCGAACCGACCGTGACCGCGGGCCTGCCTGATGGTGGCGTGGTGGCTGTGACGGCGAAGGCCGAGCTCGACGCTCCGACGTCGCTGACCATCACCCTGCCAATCAAGCTGAAGGACTTTCGAATCCGGCTGCTGGATTGGCGAGACCAGCTGGTGGTGTCCGACGACGAGCTGATGGCCGACGGGCTCACCTACCTCATCAGCTTGCCGACCCCCCTCAAGACCGGCCGGCCCTACAGCCTGGTGCTGGACGCCGAGTTGGGCCCCATCGTGACCTCCGAGATCGGCGGCACTTTCAACGACTGGGAACTCGAGTTCCGGGTCGCCGGCGAAATCGTCCCAGATCCTCAATCGAAGAACGCGCCCAAGAAGAAGCTCAAGAAGCGCTGACGGACCCGGCCTTGCATCCCCTGCGGGCATGAACATCCAACCGCACGTCGTGTTTCGGGGACTTCATTCCACGCCGGCACTCACCGCACGCATCGATGAGGAGTTAGGCCAACTCGAGGAGCTCTTCGACGGGATCATCAGCTGCCACGTCGCCGTCGAGATCCTGAACCACCGGCACCGCAGCGGCCGCCACGTTCACGTGCGCGTCGAGCTGGTGGTGCCCGGCAAGACCCTGGTCGTGGGCCGCGAACCGGTGGACCACCAGGATCACCAGGACCCGATGACGGCGATCAACGAGGCCTTCCCGATCATGCAGCGCCAGCTCCGCGAGTTCGAACGCGAGCGCCACGGGCACCACCGCGCCACGTCGTACTGAAGCACCGGCTCACGTCAAAGTGACAGCACCAGCCGACTGACGTCGTACAGCACGTCGCCGCGTTCGAAGATTGGAGCGCGTTCGACGTGCTGCCAGGCGTTGAGTTCCGCGATCCGCCACAAGGTCCACTCCAGCACCGACCTCAGGTTGATCGCGTCGTAGAGGTTGTATTCGACGAGCAGCCGCAGCGCGCCGAGTTCCTTTGCCAACGTCCACTCGCGCCACAGGCGGATCGCGTCGAGCCCCTTGACCCCCTTGAGGTGCGGAGGCCTGGCGATGCCGATCGCGTCTTCGACCCCCTTGAGGCCCCCTTTCAACTTCGCGTGGCGAATCAGGAAGCGGAGATCGAGGTGCAGCACCGGCGTCGGGAAGTCCGCGAACGCCTTGCGCAGCACCGGCACGTCGTAGACCGAGCCGTTGAACGTGACCCAGATCGGGCTCCTGGCGAGCCGCGCCGGGAACTGGTCGAGATCGACGCCCCGGCGAAACGACGCCACGCCCTCCCGGTCCATCACGCCCACCACGGTCGGCTCGTTCTCGCCGTCAGCCTCGATGTCGAAGAACGCCGCCTGGTCGAGGAAGTCCCCGTAGAGCCGCCAGTGTTCCCGGGCCGGCACCAGGGCCGCCAGTTCCACGAGTGAGCGTTTGTTCAGTGCCGCCCGGGTCTTGCCGATGGCCTCGAGCAGCTCGCGATCCAGCCGTTCGCCCATGACCTGGCCCCTGGCGGCGGCCGCCTCGAAGTCAGCCCAGGTGGCGAGATCGCGGGCCCAGAGATCGCGCTCCCGCCACGGCCCGACGCCCTTCGTGAGTTGAAAGGTGCGTTCGAGAAAGCGCATCGCTCAGCGGGTGGGCACTTCGCCCGACACCAGCGAGCCCAGCAACGGCAGGTCGGCCTCGCAGAACGGCAACGCCTGCATCTCCACCGGGGTGCAGAACCGGATGGCCTGGGCGCCCAGGGCCTTCGGGTCACCCTTCCGGATCTCCGCGGCAAACAGCTCGAGCTGCACCGTGAGATCGTCGTAGTCGTGGGTGGTGCTCCAGAGCCGGCGGCCGACGGCCAGTTCCACGTCCAGCTCCTCGACGCACTCCCGGGTCAGGGCGACCTCGTCGGTCTCGCCCGCCTCGACCTTGCCGCCGGGGAACTCCCAGAGGTTCGCGCGGCTCTTGTCGGGGAGCCGCTGCTGGACCAGGAACCGCGAGGGATCCTTCGGGTCGGAGATCAGCGCCGCGACGACCCGAATGGTCTTCATCCGCCCGTGCTGACCATCTGCAGGGCGAACACCGTGCCCAGGTTCGACATCACGTAGAGCCGGTTGCCGAAGCGGGGGCTCGAGGCGCTGGTGGGCGCCGCCGTGACGCCCCGCCCCGGGTTCCACATCGAGCGCACCTTGCCGGAGGTCGGCTCGACGAAGGCCAGCGAGGTCGAGGTCGGCACCACCACGTAGCCGCGCGACATGGTCAGCGAGCGGCCGGCGTTGACGCCCTTCCCCTTCGAGGTGCGATCGCTCAACTCCAGCGACCACAGCATGCGCCCCTTGCCCATGTCGAAGGCGCTCAGGGCGCCGTCACCGGTGGCGAAGAGCACGTTGCCGCGCGCCAGCAGCGCGGTGAGGCCGCCGTGGGCGGTGCTCCACTGCAGGTCGCCGGTCTTGGCGTCGAGCGAGGACACGCCGTCCTTGTAGCTGGCGACGAAGAGGTGGCCCTCGGCGATCACCGGGGTGGTGTCGACGTCGAGGAACTGGGTGCCGCCGGTGACCGAGAGGCGCTTTTCCCAGCTGGCCACGCCGGTGGCGAGCTCGAGGGCGGCCACGTAGCCGTCGGCGAAGCCCATGTAGACGAGGCCATCGGCGGACACCGGGCGCGAGGTGCCGCGCACCGTGAAGCCCGAGGGCGCGTCGCGGCGGTACTGCCAGATCCACGCGCCGGTCTCGACGTCCACGGCGAACACCGTCTCCGACTGCGAGGCGACGAGCACCTTGCCGTCGACGATGGTGGGCGAGGTGACGAGCTCTTCGTTGGCCTTGAACTGCCACACCGACTCGCCCGAGAGCGCACGGAAGGCGTAGAGCACGCCGTCACCGCCGGCCACGTAGACGATGCCGCGGTGGACGGTGGGGCCCGAGACGAACCGCCCCTTGGTCTTGAACTCCCACTCGACCTTGCCATCGCTGGGCGACAGGCAGCGCACGAAGCCGTCACGGGTGGTGACGAAGATGCGCTCGGTGTCGGGGTCGACGGCCGGGGAGGCGGGCTCGCTGGGCTGGTACTCGAGCAACCCCAGCTTCACGAGGGGCGTGGTCCACGCCACCTCGTAGATCGCCGGGAACGACACGTGCGCCATCGCGCGGGGCACGGTCGGGTCATCGTTGAGAGGGATCGCCTTGCAGCCGGCGATCACGAGCGCAACCGCGGGCAGGAGGCGGCGGATCACGCGACCCTTACTTTCCGGCGTCGATGGCCGGGAGGACCGGGGCGGGCTTGGGCACGTCGACGCCCTGCGAGACGAGCAGCGCGATGCGCTCCTTGGCAAGGCGGGCGGCCGCGGTGTTCGGGGCGGCGCCTTCGATCTCCGAGAGGGTCTTCGCGGCGGCCGCGGTGTCCCCCTTGAGGAGCAGCATGCGGGCGCGGTGGTACAGGCCCATGCCCTTCATGAAGTCGGTCTTGTTCTCGCGGGCCAGCGCGTCGAACGCACCCAGCGCGTCGTCGTACTTCTTCTGCGCCTCGAGGGCGTAGCCGCGGGCCTCGTAGGCCGCGGGACGCAGCGGGTCGGTGGCCTCGGTCTTCGCGAGGTATTCCTCGACGAGGGGGAGCGCCTGCTCGGCCTTGCCCTGCCGCAGCAGCGCCTGGCCCAGGGGCAACGCCGCCGAAACGGCCGCCTTGGTGCCCGAGCGCTTGGCCCGGAAGTCGTTGAGCGACTTGATGATCGCCTCGTCCTTCTCGGTCTCGGTCTTGAACGGGGGCTCTTCGCCGGCCTTGGCCTCGGTCACGGTGGAGCTGACCGTGCGGTCGAGCACCTTGAGCGCCGCGCCGAAGTCGCGCGAAGCGTCGGCCTCACCACGGCCGCTCATGGACACGGCAATGGAGATCACCAGGCCCACGCCCAGCACCCCGCCGACGCCCATGATCACCTGGCGACCATGCTTCTCGAGAAAAGGCACAGCCTCATTGCCCAACTTCTGGAAGTCGTCGGGCTGCTTCAGGTCGTTCTGGTCGTCTTTGTAGGACATCGCGCGGGCTCTCTAGGGGTGGGTTTCCCCTGTGTCAACGTGTGGATACAGAGACGACTACTCGCCGCGGCGCTTGCTCATCTCGCGCGCCTTGAAGCGTTTTCCTGCGGCCTTGCGCTTCTCCTGCCCCGGACGCTCGCGCCAGAACAGCCGCACGGGCACCTTGAGGTGGAACGCCTTGCGCAGGTACCCGATGACGTAGCGCGCGTAGCGGTCGGGGATGCCCTTGGGCTGGTTCACCATCATGGTGAAGGCCAGCGGCGCGGTGGCCACCTGGGCGGAGTAGTAGATGCGCAGCTGCTTGCCGCCCACGATGGGCAGCGAGTGCTCCGAGGTGACGTGCTCGACGATCTTGTTGAGCTGGTTGGTCTTGGCGCGGAAGTACTGCTGCTGGAAGAGCTCGAGGGCGATCTCCAGCACCTTCTTCACCTTCTCGCCGGTCTTGGCGGAGATGAAGACCATGGGCGCCCAGTCGACCCAGTCGAGGTACCACTTCACCTCGGCGCGGAAGCTCTCTTCCTTCGAGGTGCCGCGCACCAGGTCCCACTTGTTGACGCAGATGATCAGCGCCCTGCCCTTGGCCTCGGCGAGCGCGGCGATCTTCCGGTCCTGGTCCACGGCGGGCTCGGTGGCGTCGATGAGCAGGACCGCCACGTCGGAGTCTTCGGCCGCGCGCAGCGCCCCGAGCACCGAGAAGCCCTCGACGCGCTGGGTGATGGATGACTTGCGGCGGATGCCGGCGGTGTCCGTGAGCACGAACTTGCGGCCCATGAACTCCAGCTCGGAGTCGATGGGGTCGCGGGTGGTGCCGGCCACGGGGCTGGAGATCACCCGCTCTTCACCGAGCAGCGCGTTGACCAGGGTCGACTTGCCCACGTTGGGGCGCCCCACGATGGCCACGCGGATGGCGCGGTCCTCGTCGGGCACGTCTTCGATGGCCTCGACCGGCTCGACGTCGCTGGGCGGCAGCTTGGGGATGGCGAACTCGAGGAGATCGATGAACCCCTCGTTGTGCTCGGCCGACACCGGGAACGGGCGGCCCAGCCCGAAGCGGTGGAAGTCGGCGACCATCTCTTCGGCGTCGGCCCGGCCGTCGGTCTTGTTGATGACCAGGATCACCGGCTTGGACGACTGGCGGAGGTACTTGGCGACCTCCTGGTCGACGTTGGTCGGCCCGGTGCGGGCGTCGCACACGAAGAGCACCAGGTCGGCCTCTTCGACGGCGGCCTGCGCCTGCTGGCGGATGTACCGCGCCATGGGGTCTTCGTGCTTCTCGTCGGGGATGAAGCCGCCCGTGTCCACCACGGTGACCAGGCGCCCTTCGAGCTCCACGTCGGCGTAGTGCCGGTCGCGGGTCACGCCGGGCATGTCCTCGACGATGGCGCGCTTGCGGCGGATGAGGCGGTTGAACATGGTCGACTTGCCGACGTTCGGCCGGCCGACGATGGCGATGAGGGGGCGTCCGCGCTTCATCGCTTCATCTCCTGGGTGTAGCCCAGCTTGCGCAGCCCATCCTGGCGCTCCGTCCACCGGGGCTCGACCTTGACCTGCAGCGCGAGGAACACGTGCGTGCCAAAGAGCCGTTGAATCGCCATGCGGGCATCGGTGCCGATGGTCTTGAGCATCTCGCCGCGCTTGCCGATGAGGATCGCCTTCTGCGAGTCGCGCTCCACGAAGATGTTCGCGTGGATCTTGATGAGCCCCTCGAGCTTCGGCTTGGGGGGCGTGCCGGGCTTGGGCGCCGCGGCCTTCTTCTGCTTGGGCTTCTTCGGGGGCGGCTTGTGGCGCTCCTCCTCGTCGAAGACCTCGACCACCACGCCCACCGAATAGGGCACTTCCTGGTGGCAGTGGCGCAGCACCTGCTCGCGGATGAACTCCGAGACCAGGGTGCGCTCTTCCTGGTCGGTCAGCATGTCGGCGGGAAAGAGCGGGTCACCCTCGGGCAGGTGCTTGAGCACCTGCTCGAAGAGATGATCGAGGCCCTCGCCGTGCCGCGCCGCCACGGGGATCACCTCCGCGAAGGGGAACTCCTTGCGGTACAGATCGATGAGCGGCAGCAGCAACACCTTCTTGATGGTGTCGATCTTGGTGAGCACGAGGATCACCGGCTTGCCGAAGGTCTTGAGGCGCTCGAGCACCGCCCGGTTGCCGGGCGAGATGTGCAGCTCGGTGTCTTCCTTCAGGCCCTCGGTCTCGACGAGGAAGAGCACGAGATCGCTCTCCTCGGCCGCGTTGAGGGCGGCGTCGACCATGAACTTGTTGAGCGCGCCCTTTGCCTGGTGGATGCCGGGGGTGTCGAGGAAGGCGACCTGGCCGCTTTCCTTGGTCAACACGCCGAGAATGCGGGTGCGCGTCGTCTGGGGCTTGGGCGAGACGATCGACACCTTTTCGCCCAGCATTCTGTTGAGCAACGTGCTCTTGCCGACGTTCGGTCGGCCAATCAACGCGGCGTATCCGCTGCGCATGGGGTGCTCCGGAGGTGATCGGGAACTCCCGCAACCAGCGAGTTCCCTTGAGAGTCGGAGGCCCCCTTACACCTTTTCGCCCGGTTCCGCTTACGGCGTGTTGGAGATCGTCAGCTTCTTCACCACCACCGGGCTCCGGGGGCGGTCGTCGGCGTCCTTGGGCAGCACGTTGGCGATGCGGTCGGCCACGTCCTGGCCCTGGATGACCTCGCCGAAGATGGTGTGCTTGTTGTTCAGGTTCGCCGTGGTGGTCACGGTGATGAAGAACTGGCAGCCGTTGGTGTTGGGGCCCGAGTTGGCCATGGCCAGGAGCCCCGCGCGGTCGAAGCGGCGCCCGGACTGGAACTCGTCTTCGAACTTGAAGCCCGGCTTGCCGCGACCGGTGCCGGCCGGGTCACCACCCTGGATCATGAAGTTCTTGATGCAGCGGTGCATCACCGTGCCGTCGTACAACGGCTTGTTCTTCATGGCCTCGCCGCTGACGGGGTGGGTCCACGGCTTTTCCCCGGTGGCCAGGCCGACGAAGTTCTCGACGGTCTTCGGGGCGTCCCTGGGGAACAGGTGCACGAGGATCACGCCCTCGCTGGTGTCGAACCGGGCGTACAGCTCGTGGCCGGCGCGTGCTTCTTCCATCATTCCCATGACTCGAATCTCGCTGCGAAGAGGGGGTGGTTACGGCGTTTCCGAAATGGTGATGCTCTCGATGACCACGGGCTCGAGCGGGCGATCGCCCGGAGCCTTGGGCACCTTCGAGATGGCCTCGACCACCTCGTACCCCTTTACGACTTCGCCGAAGATCGTGTGCTTGTTGTTCAGGTAGGCCGGGGTGGAGGTGGTGATGAAGAACTGCGAGCCGTTGGTGGCGGGGCCCGCGTTCGCCATGGCCAGCAGCCCCACGCGGTCGAAGGTCTTTCCCGACTGAACCTCGTCTTCGAACTGGTAGCCGGGGTTGCCGGTGCCGGTGCCGAGCGGGTCACCACCCTGGATCATGAAGCCGTCGATGACGCGGTGGAACACGGTGCCGCTGTAGAGGGGCACGCCGCGCTTCATCTCGCCGGTGGCCGGGTGGCGCCACTCGCGCTCGCCCGTCGAGAGCCCGACGAAGTTCTTCACCGTCTTGGGGGCGTCCTTCGAATAGAGCTTCACGGTGACCGCGCCCAGGCGGGTCTTGATCGTGGCGTAGAGCTCGGTCCCGGCGGAGACCTTGTCGGTCCACGCGCCCTGCCCCGTGGCCGCCGCGGTGCTGCCGGCGCCGTCCTTCTTGCAGCCGACGAACGCCAGGGCGCCGAGGGCGAACAGCACGACGAGGGAGCGCATCACTTCTGACCTCCGGCCGCCCTGGGGGCCTTGTCGCTGATGGTGACCTTCTTCATCACGGCCTTCTCGAGGCCGTTCATCTTCGAGATCAGCTCGACCACGTCGTAGCCGGTGACCACCTCGCCGAAGATGGTGTGCTTGTTGTTGAGGTGGCCGGGGGTGGAGGTGGTGATGAAGAACTGCGAGCCGTTGGTCGCGGCGCCGCGGTTGGCCATGGCCAGCAGGCCGACCTTGTCGAACTTGCGACCGGACTTGAACTCGTCGTCGAAGGTGTAGCCGGGGCCGCCACCGCCGGTGCCCTCGGGGTCACCGCCCTGGATCATGAAGTTCTCGATCACCCGGTGGAAGAGCAGGCCGTCGTAGAAGGCGCGCCTGGTCTTCTTGCCGCTCCTGGGGTCGAGGAACTCCTTCTCACCCGACGCGAGGCCCACGAAGTTGGCGACGGTGTTGGGCGCGTCCTTCGAGAAGAGGCGCAGTACGATGTCTCCCTGCCCCGTGGAGATGGTGGCGAAGAGGTCCTTGCCGCCCTTCGCGAGAGTGGTGAACTTGCCCTCGCCGGCCGAGGCGAGCGTCGAGAAGAGGAGAACCGGCAGCAGCAGTCGCGTCATGGGCGCGAACCGTAGCCACGCGCCTGTCGATCGTCACCGGGAGAAATGTCAGGCGCGCGTGGCGAGGATGGCCAGCGTCTTCTCGGCGGCCCCCTGCTCGGCCTCTTTCTTCGAGCGCCCGGTGCCGCGCGCGAAGAGCTCGCCGTTGATGCTCACTTCGATCTCGTAGACCTTCTCGTGCTCGCGGCCCGACTCGCTGACGATGCGGTAGCGGGGGCTGGCCTTGAAGTGCACCTGGGCGGCTTCCTGGAGCAGGGTCTTGTAGTCCCGACCCTGGCGGCCCTCGGCCACCCCGTCGAGCGCGTCGCCGAAGAAGGTGTCGATGAAGGCCAGCACCGCGGTCATGCCGTTGCCCACGTACAGCGCGCCGATCACCGCCTCGAGGGCGTCGGCGAGCAGCGAGCTCTTCTCGCGCCCCCCGGTCAGCTCTTCACCCCGCCCCAGCAGCAGCAGCTCGCCCAGGCCCATGGCCCTTGCCACGCGGGCCAGGCCCTCTTCGTTGACGATCAGCGCCCGCAGCTTCGAGAGCTCGCCCTCGTCGGCCCTGGGGAAGCGCTCCATGAGCCGGTGGCTGATGGCGAGATCGACGACCGCGTCACCGAGGAACTCGAGGCGCTCGTTGTCTTCGATCGCCTCCTTCTGCTCGTTGCAGAAGCTCTTGTGGGTGATGGCCACCAGGGCCTGGGTGGTGTCGGCGAAGGATTGTTTGGCGTGGGCCTCGAGGAGCGCGAGACGCTCCTTCGGGGGCAGCTTCGAGGGCTTCAGGGTGTCGCTCATCCTGAAGTGACCTCGACCTCGTCGAAGGGCACGGCCATCAGGTCCGAGACGAAGCCGCGAATGCCGGGGAACTCGTCGAGCTCGAAGCGGTCGGCCCAGATCTTCCCGGTGGGGCCGGCGAGCAGGCCGCGGAAGGTCTTGCCCTGCACCCGGGCGGCGGCGAAGCGCAGGTTCTGCTCACCCACGCGCACGTCGGCGACGACCTCCATGGGGCTGCGCGGGGGCACGAGGCAGTCGCCGAAGGCCGCGAAGAGCTCCTTGAAGGGCAACGACGAGTCGTTGGGCGCCTGGGCGATCATCGTGGGGCTGCTGGTGATGGTCGCCGGGCCCTCGGCGTTGGAGCTGCTGGGCGACGAGACGGTCTCCACCACCACGTCGCTGAAGAGCGCGAAGAGGAAGTCTTCCAGGGCGCGGCGGTCGAAGAACTCGCTGAGCTCGAAGACGTTCTGGGTGGCGTTGGTGAGCTCGATGTCGCCGTTGAGCGTGCGCACGATGCGGAACTGGCCGGTGCGGCTGGCGCCGATGGTGAACTTGAGCGGCGGGCGCTCGAGATCGGCGGTCAGCTGCAACGAGGCCGGGTCGACCCGGGGCGAGATGCCCAGGGAGGTCAGCTCGTTGCTGCGGCGCTCGAGTTGGTAGAGGTGATCGTTCAGGGTTTGAACGACCAGGTCCTCCAGCCGGCTGCCGGGTGAGAGGTAGGCGACGTTGATGGGTTGGGAGCCGACGAACTCCGACGGCCCCACGTAGAGCAGGCGGTCACCCATGACGGTGAACGACACCCGCTCGATGACCTTGCGGCTGAGGGGGTTGATGGCCTGGCCACCGTTGAGCACGAGCTCGGCCTCGACGACGCCGTCCGACTCCGCCACATCCAACCCGAGCTGTTCGAGGAAGGCTCGATCCATGAGCCGCCGACCTCAGCCTTTCAGGACGTCTCGCGCAATGATCGAACGCTGAATCTCGCTGGTTCCTTCGCCGATCTCGCAGAGCTTGGCGTCGCGGAGGTAGCGCTCCACGGGAAATTCGCGGGTGTAGCCATACCCGCCGTGGATCTGCACGGCCTTGTTGCAGGCCCGGGTGGCGGCCTCGGAGGCGAAGAGCTTCCCCATGGACGCCTCGCGCGTGTACGGCTTGCCGGCGTCGGCGAGGGTGGCGCTGCGGAAGACGAGCAACTGGGCCGCGTCGATCTCCGTCTGCATGTCGGCCAGCATCCAGCGGATGGCCTGGAAGTCGCCGATGGCGCTGCCGAAGGCCTGGCGGTCCTTGGCGTACTTCACCGACTCTTCGATGGCGCCGCGGCCCAGGCCGCAGGCCAGCGCGCCGATGGTGATCCGGCCGCCGTCGAGGATCTTCATGGTGTCCACGAAGCCCATGCCGACCTCGCCGAGGCGCTGAGAATCAGCGACCTCCACGTGGTCGAGGTGGAGCTCGGCGGTGTCCGACGAGCGCATGCCCAGCTTGCCGTGGATCGACTTCTGGCTGAAGCCCTTGAGGCTCTTGTCGAGGATGAAGGCGGTGATGCCCTTCTGGCGCTTGGCCGCGTCGGTGACCGCGAGCACCACGAAGACGTCGCCCACGGTGCCCTGGGTGATGAACATCTTCGAGCCGTTGAGCACCCAGGAATCGCCCTTCTTCACCGCGGTGGTCTTCATGCCCGCGGAGTCGGAGCCGCTGCCCGGCTCGGTGAGCGCCCAGGCGCCCAGCCACTCACCGGTCGCCAGCTTGGGGAGGTACTGCTGCTTCTGCCGCTCGTTGCCGAACATGCGGATGTGCGAGGTGCCCAGGCCATTGTGCGAGGCCACCGTGAGCGCGAGCGAGCCGTCGTAGCGGGCCACCTCTTCGACCACCACCGCGACCGCCAGCGCGCCCATGGCCGCGCCGCCGTATTCCTCACCGATGCGAATGCCCAGCAGCCCCAACTGGCCCATCTCGCGGACGATCTCGAGGGGGAACTTCTCGGAGTGGTCCCACTCGCGGGCCTTGTCCTTCACGCGCTTCTCGCAGAAGTCGCGCACGGTCTTCTTCAGGGCCTGGATGTCGTCGGGAAGCTCGAATTCCATGGGCGGGCGTATACCGACTTCGACTCGTCGTGACACGACCAACGACCAGACGCAGCGCGTTGAATCCGTAACGGTCAGGATGTCTCCGGGTGCACCGCGGCTTCGATGGGAGGCGTGCGTCTCCCGCGATCGGCAGAGGTCGTCTCTGTGTTTGGGTGCCCGGGATCGCCCCAATCCCTTCCTTTCCCCCCGGGGAAAGGGGAGCGCTCATCTGCCGCGCGGGCTAGACGAGCGCACAGAAATTCGGGGCCGGGCCTCCATTTTCAGGAACGGTCGGGGTTGCCTGATCCACCGTCGGACCTCGACGGTTTTCGTGAGAGGCGACGCGGGGCGCTGAAGCAGCAGCAACGTGAAGCAGCAGGTGCTGCCTTCGGCAGCCACGACAGGAAGTCAGATGTTGCTGCCTGGGCGGTGGATCAGGCGCATGCCAAGACCATCGAGAAGAAGCGTCGGCGATCTGCGCTGCGGTCGGTCCTGCACCTTGAGGCCTTGCCCCATTCGACTCTGAATCCCGTCTAGCCGCGCGGCAGATGAGCGCACCCCTTTCCCCGGGGGGAAAGGATGGGATTGGGGCGATCATGAGCACCCAAACACCGAGACGATCTCTGCCGATCGCAGGAGACGAACAGCCCCCATCGAAGCCGCCCGTCCTGCCCACCCTCACCTCCCGCGGTACACCGGCGGCCGCTTCTCCGCGAAAGCCTTGAGCCCCTCGATCCGATCCTCCGTCCCGATCGTCTGCGCGTACTTCTGCTGCTCCACCGACAACGCCGCGTCGAGATCCAGGTGCGCCCCCTCGTCAATCGCGTGCTTCGCCAGCGCCACGGCAATCGGCGCGTTCTGGCAGATCACCTTCGCCAGCCCCTGCGCGTCTTCCTGGGTCCCGATGCGCGACGCGAGCCCCAATCTGACCGCCTCATCCGCCGCGACCCGTCGCCCGGTCAGAATGAGCTCCTTGGCCACGCCCTTCCCCACCAACCTGGGCAACCGCTGCGTCCCACCCGCCCCGGGAATGATCCCCAACTTCACCTCGGTGAGCCCCATCTCGGCCTCCGCGGAGATCACCCGCACGTCGCAGCACAACGACAACTCCGTCCCGCCCCCGAACGCCGCCCCGTTGACGAAGGCGATGAACACGCAGTCGGACAACTCGAGCGCCCGAAAGGTCTGGCGCATCAGCGACAGGAAGGCCCTCACCTCGTCAGGCGTCATGGTGGCGCGCTCCTTCAGGTCGGCCCCCGCGCAGAACGCCTTCGTCCCCGCACCGCGCACCACCACCGCCCGCACCGACCGGTCCGCCCCGGACACCCGCGCCACGTTCGCCGCCAGCTCCGTCACCATGGCCCGCGACAACGCGTTGCGCTTCGCCTCGCCGTTGATGGTCCAGGTCTCGAACGGCCCGTGCGACTCGATCATGAATTCGGACATACGGTGCAACTCCCGTTGGGTAAGTTCCGCGCCATGCAGATGCGCGCACGTTGGATAGCCCGACTCCCACCGCTCGTCGTCAGCTTCATCGCGCTCCTCGGCACCACCGCCCTCGCCCGCGTCGGCGGCGGTGAGCACTTCGACTCCGGCAACTCGTCGTCCGACTCCGGGGGCGACGCCAGCTTCCTCATCGACATCCTGGTGTGGCTCATCTTCCGCCACCCCACCGTCGGCATCCCGCTGACCATCATCCTCATCGTCGGCTACTTCATCTGGAAGAAGGCCAACGACGGCGACACCTCGACCCGCAAGGCCATCGACAAGGCCGAGGCCGAGGCGCGCACCCACGTCACCGCGTCGGCCGTCGACGGCTGGGTCAGCGCCCTCAAGGCCAAGGACCCGAACTTCGATCTCATGAAGTTCTTCGACCGCACCAAGCGCGAGTTCCTCGAACTCCAGGACGCCTGGTTCAAGCGAAACCTCGAGCCGGTCCGCAGGTACCTCTCGGACGCCACCTTCCAGCGCCTCGTCACCCAGGCGAAGTTGATGGAGTTGCTCGGGGTGCGAGACGCCCTCGCCGATCCCCAGGTCCTCGACCTGCAGATCATCGGCCTCGAGCAGAACGACGCCTTCGACACCGTGCACATCCGCGTCACCGCCCAGGTCTGCGACGACGACGCCCCGGCGAATTTCTCCGACGTGCAGGCCCAGGTGCTCGCCAAGAAGAAGAAGCCCGAGCAGTTCACCGAGGTCTGGTCCTTCGTGCGCAAGCCGGGCGCGCAGACCAGGGTCGAAGGCGACGTCAGCCAGGGCAAGTGCCCCAACTGCGGCGCGGAGTTCAGCGGCGGCGCGGCCAACACCTGCGAGTTCTGCGGGGCCATCGTCAACAGCGGCCACTACGACTGGGTGCTCGCCGAGATCACCCAGGGCTCCCAGTTCCAGCCCCACCCCCAGGTGCCCGACGGCTTCGCCAAGGCCCGCCAGACCGACCCCACCCTCACCACCGAGGCCCTCGAAGACCGCGCCTCCCTCATCTTCTGGAAGTGGGTCGAGTCCCAGACCCTCTCCGACGTGGGCCGCCTCGCCAAGGTGGCCAGCCCCTCCTTCCAGGACGAAGTGAAGGGCGGCCTCGACCACCTCGCCTCCCAGGGAAAGCAGAAGTTCTTCGTCGAGTGCTCGGTCGGCGCGGTCAACACCCAGCAGCTCTCGCTGCTGGATGGCAAGGACGTCGCCGCCATCGAGATCCGGTGGAGCGCGAAGATCGGCATCGGGCCGAAGGGCGGCAAGCCCCCCGCGCTCCCCAGCCAGCCCCAGCGCTACGTGATGCTCCTCGAGCGGGCCTCGGGCGCGAAGTCCACCGACACCGGCATGTCGACCAACCGTTGCCCCACCTGCAACGCGCCGCTCACCGACAACGGCCAGCCCACCTGCGAGTTCTGCGGGGCCCAGCTCGCGTCGGGCGAGAAGGACTGGGTGATGCAGGACTTCGGGAGCTGGGAATGGTGGCGCTCGAAGGGCGGCCAGCCCGCGGCCTCACGCACCTCGTCCGTCGCCCAGCGCGTGCCCGACAAGGACGAACGCGAACGCCTCGTCTACCTGATGGCCGCCATGGCCATGGCCGACGGCGTCGTCGACGAGAAGGAAAAGGCGCTGCTCAAGATGGCCTCCGAGCGCTGGAGCGTGCCCTGGGCGAACGTCGAGCTGGCCCTCAATGCGCCCCCCACGTCCATGTTCAACAAGCTCATCGTCAAGGGCTCCTCGGAGGCCGAGTCGTTCCTGCGCGAGCTGGTGCAGGTCGCCCTCGCCGACGGGAAGATCGACTCCCGCGAGAAGAAGATGCTCGAGGCCGCCGCCACGCACCTCGGCCTGCAGGGGCGCCTCGGCGAGTTCCTCAAGTAGTCACTCGACGGTGGCGATGCGCCAGCCCTCGTCTTCGCGCACCAGGCGCAACGTCCGCCCCGCGGCCCACTCGAGCGTGGCCCGGGCCTGGTCCTTCGACTCGGTGAAGCGCGCCGACGCCTTCTTGATCGCCGCCACCCGCTCGACCGCCAGCGGCTCGGCGTCGTAGTCGCGCGCCAGCTGGTCTGGCGAATACCGCTCCCGCAGGGGCTTCGAGAGCAGCGCGTGCACCTGGTCGAACTGCCGGGCCTCACTCGCCGCGATGAACTGCGCCACCACCGCCTTGAGCGGGGCCTGCGCGTCCACCACCACCGGGACGACGGGCGCGGGCACCTCCGGCGCGGGCCGGGGCGCAGGCGGTGTCACGCAGCCCGCCAGCAGCAGCACCACCCCCCACCTCACGGAGCGCCCGCGTCGCCGAGCTCCAACGCCCCGCCCGCGGTGACGCCCGTGCGCGCGAAGACCGCCTGGCCCATCAGCCCGGGCTTCAGGTCCCGGATCGGCATGACCTTGAGCGGCGGCTTCTCACCCTGCATCGAGGGCGCCGGGGCGGCCACGGGGACTGGCGTCGGCGCGGCCGAGATCACCGGCGCCGAGGGCGTCCACACCGAAAGCACGAGAACGGTGAGACCGAAGGCGACGATGGCTCCGAGTGCGACCTGACGCGTCATGGCATCGGCCTTACCCGAGAGCAGAAGCGGTGGTCTATACCCCCGCGCCATGAGTGGACCCCGCGAAGTCCGCGCCGCGCGCGGAAACCAATTGTCGTGCAAGGGCTGGGTGCAGGAAGCCGCCCTGCGAATGTTGATGAACAACCTCGACCCCGACGTGGCCGAGCGCCCGCAGGATCTCGTGGTCTACGGCGGCACCGGCAAGGCCGCCCGCGACTGGCCGAGCTTCGATCGCATCGTCTTGGCGCTGCAGAACCTCGGCGACGACGAGACGCTGATGGTCCAGTCGGGCAAGCCGGTGGGCATCTTCAAGTCCCACGTCGACGCCCCGCGCGTGCTGATCGCCAACTCGAACCTCGTGGGGAACTGGGCCAACTGGGACCACTTCCGCGAGCTCGAGAAGAAGGGCCTCATGATGTACGGCCAGATGACGGCCGGCTCGTGGATCTACATCGGTACCCAGGGCATCTTGCAGGGCACCTACGAGACCTTCGTGCAGGCCGCCCGCACGCACTTCGGCACCGAAGATCTCGCCGGCCGCGTGGTGCTGACCGGTGGGCTCGGCGGCATGGGCGGCGCGCAGCCCCTGGCGTGCACCATGGCCGGCGGCGTGATGTTGGCCGTCGAAGTCGATCCCACGCGCGCCCAGCGCCGCATCGAGACCGGCTACATCGACGTGATCGCGAAGGACCTCGACGAGGCCCTCGCGCTGGTGAAGGCCGCGAAGGACGCGAAGCTCCCGCGGTCGATCGGCGTCATCGGCAACTGCGCCGAGGTGCTGCCCGAGCTCGTGCGCCGCGGCTTCAAGCCCGACCTGGTCACCGATCAGACCAGCGCCCACGATCCCCTCGCGGGCTACGTGCCGGCCGGCATGCCGCTGGCGGCCGCCCTCGCCCTGCGCGTCTCGGACCCGGCGAAGTACGTCGAGCTGAGCCACCGCTCGATGGCCGATCACGTGCGCGCCATGCTCGCCTTCATGGAGCTGGGCTGCCACGTCTTCGACTACGGCAACAACCTGCGCGCCGGCGCGGTGAAGGGCGGCGTCACCAACGCCTACGACTTCCCCGGCTTCGTGCCCGCCTACATCCGCCCCATGTTCTGCCGCGGCGAGGGCCCGTTCCGCTGGGTGGCGCTCTCGGGTGATCCCGCCGACATCAAGGTCACCGACGACGCCCTCATCGAGCTCTTCCCCGAGAAGAAGCACATGGTGCGCTGGCTCAAGATGGCCGGCGAGAAGGTGAAGTTCCAGGGCCTGCCCGCGCGCATCTGCTGGCTGGGGTACGGCGAGCGCCACAAGGCCGGCCTGCTGTTCAACGAGCTGGTCCGCACCGGCAAGGTGAAGGCGCCCATCGTCATCGGTCGCGATCACCTCGACTGCGGCTCCGTGGCGTCGCCCAACCGCGAGACCGAGGCGATGAAGGACGGCACCGACGCCGTGGCCGACTGGCCGATCTTGAACGCGATGATCAACGCGGTGAACGGCGCGTCTTGGGTGTCCTTCCACCACGGCGGCGGCGTGGGCATCGGCTACTCGCTGCACGCGGGCCAGGTGATCGTCGCCGACGGCACCGAGGGCGCGGCCAGGCGCATCGAGCGCACCCTGCTCTCCGACCCCGGCATGGGCATCATCCGCCACGCCGACGCGGGCTACGACGAGGCGATCACCGCCGCGAAGGAACGGGGCGTGAAGATCCCCGGCATCACCGTCTAACTCCCTCGCCCTGCGAAGCGGGGAGAGGGCCGGGGTGAGGGGCCGAATCAAAGGAACACGCATGGAACGCTTCGATCTCCTGATCCACGGAACCTCGGAAATCCTCACCTGCACCGGTGAGGGTCGCGCCGAAGCAAAGCTCGCCCCGCTGGTGGGCGGCGCCCTGGGCATTCGCGACGGCCGCGTGGCCTGGCTGGGCACCGAACCCCCAGCGCGCGGCATCATGGAGCTCGACGCCCGCGGCGGCTTCGTGGGCCCGGGCTTCATCGACTGCCACACGCACGTGGTCTTCGCGGGCGATCGCTCGGGCGAGTTCGAGCAGCGCTGCCAGGGCCAGACCTACCTGGAGATCGCCGCGGCCGGAGGCGGCATCGCCCGCACGGTCACCGCCACCCGCGCGGCGAGCGAGGCCGAGCTCATCGATCTCGCCCTCCCCCGCCTCGAGCGGCTCCTGCGGCACGGCGTGACCACCGCCGAGGTGAAGAGCGGCTATGGCCTCGACCTCGAGACCGAGCTGCGCATGCTCAAGGTCATCCGCCGCCTGGGCGAGCTCCAGCCAGTGACCCTCATCGGCACGCTGCTGGCGCTCCACGCCGTGCCGCCGGAGTTCAAGGCCGACCGCGCGGGCTGGGTGAAGAAGGTGATCGACGAGCTGCTCCCGGTCGTCGCGGCCGAGAAGCTGGCGCGCTTCAACGACGTCTTCGTCGAGCAGACCGCGTTCACCCACGAAGAAGCCCGCGCCTGCCTCGAGGCGGGTCGAAAGCGGGGCCTGCTCCCCCGGCTGCACGTCGATCAGCTGACCCCCAATGGAGGCGCCCAGCTCGCGGCCTCCCTCGGCGCCGTGACCGCCGATCACCTCGAGCAGATCTCCCCCGAAGGCATCGCCGCCCTGGCCGCCGCGGGCACCGTGGCCGTGCTCGCGCCCACCTCGACGCTCTTCGCGAAGGCCCGCCCCTTCGCTCCCGGTCGCGCGCTGTGTGATGCCGGCGTGAGGGTTGCGCTGTGCACCAACTGCAACCCCGGCAGCTCGCACTCCGAGAACGTGTTCCTCGCCATGGGGCTGGCCTGCGTGGAGAACGGTCTGACCCCGGCCGAGGCCTACCTGGGCTTCACGCGCCATGCGGCCGACGCCATCGCCGAGCCTGAACTCGGGCGCTTGCAGGTCGGCTCACCGGCGGATGTCGTGATCTTCAACACTTCCAGCTACCGGGCGTTGCCGTACCACTTCGCGATGAACGACGTCGCCCACGTGGTGAAGGCAGGCCGCCCGCTCTACTGATTTGGAATCTGGGTCGGGCGAGCGGTACAAGAGAAGTGCCCCATGTGCCGCATCTTCGCCGTCCGCTCCTCGCAGCCCATCTCCGTCCGGCCCGCCTTCGACGGGCTGAGGCAGCTCGCCACCGAGCACAAGGATGGCTGGGGCGTGGCGGTGTTCCAGCCTGAGGGCCCGGTGCTCGAGACGCGCGTCGATTCGGCCGCGAGTTGCACCCGCTTTGAAGCCCTGGGTGGGCAGCAGATCGAGTCCATGGCGGTGCACATTCGCCTCGCCTCGGTCGGCACGGTGAACCCGCGCAACAACCACCCCTTCGCCGCGGGGCCCTGGGTGTTCATGCACAACGGCACGCTCAAGCACTTCGAGCAGGTGCGCGCGCGCTACGAGGCGGAGATCGCGCCGGAGCTCCGGGCCCAGCTCAAGGGCGAGACCGACTCCGAGCGCTGCTTCGCCCTCTTCCGCACCTACCTCGACGGCCGCACCGGGTTCGACGAGGTGATCGAGGCGCTGACGCGCACCTTCCGCACCACCGAGGCCCTCTGCGACGACGCCAGCCCCGGCAAGCGCTCGGCGATGAACTTCCTCGTCACCGACGGCCGGCGCTTCTTCTGCACCCGCCGCGATCGCTCGCTCTACGCCAGCGCCTCGCCCTCGCTCGCGGCCATCGCCAGCACCGAGCTCGCGCTGCCAGGCGTCACCTGGAGCGAGGTGGCCGAAGACTCGCTCGTCACCATCGACGAGGGGCTCCAGTTGTCGGTGCGGCCGATCTCCAAGTGAAGCCCGGCGACCTCGCGGTCACGCACCACACCGTCGCGCTGCCCAACCTGCGGATGCACTACGTCGAGCTCGGCGAGGGCCCCCTGGTGGTGCTGCTGCACGGGTTCCCCGAGAACTGGTGGTCGTGGCGCTACCAACTGCAGCCGCTCGCGGACGCCGGGTTCCGGGTGATCGCGCCCGATCTCCGCGGCTACGGAGAGACCGACAAGCACGGCCCTTTCGACATCGACACCCTGGTGGGCGACGTGTGCCACCTCATCGAGAGCCTCGGGGAAACCCGGGCGAAGATCGTCGGCCACGACTGGGGCGGCGCGCTGGCCTGGCACCTCGCGGCGAAGCGCCCGGAGTTCTGCGATCGCCTCGTGGTGCTCAACTGCCCTCACCCGGTGGTGATGCGCAAGGCGCTGTTCGGCAAGCCCTCGTGGGCCCAGCTCAAGAAGAGCTGGTACTTCTTCTTCTTCCTCGTGCCCCTGCTGCCCGAGTGGCTGCTGACGCGCGACGATGCGGGGAACATCGTGAGGGTGCTCAAGGCCTCGTCGATGGACCGCGATCACTTCTCTCCCGAAGAGGTGCGCCCTTTTCGGGATGGAATGCAGCGCCCCGGGGCGGCGAAGGCGATGATCGGCTGGTACCGCGACATGGTGCTCCGCGGCTTGCGGCACCCCTTCACCGCGCCGAGCTACGACGAGATCGCAGCGCCCACACTGCTGGTGTGGGGCCTGAGCGATCCCGCCCTGGGCTACGCCGACCTGGTCCCCGGCACGGAGCGATTCGTAGCGAAGCTGGAGATCGAGAAGGTGCCGGGCTGTGGCCACTTCGTGCACGCCGAGCGGCCTGACCTGGTCAACCCGGCGCTGACGAAGTTCCTGCAGCGATCGCCGTGAGCCCGCCGGCGAACGCCGCATCAGAGTGATGGGCCGAGGGATCATCGTGCCGCTGGGCCCGTCGCAACCGACCGGAATGGCCCCGCAACGGCTCACGGCACACCTGATGCGTAGACGGTGAGGCTCGACACTTCCTGGACCCAGCCCGGTGCCGGGACAGGGAGCACACCATGAAGATCAAACCCGCCGACTTCCGCGTCCCTCCCGGCACGAAGGTCGACCTCGAGAAGTGGCCGACACGCGCGAAGGCGCCCTACACGTCGAAGAAGGACTACCGGAGACACCTTCAGGCGCAGGTCGAGGAACTCAGTCACCTGCAACGCCTCCACTACGCATCCAATCGCTACGCGGTGCTGGTCATCTTCCAGGCCATGGACGCCGCGGGAAAGGACGGCGCCATCCGTCACGTGATGTCCGGGATCAACCCCCAGGGCTGCCAGGTCTTCAGCTTCAGCCACCCGAGCGCCATGGAGCTCGACCACGACTTTCTCTGGCGCACTACGCAGTCGCTGCCCGAGCGCGGCCGCATCGGGATCTTCAACCGCTCCTATTACGAGGAGGTGCTGATCACCCGGGTGCACCCGGAGATCCTCCGCACGCAGGGGTTGCCTGACGAACTGCTGCTCGACGAGCCCGCCGTCTGGAAGGGGCGGTATCGATCGATCGTGGACCTGGAGGACCACCTGAACGGCAACGGCACGCGCATCATCAAGTTCTTCCTGCACCTGTCCGAGAAGGAGCAGCAGAAGCGCTTCGTGGATCGCATCGACGACCCCGACAAGAACTGGAAGTTCAGCCTCGCGGACGTCGAAGAGCGGAAGTTCTGGAAGGAGTACATGGTGGCCTACGAGGCGTGCCTCGGCGCTACGAGCACCCCAACGGCGCCCTGGCACATCATTCCCGCGGACGACAAGGCGAGCGCACGCCTGATCGTCGCGGAGATCATCCTCGACGTCTTTCGGAGCCTGAAGATGAGCTACCCGCGGCCCACGGTGAAGCGGCGCGAGGAGCTGAAGTTGATCCGAAAGGAACTCCTGAAGAAGACGCCGTGAACGCGGCGGCCTTCGCTCCCGACCTGGTCAACCCGGCAACGACGAAGTTCCTGCAGCGATCGCCTCGAGCCAGCGGGCGAGCAACGCCTCGCTCTTCGGCCCGGAGGTCGTGACCCGCATCGTACGCGCGTCGGGCGAGGTCACCTCGATCGAGATCCGCATCGCGTCATCAGGCGCGGCACCGGCGATCTGGTCGACCCACTCCACGAGGAACGCGCCCGGCTCCTCGAGCAGGTCGTAGTACCCGGTGGAGAACAGGTCGGCGTCGGAGGTCAGCCGGTACAGGTCGGCGTGGTGCAGCCGCAGCCGGCCCGAGTACGACTGCACGATGGAGTACGTGGGGCTCGAGACGTCATCGAGGGGCACCCCGGCGCCTTCGGCCACGCCCCGCGAGAAGAGCGTCTTGCCTGCGCCGAGCTGTCCACGCAAACCGACGTAGTCATGCTCTTCGAGCACCGCCCCCAGCGCCCGCCCGAGGGCCGCGGTCTGCTCGGTCTCACGGCTCGTGAACGAAATCGGGGCGAGGGGAAGCCCAGCCACTACCGCCCCCACCGTTTCCACAGCTCACCGATCCCCGCGACCACGTCCGACGCGATCAACCCCATCTCGCCGCGTGCCTCCCGGGCCACGTCACCAGCGGCGCCATGCACCCACGCACCGACCACCGCGCTGTCCTCGGTCGAAAGGCCCTGGGCCAGCAACGCGCCGATCAACCCCGAGAGCACGTCGCCCGTCCCACCCGTCGCCATGCCCGCGTTCCCGGTGGCGTTGACGAAGACCGTCCCATCCTTCCGGGAGATCAGCGTGCGCGCGCCCTTGAGCACCAGCACCACGCCGTGATCCTTCGCGAAGCTCCGGGCGATCGAAACCCGGTTCTGCTGCACCTCGGCGGTGGTCAACCCGACCAACCGGGACATCTCCCCGGGGTGCGGCGTGAGCACCAGCCCACCCTTCGCCTGGCCGAGCACCTCGAGGTGTCCCGCGATCGCGTTGAGCGCATCGGCGTCGATCACCGCGGGGCAGCTCAGCTCGGCGAGGAAGTCCGCCAGCAGCCGATGCGTCTCCACCCCGCGAGCGATGCCCGGACCGATGACCACCGCGCTCTTGCCCTCGGCGGCCTCGAGCAGCGCGTTCAGATCGCGCAGGCCCAGGGGGCCGTCGTTGACCAACTCCACGCCCATGATCTCCGGCGCGTGCTGCATGATGGGTACGAGCGCCTCGGGCCGGGTCGCGACGGTCACCAGCCCCGCCCCGCCCCGCAGTGCGCCCATGGCCGCGAGCGCCGCGGCGCCGGTCTTCCCCCGGCTCCCGCCGACGATCAGCACGTGCCCGTAGGTCCCCTTGTGCGAGTCCGCGCCGCGCTTCGGAACCCGCGCGCGCACGTCGGACTCCTCGAGCAGGAACAGCGGCGGTTCGCGCAATACGCTCTGGGCCGCGCGGGGAATGCCAATGTCGATGATCTCCAGGCGCCCGCACCGACTCGCGCCGGGCTCGATCACCTGGCCCCGCTTGGCAAAGCCGAAGGTGAGGGTCACGTCCGCGGTCACGCAGGGGGTCAACGGAGTCCCCGCGTCACTGTCGAGGCCCGACGGGAGATCCGCGGAGACCACCTTCGCCCCCGCCGCACGCCAGGCGGCGATCCGCCCGATCGCGTCGGCCACCAGGCCCGCCGGAGCGCGGCTCAGCCCCGTGCCCAACAGCGCGTCGATCACCACGTCACCCGGGACGACCGCGGAGGTGATGGGCGCAGGCACGAGCCCGCTCGCCTGCAGCGCCTCGAAGTTCCGCGCCGCGTCGCCCTTGAGCGCGGCGCCGTCGCCGGTGAGCTCGCAGAAGACCGTGCGGCCCAGCCCCGCCAGCTTGCGCGCCGCGACCAGCCCGTCGCCGCCGTTGTTCCCCATGCCGCAGAGGATGAAGAACCGGCCGCCCTCCCCTGCCTCGGCGAGCGCAGCCTGGGCCAGCGCTTCGCCCGCGTTCTCCATCAACACCGAGCCGGGCATGCCGTGCTCGGCAGACGCCGCGTCGACGGCCCGCATCTCGACGGCGGTCAACGCGCGCTTCACGGGTTCCTCAGGATCTCCACCATCTCGCGCACCGCGCGATCGAAGCCCACCATCACCGCGCGCGCGACGATCGCGTGGCCGATGTTGAGCTCATCGATCTCCGGCAACTTCGCCACCGCGCGCACGTTCTCGTAGTGCAACCCGTGACCCGCGGCGCAGCCCAGGCCCAGCTTCCCGGCGGTCTTCGCGGCGTCGACCAGGCGGTTGAACTCGCGCTGGCGATCCTTGTCGGTGCGGGCCTCGCAGTAACGGCCGGTGTGCAGCTCGATGCGGTCGGCGCTCACCTTGTGCGAGGCCTTCACCTGGTCGATGTCGGGATCGATGAAGAGCGAGACGATGATGTCCCCGTCCTTCAGGTTCTTCACGATCTTGCCGATGGCGTCCTTCTGGGAGTTCACGTCGAGCCCACCCTCGGTGGTGACCTCTTCGCGGCGCTCGGGCACCAGGGTGACCATGTCGGGCTTGTGCTCGTAGGCCATCTTCACCATCTCGGGCGTGGCGGCCATCTCGAGGTTGAGCAGCGTCTGCACCGTCTGGCGCAGCACCTTCAGGTCGCGCTCCTGGATGTGCCGGCGATCTTCGCGCAGGTGAATGGTGATCTGCGCGGCGCCGGCGAGCTCGGCGATGGCCGCCGCGGTGACCGGATCGGGGTACGTGGTGCGGCGCGCCTGACGAAGGGTGGCGACGTGATCGACGTTGACTCCAAGACGCTGGGGCATGGGGGTTTTCTACACCCGAACTTCTGCCCCGTCGCATTCGCAAAGCCTGCCCGGCGTCAGGCCCGGGAGAGCGCCGCCAGCAACCCCTCGGGGCTCTCTTCCGGCAGGCAGTGGCCGATGTCCCGCCACACGCTGAGCTTCCCGCCGATGGCCGACGCCAACTGCTCACCCTGGACGGGGTGCACCAGCCGGTCCTTCTCGCCCCACAGCAACTGCTTCTCGAAGGGCGCGTTGCGCAGCGCGGCGACGGGCAGCTGGAAGTTCCCCACCGCCCTCAACGCCTCGAGCATGCCCTCGCTGAAGCCCGGCGCGGTGACCGCCTCTTCGTACAGCGCCAACTGCGCGTCGGTGAGCTGGCTCGAGTCGCCCCAGATCATCGACAGGTAGGCACGCAGCGCGGGTCGCCACACGGGCAGCTTCCCGAACCACCCCATCGACAGGTCCGCAAGGGGGTTGGCGAGCAACAGCTTGAACTGGGGCGGCACGCCCATGGCCGGCGCGCTGGCCACCGTCAGCCGGGTCACCCGCTGCGGCACCACCGACGCCAGCTGCAGCGCGACGAGGCCTCCGAAGGAGTGCCCGAAGAGCTCGAACGACGTCACGTGGCGCGACTCGAGGAACTTCAGCAGCTCGCCGGTGAGCTCCGGCGGCGTGGACGCCGACCACCGCCCCGACCGCGCCGTGCGCGGGAAGTCGAGGCTGATGAGCCGGCGCCCCTTCATGCGCGAGAAGAGCGGGTCGAACACCCGCGAGGAGGCCCCGAGCCCATGCAACAGCACGAGCGGCCTCCCCTCCCCCTCGTCACGAAAGTGCAGCGTCATGCACCCAGCGCCTTCTTGAGCGAGTCGCCGATCTCTTCCGCGTACTGCTTGATCTTCTTGGCGTCGATGCCCTCGACCAGCACGCGCACCTTGGGCTCCGTGCCCGAGTAGCGCACCAGCACGCGGCCGTCCTTGCCGAGCTTCTTCTCCACGGCGGCGATGAGCCTGGTCACGGCGGGGAGGTGCACCAGCTCCCGCTTCTCCTTGACCATGAAGTTCAGGAGCACCTGGGGCACCGGCTCGAAGATCTTCGTCAGCTCGCTCATGGGCTTGCCCGCGCGGCACATCACCGCCAGCACCTGCAGCGCCGCCAGCGTGCCGTCACCGGTGGTCGCGTGGTCGATGAACACCAGGTGGCCCGACTGCTCGCCGCCCAGGGAGTAGCCGTGCTTGCGCATCTCCTCGACGACGTACCGATCGCCGACCTTGGTGCGCACCACCTTCACGCCCCACTTGGCCACCGCGCGCTCGAGGCCGATGTTGCTCATCACCGTCGAGACCAGGGTCTTCTTGGCGAGCTCCTTCCGCGCCACGAGTTCGCCGGTGCAGATCGCCATGATCGCGTCGCCGTCGACCACCTTGCCCTTCTCGTCGACGACGATCAGCCGGTCCGCGTCACCATCCAGCGCGATGCCGAGGTGCGCCTTGTGCTCCCGCACCGCCTTGGCGAGGTTCTCCGGGTGCAGCGCACCGCACTCGTGGTTGATGTTCTTGCCGTCGGGCTCCACGCCCAGCTCGATCACGTTCGCGCCCAGCTCCTTGAGCACCGTGGGGGCGACCTTGTAGGCGGCGCCGTTGGCGCAATCGACGACCAGCGTCAGGCCCTCGAGCGTCAGCTCGCGCGGGAAGGTGGCCTTGACCTGCGAGATGTAACGGCCGGCGGCGTCTTCCAGCCGCGTCGCGCCGCCGATGGCCGTCGCCGTGGGGCGCAGCGAGTCGAGGGACTTCTCGAAGATCAGCTGCTCGATCTTCAACTCGGTCTCGTCGGGCAGCTTGAAGCCGTCGCGCCAGAAGAACTTGATGCCGTTGTCCTGGTACGGGTTGTGGCTCGCGGAGATCACCGCGCCGGCGTCGGCGCGCATCGAACTGGTGAGGTGGGCCACCGCCGGGGTGGGCATGGGGCCAACGAGCAGCACGTCGACGCCCATGGACATGATCCCCGAGGCCAGCGCCTGCTCGATCATGTAGCCCGAGAGCCGCGTGTCCTTGCCGATGATGACCCGGTGCCGGTGCTCACCGTTGCGAATCATGTAGGCCAGCGCGCGACCCAACTGCATCGCGATCTCGGCCGTCATGGGGAACACGTTGGCGACACCGCGAACGCCGTCGGTGCCGAAGAGCCTGGGGTGGGTCGTCTCAGAAGCCATGAGACGCCCTCTATCAGGTGCGGAAGCGCGCTCCACCGTCACGAGCGAGGCGAATGGCGTCGGCCACCGCGAGCGCATCACGCGTCTCCGCGACGTCGTGCACCCGCAGCACGTCGACCGCTCCCGTCGAGGCCAGCACCGCCGCCGCCGCCGCGCTCGCCACCACGCGCTGGGCCGCGGGCTTCCCGCCGGTCAACGCCCCGAGGAACGCCTTGCGGCTCACCCCCACCAGCACCGGCGCGCCCAGCAGGCGCAGGTCGCCCAGGCGCTCGAGGAGGAACAGGTTGTGCGCGACCGTCTTGCCGAACCCGATGCCCGGGTCGACCCACAGCCGCGAACGCAGCACGCCACGCGCCTCGGCCCGGCGCAGCGCCCCCTCCAGCGCGTCGAGCACCTCGGTGCCCACGTCGTCGTAGCGCGGCTCGGCCTGCATCACCTCGGGCGTACCCAGCATGTGCATGGCGCAGGCGAAGGCCCCGGTCTCGGCGAGCACGTCGAGCATCGCGTCGTCGCGCAGCCCGGAAACATCGTTGACCAGCACCGCGCCGGCCTTGACCGCCGCCCGGGCCACCTTCGCCTTGCGGGTGTCGACGGAGAGGGGCACGCCGGGTACCTGCAGCCGCAGCGCCTCGATCACCGGCACCACCCGCCGCAGTTCCTCTTCTTCGGACACCGCGGCCGCGCCGGGCCGGGTCGATTCACCGCCGACGTCGAGCAGGTCAGCGCCCGCCTCCGCCAGGGCCACCCCGTGGGCGATCGCCGCCTCCGTGTCGCGGCCTCCGTCGCTGAACGAGTCGGGCGTCGCGTTGACGATGCCCATCACGTACGTCCGGGAGCCCCAGTCGAAGCGCGCCCCGCCCAACGCCACCGGCTGAGGGTTCACCCCCACGTGCAGCAGGCGCCCCAGCGCGACGCCCAGGCCCGACGTCCCCAGCCGCGCCACCCACGCTTCGACCGACAGCCGCGAGTAGCGGATCACCGCCGCGTCGCCCGAGCCCCCGACCCACCCCGCGCCGACCAACTCCACCAACAGCTCCCGCGAGTCCTCCTCGAGGCCCGTCACCAACGCGTGCGTCTCGAGGCCAGAACGCAAAAGCCCCACTCCTTCCGGAGTGAGGCTGGAGCGAACCCACATCGAGACGGCCGAGTCAGTGAGGCACAGCGGCCGTGCCCAGATCATGGTTCAGGCCGTCCCGGGTTCGATCTTCCCGGGGAGCCCGTCGAGCGCGTCGAGGATGCGCTTGTCCTTCTTCTTGTCGTCCTTCGGGGCCGGCGAGGAGGTCACGCGGGGCGCGGGCTTCTCGCGGGTCATCGGGTTGCCGGCGATCAGCATGTCGAGGTCGACGGCGTCGATGGTCTCGTACTCGATGAGCGCGTCGCTGATGCGCTTGAGGACCTCGAGGTTCTCCTGCAGCAGCTTCTTGGTGCGATCGTAGGAGGTCATCACCAGGTTGCGGACCTCGGCGTCGATCTGCCTCGCCGTCTCTTCCGAGTATTCCGCGCGGTTGCCGAAGTCGCGGCCCAGGAAGACCTCGCCGTTGCCGCTGCCGAACATGAGCGGCCCGAGCTTCTCACTCATGCCCCAGCGCGTGACCATCGCGCGCGAGAGGCCGGTGACGTGCTCGATGTCGCTGGCCGCGCCGGAGCTCATCTCGTCGAACGTGAGCTCCTCGGCGATGCGTCCACCCAGCGACATGCACAGCTGGTCCATCAGCTTCTTCTTGTAATAGCTGAGCTTGTCCTCGGTGGGGATGAAGCTCGTGACGCCGAGCGCCTGCCCGCGGGGGATGATGGTGACCTTGTGCACCGGGTCGCAGCCCGGCAGCAGGCGACCGACCAGCGCGTGACCGGCCTCGTGCACCGCCGTCAGCCGCTTCTCGGCCTCGGTCATGATCATCGACTTGCGCTCGGGCCCCATGATCACCTTGTCGCGGGACTGGTCGAAGTCGAACTTGGTGACGCGCTCGCGGTTGCTTCGCGCGGCAAAGAGCGCCGCCTCGTTGACCAGGTTCTCCAGGTCGGCACCGGTCATGCCGGGGGTGCCACGGGCGATGATGTCGAGGTCCACGTCGTCGGCCAGAGGCACGCGGCGGGTGTGCACCTTCAAGATGCCCAGGCGGCCCTTCAGGTCGGGGCGCGGCACCACGATGCGGCGGTCGAAGCGGCCCGGGCGCTGGAGCGCGGGGTCGAGCACGTCGGGCCGGTTGGTGGCCGCGATGATGATCACGCCCTCGTTCGACTCGAAGCCGTCCATCTCCACGAGCAACTGGTTGAGCGTCTGCTCGCGCTCGTCGTGACCGCCGCCCATGCCGGCGCCACGGTGACGGCCGACGGCGTCG